>NZ_FNNO01000001.1:0-721784 GCF_900106985.1 Hydrobacter penzbergensis | reverse complement strand
AACAGCAAAGCCGAGTAGTACTAATTACCCGTAAGCTTTATTTTTTTCTTTTTGATTGACAAGCTTCCCAATATGAACTTATTGATGCCAAACGCAGTAAAGCCAAACGCTGAACGCACAACGCATAACGCAAGAATAAAGCGTTAGGCGTTAAGCCTGCAAGCGTTGAGCATCTGAAGATCTTATGGTGGTTTTGCCGGGGGTGTTCACCTCTTCCCATTCCGAACAGAGAAGTTAAGCCCCCCATGGCCGATGGTACTTGCACCTTGCTGGGAGAGTAGGTAGCTGCCATATTTATTAAGCCCGTTCACGAAAGTGTAACGGGCTTTTTTGTTTTATCACCTACCCCCGTCATCCCGAGCAAGCGTAGCGCGCCGAGGGACCTCCTCAAAGCTGCAGCAGGTCCTTCGACTCACTGCGTTCGCTCAGGATGACGCAAAAAAAAGTCTGACCATAAGAATAGCCAGACTTAAAATGTAGTGTCAGTTATTGGGAATTAATACCTGTTGTATCCACCACCATTGCCGCCACGATCGCGGTTGTATCCGCCACCGCCGCCACGGCTTCCGCCGCCGCCATAACCGCCACGGCTTCCACCACCGCCGCCACCAAAGCTTTTCTTTTTAAAGCCGCCTCTCTCGCCTTCAGGACGAGGAGTAGATTCGTTTACAACGATCTTGCGACCCAGCACTTCTGTATCGTGCAGTCCGCTGATCGCGCTACGCGCAGCTTCATCATCCGCCATTTCAACAAAACCAAAACCTTTGCTACGGTCGTTGTTGAATTTGTCAGTAACAATCTTAGCGCTTGTTACTTCTCCATAAGGCGCAAAAAGATTTTGCAGGTCTTCGCTGGTCATGTTCCAGTTCAGGTTTCCAACGTAAATGTTCATGTTTGAAAAAAAAATTAAGTGATCAAAAACCAATGAAAAACCAGTAACCAAGAACCCTGAAACATTTACGTAAAAACGTTCTGAGACATGGAAGAACTGTCATTGGACTCCCGAAGGTAGTGTTTTTATGGAAAAAGCAACTTTTTTTTCGTCAGGCTTATTTATCCACAAAAAAAGCCCCGCCAGAATGACCGGCAGGGCTTGAATTTCAATGTCAGAACAGAGAAATGAGCTTTTATTCGCCCACCACCTCAAAGTCGACCTCGGTAACCTGTCCGTTGCCGAAATCAATGGTAGCTTTGTAAGCGCCCAGTTCCTTCACCTCACCTACAATAGAAATACGCTTGCGGTCGATCTCGTAACCTTTCTGGTCACGGATAGCACGTGCGATCTGCAGAGAGGTAACAGTACCGAAGATCTTACCACTAGTACCGGTTTTAGCGCCAATTTTTACAGGGGCTGCCTTCAATACCTCGATCACTTTGTTGATCTCAGCCAGCATAATAGCTTCTTTCTTGGCTTTTACCTTCAGGCGCTCTTCGAGCTGCTTCAGGTTGGAAGGGTTGGCTTCTACCGCAAATTTCCCGGGAATGAGGAAGTTACGGGCATATCCATTCTTTACTGTTACCAGTTCATTACGGCCGCCCAGGTTGTCCACATCCTGAATTAAGATTACTTGCATGATTGATTGTTTAGTTCCCAAGAGCCCAGTCTTTATGATAAACTGTCCTCAGTCCACCTACGCCAAGGCTACGGCGGACAAGTTAGGGAAGGTTACTAATAAAGTTTATTTCAACAGATCGGTTACATAAGGAAGCAGCGCCATCTGACGGGCTTTCTTCACTGCGTCACTTACTTTACGCTGGTACTTCAGCGAGTTACCGGAGAGACGGCGGGGCAACAATTTACCCTGCTCGTTCACGAATTTCTTCAGGAACTCGATGTCTTTGTAATCAACGTATTTGATGCCGTATTTTTTGAAGCGGCAGAATTTCTTCTTGGGCTTCTCCTGCTTGATCGCGGTCAGGTATTTAATCTCGTTCTTTGCCATGATTAAGCCTCCGTTTTTTCAGTTACAGCAAATCCGCCATTTCTTTTCTTGTCGTTGTACTCGACGGCGTATTTATCGAGTCGGGTTACCATGTGGCGCATGATCTGCTCATCGCGCAACATTTGGATTTTCAACTTTTCGTTGAGTTCAGAAGGAGCAGTGTACTCCAGTACCCAATAGATGCCAGTGGTTTTTTTCTGGATCGGGTAAGCCAGTGATTTCAAGCCCCAGGGAGCGCTGTGCACTGTTGCACCGCCGTTCTCAGCGATGAAATCAGCGTACTTTTTCTGAGAAGCTTTGAAATCTTCTTCAGACAGTACCGGAGTAAAAATCACCATCAATTCGTAATGGTTCATTACCTGAATTTTTAGTTTATAATTTGGTTTTTCCCAGTGGATCCCGCCAGGGCGGGAAATCTGCCAAAACAGATTTGGGGCTGCAAAAGTAGGAAAAACTTATGAATTCTTCAAGAGTACTATAAACACAGGAAAATGATCGCTATACCCCGCCTGGTAGCTGTTCTCCTCCCAGGTTCTGAGGGGATAGCCCTTGTACCGGCCGCTTTTCTGCATCATATACGGTTTGATGTGTATGTGTTGCCGATAAAAGAACAACCCCTCCTTTCGACGCAACCAGGAAGGGGTAAGCAGGATCTGGTCGAACAAACCCCAGCTATCGCGGTGCGCCAGGGTGCCGATCCCTTTCCGGTAAAGCGCCAGCCAGGGATTGTACAGTTCATCCGGCGCCAATTTCCGGGGATCCCCCCTGGCCTTCAGTACATCCACTACACTTTTATTGTCGGGATTATCGTTCAGATCACCCATGACCAATATCCTGGCGGCCGGATCAGCTTGCCGGATTAAGGCAAAATGAGCACGACAGGTGGAGGCTGTAGCTTCCCGGGCAGGAGAGCTCCGGGCTTCGCCACCACGCCGGCTCGGCCAGTGATTGACATAAATATGCACAGTTTCCCCGTCGAGCAAACCCCTGACATATAAAATATCGCGTGTGAAAGCAGCATCCTTGCTTTTGCCCGGCAGCGTCACTTGCAACGGGATGCTTTCCTGTGGTTTGAAATATTTCGGCTGGTACAACAAAGCCACATCCACTCCGCGGCTGTCTCTTGAATCGTAATGGATGAAACGATACTGCCGTTGCTTTAGCAAACTGTGATTTACCAGGTCTTGCAATACGGTATCGTTCTCTATTTCGGCAACACCCAGTAACGCAACGCCATCGGGAGAATAATCCGTTCCTATTTCCCGGATCACCGTTGCCAGCCTGGTGAGTTTATCGGTATAGATATTCCCATTGTATCCTTTATCACCTGACGGTGTAAACTCATCATCGTTTACAATAGGATTGTCAACCGTATCGTATAGGTTTTCCAGGTTGTAAAATCCCGCAATGTAAACCTTGTATCTGTTCAATTGTACTGCGGCACAACAAAACAACAGGCAAAAACAAAGAATGATTTTCAACACGTTTGTTTTTTCAATAAAACTATCTCCTGCATGGCGACTGACTTTAAGTAATTACCGCAAATTTTTCCAGTACCAGTCTGGCCGGAGCCAATCCGCTCATTTTTGAATATCAAAATCAATGCACCCTTATGCTGAAATATTTGCTTCTCCTGACCGCTTGCCTGTTATGGGGAAACCTGCGGGCTCAAAAAAAGCCTGTGGATACACTGGGCATGATGTCTGCACAAGTGAATGACGCCGATGCCATGCCTGTGCTGTTGATGGATGAAACGGAGGGCAAACAATCCGGCGCTTCAAATATGCCTCCATTGCTTACCGCTGCACGGGATCCTTTTTATGCAGCGGCAACTTTTCAATTCAGTGCATTCCGCTTTCGCATCCGGGGTTATGAAGGACATTATTTTCAAACCACTATTAACGGATTATCCATGAACACTCTTGAAGATGGAAATACGCCCTGGTTGCTGTGGAGTGGACTAAACGATGTATTTCGAAATGCCGAAGTGGTACAAGGTTTGCGCAACAGTGACCATGTATTTGGTGGTATCGGGGGCTCGCTTGCAATGGACATAAGGGCTGCCCGCCAGCGCCGGCGAACGCAGTTCAGTTATAGCATGTCCAATCGCAGCTATACACACCGGTGGATGTTCACTTATCATAGCGGTATGCAAAAAAACGGATGGGCTTTTTCTTTTAGTGGCAGCAGGCGATGGGCAGCTGAAGGGCATGCACCCGGAAGTTTTTATGATGGATGGAGCTATTTTATGGGCATCGATAAAAAACTCAGCGAACATCAATCACTCTCACTGTCTTTTTTCGGTTCCCCTTTGCAATATGGCAGGCAAGCTGCCATATTGATGGAATCTATAGCGCTCCTGGGAACAACCAGGTATAATCCTTATTGGGGTTACCAGGGCAGCCGGAAAAGAAATGCCAATACCAGCATAGCCCACCAGCCTGTGTTATTGCTTACACATGAGAGGAAATTGAATCATCGCAGTAACTGGTTGAATTCTTTTGCATGGATAAGCGGGCGCCGCAGCAGTACGGGACTCGATTGGTACAAAGCGGCCGATCCAAGGCCAGATTATTATCGTTACCTGCCTTCGTTCCAATCAGATTCATCGCTGCGTGTGCTTACGGCCGATGCCATCAGGGAGCAGGTATCTCTCCGGCAGATCAACTGGGAAAAATTATACCAGGCAAACAGGGAGTCTGTTGAAACGATCTCTGATGTCAATGGCGTAACGGGAAGGAATGTACAGGGACTACGATCGCGTTATATCATCGAAGAAAGGATGAATGCCCAGCAGCGGATACATTTCAGCAGTTTACTAGCAATGGAAGCCAGTGAACGTCTTATGTTAAAAGCGGGGATACAGCTCCAATACCAGGCACAGCATCGTTACAAAAAACTGAATGACCTGCTGGGCGGTGAGTTTTATGTGAACTGGAACCAGTTTGCAGAAAGAGATGCGATACAGAATGCCGATGCCATTCAGTACGATCTGGATCAACCCAACCGGATCATCAGGAAAGGAGATGTGTTTGGATATGATTACAGTTTATTCAGCCGTTCGGGAACTGCATGGATGCAAGCATCTTTTACCGGAAATAAGATCGATGGTTTTGCTGCTGTATCGCTTACGCATACTGCTTACCAGCGCGAAGGACATGTACGCAATGGGTTATTTCCCGGCGCCTCCTTTGGCAAATCTGATCTTGTTACATTCAATACCCATGCTGTAAAAGCCGGGTGTACTTATAAGCTGAACGGGCGGCGGTATTTCTTTCTGCATGCAGCATTGCTTACCAGGGCGCCGCTTGCTGCCGATTTGTTTATTTCACCGCGCACCAGGGATACCAGGCAGGATGTACCGGTCAATGAACAAGTGCAATCAGCCGAGGCAGGCTATGCATGGAATACACCACTTATCAGGTTCAGGCTAACAAGTTATATCACACGGTCACAAAACGGACTCGACCTTCTTTCATTTTACCACGATGAATACAAAAGCTTTGTGAACTATGCCATCAACAACATCGGCAAACTATACTACGGTGTTGAAATCGGAGGAGAAGCACAACTAAATACGAATTGGTCATTGGCTATTGCGGTCTCATTGGGGCGGCATTATTATAACAGCCGGCAACAGGTATCAGTGAGCCTGGACAATGATGATTATATAGTGGCCAAAGAAGAAATATACATCCGGAATTTCCGGTTGCCCGGATCGCCGCAGGAAGCGTATCACACGGAACTGCGTTATCAGTCGTCCCGCTCTTTCTTTTTTAACCTGGCGGCCAATTACAGCAGGCAGCGCTGGCTCGACATGAACCCGTTTCGCAGAACCTATACTGCGTTGCAGGGCGTAACGGAACAAAGTGAACAATGGAACAAGATCATTGGCCAGACTGTGTTGCCACCCGCATTGATCATGAACCTGTTTACAGGTAAGTCATGGTTGCTGCACACAGCACAAAAAGGCAAATACAGAACATTACAGGGGTATATCAGTGTCAGCAACCTGCTCAACCAAGTTTTTATAACGGGAGGATATGAACAACTCCGGTTCGATATGGCAGAGAAGGATGCGGACAGGTTCCCGCCCAAATTTTATTTCAACCAGGGTGTTCTTTTTTCAGCAGGACTCAGTTTTCGTCTCTAACTAAAAATAATTGTATGAAAAGCCCTTACCATCAATTGACAGGTACAACATTGTTGTTGGCTCCCATGGTGCTGTTGGTGATCTTTTGTAATAAAAAATGGGATGAACCATCCGGGTTTACCGGGCCGCAGATCAGTGTTACCATGACCATCAAAGAACTGCGTGAACTGCATGCGCCAGGAGGTTTTGAGCAAATTACTTCCGAACAGGTCATTGCAGGAATTGTAGTGGCAGACGACAGCAAGGATAATTTTTATAAATCTGTGGTGATACAGGATAGCACTGCGGGAATAACCATCAAAATGGATGGGTACTCTTTGTACAACACTTTTCCCGAAGGCAGTAAACTGTTCATCAGATTACGCGGCCTCTGGCTGGGTGAGTATGGGAAAATGTTGCAATTGGGTGGCAGTGTTAACCGTAAAAATCCCACTTCCCCGGAGCTGGGCGGAATTCCGCAGGCATTATTCAGCAGGTATTTGGTAAGAGGCCAACTGCAACAGACGGTAACGCCTAAAACGGTGCGGATAGATGAACTGTCCGATGCATGGCAAAGTCAGCTCATACGGCTCGAGCAGGTGGAATTTGCTGCATCAGATACCGGGAGACCTTATGCTGACGTGTTGAACAAACAACCTGTTAACCATGTGCTCAAAGCTTGCGGTGGCGGAAGCATTTATGTGCGGACCAGTCCCTATGCCAAATTTGCCGCTTTACATACACCCAGGGGCAATGGGAGTATCACAGGAATTTACACCGTGTATAAAACCGAAAAGCAATTGCTCATCAGGGATACGGGTGATGTGCAAATGAATGAGCTTCGTTGTACTGGAAACGGAACACGCACACTGTTGAGTGAAAATTTTGGATCACAGGTTGCAGATACTGTTGTGCAACTGCCAGGATGGAAACAGATAACGGAAGCGGGCGACAAAAAATTCATAGCGAAAAAAACTGGTGGAAAAACCTATGCCGAATTATCGGCCTTCGCCACCGGCCAACCGCAGGTAACCACCTGGTTGATCAGTCCGCCCCTGAATTTCAGCAGCAGTTCCAATGAACAGCTACAATTCAAAACAAGGGATGGCTACGATAACGGAGCTACGCTGCAAGTATTGGCCTCTACCAATTACGATGGGGGAAATAGTCCCTGGAAAGCTAAATGGACCGTACTTTCTGCCCAGGTTGCCAAAGGGTCTGTTACAAACATAGCCGCCGGTTGGGTCAGTTCGGGGAACATCAGCCTGCGCAGCTACCGGGGACAGGTATATATTGCTTTCCGGTACGAAGGTGCCGATCCGCCACAGACGGCCCTTAAAAGGACTACTTTGTTTCAACTCAGCGATATTACCGTTGTGGGAAACTAATGTCATCCTGTCAGCATAGCCTTTTTGGTATTTTCTTTGTTCATTTGCACCGAAAAAACTGATATGCAAAAAGGCCAGATAAGGGTTCAGACGGAGAATATCTTCCCGATCATTAAGAAATTCCTGTATAGTGACCATGAAATATTCCTGCGTGAACTGGTGAGTAATGCTGTGGATGCATCCCAGAAACTGAAAACATTGTCTTCCATCGGGGAGGCAAAAGGAGAACTGGGAGAACTGCGGATCGATGTGGTATTGGATGCCAAAGAAAAAACGCTCAGCATTATCGACCATGGTGTGGGTATGACGGGCGAAGAAGTAGATAAATACATCAACCAGGTAGCTTTCAGTGGAGCTGAAGAGTTCGTGAATAAATACAAGGACGCTAATATTATTGGGCATTTCGGTTTGGGTTTCTACAGCGCCTTCATGGTGAGCGATAAAGTGGAAATCTATACCAAAAGTTTCAAGGAAGGCAGTGGTGTTTTCTGGAGCTGCGATGGAAGTCCCGAGTTTGAATTGTACAATGTAGATTACAACGAGCGCGGCACCAAGATCGTGCTGCATATCAATGAGGAAAGCGCGGAGTTTCTTGAAGCTGGTCGTATCAAAGGCATACTGGAAAGGTTTTGTAAGTTCCTGCCCATCCCCATTTATTTTTCAGAAGCAGGTGAAAAGAAAGAAGGAGAAGAGAAATCTATCAATAATACCGATCCCATCTGGATCAAAAAGCCTTCGGAACTGGCCAAGGAAGACTATGAAAAATTCTACAGGGAATTGTATCCTTTCGGTGAAACGCCTTTATTCTGGATACATCTCAATGTAGATTATCCATTCAACCTTACCGGCGTATTGTATTTTCCCAAGATCAAGCAGAGCTACGAAATACAGAAAGATAAAATACAACTCTATTGCAACCAGGTATTCGTTACAGATGAAGTAAAAGATATTGTTCCCGAATTCCTGATGTTGCTGCATGGCGTGATTGATAGTCCGGATATTCCGCTGAACGTGAGCCGCAGTTACCTGCAAGGCGATCCGAATGTGAAAAAGATCAATGCGCACATTACCAAGAAAGTGGCGGATAAGCTGGAAGAAATATTCCGCAACGAAAGAACATCTTTCGAAGAGAAATGGGAGAGCCTGGGATTGTTTGTGAAGTACGGTATGATGACCGATGATAAGTTCCTGGAAAAAGCCAGCAAATTCCTGGTAATGGAAGACGTTGACGGAAAGTTCTATACGCTGGACGAATACAAAACGGCTACCGAAACCCTTCAGAAAAACAAAGAAGGTAAACAGATCATATTGTATACGACCAACCCGGTTCAGCAGGATGCATACATACAGGCAGCCAAAGAAAAAGGATACCTGGTGGTAAAAATGGAAACCCTGGTGGATGCCGCTTTTATCAATAACATGGAGATGAAATGGGAAAATACCAGTTTCACACGAGTGGATGCAGATATCGTAGACAACCTGATTGACAAACAGGAGAGCAGCAATACCGTATTGAGCAAAGAAGAAGAAGAGCAATTGAAAACGTTGTTCACTTTACAAATTGCCGATCTGAATGTTACCACAGAAGTAAAGGGACTGAGTACCAACAGTGCGCCCGTAGTGGCTACGCGTCCGGAATTCATGCGCCGCATGAAAGATATGGCGGGTGTAGGTGGTGGTGGCATGACCGCTTTCTATGCGCAAATGCCCGATGAAGTGAC
The DNA here is from genome assembly GCF_900106985.1 of Hydrobacter penzbergensis. NCBI lineage: Bacteria > Pseudomonadati > Bacteroidota > Chitinophagia > Chitinophagales > Chitinophagaceae > Hydrobacter > Hydrobacter penzbergensis. The sequence goes on along the minus strand of NZ_FNNO01000001.1, from coordinate 712,600 downwards.
CCTGACGGTGAATGGTAACCATCCTATTTACCAGAAACTGCTGAAAGAAACCAATGCAGATATACAACAGAAACAAGTGAGAACCCTTGCCGACCTGGCATTGCTTTCACAAGGATTGCTGAAAGGCAATGACCTTACCAGTTTCATCAACCGCAATGTGGAATTGATGCAGGGGAATTAAATAATTGTGCAATGTGCAAATAGCTCAATGTGCCAATGAGATGATGCAAAATAATGCAGGGCCGTTTACGAAAAGTAAATGGCCTTTTTGTTAATTTCAATTTATGCAGGAACAGGCAGGCCCATCATCTATACGCTTAAAAGTCAAGCAGGTCATTCGTGAAACGCAGGATACCCGCTCTTTTATTTTAGAACCTATAGGAGATGTGCCCTTGCAATACATGCCAGGCCAGTTCCTCACTTTTCTTTTCAGACAGAGCGGTGGTGCGGAAGCGAGGCGCAGTTATTCCCTTTCCTCAACACCTTTATTGAACGAGCCGCTGATGATTACTGTTAAGCGCACAACAAACGGTGAATACTCCCGAAGACTGGTTGATAAAACGAAAGAAGGCGATGAATTGCTTACGATCGGCGCTTCTGGTTTCTTTACTTTACCTACAACGTGGCATCAATACAAACAACTGATTTTTTTTGCGGCAGGCAGTGGTATTTCACCGGTCTATGCACTCATCAAAACGGTATTGTACAGCAACGACAAGCTTCCTGTTGTACTGATTTACAGTAACCGTTCTCCCGAAACCACCATATTCTGCGAATCGCTGAAAACATTGCAGCAGGCTTTTCCGGGAAGATTCCAGGTGATCTTTTTATTTAGCACGGTTGCTGATCTTTCCAAAGCAAGATTGAATGTAGATCTTCTGCATTGTTTGTTTGGTAGCCAATCTGCTGAACAATTGGGAAAGCAATTGTTCTATCTATGTGGCCCCTTTGAATATATGCGCATGATCACTATTGCATTGCAAGGTCACGGTGTGCCGCCGGCCAATATCCGAAAGGAAATATTCAATGTAGAGAAACCACAGAAAAGACCTGCCCCTCCCGATACGAAGCCACACCAGGTAAAGCTTCTGCTGGCAGGCAAGGAATATCAATTCGAAGTGCAATACCCTGTTACCATTTTACAAGCAGCCAAATCGTTGCAAATACCTGTTCCTTACAGTTGCGAAAGCGGCCAATGTGGAACCTGTGCTGCTACTTGCCTGAAAGGAAAGGTTTGGATGTGGCACAATGATGTGTTGTTAGACGATGAGGTAGCCAGCGGAAGGGTGCTCACTTGTACCGGATATCCAGTAGAAGCAGGTGTACTGTTGCAGGTAGGAACTTAATGATGTTCCGGGTTGCTTAGATTGAGATCGATGACTTTCAACTGCAAATTCTTCTCCCCATTCCATTCATTTTCATCGATGGTGAAAACTATGTCGACAGGTGCGTTCATCTGCAACAAATGGAATTTGGAAGCCAGGTTGAATCCAATGCCGGTGAAACTGATCCTTTCCTGTTTTACTACAAAGCGGATATGGTGTTCTTTTACAACACGCGAATAACCTGTATCGGTTACGCGACGGGCAATGAATACGGGCCGCGCATTATCGGGCCCGAAAGGCTCCATCTGTTCCAGTATTTTATAAAGCGATGGAGTGATCTCTGAAAAACGAATGGCTGCATCAATGACAATCTCCGGTATCAACAAATCATCAGTGATCTGAGCGGCCACTACTTTCTCGAATGCTTCAGAGAAAGGCTGCACATTTTCAGGCAGCAAAGTCATGCCGGCAGCAGCAAAATGTCCGCCATATCCCAGCAGGTATTCGCGGCAGGCATAGATGGCTTCATAAAGATTGAAACCAGCCACGCTTCTGGCGCTGCCGGCAACATAATCACCACTGCGTGTGAGCACCACAGTGGGACGATAATATTTTTCAATTAGTCTGCTCGCTACGATACCCACTACACCTTTGTGCCAATGCTCCTGGTACACGACAGTCGTTTTCCTGTGCAGGTTTTTCTCATCGTTTTCGATCACCGCTAATGCTTCTTCGGTAATGGTGCTGTCGGCTTCCCGGCGATCGGCATTATCGTTGTGCAACATTTCGGCATAACCAAGCGCAGTTTGGTAATCCTGTTCAATGAAGAGTTGTACGGCTTTCCGTGCATCGTCCATCCTTCCCGCTGCATTAACCCTGGGTGCAATCACAAAAACGAGGTTATTGATAGATAGCGGTTTGCTGATACCTGCCAACTGCATGAGTGCCCGTATCCCGTTATTTGGTGATTCATTCACCTGCCTGAGTCCGTAAAAAGTCAAGGTCCTGTTCTCTCCGGTGATGGGTACAATGTCAGCCGCGATAGCGGTAGCCACCAGGTCGAGATAGGGGAGATAAGTATCGGCAGGCAGCGATAGTTTTTCACTCAAAGCCATCATCAGCTTGAATCCTACGCCGCAGCCGCAAAGTTCTTTATAAGGATAAGGGCAGTCGGCTTGTTTGGGATTGAGTATGGCTGCTGCTGCAGGTAATACCGGCCCCGGCAAATGATGGTCGCAAATAACAAAATCGATGCCCAGTGTTTGTGCATATTCCACCAGTTCTACCGACTTGATCCCACAGTCAAGCGAAATGATCAGCGTAAAACCTTTTTCTTTGGCAAGATCGATACCCGGTTGCGAAACACCGTAGCCTTCCCGGTAACGATGCGGAATATAAAAATCAATGCGGTCATAAATAGTATGAAGATAGCGGAAGAGGCAAGCCACTGCGGTGGTGCCATCTACATCATAATCGCCATAAACCATTATTTTTTCATGACGTTCGAAAGCCAGCATGATGCGGTCAACGGCCTTCTGCATGTCTTTCATTAACCAGGGACTGTGCAGGTCTGATAGCTGGGGACGGAAATATTGTTTTGCTTTATTAAAGTCATCGATGCCGCGCTGCACCAGTATACCACAGAGCGTCTGATTGATTTTCAGCGCTTCATGGAGCGCCAAAGTTTTGGCCTCATCCTGCTTCGCTATTTGCCATCGTTTCTGCATCAATATTCCCGGTCTGTGGTATAACGCACCAGCTCTTCAAGTGCGCTTCGCACAGGCGATTCGGGAAATTCGTGCAGAATGGCCAGGGCCTCATTGCGGTAGCTCAGCATTTTTTCCGTAGCATACCGGATACCGCCTGACTGGGTAACCGCGTCGATGACGAATTTCACTTTATCTTTTTGCTGGTTCTCGTTCCTGATGATGTAAATAAGTTTTTTCTTCAGTTCTTTTTCGCAATGATTGAGGGTATAGATCAAAGGCAGGGTCAGTTTTTTTTCTTTGATGTCGTTACCGGTGGGCTTGCCTATATCCTGGCTGCCATAATCGAACAGATCATCTTTTATCTGGAAGGCCATGCCCACTTTTTCACCAAAAAGCCTCATTTTTTCAACAGGTACCGGCGAATCGAAGGTAGTAGAAGCGCCGGCCGCACAAGCCGATGCCAGCAAAGAGGCGGTTTTGCCGTTAATAATTTCGTAATAAGTGGCTTCTTCCAGGTTAAGTTTTCGTGACTTCTCCATCTGCAACAGTTCTCCTTCGCTCATTAGTCTTACTGCTTCGGTGAGGATTTCCAATACACGATGATCTTTATTATTGAGTGACAGGAGGAGCCCTTTCGACAGCAAATAATCTCCTACCAACACGGCTATTTTGTTTTTCCAAAGCGCATTAATGGAAAAAAATCCCCTTCTTTCCAGGGCATCATCTACTACATCGTCGTGCACCAGGGTGGCGGTATGGAGCAGTTCAACCAGGGAGGCGGCGCGGTAGCTGCTATCGTTGATATCCCCGCCCAGCTTGGCACTCAGGAGTACGAACATAGGCCGGAGTTGCTTCCCTTTACGCTTTACTATATACTGCATGATCCGGTCCAGCAGGGCAACCCGGCTCTTCACAGCTTCCCTGAAATGGGATTCAAACCTTACCAATTCCTCTGATATGACCTGTTTTGCTAAATTCATTGTCCAAATATGCTGCAATATAGCAGGATAGATACAATATCAGATACAATAAACAGGGGTCAGGCAGCGTTATTTACTTTATAAATGTCTGTAAACCTGTTCGATGGCCCTTTTGGCTGTGAATAAAAAAAACCTGATAAAAGTTGGATGAATGTCATATACAGCATATTTTTGTCATGTTTTACTTGAGATCGGTTAAATTCTTAAATATCAATTATATCTTATGGCAAGCAAAAAGTTACTTTCAGCCGCAGCGCTGGTCCTGCTGTTACAGTCGGTCGGTATTGCTCAGACGGATTGGGGTTGGGATTGGAAAGACACATCTAAAATCGCTGTGAAAAACCTTCCACAACACAATGAATTTCTGAACAATCAATACCCGTACCCGGCGCAGCCCCGTTCTCAGTGGGAACTGGGATTTGGTGCAGGCCCCTCTTTCATTTTCGGAGAGGTAAAAAGTAAAGTAGGATTTGGTGGTACTATCTCTTTGAGAAAGGCCTTCAGTCATACTTTCTCTTACAGAATTAATTACACTGGTCTGTTGAATTCCGGTGAACCTACTGTTTATGGCACTTCTGTTGGTCAGTATGCCTACAAGAGCCAAACACATTCACTGGGTGTAGACCTGATCGCTTCTTTGAACTCCGCCAGTCACTACAGGGGCAACCCCAAGACCAACATTTATGTGTTGGCTGGTTACAGCCTGGTAGGGCACAGGGTATTGTATAAGAAACCTGTTGGACCTTTCGCCCAGCCTGGTGGCTACAACACCTATTATGGTATTGGCGATCCTAACTCACAGAATGGCCTGATCAACACTTGGTTTGGTGCCAACATTAACGGCAGACAAGGTTGGGCAATTATGCACATGGCTACTGCCGGTGCAGGTGTTGCTTTCAAGCTGAACAAGCAGGTTAATCTGGGTCTTGAACAGAAGTTCTACATGGCCGTTCCTGGTTATGATTACCTCGACGGTTACAAAGGTGCTAACAGTACTAAAAACGACTTCATCTCTTTCACTACTGCCCGTTTGAACATCAACATTGGCAACACTTCCAAGAGAGTGGAACCTTTGTGGTGGCTCAACCCCAACAACTATGTATACAACGAGCTGAACTCACCCAAGCACATGAAGATGCCTCCGGTGGTTCTGCCTGACTCTGATGGTGATGGTGTTACAGATCAGTTCGACCTGGAACCCAACACGCCCAAAGGTGCACGTGTTGATACACATGGCAGAGCAATGGATACTGATGGTGATGGTGTTCCTGATTACAGGGATAAAGAGCCGCTGACTCCGCTTAACTGCTTCCCTGTGAATGCTGATGGCGTAGGTACTTGTCCTGAGCCTGCATGCTGCAAAGAAATCAAAGACATGATGGCTAACATGAAAGCTGCTAAAGCTGAGTGCACCATCGGTGGATTGCCCAGCATCCAGTTCAAAGGAGCAAGCGCTAAACTGTCTAAAGAAGCACAAGCTTTACTGGCTGATGCAGCTGTTAAGATCAACGCTAATCCTAACTGTAAAGTAAAAGTGATCGGTTACGGTGCTTCAAGCAAAGCTGCTCAACAGCTGAGCTGGGAGCGTGTAAACGCTGTGATCAAATACCTGGTTGAAAAGCAAGGTGTTGCTGAAAGCAGGTTCATCTTCACTTATGGTCAGAATGGCGATGCCAACACTGTTGACCTCCAGGGTACAACTGAAGAAGGTCCTAATTCAGTACCGGCCCCTCACCCTAACCTGAAAAGCAGAAAATAATCTGAACGGTTCCTACCGTAAGGATTAAAAATAAAAGCCCCGTATCGTAAGATGCGGGGCTTTCTTTTTGTGAAGATGTATTTGTTAAGTAGTATGTCTTAACTGAGCAGTCCAAAATGCAACTCGCCAAAATTCTGAAGCGAAGACAAACGTAAATCGGCCGCGCCCCATTTTTCTTCTTTTAATTCTGCAGCGACGGGTACTACCACGCATTTCATACGTGCTGCCTTGGCAGCAATCAATCCGTTGAAAGAATCTTCGAAACAAAGACAGGCAGTAGGATGGCTATTCAGTTCCTGTGCACAGTTGAGGTATACTTGCGGATGAGGCTTACCGTAATCGAGTAATTCGGCAGAACAGGCAGCGGAAAGAACATCTTTTATACCAGTCATGCGCACCACCAACTCAATCAATTCCGGTGGTGAAGAAGTAGCCAGACCGATCTTGAATTCTTTTTTCAGGAAAAAATCAAAAATATAAGGTACACCCTGCATCACCCGTCCTTTGCGCTCAATTTTATCAAGTACAAGTGAAATGATCTTTTTTTCTGCCCGCAATTGTTCGGAAGGGTCGATTTTGAACCATGCCAGCCACCACTGTACAAACTCTCTTGTACGCAAGCCGGTAGTGCTTTTGTATTGTTCGTCGGTAAAGGACACGCCATAAGCTGCAAATACTTCTGATGCCGCTTCATTCCATAGGGGCTCGCTGTCGATCAGCAAACCGTCGATATCGAAAATAACGCTTGTTAACTGCATAGTAAATTATTGAGGAGCAAAAGTATTGGTAGCAAAGCATAGATGCGTAGAACAAGCTGCTATTTTATCATAACTTATTTACTCATGGCGAGCCTGAACCCGGTAGCATTGTTGCTGAAATCCAACTCATGCCCTTCGCGGTTGGATATGCGAGACGACCAGGATGATTGCATGAAGGAGCCGCCACGCAATACTTTTTGCGCACTTAACTCAGGGCCTATGGGATTGACACGTGTGCTATGGGAAAAATAATCCTCTGCATAATAATCACTGCACCATTCCGATACGTTGCCACTCATATCGTAAAGACCCAACGGATTAGGCTTTTTACCACCAACCGGTGATGTTTTATTGGCATTGTCTTTATACCACGCCACTTCGTTGGCATCCCTGCTGCCGGCATAGTAATATGATTTGTCTTCCAGCTTTCCACCTCTTGCGGCGTACTCCCATTCGGCTTCTGTAGGCAGCCTGAATTTTTTGTTGGATAGTTTATTAAGCCGTTCAATGAAATCGTTCGCCGCTTTCCAGCTGATCATTTCAACGGGACAATTGGGACAATCCTTGAAGAAACTGGGATTATCGTCTTCCATAATTGCCGCCCAAATATGTTGTGTGAGTTCGTACTTACTGATATAGAAACTATCCACTGTAACAGCAATGGCCGGCTTTTCCCGTGTAGAACAGCTCACGCCTACTTCATTGGTACAACCCATCGTAAACTGCCCGCCTTCTACCAATACCATGCTGCTGTCGAGTTCCTGCAAGGCCGATGAAAGTGCTACCGTACCATCATCAACATCATAGTTGTTTGCCTTGAGCAGGGCCATAACTTCAGACCGGCTGCCGAATTTGGTAAGTAATACCTTGAGTTGTTTTTTCTTTTCTATCCGGCTCATGGTTGCAGGAAAGAACCGGGCTCCTTTTTCGATGAACAATTTGATCACATCGGTATCTGCATTGATGCATGCATGCGCCAGGGGTGTGGCGTAAATCTCTTTATTTTCTGCAAACCGGCCGCCGTAATTGTTGACGCCCACGCCGTGTTCAAAGAGGTAACGAAAAACAGTGGTATCGCTTTTTACATCGAGTGCATAATCGATGATCCTTTTGCCGCCGATGATCGCTTCTTCCAGGCTGTCTTTCCGGATAAAAAAACCAATATCACTGCTTCGCGATGCCTTCAATGCAATTTCGATATTATCGCTTAGCGGCGCTTTACCTGCCTGAACGGCATCAATGAAACGGTAAGATTCGTCCCTCGTGATCTTGTCCAGGTCAATTTTGATCTCTTTGAGGAAACGATCCCGTTCATCTTTCATGGTGAAAGCCACTGCAGAATCGGAATAGTTTTTAACCAGTGATGCCAGTTGATTTTTATCGTTCAAAAAAAGATCCCTGGATTTCAATACCTGGTCAGTAATACCGCTTTCGCCTTTCCTGATCTTTATTATCAGCGTTTGCAACGCGGTTTTATCATTGAAAATTTGTTTGATCCAATCCCTGATGCGGCCCTCTGCTTCATTTAAAGAAGCAATATGTTGTTGTTTGAGCGCTTCCTGTGCTTCTTTTATCCTGCGCAATTCTTCGAGCTTTTCCTGGTGTAACTGATCATCTTTAACAGGGGTATAATCTACTTCCGGAAAAGCAATAACGATATTACGCCCTGCGTCTTTATCCTGCACAACGAAAGAAGTATCGTACTGTGTTCCCTGGCCATCACTGAGTGAAATGCGCATTTCATCTGTATTGTTGAGCGGGACCCGTTTAGACATCCCAGCCTTGATCTTACCTGCTTCGCTCTCATTGATACTTACGTTGATGGCACTGCTTTTGCTGGCCTTGAGTACCAGGTAAGCAAATGCACCTTCTTTTTTCTCTTCATTATCATCCCTGAATTTTACCTGCGGTTTAGTACCTGTTTTTTTCTTCGAATCAGTACCTGTCTTGGTATTGGTAGGGGCTTTGATGAGCTGCGCAGCAGCATCCATGACCATCACACAGGCAGCCAGTAAGAAAATGGATTTGAGTAAACAGCGCTTCATAAGCATGCAATCGGGTTATAGATAATTGTTCAGGTAAATATTGTCCAGCAAAGATTTTTGTTGCAGGAAATCGTATTTATATCCCGATTCCTTGCGGATGAATTCGAATTTGATGTCACGGCCGTTTTCTGCATTTTTCAGTTTAATGCCAATGGTGCCATTCAACCTGTTTTCCACATTCACTTCCAGCAGAAATTCTGAGACCGGTCCAAAAGGCCCTGCTTTGATAGTGCCCAATTTGTGCAGGTCTTCCTGCGGATCCCAGAATTGACATAATTCAATCAAAACGAAATCGATTTTGCTGGGGTTGATGCGATACACTTTTTTAGATGAAACAGGCAGGGGTATATTCCGGTGGATCAACAGATCGATTTGTTGCCTGTTGCTGTTCGATAATAATAAGCCAATATTATAGGTGCTAACACTTCTCAGCTCAATGGGTGTTACCAGCGAACTGCTGCCACTGCTGAACGAAGCAGCATAAAGGGCTGCACCTTTGGCCACGCTGCTTAAAGGCTGGTGATAAATGAGTTCCTGGTGCGGAGCGATCTTTTGCTTCCAGAAATTATACACCAGCTTGCTGCTGGACGTGCCGCCTATCAATACCAGCTTATTGACATCGGTAAATTGCATACCGAGGGAACGCAAACACCTGTTGACGGCCTGTTCTGTTTTGGTAATGAGTTGGGTAGCTCTCGCAGCATAGCCGTCGTAATAGAAAGTAGATTCGAAAGCATCCCTGCCTATCATGATCCATTTACTGATATTGGCAGGAGTAGCTGCATCATTCAATTCTATTTTGATGTTTTCTGCAATTTTCTGAACACGGTTATTGGTGAGTTTATCGGAAGGGAAGGGTACGCCAAACGCTTTCTCATAGTCGGCCCGGATGGTTTCCTGCACAATCTCATCGAACTCTTTTCCACCTAATTTGTTTACACCATCTTTGGCAATCACATTCAGTTGTGTGCCCGATTTGGTGATGAGTGTAAGGTCGAATGTGCCGCCGCCAAAATCATAAATGAGTATGATCTCTTCGTCTATTTTTTTGTTACTGCTCCCGTAAAACAGCGCTGCGGCCACGGGCTCTTCCACGATGGCGCTGAGCTCCAGTTCGGCCAGCCTGGCGGCTTCAATGACAGATTTCCTTTGCACATCGTTGTAATGGGCAGGCACCGTGATCACAGCCTGCTTGAAACCATCGGGCAGGTACAGCTCCGCATCGTTCTTCACTTTTCGAATGATCAGTGAGGCTACGGTTTCACTGAACCAGGCATTGTTGTCATCGTCGAAATAAACCGGGTCCTGCGTTCCGAAACTTCTTTTGAAATAGGAGATGATCTGTTTATCTGGCAATGATTCGTAAAGACTTTCTGCAAAGCCACCCGCATAAGCCCGGTTCCCTTCAATGATGGCAATGGAAGGTGTGATCTGCTGGTCTTTGTTGTTGGCGTCGGGTATCAGCACAGGGCTTCCATCCCTGCTGAGGGTGGCGGCTACTGTATTGCTGGTTCCCAGGTCAATGCCCAATACCATAGCTAAAGTTTTAAATCTTTTTCAATTGCTGTTACCATATTGTTGTACTGAACAACAAGTTTGTCTCGAACCTGTGCAGCTGCCTGCACATTGCGCAGCAGCAGGTCCACGCTCATTTGCTGTTTCGCCTGTTGTTTTTTTTCTTCACGCATCCGGTTGGCTTTTTGCAACTGTGCCTCCCGGATATTTTTCTCTATCTGCTGGCCGATATTCTGGTTGGTGTCTACCAACCACCGGGCAATATGCGAGGTCCAGTCCTGACTGCTGTCGCTGAACATGCGCTTTGCTTCTTGTTGCAGTAACTCTTTGGCTTTGTTCAGTTCTTTTTGAAATTCTTCCGCTCTCCTTTTGGGAATGCGTTTGCGTAAGTCGGATATGCCATAGCCGATCAGCGACAAAGAGATCAGTCCGGTGCTCACTTTAACCCACATGGCCATGTGCTTGAACAGGCTCATATCGCCAGCTGTTGCAATTACCGAGAGCGGCGCCAGCAATCCGCCGATCACCACTGTTAGTCCTGTATAATCTTTCAGCGCTACCAAATATTCCATAGTGCCTTTTTTAACGAGCTCACCAGTATAGGTTTTATTCATGTAGCAGAAAGAATGAATGGTCTGTTCTTTATCGGGGAAGAGGGGATAAATCCCCTCGGGATTCACCGCTTTAATACCTTTGCTCCTGAGCTGTATGTTCGCCTGTGTAAGCATATCTTCAAAAGAACTTTTGATGAAAGCTTCGTCTTTGCCTAGTTCAGTCCTGATATTGGCTGATACAGTAGCAATAAATTGTTCCTGGAAATCTTTAGGGATAGAGGCATCCAGCTTCTCTTTTTTCTCCGCTACCGTTTTTTGTTCCAGTTCTGTGAGGCGATTGCTTTGTTCAACGGCCACCATAGAAAAGCGGCCTGTATTGGGTTTGTTGAGGTCTTCGTATTTGGCAGTATAACTTTTTTCCAGTTCTTGTGCGGTTTTCCGGATGAGTTGCCTGAGGTTGATGGTCAGCTCGCTGTTGTTGAGCGCTTCCTCTTCTTTCCGTGTGATATGGGTATTCTGACTCACCAGTAGCTTACGGGTTTGCGCGGCCCTGGTTTCCGATGCCAGTATCTCATCTAAAAAAAGGAAGGCCGGTCGGATACTGTTGAGACAGGATAGTTGTTGCAACTGCTCAAGCGAAGACGGATGAATATCAGCAGTGAGAATAGTTGGAAGGTGTCCGCTATTAACTTTTTCCGGCAGCAGGAAAAAAGTCTTGACCGATTGCTCCGATTGAGCGATGAGGCTTTGAATGTTGTGGGTGTTTCCCAACAGGTCAACCAGGAACATGGCCCGGTAACCATTATTTTCTTTTTTGAAATAACGGATCAGTGCATCACACTCCTGCATGGCTTCATCCCAGATGATGAATGCAACGGCAGGAATTGGATCTTCAAAAATGCGCACCGTATAATTGAGTTCGTTTTTGATCAGGAGTTTATAAGGAGTTTCATTTTCCTGTAGCGATTGCATGATTTTTTTGCCTGCTGCACTAGCATTGGTGCAACAGAACAGGTCGATATGAAAAACAGTGTTGTCGGCAATACGCCTGATTTTCCGGCCAGACTCTTCCAGGAAACCGGCGAAGCTGGATACAGGTAATTCCTTCAACAATTCATTGAAACCATCAGCGATATGAAGCAATTCTTTCATGATACCTGTTGTTTAGAATACATCAATCACCACCGTTTTCATGTACTCGCTTTCTTCCACTTCCTGCACAATTTTATGTATGCTGGTATTATTCAACCGGATGATCAGTTTGGTAACGCCCACCTGTATGGTGTCGTTATTCCCGATCGTTACTTTCTGCGCGATCCTTTGGCTGTTACCATTGATATAAGTGCCGTTTTTGCTGGGCTTTCCTCCATTGCCGGTGGCATCATCGCTGATCACAATCTGCAAAGGATCTACATTGGTCACTTCAAGCAATGCATGTGTTCTGCTTACATAAGGATCGTCATCCAGTACAATGGTAGGACTGCCGGGCTGTGAATTCCTGCCAATGTAATTCTTGCCATAATACAAGGGAAAGGTTTTGGCAGATTGGTTCTCGGTATGCCGGATGAGCCAACCGATCTCTGTTTTAGCGGCAGTTGATGCTGGTTTCGCTTCAGATCCTTTGGCCCCAATGAACTCTGCCCTCATCTGCTTTACTTTTTCGGTATTGGCAATGTGCAGCTGACGCAGGAATTCATTCGGTGCATTTTCAGAAAGGCGCTGAAAATAAGCGAGCTTATCGTTCAGGCGCACACGGATATCGGCATCAGAAGCCGACTCGGGTAGCTCTAAAAATTCGAGCACTTCGTTTCTTGTCATAATCACTGTATTTTAATGGCCACACGATTCCCTGTTACAGGATCAATGGGGCTTGCCAGGTTGTTTTGCAACAGAATCTTGTTGCACCGCCTCCTTTTTCTGCGGGTGTGTCATCATAATTGATTTACTGGTATCTGGCTTCATAGGGGAGGAAATCTGTGTATGGCGGTTACCCGATGATCGCTGGTAAGCGTACCAAGCTCCTGCTATCAATAATAACAGAAGTAAAACGGGAAATAACCTGCTTTTTGCGGCAACCTTTTTTTTCAGGCTGTTTATGTGCAGGAGGTACATAGAATAATTGTCCTTTGTGTTATTGCGGCAAAGCGCATCTATGACCTCGCTGTAATTACTAAAGGGGTTATAAGGAAATAATATTGTTGCAAAGTGATCTTCTGTGAATTGCTCCATCAGTCCGTCTGTGCAAAGCAGGAACCAATCATCTTCCCTGATATCGCTGAGCACGGTATAAGTAATATCGGATGGATGCGTATGTGTACTCAGGCTGCGGGTGATGACATTCCGCTGCGGATGCATGAGGGCTTCTTTTTCTGTGATCACGCCTTGTGCAACCAGTGTGGCTACCAGTGAATGGTCTTTACTTTTATAAATGGAAATGCCATTGCGAAGTTGGTATATCTTGCTATCGCCACACCAGGCGATATAGGCATTGTGCTGACTGAAGAGCAGCAAAGCAAGCGTAGTGCTGGTAGTTGCAGCCGCAGGGTGGGTAAGAATATAATCGTGCACCTGCTGCTGAAAGGAAGCCAGCGCTTCATCGAGTTTGTTTTTGAAAGCCTGCTCTGAATCGACCACCGCTGTGGCTAATATGTTATAATAACAACGCGTGGCTATATCAGAAGCCACTTCGCCAAAGCTGCTGCCTCCAACGCCATCGCATACAATGAACAATGGGATATCCTGTGGCAGGTATCTCTTAGGAAGAATGGCGTCTTCCAGGTTTTTTCTGCCACCGATTTCATTCAATGTGAATGCCCTGATGTTCATTGTTAGTAATTGTTTTTATTCAGCTGGATCCGCTGCCAGCCTGAACCCGATGTTTTTATTTCTTTTGCTCATTACTTCTGCATTGCGTGCTTTGGCATGAACAAAAAAGATATCATTCTCATAATCGCCGCCCCGCAACACTTTTCCCTGCATGGGGGAGGGTTGCAGGTACGGGCCATACCAATCTTCACACCATTCATACACATTGCCCAGCATATCATAGATGCCATGCGCATTCGCCTGCCGGGTACCCACCTGGTGCGCTTTTTTGTTGGAATTCGTAACATTCCAGCTAACAGTATTCAATGCAGTTTGTTCTTCCGTAGCAGCAGTATTCAACGCTGCAAACTCCCATTCTGCATCGGCAGGTAAACGGAATTGTTTGAAAGGAAATGTTTTGCCTTGTGCTTTCATTGCCGATAACAGTTTGTTGAGTTGTGCAATGCAAGCTTTCGCATCTTCCCATGAAATACTGTCGGCCGGGAAAAGCGATAGGCTGGTATCTGTGTACCGGTTGTCTTTCATGATCGTTTTCCACTCAGCCTGTGTCAGCTCATAGGCATCGAGCAGGAAAGGTTTTACAGTAACGGGATGCTCCGGACCATCGAGGTTCCGTTTGGGATCATTGGTGCCCATGGTAAAACTGCCTCCCCGGATATATTTCATAGAGGAAGCCAATGCAGACAATACCTGTTCCTGTTTTGTATCTACTATGGATTTATTGATAAGATTGCCTGGTGCAAAATATTTGCTGTATGCCCAGTATCCGAATCCCGCGATTGCGAGTACTATCACTATTGAAAACAACACGGCCCCTGTTTTTTTCTTTTTAACAGGTACTGTTTCCAGTTCTTTCGGCTTCTTTGTTTTCACGATAGTCACTGCGCCATTGCTTTCATCCGGCACGATATGTTCGGCGATCTTTTTTTTGCCTGCCTGCTTTTTACTCTTAGCAATATGAGTGGCTACCGGTATGGAAATTTCCAGTGTTTCATCGTTGGAATCGGTGGATGTACCAACAAAATGCAGCAACGCTGTGGATTGATCCTGCTGGTTTTTGAAAAGACCGATCAATTCATCGATGTTGCTGGTCCGTTTGTTGGCATCGGAAACAATGCATTTGCGCAGTACCGACCTGAAAGGCTCTTCCAGTTTATCCAACCTATCACCAATGCCTTCAGCATTGACGATCTTAGATATCATTTGCGCGGCCGATGTATCGCCGGAACGGGAACCAAAAAGCATATTGCCCGTGAGCAGGTAATAGGCAGTAACGCCAAAAGCCCAGATATCTACATTATAACTGATCTTTTTATTAATGCCATACTTTTCCGGGTTGAACTGCTCGGGCGCCATGTATTCAATAGTACCCAGGAGTATGGAGGCGCTGGCCTGGCTGGAATCGGCATTCTTGCTGATACCAAAGTCGGCGATCTTGGCCACCAGCCTGTTCTGCTTATCCCGTCCCAGCAGGATATTCTGCGGCTTAATGTCGCGATGGATCATGCCCTCGTTGTGCAGGTATTTCAATCCCTCCAATACATCAATCAACAATTTTTTGAGTTGCTCGGTGGTGAGCGGATGCTGGCTCATATAGGTCTTGAGCTGACCTTCCTGCACAAATTCCATCACACCGATCTGCACGTCTTCTTCCTGGCCATGCAAATTGCGGCTGGCCAGGGTTTCCACACCATAATATTTAACGATGTTGGGATGAGATAAAGTGATGGCTTTTTTGATCTCGTTGATGATGGTGTACTTGTTGGACTGCTCCTGCGGATGGAAGAACTTCAAAGCCACCGGCATTTCCAGTATCTTGTCATACGCTTTGTAAACGGTAGCAAAGCCACCTTTCCCCAGCAGATCCATTTGCGGATCATAGACGTATTTGTTCAGTATTTCCATGCGGTCTAAGCAGTATTTAAATATACTCTTTTACGCTTAGAATACCATAGGGGAAAACCCTTACGTATTATTTGGCATTGAGGAAAGCCTTCAATTCTATGGCATCATTGGGTTTCATTTTGCCGGCCAGGATCAGGCGGATTTGTCTTCTCCGCAGGGCGCCATCGTATAGCAGCTTTTCTTCATCTGTTTCGGGGGTCAGGGAAGGTACCTGACGAGGCTTCCCATTGGGGTCGAGGGCTACGAAAGTGAAGAATGCTTCATTGCTTTCGTATTTATACTGATGGAGGAGGTCTTCTCCCCATACTTTGAGGTGTATTTCCATGGAAGTGTTGAAAGCCCTGCAAACCTTGGCTTCAATGTGCACTACATTGCCCAGTTTGATGGGATTTTTAAAGCTCAGGTTATCAACCGAAGCGGTCATGCTGGGTGCATTGCAATGTTTACCGGCAGCTATTCCGGCGGCAATGTCCATCCAGTACATCAGCCGTCCCCCCATGAGGTTTCCAAAAGTATTGGTATCGTTGGGCAATACCAGCTCGTTCATAGCGGTGAAACTCTCTGAGGGCTTTTTAACTTCCATGGGGATGATTTGAGCGCAAAGATAAGAGAGTTAAGAGTTAAGCTTTACACGATTACTGATTCAAGGCCTGCTAAGTAGCTTTCATCTACATCGGCGCCGATGCCGGGTGTTTCAGGCAACAGCAGTTGCATACCCTGATAGCTAACACCACCGGTAACGGGATCGGTCAGGTGGCCCAGCAGGCAGGTATCGAGGTCATAAAACCGGATATTATCGTGTGCCATGGCAAAATGCACTTTGGCGGTGAGGGCCAGCCGGCTTTCCAGCATACCGCCCAACATACAGCTGATACCGTTGCTTTCAGCCACCCGGTTGATCTGCCTGGCTTCTTGTATGCCGCCACTTTTGGCGAATTTGATATTGATATAGTGGCAGGCTTTATTACGTATGAGCCGCTCGGCATCATGATGAGTAAAAACGCTTTCATCGGCCATAATGGGAATGGGTGAACGGCGGCATAATTCCGGCAGCCATTCATCATTCCATTTGTGCATGGGCTGCTCGCAAAATTCAATACCGTACCCGGCCAGGGCAGTGAGGATTTTAAGGGCTTCTTCATAACTCCATCCCTGGTTGGCATCAATGCGCAATTGAATGTCTCCGCCAATGGATTGCCGGATCTGCCTGATCCGTTCTACATCAGTATCGGGCTCTTTGCCCAGCTTTACCTTGATGATGTTCACGCCTTTGGCTTTGAAAGCAAGCGCCTGTTCCGCCATTTTTTCGGGCGTGTCGATACCGATGGTAAGATCGGATTCGATGGACTTTTGTTTTCCCCCGAGGAACCGGTACAGGGGCTGAGCGGCCGCTTTAGCAGCAATATCATACAGGGCCAGGTCGAACGCACTTTTAGCGGTATAGTTGCCGGCAGTGAAAAGATCCAGTTCCTGCATCCGGTCACTGATGGCAAGGGCGGACTTATCTTTCCATAACGTTGCAAAATCTTTGGCCATTTCAAAGCAGGTAGCCTGTGTTTCACCGGCGATCATGGGAAAAGCGGAACATTCGCCCACACCGCTTATCCCTTCGCTTGTATGGATGCGGATGAACAGGTTCTGTGCCGAACGCATGGTGCCGGTTGCAATGGTAAAGGGCGCCATGGGAATGGAGTATTTGTAAATTTCCGTTCGTGTAATAAGCATCTGCGAATTTGCGGATTTTTTCCCAAAAGCTTTTTTACTTAGCAGGAAGCATCCGATATTCGTGCTCGAATGACAAATTGGAAAATGAGTATATCCTTTGATAATACCGAAAATGCATTCGCATATAAGAGCGATAAGGACCTGAAAGGAGCCAAGTTTTTATTCAATACCATGGGTTATCCCTGGTTTGTGCAAGTGGGTACCCGTCTTACCCCTTTTATCATGAGAACCGGCCTGCCGGTGCATGGGATCATACGCAAGACCATTTTCAAACAGTTTGTGGGCGGAGAGACCTTGGAAGAGACAGCCGCTGTAGGTGAAATATTGGGTAAATATGGCGTAGATGTGATCCTGGATTATGGCGTGGAAGGCAAAGATGGAGAAGCAAGCTTCGATCATGCCACCGATGAATTCATACGGGTGATCAATTATGCAGCTACACAAAAGAATATCCCCTTTATCAGTGTTAAGATCACCGGCCTGGCACGTTTCAAACTTCTGCAAACGCTGAATGAGGCGCCACGCCTGCGTAGCGGCATTCATGATCATGAAGCGGAGATCAACGAGTGGGACAGGGTAAGGGAGAGAATGTACGCCATCTGCGGGGTAGCTGCAGAAAAAAATATCGGCGTACTGGTGGATGCGGAAGAAAGCTGGATACAGGACCCGATTGACCGGCTCACCATGGAGATGATGGAAATCTTCAACAAAGACAAAGTCATTGTTTACAATACACTACAGTTGTACCGTCATGATCGGCTGCATTTTCTTACCATATCCCAACAGATCGCTAAAGAGAAAGGATTCAAGCTGGGTATGAAACTGGTGCGGGGTGCTTATATGGAAAAAGAACGGGCGCGTGCAGCAGAGAAAGGCTATCCTTCACCCATACAGCCCGACAAAGACAGTACGGACAGGGATTATAACCTGGCGTTAAAATATTGCATCGAACACCTGGAAGAGATCGCCATCATTGTAGCCACGCATAACGAAGCCAGTTGTCTCTATGTAGTGGAATTGCTGAACGAAAAAGGTATTTCCCATCAGCATCCGCATGTTCATTTTTCGCAACTGTACGGCATGAGTGATAACATCACGTTCAACCTGGCCAAAGACGGACTGCGTGTAAGCAAATACCTGCCCTTTGGTCCCATTCGCGATGTGATCCCGTATCTTATGCGCCGGGCCCAGGAAAACAGCAGTGTAAGCGGACAAACAGGCCGTGAACTGGGGTTGATCAAAAAAGAACTCCTGCGACGGAAACAGGTGTAAACAGGTTCTCCCCAGGCTGTTCAAATCATTCTTTTTATCATCACCAACAGTGGCGTACTTTGCAGGCATGCAACAATACCTTCAATTACTCCAACATATATTGGATCATGGTCATGCGAAGACCGATCGCACCGGTACCGGCACGATCAGTTGTTTCGGTTACCAGATGCGCTTCAACTTACAGGAAGGGTTTCCGTTGGTGACCACTAAGAAACTGCACCTCAAGAGCATTATTTATGAGTTGTTGTGGTTCCTGAAAGGGGAAACCAACATACATTATCTCAATGAGCACGGGGTGAATATCTGGAACGAATGGGCAGATGCCGAGGGGAACCTGGGGCCGGTGTATGGCAAGCAATGGCGCAGTTGGGAAGGGACCGATGGCCAAACGATTGACCAGATCAGTGATGTGGTGGCGCAGATCAAAAAAAATCCCGATAGCCGGCGCCTGATTGTCAGCGCCTGGAATGTAGCCGACCTGCCCAAAATGGCGTTGATGCCTTGTCACAATATGTTCCAGTTTTATGTGGCCGACGGCAAACTCAGTTGCCAGTTATACCAGCGCAGCGCCGATGTGTTCCTGGGCGTGCCTTTCAATATTGCATCGTATGCTTTGCTTACTATGATGATGGCACAGGCAACAGGTTTGCAGTATGGAGATTTTGTACACAGCTTCGGTGATGTGCACCTGTACAACAACCATATTGAACAGGCTACGCTTCAGTTGAGCCGCAAACCTTATCCATTGCCGGTGATGAAACTGAACCCGGAGGTGAAAGACATTTTTGGTTTCCGTTACGAAGATTTTACATTAGAGAACTACCAGTTCCATCCGCATATCAAGGCGCCGGTAGCGGTATAGATTTAAAACAGATGGCATGATCATTTCTCTTGTTGTAGCAGCGGCAGCAAACAATGTAATCGGTAGGGATAACCGGTTGCTCTGGCGCCTGCCTAATGACCTGAAATTTTTTCGCGACACTACCTGGGCGATGCCGGTAGTGATGGGGAGGAAAACCTTTGAGTCCTTATCGGGCAAGGCTTTGAAAGGAAGGATGAATATTGTGATCACGAGACAAAGCGGTTGGACGGCAGAAGGTGTTTCCATAGCACACGACCTCGATGAAGCCATCGCGTTGGCTGCCAAAGCAAATTATGAGGAGCTGTTTGTGATCGGTGGCGGCGAAATTTATCGTGAGGCGATGAACAGGGCAGATCGTATTTATCTTACCAGGGTATACACTGAAATAGCGGGTGATACTTTTTTTCCGGTAATAGCCGAACAACAATGGGAGCTGGCATCCGAAGAACGGATGGAAGCCGATGCCAAACATGCATACGCCTACAGCTTTCAATTATGGAAAAGAAAATGACAAAACGGTTTGTATGTATTCTCCCCTGCAGCTAGGCATCAAATACCTGAAATATTATGTAACAGCATCCAACGGAAAGGGGCATGGGGTGCATTCGCCTTTTGTATTTGAATTCATCACCCGGGTGCTGAACGACGACCGGCAATTTTATGCCTATCAACCCATAGAGAACCTGCGCAAGTTATTGCTGGCCGATACCAGAACGGTTGCTGTAAAAGACCTTGGAGCAGGGTCACGTGTAGAAAAAACACAAAGCCGGTTGGTGAAACAAATCGCGCATTCATCGCTCAAACCCGCACGCTTCAGCCAGTTGCTGTTTCGCATGGTGGATTTTTACCAGCCACGCATTGTGCTGGAAATGGGTACTTCCCTGGGCGTTACCACTGCTTATCTTGCTGCTGCAGGCAACAATGCACGGATCATTACAATGGAAGGGGCCGGAGAAGTGGCCGCGCTGGCAAAAAAGAATTTTGAAAAACTGCAGATCAATAATGCAGAAATGCTGGAAGGTAATTTCGATGATACCCTGCCGGGCTTGCTGGACCGCGAAAAGCGACTTGATTTTGTATTCATTGACGGCAATCACCGTTACGAACCCACGGTGCGTTATTTTCATCAACTCTTGCCGGCCTTACACGAATACAGCATACTGGTTTTTGACGATATACACTGGAGCAAAGAGATGGAACAGGCATGGAATGATATCTGCAAACACGAAGCGGTTAACCTGACGATCGACCTGTTTTTCATCGGGTTGGTTTTTTTCAGGAAAGAGAACAGGGAAAAGCAACATTTTAGCATTCGTTTTTGATATCTGAACGAAAAAAAGCATAATTTGAATCCATGATTGTTGGAATACTGAAAGAGCAGCATGGCGACAAGCGAGTTTCTCTCTTACCTGAACAGGCACAGGCATTGGCAGCAAAAAAAGTGCAGGTAATGGTTGAGTCTAATGCAGGCGCTGCTGCCTTCGCTTCCGACGATGCGTATCGTGCCGTACATATTCCAACCGTATCGCGAAAAGAGTTATTACAACAGAGCGATGTACTCCTTTCCATTCATCCGTTAAGCACCACAGACCTGGAACTGATCAAACCGCATGCTGTTGTCATTGGTGTTTTTCAGCCCCTGTTTAACCATGCGTTGATGAAAGAATGGGCACAGCGTTCGCTCACTACATTCAGCCTCGATATGATTCCCCGCACCACACGTGCACAAAGCATGGATGTGTTGAGCAGCCAGGCAAATATTGCCGGCTACCGCTCTGTATTGCTGGCAGCCACTTTGTTTCCCCGTTATTTCCCCATGTTCATGACGGCGGCAGGCAGCATTGCGCCGGCCAAGGTATTGATATTGGGAGCCGGTGTGGCAGGATTGCAGGCCATTGCTACAGCGCGTAGACTCGGAGCAGTAGTTGAAGTGTCGGATACCAGGCCTGCAGTAAAGGAAGAAGTGATGAGCCTTGGGGCCAAATTTATAGAAGTGGATGGAGCGGCCGATGCCTCCAAAGCAGGGGGCTATGCAGTAGAACAGACAGAAGAATATAAACAGAAACAACAGGAGCGGTTGGCTGCTTCGGTTGCAAAGTCCGACATCATCATCACAACAGCACAGATACCGGGAAAGAAAGCGCCCTTATTAATTTCGGAAGCAATGCTGGATACCATGAAACCCGGCAGCGTGATCATAGACCTGGCTGCTTCCACCGGGGGAAATGTATTCGCTGCCCGTAACAACGAAACAGTGCAACGCAACGGCGTTACCATTGTTGGCAACAGCAACCTGGCAGCTGATATGCCCTTCGATGCAAGCAAACTCTATGGAAAGAATGTACTGAACTTTTTACAACTGATCACTGGTGCCGATGCGGGACTCCAACTGAATTTTGACGATGATATTGTAAAAGGAAGCTGCATCACACACGGAGGTAATATCGTGCACGAAAGAGTGGAACAACTGGTAGGTTCATCATACGCTTAATATTGTTTTATGGAAAGTTTTTTCGATTGGGTACACAACAATCATGCGATCATCTACATCGTGATCTTATCTATTTTCCTGGGTATTGAAGTGATCGGACGTGTGCCAAGTGTATTACACACCCCGTTGATGAGTGGCGCCAATGCCATACACGGCGTGGTGATCATCGGCGCCATCATTGTGATGGGAAGGGTTGACCCCGATAATTACATTGCATTGATCATAGGTTTCCTGGCAGTGATTTTAGGAACGTTGAATGTGGTGGGAGGTTTTATGGTTACAGACAGGATGCTTGAAATGTTTAAGAAGAAAAAATAGCTATGGGATTGAGCCTGCTTTCATTCATTTACCTGGTAGGGTCGGTAACTTTTATCCTGGGGTTGAAGATGTTATCGCATCCCGATACGGCCAGGAAAGGCAACCTGGTAGCCGCGGCCGGCATGACGCTGGCCATTATCGGCACCATTTTCTTGTATGAAGAAAATGGAGAACGGTTGCACAATCACCTGTGGATATTCGGCGGATTGCTCATCGGCAGCATTACCGGATGGATAGCCGCAAAAAAAGTGAAAATGACGGCCATGCCCGAAATGGTCAGTCTTTTCAATGGAATGGGCGGCGCCTGCGCAGCACTGATTTCCATCAATGAATATGGTCACCTCGTTGGTCGTGATGCAGCACAAGGAACCTTGCTTACTATTTTATTGGGACTGATCATAGGATCGGTTTCTTTTGCCGGCAGTATCATTGCCTGGGGTAAACTGAACGGCCGTATCAAAGATTTTGCTTTCAAAGGACAACAGATAGGCAATATCATATTGCTGTTGTTGACGCTGGCTGCGGCAGCATACCTGCTCTTCAACCTGAACAACGATAATTATTGGTTGTTCTATATCATTTTTGTTGCAGCATTGGTATATGGTGTGATGTTTGTGCTACCCATCGGTGGCGCCGATATGCCGGTCGTGATCTCTTTGTTGAACTCTTTCACCGGTGTGGCAGCTGCCTGCGGCGGATTCCTGTATAATAACCAGGTGATGCTTACCGGAGGTATATTGGTAGGCGCTGCCGGTACCCTGCTTACGATGCTCATGTGCAAAGCCATGAACCGCAGTCTTACCAATGTGCTCATCGGTTCTTTTGGTGGCAGTAGTGCCGCTGCGGCAGGTACCAAAGGAGAACAGGGTAGCTACAAAGAAATATCCCTGTCAGATGCTGCTGTATGTATGAGCTATGCCAATAAAGTGATGATCGTGCCTGGTTACGGTCTTGCAGTGGCACAGGCGCAACATGTATGCCATGAACTGGAAAAATTACTGGAAGAAAAAGGAGTGGAAGTGAAATATGCCATTCACCCGGTAGCCGGAAGGATGCCCGGACACATGAACGTATTGTTGGCGGAAGCCGATGTGAGTTATGATAAACTGCTTGAAATGGAGCAGGCGAATGACGAATTCAAAACCTCCGATGTAGTGTTGGTATTAGGCGCCAATGATGTAGTCAATCCTGCCGCTAAATCAGATCCTGCGTCTCCTATTTACGGAATGCCCATATTGGAAGTAGAGCAGGCCAAAACGGTTATCGTAAACAAACGAAGCATGAAGCCCGGTTATGCCGGCATTGAAAACGCACTCTTCTTTCAACCCAAAACCTCGATGTTGTTTGGCGATGCCAAAGCGGCTTTGCAGAAACTGGTAGCGGAGATCAAGAATGCCTGACTTTCTATCATTGCGCCATTTTCACATTACATTTGTAGATGACCCTTCCCCAGTCATTCCTGGATTCGCTGGAAAAAGCAAAAGGCTTCGACCGGGTTGCTTTTGAAGCAGCGCATACAACCGGTGAACAGGTAACTTCTATCAGGCTGAATCCTTTCAAAAAGGAAAATAATGCTTCGTTACCCGAAGGAGTGCAGGTGCCCTGGTGTCTGCAAGGTCTGTACCTTGAAGAACGCCCCTCTTTCACATTCGATCCGGCTTTTCATGCGGGCGCTTATTATGTACAGGAAGCCAGCAGTATGTTCATCTGGTATGTGCTGGAGCAGTTGATTGGCGGTAAAACGGCCGGAAAAAAAGTGCTGGACCTTTGTGCTGCGCCGGGAGGCAAAAGTACATTGCTCAGTACTTATTTTAAAGACGGATTGCTCGTGGCCAACGAAGTGATCAAAACACGCGCGGCTGTGCTGGTGGAAAACATCACCAAATGGGGAACAACGCCTGTGGTTGTTACGAATAACGACCCGGTACATTTTCAATCACTGCCTGCTTATTTCGATGTGATGATGGTAGATGCGCCTTGCAGCGGCAGCGGCCTTTTCCGGAAAGACCCTTCGGCCATAGCGGAATGGAGTGAAGACAATGTGCAGTTGTGCAGCCAGCGGCAACAAAGGATACTGGCCGATGTGCTGCCTGCACTCAAACAGGATGGATTGCTCCTGTATTCTACCTGTTCTTATTCGGTGGAAGAAGATGAAGCGATTGCCGATTGGCTCGTTGATGAAATGGGCATGGAATCTGTGCAACTGCAATTACCGGCAGCATGGGCTATTGTAGAAACCAATTCTCCCCGGCATCAGGCAAAGGGTTATCGTTTCTATCCCGATAAAATAAAAGGAGAAGGTTTTTTTATAAGTGTATTCCGGCAAAAGAAAGGTATCGTTGGTGCAGGAAAGAAACAAAAGGAACCGTCTTTACCGCAACCATCCCGGCAAGAGATGCAAATGCTGCAGGCATTCATGCCGAACCTGACCGATGTTGTTTTTTTCAAACAGGCAGATGCCATTCGTTGTATATCCGAGCCTTGGTGGCAGGACCTGAAACTGTTGGCGGGTCAGTTGTATATTAAAAAAGCAGGAACAGAACTGGGCAGCATCAAAGGACGTGATATCGTTCCATCGCATGAACTGGCATTAAGTTTGTTACCCATCGATCATTTCCCGGCTATTGATTTGCCAAGGGAAGAGGCTTTACAATACCTCCGCCGGAAAGAGTTCCGGGTAGATGCCAAACATGGATGGAATATAATAAGATATGACCATTTACCGTTAGGATGGGTGAAAATATTACCGAACCGCATCAATAATTACTACCCGGCAGCATGGAGAATATTAAAAGATTAGATTTGCAACATTGCAATCCACAGAAACGTATGAAAAATTTTGGTTGGCTGATCGTTTGTTTTTTTGTTGTGAGTACCGCGCAGGCCCAGGAAAAACTGGTAGCCCTGGGGAAAGCGCCTGCGCTCTATGTTAAACATAAAGTGGCCGGAGGAGAAGTACTGTCAGGTATTGCCAGTCATTATGGAACCACTTCCATACAGTTGGCCAAATTCAACGGCATCAAAGTAGCTACCCTGCTCAAAAAAGGAATAATCCTGAAGATACCCCTTACGCGCAATAACCTGGCGCAGGGACAGTCAGCCAGCTTCAACGAACCGGTGTATCACACGGTTGCCAAAGGAGACAATCTTTTTCATATCAGCCAGTCGTTCAACAATGTGAACATACAATTACTGCGCGACTGGAACGGTTTGAAAAGAGATGTTATCCGCGATGGACAGTTGTTGATCGTAGGCTATATCAAAGGAGGAAAAAGAAATGAAGTGGCGGCTGCCCCGGCTGTAACAGCACCAGTTGATGCACCTCCTGCATCTGTTAATACCAGCACACCTGCTCCGGTTGCGAAGAAAAACCAGCAACCACCGGTTACAGAACCGAAAAAAGAATCGGTTGAAGTAAAAAACGAAGCGCCGCAACAACAGACTGCCAATGCCGATATCAAATACGACCCCAAACCGGGTGATGAAGGATATTTCGCACTTCAATTTGCCAACCACCCCGAGACAGCGACGCAGCAATTCCATTCGGGTGATGCGGGCATTTTTAAGACCATCAGCGGGTGGACAGACCGTAAGTTTTATGTGTTGATGAATGATGTGCCTCCGGGAACCATTGTTCGCATCACTTCTACGAGCAACAAAAGTATTTGCGCCAAAGTGCTCGACAAACTCGTGGAAACCAAAGGAGGGGCGGGCTTGTTGCTGCGCATGAGTAATGCGGCGGCTGTGGCGCTCGACATGACGGATGGTAAATCGACGGTTTCCGTTACTTATTTTGAATAACAGTTTATGATGCCTGCAACCGGTAACCGCGCAGGAATTCGGCTACGGGCATTCTTTTCTTTCCTTCGAGCTGAAGGTCCAGCAAGTGAATAAAGCCATCTTTACAGGCAAACTTCAGGAAAGTTTTACCATCGGTAAATACAGCGCCGGGTATATGTTGGTGATCAACCAGTTCTTTTGAACTTTTGAAGAGTTTCAAAATTTTTCCATCCAGCATGGTCAGTGCGCCGGGAAAGGGAGAAAGGCCGCGGATGCGATTGTGGATCTGTGCTGCTGTCTCCGTCCAGTTGATGCGACAATCTTCTGTAAACAGCTTGGGCGCATGCTTTAATTGATCCGGTCCGGGGAACGCCGATTGATCTTTTTCTTCCAATGATCCGTCCAGTAAACTTTGTAAAGTTTCTACCAACAAGGAGGCGCCGATGATTTTCATGCGATCATGTACTTCGCCCGCTGTTTCATCTTCACCAATAGGAAAACTTTTTTGCAGCAATATATTGCCCGTATCGATCACATGCTGCAATTTGAAAGTGGTAACACCGGTAGTTGTTTCTCCGTTGATGATGGCCCAGTTGATGGGAGCGGCGCCACGGTATTGAGGCAACAAAGAACCATGTACATTGATGGTACCCACAGGAGGCATATTCCAAACGGCCTCCGGTAACATCCGGAACGCTACTACTATTTGAACATGTGCCTGCAAAGCGCTGAGCGCTGCCAGGAAAGCAGGGTCTCTCAGCTTTTCGGGTTGCAATACTGTCAACCCTTTTTCAAGCGCATATTTTTTTACGGCGCTGGTGGTTGGTTTCATACCTCTGCCGGCAGGTTTATCGGGAGCCGTCACAACACCCACCACCGAAAATCCGGCGTTGAGCAATGCATCCAATGAAGCCACGGCGAACTCCGGAGTACCCATGAATACAATACGTAAATCCTTCCTGGTGAGGGGCGAAAGGGTATTTGTCATGCTGCAAAAGTAGCCGTTAGTTGATGAAACCAAAATAGTTCTCCTTACATGCAGCCCCGATTGTACTTTTACACATAATTTAATGACAATACAAGACACATGCAACAAGTAAAAAAAGGTGATAAAGTAAAAGTGCATTATCACGGTAAATTAACCGATGGTACCACATTTGATTCTTCAGCGGGAAGGGAGCCACTTGAATTTGAAGTGGGAGGCGGAATGGTGATACCTGGTTTCGACAATGGTGTTACAGGAATGGCCATTGGAGAGAAAAAGACCATTCATATTCCGGTAGCCGAAGCATACGGACCCAAGCAGGAAGATATGATCATGGATTTTCCCAAAGACCGTTTCCCTGACGATATGGTACCGGAAGTGGGCATGCAATTGAACATGAGCAATGGTGCAGGACAACATATCCCGGTACGTATTGTTGCAATAAAAGATGAGGTGGTGGTATTGGATGCCAACCATCCGCTGGCGGGAGAAGATCTTGTCTTCGACCTGGAATTGGTAGCGATCGAAGGAGGAAGTCCTTTGATCATCATGCCCTGATAAAAAAAAGCGTGAGGAGTATCTATTGATCCATCTCCTCACGCTTTTTTATAGCCCAACTAACGCTCAGCTCTTTTTCTTCATCCACCATCCCAGCCAGATACCTGTTACGCCCCAAGCTACCAAAGCATCGATCAGGTGCGCATTGATATCTTTCGTCTGGAACCAGATATGCATCGTATATGCCGAGTTGAGGAACACGATCAACCCGATAAACACAGAAGAAAGGAAGATGGTTCCGAACGACGGACCATTCAGTTTGGAGAATATCCAGCAAGCCAGCCATACCATCACCAGGTTTACCAAAAATCCTCTTCCCATATTGCTGCCCATGTCACTCTTCATGGCCTTATGATAATAAACCTGTGCCCATGGTTTACCCGTAGCCGCTTCACCCATTTTTTTCTGGTCTTCCATGGAAGTTCCGTCAGGGAAAGAAGGCAGCATATAAGCGCCATCTTCTGAGAATTGAGCGCTGAGGTAACTCAGGATACTGTCCTGCTTCGGCGTATACTGTGCACCTTGTCTGTGCAAACCGGTTACCGTCCAGGAAAGGAACTGCCAGAGAAAAATGATGATGGCGCCTACGAGGGCGCCGACGATGGTTTTTTTCATATATAGGGGTTTGGTTATGCAAACAAAATAAACAATGTGATTGGCTTTTGCAATAGTTGTTAGATGTTAGTTGATAGTTGTCAGATGTTGTTTATTTTGTACGGGTAATGAAATTTTTCTAACAACTAACATCCAACAACTGACAACTCACATGGCAACTGGCTACTCATACACAGTTACAGAACGATTCCTGCGTTATGCGCAGGTAGATACCCAAAGCGATCCGCACAGCAATTCTTTCCCCAGTACCCATAAGCAAAAAGACCTGTCTTCCATATTGGCAGCAGAATTGAAAGCCATGGGCATTGAAGATGCCATGATGGACGAATATGGGTATGTATATGCCACGATTCCTGCTACTATTTCGAAACCAGTGCCTGTCATTTGTTTCTGCAGTCATGTAGATACAGCGCCGGATTGCAGCGGTACAGGTGTAAAGCCGATCCTGCACGAATCTTATGATGGCAGGGATATTGCATTGCCCGATGACCCGGAACAGATAATCCGTGTTGCAACCTATCCTTATCTCAAAACACATATTGGCCAGCCTGTGATCACGGCCAGTGGCACCACTTTGCTGGGTGCTGATGATAAAAGCGGCGTAGCCATCATCATGGACCTGGCGCATTACCTGCTTACACATCCTGAAATAAAACATGGTACCATCAAATTGTTGTTTACGCCCGATGAAGAAGTTGGACAGGGTACGGCCAAACTCGATCTGTCAAAATTGGGGGCATCCGTTGCCTATACATTGGACGGGGGTGAGCTGGGTAGTTTTGAAGATGAAACTTTCAGCGCAGATGGTGTGCGTATTACGGTACAAGGTGTCATTGCACATCCAGGTTATGCAAAGAACAAACTGGTAAATGCCTTGAAGATCGCAGGAGAGATACTCGCTGCATTACCTAAGAACGAATGGGCTCCTGAGGTTACGGAGAAACGGGAAGGATTTGTACATCCTGTTGGCATAAATGGAATTGCTGAGAAAGCAACGATCGAATTCATTGTGCGTGATTTTGATACTGCGAAACTGGCAGTATATGAAAACAGGTTGAAGCAGATGGCAATAGCCGTGCTGGGTCAATATCCTGGCGCCACCATGGAATTTGAAGTAACGGAACAGTACCGGAACATGAAAGAAATACTGGACCTGCATCCGCACATCAGTGCATATGCAGCTGAAGCCTACCGGCGCGCGGGAGTGGATATGATCAAAGAACCCATCCGGGGCGGAACAGATGGCAGCCGGCTGAGCTTTATGGGATTGCCCTGTCCGAATATTTTCACCGGCATGCAAGCCATTCACAGCAAACACGAATGGATCGGTGTGCGTGATATGGAAAAAGCGGTAGATGTGTTGACGCAGCTTGTGCAGGTATGGGAAGAGCGATCCTGAAAAAAAAAGGTGGACTCGTTGCAAAACCAAAAGAATGCCTTAGATTTAAGTGTTGATTATACATTTAACATCAACAATCTTATCTAAAATATCATTGCTATGCCCAACGATTCATTGCACATCAACAACAAAGCAACTACACAAAATACTTACGACGCCATTGTAATAGGCTCGGGCATCAGCGGCGGATGGGCCGCAAAAGAATTGACCGAAAAAGGGTTGAAAGTATTGATGCTCGAAAGAGGAAAACAACATGAGCACATCAAAGATTATGCGACTGCGAATAAAGATCCCTGGCAGTTTGAACACAGGGGCCGGACCACTGCAGAACAAAGAAAAAAATATCCGGTTATACATAGGGGGTGGGCAGCCAGCGAAGCTGTGATGGATGCCTGGGTAAATGAAGAAGATTGTCCGTATACGGAAATCAAACCCTTCACCTGGTGGCGTAGTTACCGGATGGGGGGGCGCTCTGTTTTATGGGGCAGGCAGAGCTATCGTTGGAGCGATCTCGATTTTGAAGCCAATGCCAAAGAAGGCGTTGGGGTTGACTGGCCCATTCGTTACAAAGACATCGCACCCTGGTACGATTATGTTGAAAAATTTGCGGGCATCAGCGGTTCGCTGGAAGGCTTGTCGCACCTGCCCGACGGGCAATTCCTTCCGCCAATGGATCTTAATTGTGTAGAGAAAGATGTAGCGGCCCGTATCAAAACAGAATACAAGGGAGCCAGGCACCTGATCATCGGTAGAGTAGCCAACTTAACGGCGCCCATTCCGGGAAGGACCCAGTGCCAGTTCCGCAACAGGTGTTGGGAGGGATGTCCGTTCGGTGGCTATTTCAGCACGCAATCTTCTACTTTGCCCGCGGCCATGAAAACGGGTAATTTAACGGTGCGCCCCGATGCTATTGTAACAAGGCTGCTATACGATAAAGACAGTAAAAAAGTGAAAGGCGTGGAAGTACTGGATGCTGTCAACAACAAGACTTATGTATACCATGCGAAGATCGTATTCCTCAATGCATCTGCGCTGAACTCTGCATGGGTATTGTTCAATACCGCCACGGATATATGGCCGGGCGGACTGGGCAGCAGCAGTGGCGAATTGGGGCATAATGTGATGGATCATCATTATAACCTGGGGGCAAGTGGCCAGGTAGAAGGCTATGAAGACAAATATTATTATGGCAGACGGGCCAATGGGTTTTATATTCCCCGGTTTGTAAATATCGGCAGCGACAAAAGAGACTACCTGCGAGGCTTTGGCTACCAGGGAGGGGCCAGCAGGGCAGGATGGAGCCGGAGCGTTGCAGAATTAGAGATAGGTGCGGGATTCAAAGAAGCGCTCACCGAGCCGGGCGGCTGGAGCATTGGCGCTACAGGGTTTGGTGAAATCCTGCCTTATCATGAAAACAAGATCATGCTGGATGCGAACCGGAAAGACAAGTGGGGGTTACCGGTGCTGGCCATGGATTGTGAACTCAGGGAGAATGAATTGAAAATGCGGAAAGATATTGTAGCGGAAATGAAAGCTATGCTTGAAGCATCGGGCGTGAAACAAGTGAATACCTGGGACCAGGGGCACGCGATCGGACATGGTATCCACGAAATGGGAACAGCCCGTATGGGAAGAGATCCGAAGACATCGGTACTGAATGGCCATAACCAGGTATGGGATGCGCAGAATGTATTTGTTACCGATGGCGCGTGCATGGTTTCTTCAGCCTGCCAGAATCCTTCACTCACTTATATGGCATTAACGGCCAGGGCAGCCAACTATGCGGTAGACGAATTAAAGAAGGGAAACTTGTAAGAAGCAAGGATCAGAAAAATATCCTGGCTTCAGATGTATAGGTTTCTTTAAACTCTTTGGGAGTACAGCCTTTCTTCTTTTTAAAGGTATGGTTGAAATTAGAGATATTGTTGAACCCGCAGGTGTAAGCGATCTCTGCAACAGATTGTGTGGTATTGATGAGCATACGTGAGGCATGACCAAGACGGATATCTGTCATGCGTTCAATAAAAGTCATGCCCGTACGGGCTTTGAAAAAGCGGCTGAAAGCAGATTCCGCCATATTGGTCAGGGCAGCTACTTCTGACAGGGAAACGGGTCTTTGAAAATGTTCATTCATGTATTCCATTACTTTTTCTATACGCCGGCTGTTGTAAGAAAGGTGTTCGGTATTACTGAAAGTGGTGTTGGCGAGCAGGCGTGTATGCCGGGAAATAGATAATTCATGCAGGATGGACATCAATTCAAGTACCGATTCGAAGCCATCTTTTTTATACAGGCGCATGATGCGATAGGAGAGTAGTTTTGCTGTTTCGTAAGAAAACAAAATACCCCTTTGTGCTTTCTCCAGCATATTACGCATAGCAGCCAATTGGCTACGTTGCAGAAAACTTTCTTCGAAAAGGTCGTGGTGAAACTGGATGGTTACTTCTGTGATATCGGTGTTATCGCATTTATGCTGAAACCAGGCATGTTGCAGCTCCGGACCAATGAGCACCAGTTCAAGATCAGCAACATCTTCTACATTATCTCCTACCACACGCCTGATTCCTTTGCCGTTTGTGATAAAGTTCAGTTCGAACGCTTTGTGGTAATGAATGGGCAAATCGAAAACACTCTTGTTTTTATTGAAAAAAACATGGAAGCAATCAGATTGAGCAAGCGGTGTGAACTCCTGCAATATTTCTCTTTGTGCAGCCAATAGAAAAAAGTTTATGCGATAGTTTTATTCAGGACGAACTCGTTTTCTAATATCGGTAATTATTTAGACAAAACTTGCTTTTGATATGCTGCATCATAATAGAAGCTGGAATGCTTATGAATGCTTGTTAGTGTAATATTGACAATAAAATATTTTATCTTTAACTTATATTCTACACCTCATACCGTAACGATTATGCCAGATACTTCATCGGTTGCTCCCGCCGTTCATTCAACTACTGCTGCATCTCATACTTATGATGCCATTGTGATTGGCTCGGGTATCAGTGGCGGATGGGCCGCCAAAGAACTCTGTGAAAAAGGCTTGAAAACCTTATTACTCGAAAGAGGGCGCGATGTGGTACACCTGAAAGATTATCCTACTGCCACCAAGAACCCCTGGGATTTTCCGCACCGCGGCAAAATGCCGGATACGTTTATCAAAGAAAATCCGGTGCTTACCAAATGTTATGCGCTGAGTGAAGCCAGTGAACATTTCTTCGTGAAAGATCACCAGCACCCTTATATCCAGGAAGCGCCTTTCGATTGGATCCGTGGTTACCAGGTAGGCGGCAAATCTTTATTATGGGCGCGTGCAACGCAGCGTTGGAGCCGCTTTGATTTTGAGGGACCTGCCAGGGATGGTTTTGCGGTGGACTGGCCCATCCGTTATGAAGACCTGGCGCCATGGTATTCCCATGTAGAGCTTTTTGCCGGTATCAGTGGGAACAAAGATGGATTGGAAACCCTTCCGGATGGTGAATTCCTTCCACCCTGGGAAATGAATTGTGTGGAGAAAGAACTGCAGCAAAAGATAATGGCAAATTATAAAGACCGGTACGTGGTACAGGGGCGATGTGCGCATCTTACCAAACCGAATGCAATTCACCTGCAACAAGGCAGGGGGCAGTGCCAGGCCAGGAATTTGTGTGAACGGGGGTGTCCTTTCGGAGGATATTTCAGCTCCAATTCCTCTACTATTCCCTGGGCGCAAAAAACAGGAAACCTTACGCTGCGGCCCGATTCGGTTGTGCATTCCATCATTTATGATGAGCAGCAGGGTAAAGCTACAGGTGTGCGGGTGATCGATGCAGTTACCAGGAAGGCAACGGAATTTTTTGCGAAAATCATTTTTGTGAATGCTGCATGTTTGAATACGAATTTGATCTTATTGAATTCGGTTTCACGGCGTTTTCCAAACGGATTGGGAAATGACAGTGGTTTATTGGGCAAATACGTAGCTTTTCACAATTACCGGGGAACCCTTACGGCCAATTATGATGGGCCGAAAGACAAATATTATTATGGCCGCAAGCCAACGGCGGCCATGATGCCCAACTTCAGGAATGTGTACCGGCAGGAAATGGATTTTCTCCGCGGTTATATGGTGCATTTCAGCGCGAGCCGAGGCAGGGCTGCAGCAGAAGGTATTGGTGGCAATTATAAGGATGCGATCACAGAGGCGGGCGACTGGCATATTTTCATGATGATGCAAGGTGAAACCATTCCCAAAGAGACCAATCACCTGAGTTTGAGTAAAGACCAGAAAGATGAATGGGGTATCCCGCAACTCGTTGTTTCGGTAAAGTATGATGAAAACGATGAGAAGCTGCTCAAAGATTTCCTGGAACAGGGTGCTGAGATGCTGCAAAAAGCAGGGGCATCGGATATCCGGCCGAACGACAGTAAACAGGCGCCTGGATTAGATATACATGAAATGGGAGGTGTACGCATGGGACATGACCCCAAGACTTCTTTACTCAATCGCTGGAATCAGTTGCACCATTGTAACAATGTATTTGTTACTGACGGTGCTTGTATGACTTCTGTGAGTACACAGAATCCCTCGCTGACCTTCATGGCCATTACAGCCAGGGCAGCCAATCATGCGGTGGAGGAATTGAAGAAAGGAAATTTGTAAATCCCTGATTTTATTGTGTATTTTTTACACTATCAATAGGACAAAATACTACAACAAAATGTTAAAAAAGGACAGATGCTTCTTAAGCAATCGTTTTAAATTGCGTGTTGTAACGCTATTCGTCTATATCTAATTAACCCAACATTGCTATGCCAACGAGAAAAAAACTACTCGCAAGGACCGTCATGCTTGCGACCCTCTTTGCGCTACTCAGCGCGGGCGCGTACGCCCAAAAAAGCCTCTCAGGTAAGGTAACAAACAAAGCCAATGGCCAGCCCATTGCAGGTGCTACCGTTCAATTGAAAGGTACTACCACAGTTGCCGTTACCAATGCTGAAGGTGTTTTTTCCATTCCTACCAAGGGTACCAGCGGTACTTTGGTAGTTTCTGTTATCGGTTTTGAACCTGTAGAACAGTCTATCAGTGGAAAAATCACTTTCAATTTTGCGCTATCAGAAACTATCAGCCAGTTG
This sequence comes from Hydrobacter penzbergensis, assembly GCF_900106985.1. NCBI lineage: Bacteria > Pseudomonadati > Bacteroidota > Chitinophagia > Chitinophagales > Chitinophagaceae > Hydrobacter > Hydrobacter penzbergensis. The sequence goes on along the minus strand of NZ_FNNO01000001.1, from coordinate 678,110 downwards.
AATGAAGTACTGGTTACCGGTTATTCTGTCCAGCGAAAAAAAGACATCACCGGTTCAGTATCTGTGGTGAATGTAAGAGACCTGAAAGCAGTGCCGGCAGGAAGTGGCGAACAACTCCTGCAAGGCCGGGCTTCCGGTGTCAACGTTATCACTTCAGGTCAACCAGGATCGGGCAGTAATATCCGTATCCGCGGTATTACTTCATTCGGTAATGTGGATCCCTTATACATCATTGATGGTGTGCAGGGAAGCATACGCGACCTCAACGCCAATGACATTGAGTCTATCCAGGTGTTGAAAGATGCGGGTGCTGCTTCAATTTATGGTGTGCGTGGTTCTAATGGAGTCATCATTGTAACTACCAAAAGGGGAAAATCAGGTAAAGCCACTGTTACTTATGATGCCTATGTGGGTACCCAACGCCCGGCTTCAGGTAATCCATTCCATTTGCTGAATACGCAGGAAATGGCAACAGCTACCTGGGCAGCTTTAAAAAATTCCGGACAAACACTAACCCATCCCCAGTACGGTTCAGGAGCTACTCCAATTATCCCCGATTACATCCTGGCAGGTGGTACTGCAGGAATTGTAGGATCAAGTCCGGCTACCGATCCATCTTTGTATAATATTGATTTCAGTAAACCCATTTATCAGATTGTACAGGCCAACAAGGTGGGCACAGACTGGTTTCATGAGATATTCAAGCCCGCAATGATACAGAGTCATACCGTTTCTGCCAGTGGGGGTAATGAAAAAAACACTTATTTATTTTCCCTGGGTTATTTAAACCAACAGGGCACCTTGATGAATACTTATCTGAAAAGGTATTCAGCACGTGTAAATACTACATTTAATATTAAGAACAACATCAGGGTGGGGGAAAACCTGTTCATCTATGCCAGGGAAAACCCTCAGATTGGCAACCTAAGTGAGGGAAATGAAATCTCTATGAGTTATCGTGAGCAGCCCATCATCCCGGTGTATGATATCAAAGGAGGATTTGCGGGTACTGCTGCTAAAGGCTTGGGTAATGCGCAGAATCCTGTAGCTATGCGAGTGAGGGCCGCTGATAACAAAGGATATTCCTGGGACATACAAGGTAACGCCTATGCAGAAGTAGATTTCCTGCGTCATTTGACTGCCAGGACTTCTTTTGGTGGTACACTTGATAACTTCTATTATTACTATTATGGTTACCGCAGTTATGAGAATGCGGAGAACAACGGTTCCAATTCATTCAGCGAAAATGCCGGCTACAACCGTTCATGGACCTGGACCAATACAGTAACCTATAGCAATGTTTTTGCTGAGAAACACAATGTAAAAGCGCTGGCGGGTATAGAAGCAGTAGAGTCGTATGGCCGTGGTGTAGGTGGTGGAGCATTAGGATTCTTTACGGATAATCCGAATTTCCGTACCCTTAGCAATGGTTCATCTGGCTTTACCAATTACAGCAACGTATACCAGAATTCATTGTATTCTTTATTCGGCAGAGTGGATTATGCTTATAATGATAAATACCTGCTTAGCGGAACCATCAGAAGAGATGGATCTTCCAGGTTTGGTGCAGATAAACGTTATGGTATATTCCCGGCCTTTTCATTGGGATGGCGTATATCCCGTGAATCTTTCCTCAGGGATGTATCATGGATATCTGACCTGAAACTGCGTGGAAGCTGGGGTAAACTGGGCAACCAGTTGAACGTAAATCCGGCCAATGCTTTCAGTCTTTATGGTGGTGGACCGGGATCATCTTATTATGATATCAATGGAACCAGCACCAGTTCTGTACAAGGCTTTATTGCTACACGTATTGGTAACCCAAAAACAGGTTGGGAAGAGGATGTGTTAACGAATTTTGGCTTGGATGCGGCATTGTTCAAAAACAAACTGGACATCTCTTTTGAATACTATAAAAAATCGATCAATGGATTATTGTTCACTGACCAGGCTCCTGCAACAGTAGGTGGTGCTACCCTGCCCGTTGTAAACATCGGTAATATTGAGAATAAAGGTTTTGATTTCTCCGCTACTTATCATGGAACTGCTTCAAAAGACCTCAAGTTCGATATCGGTTTGATTGTAACCACTTATAAGAGCAATATCACCGATATTCCAGGACAATACTTTGAAGCGGGTGGCTCACGTATCGGAAATTTTGTTCGGAATGCAGTAGGTCACCCCATTGGCGCTTTTTATGGCTATGATGTAGTAGGGCTGTTCAGCGGTGCCGATGATGTAAGTAAATCTGCTACTCAAAAATTTGCTGCTCCGGGTCGATTCAAATACCGTGATGTGAACGGAGATGGTAAGATCACTGCTGATGACAGAACCTTTTTCGGTGACCCCAACCCCAAGTTCACGGGTGGGTTAAATCTGAACGTATCGTATAAAGATTTTGATTTGTCCATGTTCATGTATGGTTCTTTTGGCAATGACGTGATTAACTATGTCCGTTACTGGACGGATTTCTATCCTTCTTTCCAGGGAGTGAAGAGCAAGGATATGCTGTACGGTTCTTGGACACCCAGCAACACCGGAGCCAAAACACCCATTATTGAGAACGAATCTAACTTCAGCAACAATGGCGTTGTGAACTCTTACTATAAAGAGGATGGTTCTTATCTCAGGTGTAAATCACTGATCCTGGGCTATACCATACCTTCTACCACACTGAAAAAATGGGGTATCGAAAAATTCAGGATATACTTGCAAGCGGCTAACCTGTTTACGATTACCAAGTACACGGGTCTGGATCCCGAGCTGTCTGGTTCCAACGCAGCATTCGGCATCGATTATGGTAACTACCCCAATAATCAGAAAAATTATAATGTGGGTGTAAGTGTTACATTCTAACCTTAATCCATTAAATGAAAAAAATTAAATATGAAAAAGTTTAGAATTCGAATATTAATCGTTGGAATAGCTGCAACACTTACCATGTTCTATGCTTGTTCCAAAAACTTTTTGGAGAAAGCTCCATTGGGTTCTCTGGATGAATCAACACTGGCTACCAAAGCGGGTGTTGACGGATTGCTGATTGGCGCTTATCACTTAGTGAGCGGCTTTGGTGGTGCAGGTGGCGGCTGGCAAACAGCAGCTTCCAACTGGGTATATGGTGGCGTGGCAAGTGATGATGCTTACAAAGGATCTGACCCTGGAGACCAGCCGGATATTGTACCCATTGAAACCTATACTTCCAACGCATCCAACGGCTACTTTAACCAGAAATGGCAGGCAGTGTATGATGCTGTACAGCGGTGTAACTCTGTGTTGCGTGTAATGGCTAAAGCTTCTGACATTTCTGATGCAGATAAAAAAAGGATTGCCGCTGAAGCCCGCTTTTTAAGGGCGCACTTTCATTTTGAGGCAAAGAAAATGTGGAATAAAGTGCCTTATATAGATGAAAGCATCACTTATGCAGCGGGCAATTACAATGTGCCTAATGACAAAGACATCTGGCCCAACATAGAAGCCGATTTCCAGTATGCAATAGACAACCTTCCTGCTACGCAGACTGCAGTGGGGCGTGCCAACAAATGGGCTGCAATGGCATATTTAGCCAAAGTGTACATGTTTGAAAAGCAATACGCTAAAGCATTGCCCCTTTTGAATAATGTGATAGCTAATGGAACTACAGCTTCTGGAAAAAAATATGCCCTGGTAAATTTTTCTGATAACTTCAATGCAGAAACAAAGAATAGTGCGGAAGCCGTATTTTCTGTACAACAATCTGTTAATGATAACTCTAATGGCAATAATGGTGGTTGGGGCGATGTATTGAACTTTCCTTATAATGGAGGCCCGGGTGGCTGTTGCGGATTCTACCAGCCTTCTCAAAGCCTGGTGAACTCTTACAAGGTAGATCCGATTACCGGTTTGCCTTTGCTGGACACCTGGAACAGTACTGATGTTAAGAACGACCAGGGCCTGAAGTCTACAGATCCGTTTACACCCGAAACGGGACCATTGGATCCCCGTCTTGACTGGACTGTAGGCAGAAGAGGCCTTCCTTATCTGGATTGGGGTAATCACCCCGGTAACGACTGGATTCGTGATCAGAACAACGGTGGCCCTTATGCTCCGAAGAAAAATGTGTATTATAAACGCCAGGAAGGTTCCTTAACCGACAAATCATTCTGGACCAATGGCGTTACTGCCAATAACTATACCATTATCCGTTTTGCTGATGTATTGCTTTGGGCAGCTGAGTGTGAAGTGGAAATAGGTAGCCTGGTCAATGCAATGAACTATGTGAACCAGGTAAGGAGCCGTGCTGCTAATCCCAATGGATGGGTGAAAAACTCGAGCGGCTCGCCCGCAGCTAATTATATGGTTGGCCTTTATCTGGTATTCCCTGATCAGGCCTATGCCCGTAAAGCTGTCCGTTTTGAAAGAAAACTGGAGCTGGCTATGGAAGGACACCGCCATTTCGACCTTGTGCGTTATGGTACGGCGGCTACAGAACTGAATGCATATATGGCTAAGGAGAAACAATACCGCACTTATTTTAATGGTAAATCCTTTACTGCTGGAGTAAGTGAGTATTTCCCTATTCCGCAATCACAAATAGATCTTAGTAAAGGAACACTTAAACAGAATCCTGGTTATTGATCAATTGATTGATTAAATTATGTGAGAGGTAGGGTACTGCTCTACCTCTTTTCATTTATTTTAGTACTTCCAGATTCAACATTGCACAAATGCTACGGAATACCAGGTATCTTATATTACTATTCGCCGCTATACCCTTCTTTTTGCTATCGTCCTGCAAAAGTAAAGCTCCTCTTTTCAGCCGTCTGACCTCAGATCAAACGAATATTCATTTCAATAATCAGATCACTGAAACGGACTCGATCAATGTGCTTGATTTTGAAAATGTATATAACGGCGGTGGTGTAGGTGTGGGTGATTTCAACAACGATGGGCTACCCGATCTTTATTTTACAGGCAATCTCGTTTCCAATAAACTTTATCTGAACAAAGGGGGATTCAAATTTGATGATATTACTGCGCAGGCAGGTGTAACAGGAGGTGGGAAATGGTGTCGTGGGGTTGCCGTAGTTGATATCAATAATGATGGTTGGATGGATATCTATGTGTGTGCTACGCTGAAAAAAAATCCAGCCTTGAGAGAAAGTTTGCTATATATCAATCAAGGGGTTGACAAAAAAGGAATACCCCATTTCAAAGAGATGGCAAAAGAATACGGGTTGGCCGATACCAGTCACAATACACAAGCTGCTTTTTTCGATTACGACAATGATGGAGACCTTGATGTGTACATTGCGACGAACGAAATCATCAAATACGATTATCCCAATCGATTCAGGCCTATTTTGAAAGACGGGAGCCATCCGAGTACTGATAAGTTGTATCGCAACGATTGGGATTCATCACTTGGGCACCCGGTATTCACCAATGTATCCAAAGGAGCAGGCATATTGATAGAAGGATATTCACATGCAGTAACGATTGCTGATATTAATAAAGATGGATGGAAAGATATCTATGTGACGAATGACTATCTGTCGAACGATTTGTTATGGATCAATAATCATGATGGCACATTTACAGAGAAACTTTCTACCTATTTCAAACATACATCTGCCAATGCCATGGGGAATGATATTGTAGATATTAATAACGATGGGCTGGCAGATGTGATTACATTGGACATGAACCCGGAAGATAATTACCGGAAAAAAATGATGCTCAATCCCAATAGTTATCAAACTTATCAGAATAGCGACTATTTTGGCTACTCTTACCAGTATGTGCGTAATACGCTTCAGTTGAATCAAGGGCCAAGGGTACTGCAAAATGATACCATTGGAGATCCTGTATTCGGCGAGGTCTCTTTTTATGCAGGTATTGCTGAAACCGACTGGAGCTGGGCACCGATGGTGGCAGATTTTGATAATGATGGCAACCGGGACATCATCATTACCAATGGCTTTCCAAAAGATGTCACGGATCATGACTTTGTAACATTCCGCAATGAGTCTTATTCGATAGCAACAAAGAAGCAGCTGTTGGAACAAATACCTGCTGTGAAAATTCACAATTATGCATTTAAAAACAATGGGAACCTTCATTTCACCAACGCATCCAGTGAATGGGGCATGAATACACCCAGTTTTTCAAATGGAGCGGTTTATGTTGACCTGGATAATGACGGTGATCTTGATCTGGTAGTCAACAACATCAACGACGAAGCGATGGTGTATAAAAATAACAGTAGGGAAAGAGATAGTACCACCGCTCGTTTCCTGAATATTCGTTTTGATGGCACAGCGCAGAACAAAAACGGACTGGGTGCCTGGGCCGATATTTATTATGACCACGGGCAACACCAGGTATGGGAAAATACACCTTATAGGGGATACCTCTCATCTATGGATAACCGTATTCATTTTGGACTGGGAACTACTACTACGATCGATTCGGTTTGCATCACATGGCCGGATGGGAAAAAACAGCGACTAGATCATGTGCAGGCGGATCAATGGTTGACAATAAAAGCATCAGATGCTCAAATGCATACATCTCCCTCACCTGCTTTATTAGCGTCAAACGCACTATTCAAAGAAGTGACGGGCTCGCTGGATATTCATTACCAACACGAAGAAAGAGATTTTATCGATTTTAATATTCAGAAACTGATACCGCATAAACTATCTGAATATGGTCCTGGTATAGCTGTTGGCGATGTTGATGGTAATGGATTAGATGATATTATAATAGGAGGATCTTTTGGGAACGCTACTCAGGTATTGCTCCAACAACCCAATGGTAAGTTTGTACAAAAAAATATTCAATCTGATAAAGGCTTTGGAGCCAAACAATGGGAAGACCTTGGATTGTTGTTATTTGATGCCGATGGAGATGGTGATCTGGACTTATATATTGCTGCGGGCGGCTTCGAGAATGAACACAATACACCTGTATATCAGGACAAACTGTATATAAATGATGGTAAAGGGAACTTTACATTAGATACAGCAGCGCTCCCGAAAAATTTTACCAGCAAGTTTTGTGTCAGGGCTATTGATTACGATAAAGACGGGGACCTTGATCTTTTCATCGCAGGACGTGTAGATCCCTGGAACTATCCCAAACCAGTTTCCAGTTTCATCTACCGTAACGACTCCAAAGACGGCCATATCAAGTTTACCGATGTTACCCAACAAGTAGCCAAAGACCTCACCAACATTGGCATGGTATGCGACGCAGTCTTTACCGATTTTGATAACGATGGTTGGCCCGACCTGGTGCTGGCAGGAGAGTGGATGCCGCTGACTTTCCTGAAAAATAACAAAGGAGTCTTTACCAATGTAACCGCTCAATCTGGTATCAGCAACCAATTAGGCTGGTGGAATACCATTGCAGCCGGTGATTTTGACAACGATGGCCGTATTGATTATGTTGTAGGCAACCTGGGACAAAACTCATTTTACCGTGCTTCTGATCAATACCCTGTTTCCATTTACGCCAAAGATTTTGACAACAATGGCAGCCTCGATGCTTTTCCATCATTGTACCTGCCGGCTACCATCACCGATCCAACGAAGAAAGAATTCCCCGCGCAGAACCGGGATGATGTGGTGAAGCAGATGATTAGTATGCGAACGAAATTTCAGAACTACAAATCATTTGCTACTGCTACCATGGATCAGTTATTTACTAAAGAACAACTCCAGGGCGCCTTGATATTGCATGCCAATAATTTCAATTCCTGCTTCGTTAAAAATGAAGGTAACGGCCGCTTTAGTCTGCATCCCTTGCCGGATCAAGCGCAGTTTTCTGTATTGAATGGTATGCTGGTAGAAGATTTCGACGGAGACGGCAACCTGGATGTTTTGATCAATGGCAACGATTATGGTACGGAGGTTTCCGTAGGGCGTTATGATGCTTTAAACGGCTTGCTGCTGAAAGGAAACGGCAAAGGAGATTTTGCGCCGATGTCTATTTTGCAGAGCGGCATTTTCATACCCGGCAACGGTAAAGCGTTGGCCAAACTACGGTCAGCTTCCGGTAAATGCCTGGTAGCAGCCACGCAGAACAGGGGGCCTTTGAAAGTCTTTGAAGAAAAACAACCCGTTCGTTGCGTGGCGCTGCAACCTAATGATGCAGTTGCTGTTATTCAATACAAAAACGGGAAAAAGCAAAAAAGGGAAATTGGCTATGGCATTTCTTTCCTCTCACAATCTGCCAGGTTCCTGAATATTGAGGCCGGTGTTCAATCCGTTATTATTACTGACAATATGGGGAAGACACGCTCAGTTCCTCTTTAACAAACTGTTTATGTCAAGAAAATTAATATCACTATTCCTGATAACAAGCGTGTGCATTGCACTGGTAACTGCCTGCGGAAATAAATCCCAAAAACCTATGGATAATGCCGGGGTATTCCGGAACAAATTGACCACCCCGAAGCAAACATGTTCATACTAATTTAGATGATTGTATCTCTGATTTTAGCGGATTAATCCGTAATAAATCAACTAAAGAGATATTGAAATGCAGTTGCAGAAACTGCCTCTTATACTTATGGTGGGTATTATACAAGCGGAGGGCTCTTTTCAGGATGTACCTATGGAACTTGATTTTGACAATAGCTGCTTTATTGTGTATTTTTTACGCATTTAATTAAGCGAAATACTACAATAAAATGTTAAAAAAGAACAAGCGTTTTTTAAGCAATCGGTTTAAATTACATGTTGTAACGTTTATTCGTCTATATCTAATTAACCCTACATTGCTATGCCAACGAGAAAAAAACTACTCGCAAGGACAGTCTTGCTAGCGCTTCTTTTCGCGCTATTCAGCGCGGGCGCTTCCGCCCAAAAAAAGGTAACTGGTAAAGTTATTAATGCCAATGACAATCAACCTGTTTCTGGTGCCACAGTGATGGTAAAGGGCACTAAAGTTGTTACTGCTGCATTGTCAGATGGCAGTTTCGCGATTTCTGTGCCTGCCGGAAAAAACACACTTGTCATTACGTCAATTGGTTTTAATGAAACAGAAGTTGACGTAAGTAACACCACCAGTATTAATGTAAGTCTACAAGTAAGAAGAGACAACCTTAATGAAGTGGTTGTAATTGGGTACTCGACCCAACGTAAAAAAGATATTATTGGTGCGGTAGCTGTGGTAGATGTGGAAGCGCTAAAATCCACTCCTTCTGCAAATTTAGGTGCTCAATTGCAGGGCCGCACTACTGGTGTTACAGTAAGTGGTAACGGGGCTCCCGGTTCGCCTGCTATTGTGCGTATCCGTGGATTTCAGTCTGGTGGTAATAACGAACCTCTTTATGTAATTGATGGGGTGCCTACATCTGATCCGTCAAATATCAATCCTCAGGATATCTCGTCTATGCAAATACTTAAAGATGGTACTTCTGCTGCAATATATGGTACCCGAGGTGCTAATGGTGTGGTAATTATTACCACCAAGCAGGGTCGTGCAGGTAAAACAGATATTTCATATGAAGGTTATTACGGCACACAAACTGTAACCGGAAAAATGATCCCGGAGATGCTGAACAACCAGCGTTATATTGATTATTTAAACAGAAGCGGTGCAGGAAGTCATCCGGTTTTTGGTGTACCCGGTTCATTTAAGGTGCCTGATTATATTGTTGTGAGCAGTGCCTTTAAAGGGGGTGTGGCTGCAGGTGATCCTAAAGCAGATCCTTCTTTATATTCTTTAAATCCATTGTATCAAATATTAAAAACGACTCCTCAAGGTACGGACTGGTTCCGGTCTATTTTGCAAACAGGTATTATACAAAGCCACCAAATTACAGCGTCTGGCGGAAATGATAAAGGAGCCTATTCTTTAGGCATGAACTATTTTGATCAAAAAGGTACTATAATGACGACAGGGTACAAACGTTATCTTGTAAGATTTAACTCGTCATTTAAACCTGCTTCATGGTTAAGACTGGGTGAAAATGCACAGTTGAGTTATAATACATCGATAGGCGGACAGCAAAGAGGCGAAGGAGGCGCATGGAGCTGGGCATATCGTATGGTGCCTTATATTCCCGTTTATGATATTAATGGCGGCTTTGGTGGTAATGGAGTGGGTCAATCTGGTAACGGGTCTAATCCAGTTGCCAACCTTATCAGGAGCCAGGACGACCGTAATCTGAGCACTCGTCTGTTCGGTAATGTTTTTGCAGAAATTCTGCCTGTTAAATGGATTACATTGCGTACTTCATTTGGTGCCGATATCCTTAATAATTTTGTTAAGACCATATCAAGGAAAACATATGAGAGATCAGAGAACCAGGGCAGTACCCAGTTAACAGAAACTTATAATAACGCAATTGACTGGACATGGACAAATACGCTTACTGCTCAAAAAACCATAGGCAGCCATGATATAAAATTGCTTGCAGGTACAGAAGCTGTTAGAAGGTATATTAAATCGACTTTTGCCTTCGGTCAGAATTTTGACTTAGATAATGCCGATTTTATTTCTTTAAGCAATGCCGGTACTGCAGCGGGTGATAGAAATGTGGGTCAAAACACTGAAAGTAGTGTGACCATTTTCTCTGTATTTGGCCGGTTGGACTATGCATATAAAAATAAATACCTGCTTAATGGAACGATAAGGAGAGATGAAGCCTCTGTATTTGGTCCTAAGAGCCGTGCGGGATATTTTCCCTCTATAGGATTTGGCTGGAGGGTGTCTGAAGAAAAATTCATGAAAGGTATAACCTGGATTAGTGATCTTAAATTGAGAGGTGGTTATGGCCAGGTAGGTAGCATCTCTAACAACACGGCTTTCAACCCATTCACTACTTTCCGTACAGGACCTGGTTTTGGTAACTATGATTTAAATGGTACCAATACATCTGCTATGCTGGGCTACCGTGGTAATACTTTGGGTAACGATTCAACAAAATGGGAGACTACTGTTACCAGGAACATAGGCTTCGACTTAAGTTTATTTAACGGAAAATGGGTGATTGATTTTAACGTGTTTAAAAACGAAACCAAAGATTTGCTTATACCTCGTAACCGTATCCCCACTGAACCCATTATTACTCAGCCAAACGTTAATGTTGGTACAATGCGTAATACTGGTTTTGAGTTTTCGATTGCAAATCATGGGAACATAACCAAGGATTTAGGTTATGATGTACAAGTTAATTTCTCTAGCTACAAAAACGAAGTGGTTAAATTAAACGCTGAGGGAAATCCTTTTTACTATGGATTGGACAGATTCTCTAATGCCGTAAAGATTGATAAAGGGTTGCCTATTTCCACATTTTGGGGCTACCAGATTGTTGGTTTCTACAATAATGCAGACGATGTGGCGAAGGGGCCAAAATTAGCCGGCCAGCCTGCAGTAATAGGTACATGGAAATATTTAGACAGAAATGGTGATGGCAATATTAACTCCTCGGATGCTGGGCCTATTGGTAACCCTCACCCGAAATTCCAGATGGGCTTTAATATCGGATTCACATATAAACAATGGGACTTTACTTCATTCCTTTTTTGGAACTATGGTAATGACATATATAACTATACCAAATGGTATACGGATATGAGAGGTTTTGTGGGCGGTGTAAGTACAAGGGTGCTTGATAACAGCTGGACAAGCAGTAATACAAACGCTAAACTTCCTTTACTGCAGGCCGGTTTTGTAGTGCCCGGTAACTTTGTAACAGGTGAGTCTAACTCTTATTACATTGAAAAAGGGTCATACTTTAGAGCTAAAAATATCCAGATTGGTTATACCATTCCAAGCACCATCTTAAGTAAAGTAAAACTGCAAAAAGCAAGGGCTTATATTCAGTTCCAAAACTTGTTTACCATTACTAAATATACCGGAGCAGATCCAGATCTAAACGTACAGCGTGCGCAGCGTAATGCTGGTAGCGCCGGCGATTATGTTTTAGGCGTTGATCAAAGCGGGTTCCCTAACCCTAAACAAGTACTGTTTGGATTAAACATAACTTTTTAATAGTTATTAAAATTGAGTATTATGAAAAGTAAGAAAATAATATATGTATCGGCAGTAATGATGGTTGCCATAGCTGCATTTACTGCATGTAAAAAGTTTTTAAATCCACCGTTAAAAGGTGTTTATGACGAAAGTCAACTGGCTAACGCAAAAGGTATAAATGGAATGCTTGTTAATGCTTATGCAACATTACGCGGGCCCGAGGGTGTAATATCTGCAAGCGCCAGTAACTGGGAGTGGGGAAGCATAGCTGGAGGTGATGCTTACAAAGGCACTGAATTAGCAGACCGTACAGACGATAACCCAATTATGCGTTTTGAATTAACTCCTGCAAACCCAATTGTTTCTGCTAAATGGAACGGATGTTACGATGGTATTGGGCAAGCAAATGCTGTACTTAAAATGTTGCCTAAAGTTACCGGTATGAGTGATGCAGATAAAAAGCAGATTGAGGCAGAAGCAAAGTTTATCAGGGCTCACCACTTTTTTGAAGCTAAAAAAATGTGGAACAATGTTCCTTGGGTGGATGAAACTGTAACAGACCATAAAGGGCTTACGAATACAACTGATATTTGGCCAAAAATTGAAGCTGACTTATCATTTGCTTATAACACGCTTAATGAGGTAAAGCCTTATAAAGGCCAGGCTAATAAATGGGCTGCTGCCTGTTATTTAGCCAAAGCATATATGTTTGAAAAGAAATTTGCTGAAGCCAAAGCATTGTTTACCACTATTATTGCTAACGGAAAAAATGCACAAGGTGTCAAATATGCCCTTACAAGTAATTACCAGGATAACTTCGTGGTAAAGAAAGAAAATAATTCTGAAACTATTTTTGCCATTCAATTTTCTTATGGTGATGGATCTACCACCAACGCTAACTTTGATAACATTCTAAACTATCCTCATGGCGGTGGCAGCAAACCAGGTGGTTGCTGTGGGTTCTTTCAGCCATCTCAAGCATTGGTTAACTCATTTGAAACAGATGCAACAGGTTTGCCAATGCCTGATACGTATAATGCATCCAATGTAACAAGTGATGAAGCGTTATTGTCAAGCCAGCCATTTACTCCATACAGTGGAAACCTTGATCCTCGTTTAGACTGGTCAGTTGGCCGCAGAGGCGTTCCTTATCATGATTGGGGTAACCATCCAGGCCGTGACTGGATCCGTGATGTAACATATGGTGGCCCGTACAGCCCGAAAAAGAATACATATTTTAAAGCCGACGAAGGTTCTACTGCCGGTAAAGTAGGCTGGGGCTTTAGTGCAAATGCTTTAAACTATAACATCATGCGTTATGCAGATGTATTGTTAATGGCAGCTGAAGCCGAAATTGAGGCGGGAAGCCTTGTTATAGCACAAACATATATTAATATGGTAAGAGCAAGGGCGGCAGCATTTGCTCCTTCAAATGCAGCGCCTTACAACCAACCGGCAACTACTGCAACTTATGCCACATACAATGTAGGATTATACACAGTTCCTTTTGTAGACCAGGTAGCAGCTCGTAAAGCAGTTCGTTTTGAAAGAAAATTAGAGTTAGCCATGGAAGGACATCGTTTCTTTGACCTGGTACGATGGGGTATAGCTGCTACTGAGATGAATGCATATCTGTCAGTTGAAAGTGGAAGACGCCCTACCACACTTGCAGGTGCAACATTTGTTGCTGGCAAACATGAATATTATCCTATCCCTTCGGATGTTATAGCCAACATGCCTGGCGTAAAACAAAATCCTGGGTACTAGCAGATAACATTTGGCTATTAAACAAAAGCCAACAAGTAAAAAATAAGAACCATCTACCCAAATGGTTCTTATTTTTATCTACAGGTACAATACATATTCATTGTTTATACCTCTTTGGTTTTTTCTTAACACAGTTTATTGATTTGCTTTGTACATAATCAATCTTTTCTTAACAACGCAGCCTTTATTTATTAGCTGATATGCTAAAACATTAATACTAATTCTTTCAATTTGTAAAATTGCTATTATGAAAAAAATAATAATTTTCTTTGTTTGTTGTATCGCTATAAGACTTGAAGTTGTTGCCCAACTTGTAACGGGTGAAAATATTGCAGTTGTAAGTACAATGTCGGGTAAAGTACGTGGTTACGTTAACAACACTGTTTTTACTTACAAGGGTATTCCATATGCAGAGGCTAAGCGCTTTGAGGCGCCGCAAAAAGTAAAACCATGGGATGGCGTACGCAGCTCAATGACGTACGGGCCGGTAGCACCCTTAATTGATCCGACAACCTCTGTGCGTGACGAAGGTGAATTCATTTTTCATCACGACTGGGGATATACCAGCGAAAATTGTCTGGTATTAAATGTATGGACGCCTGGTATTAATGACGGAAAGAAAAGGCCCGTTATGTTCTGGATTCATGGTGGTGGTTTTACAGCAGGCTCTTCGCAGGAACTACCGTCATACGATGGGGAAAGCCTTGCCAAAAAAGGAGACGTGGTAGTGGTTTCAATAAACCACCGGCTTAATATACTTGGCTTTTTAGACTTGTCGGCATATGGTGAAAAATACAAACACTCTGCCAACGCAAGCATATTGGATATTAAAGCAGCATTGGAGTGGGTGAGGGATAATATTTCAAATTTTGGCGGCGATGCAAACAACATTACCATTTTTGGCCAATCGGGCGGAGGTGCAAAAGTAAACACCTTGATGGCAATGCCTGCCGCAAAAGGCTTGTTTCATAAAGCCATAAATCAAAGTGGTTCATTTAGAATGGCTGCGCTTGATAAAAAAGCCACACAGGAAATTGCTGCTGAAGTTTTGAAAGCTTTGAATATTGAACCTTCACAAGTTGACAGCCTGCAAAAAATTCCATATACACAATTAGCTGATGCAGGAAAAAAGGCGCTTAAAGCAGTCGCTGATAAAATGAAGGCGGAAGGAAAGCCTGTTATTGGTTTTGGATTAAGCTGGGGTCCAAGTAATGACGGTGAAGATTTACCTTACCAGCTTTTTTCAAAAGAAGCATTCGAACTATCTAAAAATGTTCCTTTGCTTATAGGTACTACTAAAAATGAGTTTATGCCTTTTATGAACATTGCTTTAAGCACGGCCACATTAGAAAAGGTAAACGATGTAATAAAAAAACAAAGAGGCAATAATGCAGATGCCTACATTGCCGCTGTAAAAAAAGCGTACCCTGATGATACGAAACCTTCTGATCTTTTGGATATTGATATTACGTTTCGCCCCGGGGCCGTTTACCAGGCTAATGAAAAATCTGCTTTAAATGCTGCGCCGGTTTATATGTATTTATTTACTTGGCAATCACCTGTAATGGATGGAAAATATAAAGCTGTTCACTGTATGGAACTGCCTTTTGTATTTAATAATATTCACCGCTGTGCAGAAATGACGGGAGGTGATAAAGATGCGGTTGCGCTGGCAGATAAAATGAGCAGTGCCTGGATAAGTTTTGCAAGAAACGGTAACCCCGGTCATAAGGATCTGCCTGCATGGCCTGCTTATAATGCCATCAATACTTCCACCATGCACTTTGATAATAAATGCGTGGTAAAACCACAGCTTGACAAAGAATTGTTTGAGATGGTAAAACAATAAGAGCTACTTAATTTCACTTCAGGTACAAAAAATGACATACTCTTTGAATATAGAATAATCGATCTTATTTATTTTTTCAAAATATGATTTTTAGGGCTTACCTCAAAAGACTTGCTTTTGAGGTAAGCTTTTTTAATTCTTTGTGTTGAATATATATAGGTGCGTGTGAGAAGCCTGCACTCGGCGTCTACGTTATTGAGGCAACACTGTAATAATAACCCTTTGATATCGCGTTAACTGTGGTGATCCATTATCTTTCACTTCGAGAATAATATGAATTGTCTCTCCTTTTTTAGAGTCCGCAGGCACAATGAAAGACGCATCCGCATTCTCCGGATTTTGTATCTCAATGGTTTTATTATAAGTGCCAGCTTCTTTATATTGCCACCATTTGTAAATTACTTTATTGCCATCAGGATCTTTTGCTGAACCGCTTAGATGTATAACTACTCCGGGTTTCGCTGAAATATTTTTTGCAGTTTTTAATGCAATAACAGGCGGATGATTTGCTTTCTTATAACTTTTCACACACCAGTCGGCACGCATTGCAAAATCGTTCTGAAGTACATCTATCCAACGGGTTTGTGAATATGTTGGGTCTTCTTTATATGTGTAAGGATTATAATCAGCAGAACTTAGACCATCTTCCCATCGTGTAGGATTCTTTTCCGATCGTGTAAAGCGACCTCCCCAACCACCATATGACGCATCCTCCATGTTTCGCAAGCCGACATTTAAGAAATGGAAAAAGGATGGTGAATCTCCTTCTGAAATAAAATCATATTGAATAAAGCCGCTTTTTTTAGCTTCTTCAAGATTACCTTGTGTATGTTCCGGGTCACCAGGTATTTTTTGATTATCTCCATAAAGGAAATATTTTTCTAATAAGGGACCATGATTGAACTTAATGTGTTTTGCAAACCAAGGCCCTCCGAGATAAGATTTTAGTGCATCGGGCACAACCCTCGGCCAAGGATAAGCTAAGCAACCAAACTGAGTAGAATTATAAATCACTCTGATATTTGGCCAGTTAGGAGCTACGTAATTTTGATATGTTGCATCCTGGTCTAACACAGTATAAAGAACTGCTTTCTGAGAAACTTTTTTATAAATAGCATCCCAATTTGAAGTACTCTTGTACTCTTCTTCAATGGACTTCAAGGCACGGGCTACGGTATTGGTGCCACCCCAAATTTGCAAATAAACAGGTCCGGGCTTTTCATCCAGCAGAATTTTTTTAATAAAATCAGAACCTTCTGTTGGGAATTTCATATCACCCTCAAAGTTGATATTTCCAACTTTTACTTTAGCTAACAAGTCATTAGGAGCAGGATAATTTTTAGCATGCTTTGTCAAATTAGGGTAAACCTTTGTATACAGCCCTATAAAGTACTGCATCCAGTCTGTGCCCGGCCAACGAAGTTCAGTACGCTGCCCATATAGCTTTGCTGTAATGGGCATTTCTGAGATAAAAACAGTCCCTTTTCCATCTCCGGCATAATGCCATTGAGAGCTGGAATATACTAAGCCCGCAACGTCAAATTCGTTTGTATAAAGCAGAAATCTAATGAAAGAATCTTGATCGTCTACTTCGCCGTCAGTTGTAATAATAACTCTTGGCTTTGATATCTTTGTTTGTGTCATGCCTTGCTGTACCACAGCCAAAAAACAAACAGATATTAGTATTAATTTATTTTTCATCTTGAATCATTAACTTTTTTGTAAGTACTAAGTTGTAAACAGTTTAAAATTAGAGATAAATGTCTAATTGACCTACCTCTGAATTTTGTTATATTGCAGTATCTATGACCCTATACCGAATTGCTGCTTACATTTGTTGCTGCTTCAGCTTGCTGGCTTGCCGCCAGAAAAATCTGTTTGTCCCCGTTCCTGCCACCCACTCCGGCGTGTACTTCAATAACAAGATTATTGAAACAGATTCCATCAATGAGATAGATATTGAAAATGTGTACAACGGTGGTGGTGTAGGCATCGGGGATTTCAACAACGATGGGTTGCCGGATATTTATTTCACCGGTAACCTTGTTTCCAACAAACTTTACCTCAATAAAGGAGATTTTAAATTCGATGATGTAACCGATAAAGCTGGTGTAACTGGGAATGGGAAATGGTGTAGAGGTGTAGCTGTTGTAGACATCAATAACGACGGATGGATGGATATGTATGTTTGTGCGACACTAAAAAATAACCCTAATGAAAGAGAGAATCTCTTATACATAAACCAGGGAGTTGATAAAAATGGTGTCCCCTATTTCAAGGAAATGGCTAAAGAATATGGATTAGCTGATACTACACATAGTACACATGCTGCCTTTTTTGATTATGACAATGACGGTGACCTGGACGTATATATTGTAGTGAACGAAATTCAAAAGCAGATATATCCTGATAATTTCCGAGCGGTGTTAAAAGATGGCTCCAATCCAAGCACAGGAAGACTTTATCGAAATGAATGGAATGACTCTTTGAAACATCCTGTGTTCATAGATGTTTCTAAACAAGCTGGCATTCAAACGGAAGGATATGGACATTCTGTTAATATAATGGATATCAATAATGATGGCTGGAAGGACATCTATGTAACCAATGATTTTGTGACCAATGACTTACTTTGGATCAACAACCACGATGGTACTTTTTCAGAACAACTGTCTACTTATTTCAAACACACTTCTGCCAATGCCATGGGCAATGATGTAACAGATATCAATAACGACGGACTGGTAGACGTGGTAGTATTGGATATGAATCCAGAAGACAATTACCGTAAGAAAATGATGCTGTCGGCCAATAGTTACCAACGCTACCTGAATGCTGATCTGTATGGATATAATTACCAGTACGTACGAAACACCTTACAGCTCAATCAGGGGCGAAGGGTAGGTCAGAATGATTCCATCGGTGTTCCCATTTTCAGTGAGATAGGCTTTTACGCCGGTATTGCCGAAACGGATTGGAGCTGGACCCCAATGGTTACTGATTTTGACAACGACGGTAATCGTGATATTATCATCACCAATGGATTTCCTAAAGACATTACCGATCACGATTTTAGTGTATTCAGAGATAAAGCTTATCTCATTACATCGAAACAGCAAATCTTATCACAGATACCGGAAGTTAAATTGCGCAACTATGCTTTCAAAAATAATGGCAACCTGCACTTTTCAGATGTATCTGACAAATGGGGACTCAGTACACCTACTTTCTCGAATGGAGCCGTTTATGTTGACCTGGATAATGATGGCGATCTTGACATGGTCATCAATAATATCAATGATATCGCTGCTATATACAGGAACAATGCAAGAGAGTTGAATAAAGAGAACAGCCATTACTTGCAGGTTCAATTAACAGGCGACAGCCTGAATAAGAACGGTCTGGGCGCCTGGATAGAAATACATTACGATCATGGAAAAAAACAGGTATGGGAAAACACACCTTACAGGGGTTATCTCTCATCTGTTCAGGATATCGCCCATTTTGGATTGGGCGCTTTGAATAAAGTGGATTCGGTTCTTGTTAGATGGCCTAATAGAAAAGAACAATGGATAACCAATGTAAGCGCCGATCAGTTATTGAAGATCAACATAGCCAATGCACAAAGCAATAGTCAGGATGCCAGGGAAGTACTGGCGAAAAACACTTTGTTCAAAGAGATAACAACTGCGACCGGCATTCAATATGTTCACCAGGAGCGCGATTTTATAGATTTCAATATCCAAAAATTATTACCGCATAAGCTCTCTGAATACGGACCTGCACTCGCAACAGGTGATGTGAATGGAGACGGCCTGGACGATATTATATGCGGAGGCGCTTTTACTTATCGCACACAATTATTCCTGCAACAATCCAACGGCCGGTTTATACAGCGTGATTTATTGCCCGGAAGCGATGCCGCGCAAAAAAAGGAAGAAGATATGGGCATGCTCTTGTTTGATGCCGATGGCGATGGTGACCTCGACCTGTATATTGCCAGCGGCGGATACGAGAACCAGCCTGGTACTGCCGCATACCAGGACAGGCTTTATATCAACGATGGTAAAGGAAACTTCACACTAGATATATCGGCACTTCCACAAAATTTTACCAGCAAGTTTTGTGTCAGGGCTATTGATTACGACAAAGATGGTGACCTGGACCTGTTCATTTCCGGGCGTGTTGATCCCTGGAATTATCCCAAACCTGTTTCCAGTTTTATTTATCGAAACGACTCCAAAGATGGTCATGTAAAATTCACCGATGTTACCCAACAGGTGGCCAAAGATCTCACCAACATTGGTATGGTGTGCGACGCGATTTTCACAGATTTTGATAACGATGGATGGCCAGACCTGGTACTGGCAGGAGAGTGGATGCCGTTGACCTTCCTGAAAAATAATAAGGGTGTCTTCACCAATATATCTGCGCAATCTGGCATCAACAACCAACTAGGTTGGTGGAATACCATTACAGCCGGTGATTTTGACAACGATGGCCGGATGGATTACATCGTGGGCAATCTGGGTCAAAACTCTTTTTACCGCGCTTCAGAACAATATCCTGTTTCTATCTATGCAAAGGATTTTGACAACAACGGTAGCCTGGATGCTTTTTGTTCACTTTACCTACCGGCTACCATCACTGATACTACCCGTAAAGAATTCCCGGCTCAAACGCGCGATGATGTAGTGAAGCAAATGATCAGTATGCGGAACAAATTCCAGAACTACAAATCATTTGCTACCGCTACTATGGACCAGTTGTTCACCAAAGAACAACTGCAGGGAGCATTGATACTACATGCCAACCAATTCAATTCCTGTTTTGTAAAAAATGAAGGTAATGGCCATTTCAGCCTGCATCCTTTACCAGCCCAGGCGCAATTCTCTGTGCTGAATGGCATGCTGGTAGAAGATTTCGACGGAGACGGCAACCTGGATGTTTTGATCAATGGCAACGATTATGGTACGGAGGTTTCCGTAGGACGTTATGATGCTTTAAACGGCTTGCTGCTGAAAGGAAACGGCAAAGGAGATTTTGCGCCGATGTCTATTTTGCAGAGCGGCATTTTCATACCCGGCAACGGTAAAGCGTTGGCCAAACTACGGTCAGCTTCCGGTAAATGCCTGGTAGCAGCCACGCAGAACAGGGGGCCTTTGAAAGTCTTTGAAGAAAAACAACCCGTTCGTTGCGTGGCGCTGCAACCCAATGATGCAGTTGCTGTTATTCAATACAAAAACGGGAAAAAGCAAAAAAGGGAAATTGGCTATGGCATTTCTTTCCTCTCACAATCTGCCAGGTTCCTGAATATTGAGGCCGATGTTCAATCCGTTATTATTACTGACAATATGGGGAAGACACGCTCAGTTCCTCTTTAACAAACTGTTTATGTCAAGAAAATTAATATCACTATTCCTGATAACAAGCGTGTGCATTGCACTGGTAACTGCCTGCGGAAATAAATCCCAAAAACCTATGGATGATGCCCAGGTAATGCACAACAGCCAGGATTTGCTTACGCAGATCATTATCTATGACGTGTTTACTCCTCCGGTGAGCAGCCGTATTTATGTTTATTCTTCGTTGGCCGCCTATGAAGCCATCCGCTATGCAAAACCAGGGAATGCATCGCTGACTGCCCGTTTGCGTGGATTTAAGCCTATGCCTGAACCGGAAAAAAACAAGAACTACAACTTCACGTTGGCGGCCACCAAAGCCTTTTTTACGGTGGTGCACAAAGTGGTGTTTTCACTGGATTCATTAAAGCATTTCGAAGAAACTACTTTCAACGATTTCAAAGACCGTATGGATGCAGATACGTATCAACGCTCTGTTGCTTTTGGTGAAGCGGTTGGTAAAGCAGTGTTGGAGAGGGCTAATGCAGACGGGTATATTAAGTCGAGAGGCAAACCCAAATTCCTCGGCAGCAATGCGCCGGGCAAATGGCGCCCAACGCCTCCTGATTATATGGATGGCGTAGAATGGTGTTGGAATACCATGAAACCCCTGGTGCTGGACTCCGCTGCACAGTTCATGCCGCCCCGGCCTCCTGCATATAGCACAGATACCAACAGCGCTTTCTTCAGGGCCAATAAAGAAGTGTATACGATTGGAAAGACGCTCACAGGCGAACAAAAGACCATTGCCAGGTATTGGGATGACAATCCGTTCGTGATAGAACATTCCGGGCACATGATGTTCGGCAATAAAAAGATCACGCCTGCCGGTCACTGGATGGGCATTACAGCAATTGCAGCAAAACAATCGCATGCCGATGCTGTTAAAACAGCTAAGTCTTACGCGCTTACGGCCATTGCTTTGTATGATGCATTTATTTCGTGCTGGGATGAGAAATATCGCAGCAATGTGATCCGGCCGGTTACCGTGATCAATGAATTCATCGACAGGAACTGGGTTCCGTTCCTGCAAACACCGCCCTTTCCGGAATATACCAGCGGGCACAGTACCATCACTGCATCGGCGGCAACAGCGCTCACTGCTTTGTATGGCGATCATTTTGCTTTCCAGGATACCAGCGACTTGCATTACATAGGTATGCAACGTCATTTCAATTCATTTCAGGATGCAGCGGCAGAAGCTTCTATCAGCCGTGTGTACGGAGGTATCCATTACCGTCATAGTGTAGACATTGGCGCCGAGTCCGGTAAAAAAGTAGGCGCTTTGGTAGTAGATAAACTGTTGAAATAAAACTGTCTTCAATCCCATTGAAAAGAAAAACCATTGGGCAAACCCAGTGATGTTTCTGACAAACGCAGGTGTGTGAAATCAGGTATCACCAGCACAGCGCCTTCGGCCAGCAATCCTTTTTCGGCCGCAGCATTGCCGATGCCAATGGCATGCATACCGGCGGCAACCGCTGAACGGATACCACTCACGGCATCTTCAAAGACAAGACATTGAGCAGGAGACAGGTTCAACTGCTCAGCCATTTTCCGGTAAGGCTCAGGATCGGGTTTGCCTTTTGTTACATCATGCGCCGTAACAAAAGAAATAAATGATTGCTCCAGCCCATGCTTTTGCAACATCTGCACCATGCGGCTTTTGTGGGAACTGGTCACTACCCCGGTGGTGATTTTTTGTTTGCGAAGGAACTGGATGAATGATACAACACCTGTAATGGCGGCCGGATTTATTTCATTGTTGAGCGCATCGGCTGCATGCCTGATGGCTTGTTTGGTAGCTTCGGTAACATGAGGAAACAAAACCTGGATGGTCTCAGTACCTTTCCTGCCATGGATGTGCATGCGCACCAATTCATCTGTGAGCGCTACATTTTCCCTGGCAGCCCATCGGTGCCAGAATTTTTCAATTTCCGGGTTGGAATCAATGATCACTCCGTCGAGATCAAAAATGACTGCTTTGATAATAGGGGCCGACATACTTTGTTTTTAGTTTGCTTCACCATCCTCCCTGCAATCCTTCCAGCAGGGCTTGTTGGTATTTACGCAAATTGAATGAATAAAGATAGGGCGCTTTGTGAGCGCCGCCCTTTCGTGTTTCTTTCAACCTTCGCAGGATGCCATAGCTGTTCATGCGCCGCTGAAAATTTCTACGATCGAGTTTTTTACCAAGGATGGTTTCGTATAGTGTTTGTAATTCAGGCATGGTAAATTTATCGGGCAACAACTTGTAACCGATCGGCTGGTAGTTCAATTGCTGGCGCAGGGTCTCCAATGCTTTGTCCAGGATTTGCCTGTGATCCATAAACAGGTTGCCGATGTTGTGGAGATGCTGCCACTCACAGGCAACAGAAGTATTGTCGGGCGTGGGGGTCACGTGCGAAAATTCAACCAGTGCATAAAAACCTACGGTAATGAAACGGTTCAGCAACCAATGGTCTTTTTCAGCCTCTATGCCCAATTTTTTCAGCCGGTTTGAATGGTATTTCCGGTCCGACCTGGCAGGGTCGCCGAACACATGAAACTGTTGCAGGAAAATATCATTGATACCGGTGCGTTCCTGCAATACCCTTGTTGCCGCCGCCTCCAGCGTCTCATCCTTATAAACAAATCCCCCCGGAAGGGCCCAGTGATCGGTGTGCTCCATTTTGAGCAGCAATACTTTCAACTGGTTATCGTGAAAACCGAAGATCACACAGTCCAGCGAAAGGCCCGGATGGAACAATTTGCCACCCTTTTCCATAAACTCACGAATGTTCTTTAGTGTTCGCATACCACTTCGAAAATAAGCGAAACCTTCCTGCCAAACAATTTTGAAATTGGATCAGAAATGATTATCATTGTGTCATAACGACGCAATGAAAAAATAACCCCATGAAACAGCTTGCCATTTCTACGCAGTTCAGGTGGTGGATTGCTGCACCCCTGCTGCTGGTTTCCTTTTGCTGGAAACCCATTATTACCCAGGCCCAGCCTGCATTCCGAGACTTGAATAAGAACAGAAAGATGGATGTGTATGAAGACAAAACGCAGCCTGTCGAAGCCCGTGTGAACAACCTGCTTTCACAGATGACACTGGAAGAAAAAGCAGGTATGCTGTTCATCAATGGTGCAAGGATCAACGACGATGGTTCGCTGGATGAGAAGCCCGGACAAGGCATGTTCGCTTTCGCACCCACGGCTCCCAAGCTGATGCGCGAAAAAATGATGAACCATTTCAATCTCTGGCAGGTACCGGGCATCCGTGCACTGGCCACTTGGTACAACAATGTGCAACACCTCGCAGAAAGTACCCGGCTAGGAATACCGGTAACCATCGCTTCCGATCCGAGGCATGCATTCAGCAGCAGCATTTTTGCCATGGCTGCCAATGGTTTCTCGCTTTGGTGTGAGCCATTAGGATTGGCCGCTATCGGCGATGAAGCCTTCACCCGGAAATTTGCCGATGTAGTACGACAGGAATACGTTGCCGTAGGCATACGTGAAGCGTTGCATCCCATGGCCGATCTGTCTACCGAACCGCGCTGGCCGCGCATCAGCGGTACGTTTGGAGAAGACGCACAACTATCTGCAAAAATGACCTATGCTTATGTAGAGGGATTGCAGGGCGCTAAACTCAATAGCACCAGTGTAGCTGCCATGACCAAGCATTTTTCCGGTGGCGGCCCTCAGAAAGAAGGACTCGATCCGCATTTTGAATTTCAGAAAGGGCAAGTGTACCCCGGTAAGAATTTCAATTATCACCTGATCCCATTCGAAGCCGCTTTCAAAGCCCATACGGCTGCCATCATGCCTTATTACGGCGTACCGATGAACCAGACCGATGAGAATGTAGGCTTCTCTTATAATAAAGCGATCATCACAGGTTTATTGCGCAACAAATATCATTACGATGGCGTGGTATGTACCGATTGGGGTCTGGTCACAGATGCGCATATCGGCTCTTATGTATGGCCGGCGCGCGCCTGGGGTGTTGAGAATTTATCCGCAGAAGAAAGGGTATTGAAGATCATCAATGCCGGCGTAGACCAGTTCGGCGGAGAAAACCTGCCGGAGATCGTTATTCAACTGGTGAAAGAAGGTAAGCTCAAAGAAAGCCGGATCGATGTTTCTGTAAAGAGATTATTACGACAGAAATTCGAACTGGGACTTTTTGACAATCCTTATGTAGATGTGGAGAAAGCCACACAGATCGTAGGAAAAGAGGCTTTCCGCAAACTCGGCGATGAATCCCAGCGCAGGTCCATGATCTTATTGAAGAATCAATCTAATACCCTTCCTTTAACAGCAGGAAAGCTGAAAATCTATGTGGAGCACATCGACCCCAAAGTAGCTGCGGAATATGGTACAGTGGTAGAAAAACCTGAACAGGCCGATCTGGCGATCATCCGGCTGAATACACCCTGGGTGCCAGCCGACACTGCCAATTTCCTGGCTAAAATGTTCCATCATGGCGATCTCGATTTCAAAGGAGCGGTGAAAGATAATATCCTTCATTTGCTGAATACAGTGCCTACGATCGTGGATATTTTTCTCGACCGCCCGGCCGTGATACCGGAAATCAGCGCCAAGGCCAAAGGACTGCTGGCAGATTTCGGTGCAAGTGACGCCGCAGTTCTCGATGTGGTCTTTGGTAAATACCACCCGGGTGGTAAACTGCCTTTTGAACTGCCTTCTTCCATGGAAGCTGTTCGTAATCAGAAAGAAGACCTGCCCCATGACTCCAAGGATCCATTGTATCCTTTCGGGTTTGGATTACATTATTCATCCTTAAAAAAATAATATGCACAACAGAAGATCCTTCCTCAAACAAACATCTGCGTTGGCGCTTGGCAGCCTGCTGCTGAACAAGGAAATGCTGGCCGCAGATTTCAAGAAAAAATATCCTGGTATAGGCCTGCAATTGTTCACACTTTTTGGTGTGATAGACCAGGATGTGCCCGGCAGCTTGCAAAAAATAGCCGATACCGGTTATAAAGAAATTGAATCGGCATTCAGCAGAAAGGGCGGGTATTATGGAATGAAGCCCAAAGAGTTTGCTGCCATGCTTAAAGACAAAGGCATGAACTGGCGGTCACATCATGTGCTGGGCGCTCCTTTTAAAATGCCGCCCGGCGCCAAAATGCCAACAGGTGCCGATGGCAAACCCATCACCATACCACCAATGAGGAACCTGCGCGACAATTACCAGGAATTGGTAGATGAAGTTGCAGAAGGCGGTGCTACTTACCTGGTATGTGCGAGCACACCGTTTGAAACAACAGAAGAACTCAAAACTTCCATAGAAGTATTGAATAAAACATCAGAGGCCGCCCAAAAAGCCGGCTTGCTGTTTGCTTACCATAACCACGACAGGGAATTCAAAGACCATAACGGTGTGATTCCTTATGACCTGTTGTTATCAGAAACCGATGCCGATAAAATGAAGATGGAATTGGACCTGGCCTGGACCATCAAGGCAGGAAAAGATCCGGTAGAAATGTTCAAACAACATCCTGGCCGCTTCCATTTATGGCATGTGAAAGACCTCGATGCAACGCATGAACACATACTAGAAGTAGGAACAGGTTCCATCGATTTCAAGCGCATTTTTGCACATGCGCATACATCCGGTATGAAATATTTCTTCGTAGAACAGGATGGGGCGCCGAAGCCTTTTGAGAACATCGCTACCAGCTATCGTAATATTCATCAGCTGTTGCAATAAACAACAGCTGATGAATAGGTATGCATTACCGCGCCTGGATAGAATCGTAGACAACTACCTTATTCCACAGGTGTTTGCAGGTGTCTATAAAATGCAAGTGAATCGGATCGATCTGGTAGGCATCCTGATCTCCCTGGTTGGCAAATACTGCCAGCCAGGAAAATGCGTAACTGGTATCAATGACGTCGCGGTTGGTGCCTGCAGGTATGCCAATATGGGATTGTTGTATAGAAGGCACTTTACTTAATGCCTGTAAGCCCGCCAGCAATGCTGCATGATCTTCCTGGCTGACTGGATTGCCCAGCCAGAAATAAACATGGTGTACGAAAAGGTCTTGTGTTAGCATGATATTTATTCTATTGTTCTTTCTGTTATTTTTCCGGTTTCCTTGTGTTTGAGGATTATCTTTTTTGCACCGAAGTGGGTCATTTCTTCTTTGATGAGATAATGTTCGGCGTCGTAAGGTACGAGGTGACTTTCTTTAGTCAATCCTGTTTGTCCGCGCCAGATATCCAGTTTCACCGGCTCCCATATTTTAGTTTTCGCTGAGCGGTAAGCTGCATCCAAAATAGCATTCACCACGTAACCGTCGTAAAAAGTTTCTTTAGGAGCAACACCCTTTTCCATCGCATTGAACATGTCCATGAACATGTGATTATAGCCCAGTTCGTTCAGTTCATCGCCAACAGGGAATAGCCAGCCAGTATTGCTTTCGGCTTTCTCTGCAATATAATCGCCGCCCTTACCGGTGGTGAACATATCAAAGCCGGTGCGCAGGAAACTGTTGATCCAGATGGTGCCTTCGGTTCCCATCACTTCATCGCGCAGGTCGAGGCCGCCGCGGAAAGTCCAGCTCACTTCAAACTGACCAATAGCGCCGTTCTCATATTTCACCAATCCAATGGCATGGTCTTCTGCATCGATGGGTTTTACCTGTGTATCGGCCCAACACATAACTTCAACGGGTTTGATGTCTTTACCAATATAACTGCGGGTGATCTCCACGCAATGGCAACCCAGGTCGAGTATACAGCCGCCGCCTGCCTGTTCAATATCCCAGAACCATTCGCTGTGCGGACCAGGATGTGTTTCCCTCGACTTGGCCCACAATATCCTTCCAAGCGCACCGTTCTTCACGCTCTCGGAAGCTTTGATGAATTTGGGTGTATATACCAGGTCTTCCAGGTAACCATTAAAAATACCCGCTGCTTCTACGGCCAGTAACATGCGCTTGGCTTCTTCGGCATTGCGTCCGAGCGGTTTGGTGGTCATTACCGCTTTTTTGTGTTTGCAGCACAACATCACCGCTTCTTCATGCAGGTTATTGGGTAAAGAGATGCATACAATGTCCACATCCGGATGTGCAATGGCTTCTTCCATTTTAATGGTCCAGTGTGTACATCCATAATCTGCTGCAAATTTCCGGGCGCTTTCTTCACGACGGGAATAAATGCTGATCACTTTATCACGGCTTCTGTAACCTTGCAGGGAATCGGCATAAAACCTGCCAATGAACCCCGAGCCAAGCATGGCAATTCTTTTCATCTCTTAGTATTTATCGTTTTTAAATCAGGAAGATCAGGCTTCCTTTTTTTCTTTGAAGAATAAAATAAAATACAGCAATACGCCCAGGGCGATATAGGCAGGCACAAACCAGATTTGTTGCCAGTTATGCAGTTGGCCATTCTTGTGCTGGTCTACAATATACCCGCTAAAACCGGTACCGATGAACATGCCCAATCCGTATGTAGCAAACGTAAACAGCCCCTGCGCAGCATTCTTGATTTTCTCACCTGCTTTTTTCTCGGTATACATATAACCGGTAACAAAAAAGAAATCATAGCAAACACCATGCAGTATAATACCGGCATACAACATCCAGGTACCTGTATCGATATTGCCATAAGCAAAACAGAGATAACGCAGTATCCAGGCCGTCATGCCCAGCAGGATCATTTTTTTAACACCAATGCGATTGAATAAAAAAGGAATGGCCAATATGAAAACGGCTTCCGATACCTGTCCGAGTGTCATTTTACCCGCTGCATTCGAAAACCCGATCTCGTTGAGAAACGGATTGGCAAAACCATAATAAAAAGAAAGCGGAATACACACCAATATGGCAGCAATGAAAAAGATGAGGTAAGGTCTGTTCCTGAATAATACAAAAGCGGCTGCTCCCAGCGCTTTGGATGCGGTAACATTGTCGGCTGCCGCTTTGGGTGGCGTATGGGGTAGCACGAAACTGAACAGCCCCAGTCCGGCAGATACGGCCGCTGCCATATAAAAAGTAGACGATGTTCTTTCGATACCCAGTTTGCTAATGAAGAGGCCGGCTACGATCCATCCCAGCGTACCGAATACCCTTATCCAGGGAAACTGTTTGCCGGGATTGTTCATTTGTGTGAAAGCTACGTTATTGCTCAGCGCAATAGTAGGCATGTAGAGCAGGGAATAGGCCAGGATGATCCAATAAAAAGCATCGTTGTTTTCTATTTTGGTGGCCAGGAACAACAAGGCACCGCCAACCAGGTGCAATACACCCATAATGCGTTGTGCGGCGAAGAAACGGTCGGCTATCAATCCCACAAAAAAAGGAGAGATCATGGTGGCAATGGCCAGTGCGCTGTAAGCAGCGCCGATCTGGAAGCCACTGGCGTGTAAATGTTCGCCCATATAAGTGCCCATGGTCACATACCAGGCGCCCCAGATAAAATATTCGAAGAACATCATGATGGCCAGCAGGAAACCAGTTCTGTTTTTCATTTTCTTTCGTTAGATTTAATCCGTGTTTAACGGCATTTTGTGCGTGTTCAATATAGGGATAATTGACAAGTAAAAGTTAACCCATCGCGATTATTTCTTGATATCAAACCTCATCCATGAAAAAACGATTGCTTGTGTTTGCGGCAGCCTGTATGGTTTGTATGGCTGTTGCCGCACAACAGCCCGATAGTACTTACGCCGAAAAACTAGGCTTCCCCAAAGGAGCCAGGGTACTCATCTTACACGTAGATGATGTAGGCATGTCGTATGATTCCAATGAAGGAGCTATTAAAGCCATGACAGAAGGCGTCGCTACTTCCTGTAGCGTGATGATGCCTTGTCCCTGGGTGCCGGCCTTTGTACATTATTACAAAGAACACCCAAAGTTGGATGTAGGGTTACACCTCACGCTTACGGCAGAATGGAAGGGTTACCGGTGGGGACCGCTTTCGGGAAAAAAGGCAACCCCCGGACTGGTCGATGCTGAAGGTGCACTCTGGCCTTCTGTTGCAGCAGTGGTAGAACATGCGAGTGCAGCGGAAGTAGGGACAGAAATTGCTGCACAACTGGAAAGGGCCAGGAACATGGGTTTTGAGCCTACACACCTCGATACACACATGGGAACATTACTGGCCAAGCCGGATTTTGCGCAACAATACATAGAACTGGGCATCAGGAACCATATCCCTGTTATGGTGCCCGGAGGTCATGCGAAACTGATCAGTGAACAGGCGCAGGCATCCGAAGCATTACTACAACAAATGCGGCAGGCAGGTAAAATGCTTTGGGCCAGCGGACTGCCCGTACTGGATGATCTGCACAACGGCAGTTATGGCGATAAAATTCCACAGGAATTGCAGGGCGATGATGCCAAAATACAAGCGTTTAAAACACAGCAATACATCAAAGGTATCCGTTCATTGCTACCCGGACTTACCATGATGATCATGCATTGTACCGCTACTACAGAAGTATTTCCGCATATTTCCGATTCAGGTCCCGTTCGCCGGGGCGATATGCTGGCGATGTTAGACCCGGCATTGAAAAAAGCGATCCAGGATGAAGGTATCATACTTACTACCTGGCGGGAAGTCAAAGAAAGAAGAGAGAAATTAAACAGAACCAATCCATAACCATCATCATCATGAAAAAATTATTATTATCGTCCTGCCTTGCTTTAATGGCACTGATCAGTTTGTCTTTCATCAATTTTAAGAAAACGCCGAAAGTATTGGTGTTTGCACGTACCGTAAAATATCATCACGCTTCTATACCCAAGGGACTCGCAGCGATACAGCAATTGGGAAAAGAACATCATTTCGATGTGGATACTACTACCGATGCCAACCTGTTCACTGCGGATAACCTGAAAAAATATGCAGCAGTGGTATTCCTGAGCACTACAGGGGATGTGCTGAACGATGAACAACAAACAGCCTTTGAACAGTATATCCGTTCAGGTGGCGGTTTTGTAGGCGTGCATGCGGCCACTGATACTGAATACGATTGGCCCTGGTACAATCAACTGGTAGGAGCCTATTTCAAAAGTCACCCCAAGCAACAGGAAGCTGTGCTCCATATTGTAGACCATTCGCATCTTTCTACCAAACATTTACCGGCAGAGTGGAAGCGTAAAGACGAGTGGTATAATTTCAAAAGCATACAACCCAACCTGCACATACTGATCACCATCGATGAAAAATCTTATACAGGAGGAGAAAACGGCGATCTCCATCCCATGGCATGGTATCATGATTTTGATGGAGGGCATGCTTTTTATACAGAGTTGGGTCATACTGATGAATCCTATGCAGATCCATTGTACCTGCAACATTTGTACGGAGGCATTGCATCGGTAATGAAAAAATAGAGATCAATCTTTGTACATGAAAAGCAGTGATTCAAGAAGGCTTTCCTGGATAATCGGATGCGGACTTCTTTTGGTAGCAGCTTGCCAAATGCCAGGTAAAAAAACAACAGCGCCGGTGTCAGACAGTTCCTGGGCGTTGTTAGGTTTCGAAAAACTCGATAGTGTTAATCCGGTGCTGATGCCAGGTACCGGCCGGTTCATCGATCCCATACGCCAACAACCAATCTTTTGGGAAGAAAAAGATGTATTCAATCCTGCCATTGTAGTGCGCAATGATACCGTATACATGCTCTATCGTGCGCAGGACAAGATCGGATTGCCCGGTGGCACTTCTCGTATTGGATTAGCTTACAGCACCGATGCAATGCATTTTACGCGATTAGCCACACCGGTACTGTATCCAGATAAAGATGCCTATCAACAATATGAATGGGAAGGCGGCTGCGAAGATCCCAGGATCATAGAAGATGATAAAGGCATCTACTATATGACGTACACTGCTTTCGATGGTAAAACAGCCAGGTTAATGGTCGCGGTTTCAAATGATTTGCTGCATTGGACCAAACAGGGACCGGCTTTTGCAACCGCTTATGAGGGCAGGTACCTGAATGCATGGTCGAAATCGGGATCCATTGTATCACGGTACACAAAAGGAAAGATCATCGCAACAAAGATTCATGGTAAATATTGGATGTATTGGGGCGATAAATTCATTTATGCAGCTACTTCAGATGACCTGATTCACTGGACTCCTATTGAAATGGCTGCTGATGAACAACCTTCGGCTCCTTTAAAGGGAGAAGCGAAACAAACGCCACGGTTAAAAATTGTGGTGGCTACACGCGATGGTAAATTCGACTGCGATCTTGTAGAATCCGGCCCACCTGCCATGCTTACAGACAGCGGCATTTTGCTGATCTATAACAGCCGCAATATTCCTGCCATCGGCGATACGAGTTTGCCTGAAGGCACTTATGCAGCAGGACAGGCATTACTAAATAAAGACAACCCTTTGCAATTGAACAAAAGGTTGTCGCATCATTTCATGCACCCCGATAAACCTTATGAAATCAATGGCCAGGTAAACCGGGTATGTTTTTTAGAGGGATTGGCTCAATTCCATAACCAGTGGTTTTTGTATTATGGCACAGCCGATTCCAAAATAGCAGTAGCGAGGTCCGGTTATTAATTGTGCACGTAATTCCTATGCATCAGCATTTTTCCAATGCCTGCAAAATATCCTCGAGGATATCGTCTTTGTGCTCAAGGCCAACGCTGATGCGGATCAGTCCGGGCGTAATATTCACGGCCTGTCTTTCTTCTTCGCTAAGCTTGGCATGCGTGGTGCTCGCAGGATGTGAAGCAATGCTGCGTGTATCGCCGAGGTTGGCAGTCAATGATAAAATATCGAGCGCATCAAGGAACTTGCGGCCTGCTTCAATGCCTCCTTTCAGTTCAAAACATACGATCCCGCCTCCGTTCTGCATTTGTTTTACAGCAATTGCATGCTGCGGATGACTTTTGAGGAAAGGATATTTGAGCCAGCTTAGCTTCGGATGTTTCTCCAGCTTTTCTGCGATATAGTGTGCATTGGCTGCATGACGTTCCATGCGCACTTCGAGCGTTTCCATGCTGCGGCTCAATACCCATGCATTGAAAGGAGAGAGGGCGGGGCCGGTACTGCGGCAAAAAAGATAAATATCCTTGATCAGATCTTTGCGGCCAACTACCACACCACCCAAAACGCGTCCCTGTCCGTCGAGCCACTTGGTGGCGGAATGCACCACAAGATCAGCGCCATAGGCAATGGGCTGTTGAGCCACCGGGGTAGCGAAGCAATTATCTACATTCAGGATGATCTTGTGCTTTTTAGCCAATTTGCCGATCATTTCCAGGTCCAGTATGTCAAGCCCCGGGTTGGTGGGCGTTTCAAGGTAGATCATCTTTGTATTGGGCCGGATGGCAGCTTCCCATTCGGCTTCCGTGGCCGTGGCGCTCACATAACTATGTTCAATGCCGAATTTGGGCAGGTATTTGGCAATCACCGTATGGGTGCTGCCGAAAATGGCATTGCATGACAGGAGATGGTCGCCCTGCTTCATCAAAGCCATGAAAGAACCAAACACCGCGCTCATGCCCGATGCAGTGGCAAAGCCGGCTTCAGCGCCTTCCAGAACACAGACCCTGTCGGTAAACTCCTGTACACTGGGGTTGCTGAAACGACTGTAAATATTGTCGTCTGTTTCATCGGCAAAAGCAGCCCGCATCTCTTCTGCATTATCAAATGAAAAGCTACTGGTAAGGAACACAGGGGAGGAATGTTCCATTTCATTTGTCTGGTCAACACGGGTGCGGATGGCTTTGGTTTGAGGCCTCATGGGACGATTTTTGAAATATTTATGCAAATGTAACTCAACCATGCCCTTATTTTGCGTTGAAATGCGGAATTATCAGTATGAATGTGTTTAACTACCCCCAACCCTTTACGCTCGAAAACGGAGTCGTTTTGCCCGAATTGCAAATTGCTTACCACACCTATGGCAAGCTGAATGCCAATGGAAGCAATGTGGTATGGGTTTGTCATGCACTGACGGCTAATTCCGATTGCGTCGATTGGTGGAAGGGATTGATAGGTCCTTCCTGCCTCATCGACCCCGAGGAATACTTTATTGTTTGTGCCAATATATTGGGCTCCTGCTACGGAACCACCGGCCCAACAAGCATCAACCCCCAAACCGGAGCGCCTTATTATTCCGATTTTCCCACCGTTACTATCCGCGATATGGTAAAAGCCCATATCCTGCTGCGGGAAGCCCTGGGCATTGAAAAGATCGGTTTACTGATGGGCGGTAGCATGGGCGGCTACCAGGTGTTGGAATGGTGTATGATGGAACCCCGTAGGATTGAAAAATCCTTCCTGATTGCCACATCACCTTCTGAAAGTGCCTGGGGTGTGGCAGTACATACTGCGCAACGGCTGGCGATTGAAGCCGATAATACCTGGCGCAACCACGATGCACATGCAGGTGCACAGGGACTCAAAGCCGCAAGGGCCATCGGCATGCTCACCTACCGCAACTATGGCATTTTTCAGGATACACAAACGGATCCCGACCCGGAGAAGATCGATCATTTCAGGGCTTCTTCCTATATCCAATACCAGGGTGAAAAACTGGCGAAGCGGTTCAATGCGTTCAGTTACTGGCTGCTGACCAAATCGATGGACAGTCACCACCTGGCCAGGGGAAGGGGCGGCGATCTGATCAGCGCATTGAATACCATTCAACAACCAACATTGATCATTGGTATCGATAGTGATATACTTTGTCCGTTGGCAGAGCAAAGATTCATGGCCGAACACATTCCGCATGCGTCATTGATAGAGATCGGCTCTTCTTACGGACATGATGGCTTTATTATTGAAGCGAAGCAGATCACGGAGCATTTAAGTCATTGGTTAAAGAGTTGTTAGATGTCAGTTGTCAGTTGTTAGATGTCAGATCGTAAGCAAAAGAATTCTAACAACTGACAACTGACATCTAACAACTAATTTAAGTAGCTTTACAAAAAACGATTTCATGGGCATCTTGCGGCAGCTGGCAGAATACCTCTATATCAAGAAAAGAGACCCGAAAGAACCACTCACCAAGTGGATGAAATACATGCATGGCATGAACCGTATATCGCTCATCATGTTCATCATAGTGCTGATCATTGCTATTTTCAAACTCCTGATCTTACCGCTATTGCGACACTAGGGCAAACTGATGAATGATAGTAGCTGCTTGTTCTGAGGCATTGCCTCCTTCAGATAGTATGGCTTTCAGCCTGGCATAATCTTCTTTTAATATTTGCAGATGCCGTTCATCGGTCAGCAGCAGGCGAAGTTCGCGGATGAGGTTGGGAACCGTGAGATCATCCTGTATGAGTTCTTTCACTACAGGTTTATCCATGATGAGGTTTACCAGTGAAATGTATTTTATTTTGATGAGCCGTTTGGCGATCTGGTAACTGATGTTGCTTCCTTTGTAACAAACCACTTCGGGCACACCGAAGAGCGCAGTCTCTAAAGTAGCAGTGCCACTGGTAACCAAGGCGGCACAGGCCTGCAACAACAAAGAATAAGTTTCGTTGCGAACAACCGATACATTCGAATAGGGAGCGAGGAAGGGTGCATAAAAACTTTCATCCTGTCCGGGCGCCTGCGCTACTACAAACTGGTAATCGGGAAAATGCGCCGCCACTTCCAGCATAATGGGCAGCTTCTTACCAATCTCCTGTTTGCGGCTTCCGGGCAACAAAGCAATGATCTTTTTTTCGCTGCTGTGTTCGCCGCGGGACGTAATGGCCTGATTCACCACTTCCACCAATGGATGGCCTACATAATCTACGGCCCAGTTCCATTTCGTATGATAATAATCTTTTTCAAAGGGTAGTATGCAAAGCATTTTGTCGATGCTTTGTTTCATTTGCTTCACCCTGTTCTCTTTCCATGCCCATACCTGTGGCGAGATATAATACACCACTTTGAACCCTTGCTTTTTAGCCCAATGCGCAATGCGCAGGTTGAAGCCGGGATAATCGATGAGTACCAGCACATCGGGACGATAGGCGAGGATATCCTGTTTGCAGAACCGGATATTACCCAGGATAGTAGGCAAGTTCATGATTACTTCCGCAAAACCCATGAATGCCAGGTCGCGGTAATGCTTGACCAGTGTGGCTCCTGCAGCCTGCATGAGATCGCCTCCCCAACAGCGGATACCGGCCGAAGCATCTTTTTGCAATAATTGTTTGATGAGGTTGCCGCCGTGCAGATCGCCGCTGGCTTCGCCTGCAATAAGATAGTATTTCATCGGGCTGCAAAATACCGCTTTCAAAAGATTGTGTGAGACTGTTTTTGCCAGGCATAAATGTTAACGGACTTTTAAAACTAAAAAAATAGTTGTTTAACTAAATAAATAGTTTTATGTTTGAATTCAATTAATACATCCCCCTAATGAGATCCTTAACAAAAGCAGAAGAGCAGATCATGCAGAGTATCTGGCGGCTCAACAAAGCATTCCTCAAAGACATTGTGGAAGCACAGCCGGAACCACGGCCTCATTCCAATACGGTGGCCACCATTGTGAAAATACTGGTTGATAAAGGCTTTGTAGGTATTACGCCTATTGGCAGGGTACACCAGTATTATCCGCTGGTATCGAAAGAGGAGTACTCATCCAGTTATATCCGTAACATGGTAGAGGGCTACTTCGAAGGTTCTTTCAGCAACGCTGTTTCTTTTATGTTGAAACAGAAAGATATCAGCGTGAAAGAACTGGAATTACTGCTGCAACAGCTCAAAAATAAAAAATCATAAAACCCTTTGCCATGCTTTCTATTGCTTATTATTTCCTGCAAGTGATCGTATGCAGCGCTGTTATGATGGGATATTACTGGCTGGTACTGCGTAATAAACGGTTTCACCAGTACAACCGTTTTTATTTGCTGGCCGTAGCGCTTTTATCCTGGACGGTTCCGCTGATCAAAATACAATGGAACAGGCCGCAGGCCAGTAACCAGGATATGATGCGATGGTTGTATGTGGTAGCCGATAGCAATTCCGAAATGGAAGAAACGATACAGCACAAAGGCTTTCTGTGGAACTGGGATACGGTGGCAGCAACACTCTATGTTGCAGTGGCAGGACTTATCCTGCTGTTCACCATCAAAACCCTGATACGTTTGTATCGCTTGCTCAAAATGCATTCCTGTCGCAATGTAGAAGATGTTTATCTCATCATTACCCGCGCCAAGGGTACTCCTTTTTCTTTCTTCCGGTATATTTTCTGGAATGAAGCCATTGACCTGTACAGCGAATCAGGTAAACAGATATTGCAACATGAATTAACACATGTGCGTCAAAAACATTCGATAGATAAACTGTTGATGCAATTGGTATTGGTGCTGGGATGGTTTAACCCTTTTTTCTGGTTGTTGCGACGAGAAATGGATATGATCCATGAATTCATTGCCGATAAGAAAGCCGTTGTGAACGGCGATACTGCCTCACTGGCGCAGATGCTACTTACAGCAGCTTACCCGCAACAACATTTTGCACTCACTAATCCATTCTTTTTTTCACCCATTAAAAGGAGGTTACAAATGCTCACCAACAACAAAAATCCGAGGTTTACCTATGTAAGAAGGCTGGTGGTACTGCCGCTGCTGGCTGTTGTAGTAATGCTCTTTGCTTTTCGTAACAAAGAAAGACGCCAACCCATATCGGTGGGAACCGTGATGGAAACCGTGATGAACAACATCGTGCATGATGCGGCTGCCGATCAGCAGGAAGTAGTTTCAAACGCAGTGTATAAATTGGATAAACAATACACAGTGGTTATCGATGCAGGGCATGGCGGACAAGACCGTGGCGCTGTGGGTGTGGACGGATCCATTGAAAAAGACATTGCGCTGGAACTGGCGCAAAAAATTAAATCCATGAACAGCAATGATCGTGTTAAGATCGTGCTCACCAGGGAGAGCGATGTTTTTCAGCCGGTAACAGAAAAAGCGCAACTGGCGAATGCGCAACATCCTGATCTTTTCATTTCACTGCACTGCGATAACACAGCTTCCACTTCAACCCAGGGCATCGAGCTGTTCATTGCCAGTAAAGAAAAAGCGAAGGACTACCAGGCCAATTACAGGCTGGCCAATTATATGGCTTCTTCACTCGGGGGAGTGAACAAATTCCGCGGCATACAATCCAGCCGCAAGGGCATCTGGGTATTGCAGGAAGTGAATTGCCCTTCTGTATTGATAGAAGCAGGGTTCATGTCCAACCCATCTGATATGTCCAATCTGAAGAGCACTGCTTACCAGCAGAAAATGGCCGGCGCTATATTGACCGGTATCCAGCAATATTTATCGGCTCATGAAAATCAAACCACCTTCATTCCGGTAGATACTGCCATAGAAGTGAAAGTAAAAGATACGGCTGCTCATCCTTTGTTTGTAGTTGACGGAGAAAAAATGGGCCGGAAGGGTTTGAAAGAATTAAAACTGGATCCAAATGATATTGACAATATTAGTGTTTTAAAAGATGAGGCCGCCTTTAAAAAGTATGGAGAGGAAGGCAAAAACGGAGTTGTAGAGATCACCACTAAAAAGCAAGTAGCTGACTCTACAACGACAAAGCAGCATAGTAAAGCTGATCTGATGATGAAAAAATTGAATGAGCTGAAAAAAGATAATGAGAAATCTTATTTCGAGATTGATGGTAAATCCGTCATCACTACCAAAAGCGGGCAGACGGTTTGGATAGAAGGTGTCACAGACCTGGTATTGGTAGACGGAAAGCGGGTGAGTGTTGACGAACTTAACACATCATACAAGCGAAGTGATTTTGTTGAGGCCGCTGGAAACGATTATTCAAAAAAATACCACAAAGGAGTATTGTTACTATCCACACGCACACATTCAATTAAAGAAATACAAAAAATGCTGGCAGTAAACTAAACTGCTGATCATTCGATTATTTTTTCTTCTTTCGCTTCTTTGAAGGATGATATATTTCAATGGCCTGTTTGATAAGCTGCAATAGTTCCTCTTGTTGAATATTAGCAGGATCGACAACAGGTTCAGCGAATGCCAGCACTTTCTCTAAAGTGAGGTCTTTTGTATAAGGAGAACCTTTCAATACAGCGCCGAACATGCTTACTGCCGCAGCGAATTGGTAAGCATGTTCGGCTTTTTCAATTGCTATGGGTTGATTAGATGCTGTAAATGCATGATGCATAAAAGATGCGCTGTCGGGAAGCTGGTAGCGCAAATCAATGGAGGCCAGGTTTTCCGTTGATGAATGAGTAGTTGCCGGTTCTATTTCAAACAAAGCCATCAGGGCATGCCCACTGCCGATTTCTCCACCTTCCAATTCACGGGTACTGTCGTTCAAAGCGGTTCTCTTGTTGTCAAAGCCAATCAGGCGATAGGTTTTGACAAGGCTGGGATTGAAGCGAACGATAACCGTTGCATTGTTGGCAACAGCATATAATGTTTGTGTGAATTCAGTTACCAATACTTTTTGTGCTTCGCCTAAATGATCCAGATAAGCAAAATTGCCATTGCCTTTTTTAGCCAGCACTTCCAGCTTGCTGTCTTTATAATTGCCCATGCCTACTCCCAGGCAAGTAAGGTAAATACCGCTTTTGCGATATTGAACAATCAGGTCTTCCAGCTCTTTTTCCGATGATTGTCCCACATTGAAATCCCCATCGGTAGCCAGTATCACCCTGTTGTTGCCATTGCGCATATAAGTGTGCGAAGCCAATGCATAAGCCTGCTGGATGGCTCCGGCGCCCGGTGTATCACCCGCAGCACTCAGCGAATCGATGACTGCTTTGATCTTTTTCTTTTCAGCGCCTCCTGTTGGCGCCAATGCAATGCGCACATTGCCGCCGTAAGTCATGATACTGATGGTATCCTGCGGACGTAAATTATCTGCCAGTAACTTGAATGCCGACTGCAGCAAGGGGAGCCGGTTGGGCTTATCCATCGAGCCAGACACATCGATCAAAAAAACAAGATTGGAAGGAGGCACACTGTCAAGTTGCAATTGCGGTGCATGAATATGAAGGTACAGCAGTTGATGTTCCTGCTGCCAGGGGCAGGATGTAACGGTTGTCTGGCAGGTAAAGGCACGGGAATTTTCAGCAGCAGGATAACTGAAATAATTAAGCATTTCTTCAATGCGGATCGCATGCACAGGCACCCGCATATTATTGTGAATGAAACGACGGATATTACTATAAGAAGCTTTGTCGATGTTCAGTGCAAAACCTGTTTCCGGATATTGCGATGCCTGGATAAAACGGTTTTCCATAATGTCGCTGTAGCTCTCGCCCATTACAGAAGCAGGTACAACTGGTTCTGTTTGGAGATGGTTGGTGAGAGAGC
Organism: Hydrobacter penzbergensis; assembly: GCF_900106985.1. Taxonomy (NCBI): domain Bacteria; kingdom Pseudomonadati; phylum Bacteroidota; class Chitinophagia; order Chitinophagales; family Chitinophagaceae; genus Hydrobacter; species Hydrobacter penzbergensis. The sequence goes on along the minus strand of NZ_FNNO01000001.1, from coordinate 637,818 downwards.
TGAGCCTGGCCCTGTAAAAATTTGCCAGCTCAGGCTGCATTTTCAAAACAAAGAACTGGGTCTTCCTGGTATCGATGGCAGTACGCAGGGTATCATAACCTTCGTAAGACAATGTAATGGTATCAATGAGCCTGGAAGAAGGGATGCCAAAGCTGCCCAGGTTGCCGGTATAATATGGATAAGTGCCGGTGCTTGCCAATTGTATGCGTACGCCCTGTAATAAACGCCCCTGCTCATCCTTCACTTCTCCACGCAGGTAATTCTGCCCCATGAGCAGGCAGGGAAAAGAACAAGCAAGTAATAACCAGGCGACAGCCTTCATCTGTATGCATGGATTTACTACAATTTACTGAAAAAAACGCGTATTTACACGCTAGGCCCTGTTTCGAGCTGGTATAATTCGCGGATATTCCTGCCCAGGCCATCGTAATCGAGGCCATAACCTACCACAAATTTGTTGGGGATGGAAAAGCAGCAATAATCAATCTGTATAGGAAATACGGTGGCATCGGGCTTGTGCAGCAATACCGCAATTTTCAGGGATGCAGGTTGCTGGTTGCGTATCTGGGGAAGGAACTCATTCATGGTCTTGCCCGTATCGATGATATCTTCCAGTATCACTACATGCCTGTCGGTAATATCGGTATCCAGTCCAATGGCGGTGATCACATGCCCGGTAGACTTGGTTCCTTTGTAAGAAGCCAGTTTGATGAAGCAGATCTCTGCATCGATATGGAGTTCTTTGAACAGGTCGGAAGCGAACATGAAGGAACCATTCAGTATGGCAATGAACAAAGGCTTTTTGCCGGCATAATCCCGGTTCAATTCATCCGCCAGCGCTTTGATCTTTTCCAGTATCAATGATTCGGGCAGGTAAGAAACAAAGGATTTATCGTGAACAGTGATCACTGACATAAGCAGTTATTTAGAAGCTTTGGATGATTTGGCCACAACGGGACTGGCAGCGCGAAGGTATAATTTCTGACCAGCAGAAAGCCGCGCATCTTTTTTCAGGTTGTTATATTCCATCAGGCTTTCCATCCTCACGCCTTCTTTCTGTGCAATATCATAGAGGCTTTCATTTTCGGCTACAATGTGAATATCGGTAGCGCCTCTTTTCATTTTTCTTTCCAGGAAAAGGAGCCTGTCGGTATCCAATATATCCATCTCGTTCAGCTCATTGAAATCAAGCAGTTTACCCAGGCTGATATCGTATTGCCCCGCCAAAGCCAGCAGGGACGTGCCTTCTGCGGCATAGATCACTTTGGTATGGTTGATGGTAAAAATGGTTCCCGCCGGATAATTGGAGGGCCGGGCTTTTTTGCTTGTAACAGTTGTAGCATGTGTTACGCTTTCTGCCTCTGCATGTTCTTCTTCTGCTTTTTCTTCTGTAGCGGTTGTAGTTGTAGCAAGATTGATGGAACCGGGAACAGCATCTTCGGAAATTGCTTTAACAGGAGCGGTCGCATTAGAAGCAGGCATTCCGTTTTTGATCCTGTCGAGGGCTACCAGGTTATATTTGTGTAGATCGTAATCGTTGATGAGTTTCAGCAGGCGCTGCGGATAATCGCGCTCTGTGGCATAGCCTGCTTTTTTCAAACCATAGGCCCATCCTTCATCATCGGTGGGGTCAAGTTTGAAGAGATCGGTATAATAAGGCCTGTTCTTCAAAAAATCGGAATGATCGCGATAGGATGCTGCAGCAGATGCGTAAACGCGAAAACATTCCCCGCGCTCATCATCGTCGTGGTAGGTTTTGGGACCAGTCCATTCCGTTTTGCATTTGATGCCGAAATGGTTGTTCGATTTCTGCGCCAGCTCACTTTCGCCGTAATCCGATTCCAGTATGCCCTGTGCAAGGGTAATAGACGCAGGCACACCCGACCGGATCATTTCGGCAATAGCCAGTTCTTTATACGTATTGATATAAGTCGTTGCCCTTTCGCTCTGCGACATAGCTGCGTTGAAACATAAGCCCAGACATACCAACAAAATCAGTTTCTTCATCATGCCTATTTCTTTTTTATAAGGAGCAAACCATCTCTGACGGTTAATAAAATTTGTTCTGTTCTGGGATCCTGCTTCACGTGCTCATTGAAAGCCTGGATCGCTTTGGCATTTTTACCTTTTATGGGTTCCTCCAATACTTCGCCATGAAAGAGCACATTATCGGCCAGTATCATGCCGCGGTCGCTCAGGCGGGGAACCACCAGCTCGTAATAATCGATATAGCCGGTTTTATCTGCATCGATGAACACCAGGTCCCATTTCCTGTCGATCTGGGGTATCAGGTCCAGCGCATTGCCCGTATGTAAATGTATCTGCTTGCCTTTTTCACTCCTGGCAAAATACCTACGGGCAGTTTGCGCGTCTTCTTCCCTTAACTCCAGGGTATGCAACTCACCATCTGGCGACAAACCCTGTGCCAGGTAGAGGCCACTATAGCCAACAAAAGTTCCTACCTCTAAAACGTATTTGGGACGCAGAATAGTACTGATGAAGCTTAATAATTTTCCCTGCACGTGGCCGCTCAGCATATTCGACTGTGGGTGGTTACGCATGGTAAATTCATTGATCTCCTGCATCAACGCTTCTTCCGGCGATGTATACTGCAGCGCATAAGCATCAACGAGGGGGGAGATCATATCCATTGCGCAAATATCTATGCTTTTTGCTTAACAGCAGGGCTTGAAATGAGCCATAGGCCTGTAAAAGTGATCAACCCGTTGATGATCAGTAGCTCCAGTCCGATCTCAAAAGAGCCGAAAAGCGCTTTCTGGTATTTGTCAATCACCAGGCAGAGCAATGGCGAGAGTATACAAACGAGGGGCACCAGCCGGTCCTGCACATTTCTTTTGAGCAGTATACCGAAAGTGAAAAGACCCAACAAGGGACCATAAGTATAAGCAGCCACTTTCAATATCACCCCGATCATGCTGCTGCTGTCTACCCATTTGTACACCATCACAAAAAGCAGGAAGAGACAGGCAACGCCCAGGTGTATGCGCTGGCGGATCTTTTTCTTTTGTGCGTCATTCCAGTCGTTACGCCTTTGCATACCCAGGATATCGATGCAAAAGGAAGAAGTTAGTGCAGTAATGGCGCCATCGGCACTGGGAAACAGGGCCGAGATCAGTGCGATGATAAAGATCACGGATACCATTTTAGGCATGTGGTTCAGGGCAATCGCAGGGAAGAGTGCATCTCCGGTAGCCGTTACTTGTTGCGTTCCGGCAAACAGGTAGAGCAGCCCGCCCAGGAAGAGGAACAAAAAGATCACCACCAGCATGATGAAGCCGAGGGTAACCACATTTTTCTGAGAGTCTTTCAGTGTTTTAACCGAAATGTTTTTCTGCATCATTTCCTGGTCCATCCCCGTCATGGTAATAGTAACGAAAGCGCCGGCCAGGATCTGTTTTAAAAAGAAGAACTTGCTGTGCGGATCGGTGAAGAAAATCTTGTTATACCCTTTTTCCTGCATCGCGGCCAAACTTTCGCCTACACCCAGGTGTAGATAGTTCAGGATATAATAAACACAGATCACAAGACCCAGCAGCATGCAGGAGGTCTGCAATGTATCGGTCCATACAATGGTCTTCACACCTCCTTCATAAGTGTACAGCAATATCATGGCCAGTATGATGAGTGTGGTGAGCCAGAAGGGAACATGAAAACTTTCCAGGATGGCATCCTGTAATATTTTTACCACCAGGTATAATCTCGCCGTGGCGCCGAGGGTGCGTGAAAGGATGAAAAAAGAAGCGCCTGTTTTGTATGAAATGAACCCTAACCGGCTGCTCAGGTAATTGTAAATAGAAGTGAGGTTGAGCCGGTAATACAACGGTAATAAAACAAAAGCGATCACTAAATAGCCCAGCAGGTAACCCAGGGTGATCTGGAAATAAGCGAACGATTCCCGGGCCACAGCTCCGGGTACGCTTACAAACGTAACACCACTCAGCGATGTGCCGATCATGCCAAACGCAACCAGCATCCAGTTGCTGTTCCGGTTGCCAATAAAAAAAGAATCGTTGTTGCTGTTTCTTCCAGTGTACCAGGCCACTACCAGCAGTATCAAAAAATAACTTATAACAAAAGAAAAGAGCAGAAGGGGAGACATCTGTATTTGGTTTAAGTAAAGATAATGCACAAGACTATATCCAATTCTCTTACTTTGTTGGCAAAACCCTAGTATGCAGGAGAAGCGAATAGCCGTTTTCTGTGGTTCGAAAAGCGGATCGGATCCGCTTTTTGAGCAGGATGCGAAAGCGTTGGGCAGGCTTATGGCCGAACGTAATATCACATTGGTGTATGGTGGCGGTAACAAAGGACTGATGGGCGCTGTGGCCAATTCGGTTATGGAGGGAGGTGGGAAAGTGATCGGTGTGATACCCGAACTACTGCTGGCCTGGGAACACCAGCACGAAAGCATTACAGAATTACATGTAGTATCCGATATGCACACGCGTAAAAAAATGATGTATGATCTCTGCGATATGGCGGTGGTATTGCCGGGCGGAAATGGTACACTCGATGAATTGTTTGAGATGCTTACCTGGAACACTTTACAGATACACAACAAAAAAATAATCCTGCTGAATACAGCAGGATTTTACGATACACTGGTGACACATCTTCAAGCCATGTGGCAAAAAGGATTCCTTTATGAGAACTGGCAGGAAAGACTGCTGGTATATGATACACCCGCAGCGGCCATCAGTGCTTTTTATTGAGATAAATGCCAAAGCCTGCTCTGAAAACGGGCAACGGATCATTGTAGCTGTCGCGATAAGGCGAGTTGGCGTTTTGCAGTACATCGATCATGAGGGTGATGTACTGGTATTGCCCGCCAATGATCCTGGTGCCGTAACCAACGCCCAATAATAAACTGGCTGCGTTGAAATGATAAGTAACGCTGGGCTGCGATCCTACTTTCTGTGAAGAATTGATCCAGTTGTATTCGGGCTGTACCTGCAGGTGCAGAAAGCTTACCGGCCATATTCTCAAAAAAGTACCGCCACCGAAATTAAAATTCCTGTAACGGGTAGGATCATAATCAGATGCATTCTGTGAAAAATAATTGACATTGAAAGCGAGGCCGCAATCAAGCCAGTTATTGATGCTGTAACCAATCTCCGGGTTCAGTCCCACATTGAATGAACGACTGGCAAACCCGAGGTTGAGGCTGGTACCTAAAAAGATATTCTCTCTTTTGAATTTTCCTTTTTGTTCTGTTTCAGTGCTGTCTTGTGCAAAAAGCCCCGCACACAAGAGCAATGTTAAACAGGTGATCAGTCCTTTTTTCATCATCATAGGATTTAAGACAAATCTACACCTCCTTTAATTGAGGTCGAATATTTTACCGGCATTTAAAATATTATTGGGGTCGAATGCTTTTTTGATCTCACGCATCAGGTGCAGGTTGGCCTCCCTGAAAACAGTATGGAGATAAGGTTTTTGTATCAATCCAATACCGTGTTCACCACTGATGGTGCCACCCAGGCTTTTCACCAATTCAAACAATGCCTGCAAAGCAGCCGTCATCTCTGCATTGCCATGGCTGTTTTTAATAGTAGGATGGTTGATACGAATGTGCAGGTTACCATCCCCGGCATGTCCGTAACATACGGCATGAAAACCATATTGCTTACCTAATTGCTTCACCCCTTTGATCAGCGCCGGCAGTTCGGCCCTTGGCACTACCGTATCTTCTTCAATGGTATAGCCCGATGTTTTCACTGCTTCGGCCACAAGGCGGCGCAGTTTCCACAATTCAGTTTTCTGCTGGGCATCATCGGCAAAAAATACTTCTCCCGCTTCGAATTGCGTCAGCAATTCGGCAATGGCTTCCATCTCGCCCATGAGCACATCCATATTATTGCCGTCCACTTCAATGATCAGGTGCGCGGCTATATCATCATTCACCGGAACAGCGCTGCTGTCTACAGACTGGCTTACAATTTTCAATGCATCGATCTCTACCAGTTCCAATCCGCTGGGCACAAATCCTGCACGGAAAATAGCGCTCACTGCTTCGCTGGCTTTTTCCAAAGAGGCAAAGGGTACCAGCATCAGCAGATCGTATTTGGGTAAGGGTACCAGCTTCAGCACGATCTTGGTAACGATGCCCAATGTGCCTTCGCTGCCCACGAGCAACTGCGTGAGGTTATAACCGGTTGAATTCTTCAATACATTGGCGCCCGTCCAGATGATCTCGCCATTGGGCAATACCACTTCGAGGTTCAGCACATAATCTTTCACCACTCCGTATTTCACCGCTTTGGGGCCGCCGCTGTTCTCGGCAATATTGCCGCCAATAAAACAACTGCCGCGACTGCTGGGGTCGGGTGGATAGAAAAGTCCTTTTTCTTTCACTGCATTCTGTAATACTTCGGTGATCACACCCGGCTCGGTAATTACCTGCAGGTTGCGTTCATCTATTTCCAGGATGCTGTTCATCCGCTCACTCGAAAGCAACACACCGCCTAAATGTGGCAGTGCGCCACCACTCAATCCGGTTCCTGCACCCCTTGGGGTAACAGGAATATAGTATTCATTGCACAAACGCATGATGGCCGCTATTTCCTCCGTAGTACGCGGTTTCAGTACTACTTCGGGGAGATAGGATAAACGTTCTGTTTCATCATGACTGTAATGGGTCAGGGTCTCCTCATCGGCCAGCACAAACTGCTCTCCTATAATGGCTTTGAATTGTTTCAAATGATCGGTAGTCACTAATCCTTTCGGCGCCATAGCCTGCATCTATTTTTTTTGTAAAAATAGATGGTTAACAGGAGAACTGAGGGACGATTGACATTGTTTGCGGCAATTTTTTTTACAAATCGTTCAATTTTTCAACGAGATGCGTGCAAAAAACTACAAAGCCGCTACAGTTTTTTTTGAAATTCTACAGAAATCGGTAAAAACAATTGATAAAGTCCAACGTGTAAGACCCACATAAAGAAATGATGACAACGGGCAAACACTTATTTTTGTCGGCTAACAAACGATTGTTCGTATTATGCTCAGTACCCCCATCATGCTATCAGACAAAACACTGGTTTCTCTGGGTCTTGGATCCTGCCGGTCGGTTCACTACCAGCTTTCACCCGAAGAGTTGACCGAACAGACCATATTACGCGGACAGGGACTTTTAAGCGATACCGGCGCTTTGTGTATCCGTACCGGTGAATTCACCGGCCGCAGTCCGCTCGACAAATTCACCGTTAAAGATGCCATCACCGAAAACACGGTTGACTGGAATAATTTCAACATACCCATCGAAGAAAAATATTTTCACCAACTCAGAAAAAAGCTGCTCGATTACCTGAATCGTCAGCCGGAAGTGTGGATCAGGGACGCTTATGCCTGTGCCGATCCGGCTTATCGTATAAACATAAGGGTCATCAATGAGCAACCATCTTGCAATCTCTTTGCGCATAATATGTTCCTGCGCCCCGAAGAGCACGAACTGGAAGGCTTTCAGGCCGACTGGCATATCATCCATGCACCCGGCTTCAAAGCCGATCCTGCAGTAGATGGCACCAGGCAACATAATTTTGCCGTGATCTCTTTTACACATAAAGCCATTCTTATTGGCGGTACCGGTTATACCGGCGAGATCAAGAAAGGTATTTTCACCATCCTCAATTATATACTGCCACAAAACAGGCAGGTGTTGAGTATGCACTGCAGCGCCAACATGGGGGAGAAAGGCGATGTAGCCATTTTCTTTGGATTGAGTGGCACAGGCAAGACCACACTCAGTGCCGACCCCGACCGCAAACTGATCGGTGATGATGAACATGGATGGACCAACCAGGGTGTTTTCAATTTCGAAGGTGGCTGCTATGCCAAAACCATCGACCTGAGTGAGGCAAAAGAGCCGGAAATTTATCACGCCATCCGCCCCGGCGCATTGGTAGAAAATGTGGGCTTCATCAATGGAACCCGGCGCATTGATTTTGCCAGCAAAGCCATCACAGAGAATACGCGGGTATCGTATCCTTTGCATTATATCAGCAACGCACAGGAACCCGCGATGGGAGGCTTGCCTAAAAATATATTCTTTCTTACCTGCGATGCCAATGGCGTACTACCGCCTATCAGCAAGCTGAACCCCGGTCAGGCCATGTACCAGTTCATCAGCGGCTATACGGCTAAAGTGGCGGGAACAGAAGCCGGTGTTACAGAGCCCAAATCTACTTTCAGCGCCTGTTTCGGCGCGCCCTTCCTGCCTTTGCATCCCGGCCGTTATGCCGAAATGCTGGGCGAAAAAATGAAAGCCCATCGCGTGAATGTGTGGATGGTGAATACCGGATGGACTGGTGGATGCTGTGGTGTGGGCAGTCGTATGAAACTGTCGTACACAAGGGCTATGATCACTGCGGCATTGAACGGACAACTCAATCAGGCACAATACAAAGCGCACCCGGTATTTGGTATGATGATACCCGATGCATGCCCCGGTGTGCCGTCAGAAATTTTAGATCCACGCAGCACCTGGGCCGATCAAACTGCCTATGATGCGAAATGTAAAGACCTGGCCAGGCAATTCATTAAAAACTTTGAAAAATATGCGGGAGGTGTCAGCGAAGAAATACTGGCTGCAGCGCCTACACCCTAAAAAATAATTGTCCCGTTGCGGGACAAGAACTCGGTCTCTTCGATTGCTTTGTTTGTTACGCGAAACTCCACCACCTGGTGGAGTTTTATTTTAGAAAAGTCCAAACAACATGCCATCTACTTTGCCAATGATCTCTCCGAAATGTTCTTCATTCTCTGCAAACTTGTTCTTGTCGCAGTCGATCACCAACAGCGGACCTTCCTTATAACTTTCGATCCACTTGTTGTAATATTCGTTGAGTCTTTTCAGGTAGTCGAGACGAATATTCTCTTCGTATTCGCGGCCCCTTTTCTGTATTTGCGCAACCAGTGTGGGCACGGAAGCTTTGAGGTAGATGAGCAGGTCGGGCGGCTGCACCATTGTTTTCAAAGTCTGGAAGAATAAGAAATAGTTATCGAAGTCTCGTTTGCTCATCAAACCCATTTCATGCAGGTTGGGAGCAAATATATTGGCGTCTTCATAGATGGTGCGGTCCTGTATCACGGTTTCGGTACCATGGTGTATATCGAGTAATTGGTTGAGGCGACTGTTCAGGAAGTAAATCTGCAGGTTAAAACTCCAACGCGGCATGTCTTCATAAAAATCCATCAGGTAAGGATTATGGTCCACGTCTTCAAACTGGGGAATCCAACGGTAATGCTTGCTCAGCATTTCAGTTAAAGTAGTTTTACCGGCGCCGATATTGCCGGCTACAGCAACATGTTTGGGTTTTTTTAGTTTGGCCATAGGAGTGAATGTACGAAGATTTTATATTACCATCAGGCGTAATTCATGCCTATGGACTGCCTCACCAGTTTCATTGTTTCAGCAGCGCTGTGCCTTGCTTTTTCTGCTCCCTGGCGGATGATCCGCGACAAAAGTTCCTGGTTGTTTTGGATATCAGCTGCTTTTTCACGGATAGGTGCAATGAATGCCGCCATGTCTTCTGCCAACTGCTTTTTCATGTCGCCATAACGGATAACTGTATGGCCTGCGCTGCTGGCATTGTAATCATCTTCAAATTTCTGCACGGTATTGGGAGTGCTTACCAAACGCATCAACGTAAAGAGATTCTCTATATAATCGGGCTTAGCCGAATTAGGTTCGGAAGGTCCCTGGTCTGTTTTGGCTTTCATGATCTTTTTGCGGATCAGGTCTCCATCATCTGCCAGGTAAAGCGTATTCATCTGGTTTTCACTCTTGCTCATTTTGCCATTGCCATCGAGACTCATGATCTTCACCAGTTCTCCGCCATAATTAAAAGCATAAGGCGCCGGCAATACTTCACCATAACGGTGGTTGAACCGTTCGGCAAAATTGCGTGCGATCTCCAGGTGTTGTTCCTGGTCTTTACCCACGGGTACTTTTACCGCACGATGAATTAAAATATCTGCGGCCATCAATACAGGGTAAGTGAGCAATCCTGCATTGACGTTATCGGGCTGCAAACGTACTTTGTCTTTGAAAGTGGGCGTTTTCTCCAGCTCGCCTTTGTATGCAAGCATGTTGAGATAAAGATAGAGTTCGGCTATTTCATGGATATCGCTTTGAATGTAAAGCGATACTTTTTCAGGATCGAGTCCGCACGCGATGTTTTCAGCGATCACCCGGTGAACGCTTGCTTTCAATTCAGAAGTATCGGGGTGGGTAGTAAGGCTATGCCAGTTGGCCACAAAAAAATAGCAGTTATACTCGTGCTGCATGCGAACATAATTGCGCATGGCGCCGAAATAATTCCCCAGGTGTAAAAAACCGGTCGGCCTGATGCCGCTTACTACTACCTCTTTTGTCATAGGCTGCGAAGATAAGTAATCAGTGGTTAGGTCAGTTGTCAGTTGTTAGTTGTTAGTTGTCAGATTATATATTTTGTACGGATATTTGTCTTTAGTCTTCTAACAACTAACAACTGACAACTACCAACTCCATACTATCCACCCCCATCGAATTCCTCAAAGGCGTAGGTCCTTTGCGTGCCGATATGTTGAAGAAAGAACTCAACATTTATACCTTCGGCGACCTGCTGGAACATTATCCGCACCGGCATATCGATAAGACGAAGCTGAGCAAGATCGGTGAGATCAATCTTCACACAGAATTCATACAGGTGGCAGGTAAACTGGTACATACAGAAATAATAGGTGAACGAAGGGCTAAAAGACTGGTAGCGCAATTGAAAGATGATACAGGTGTGCTGGAACTGGCCTGGTTCCAGGGCATCAACTGGGTGCAGAAAAGTCTTACGCCGGGCATGTCATACCTGGTGTTCGGTCGCACCGGTTTTTTCAACGGAAGACCGCAGATCGTGCACCCGGAAATAGAGCCGTATGTACCTGCACAGGCAAAGGGCAAAGCATTTCTCGAACCGGTATATCCCGCTACAGAAAAATTAAAAGCACGCGGACTCAACGGCAGGCAATTGGGCAAGCTTACCTACCAGTTGCTGACGCAGATCAGACCGGAAGACCTGCCCGAAAATATTCCCGATGCTATCAGAATATCGCTCAAACTGATGCCGCGTTACGAAGCCATCCGCGCCATTCATTTTCCCGCCGATCCTGCGCAATACCAGCAGGCTTTGCATCGACTCAAATTCGAAGAGTTGTTCATGGCGCAGGTTCGGTTGAACTTGGTGCGCATACAACGGCACAGGGCCAGTAAAGGGGTGGTGTTTGAAAAAGTAGGTGATTACTTCAATGCATTTTACAATCAATATTTGCCATTTGAATTAACGGGTGCACAAAAAAGAGTGCTGCGGGAGATACGCACCGATACGGCGCGCGGACATCAGATGAACAGGTTGTTGCAGGGAGATGTGGGTAGTGGAAAAACCATGGTGGCGTTGTTGAGTATGCTGCTGGCAGCCGATAACAGTTACCAGAGTTGTATGATGGCGCCCACGGAGATTTTAGCGCAGCAGCATTATACCGGGCTCAGTGAATTGCTCAAAGAAATGCCTGTTGAAATAGCATTGCTTACCGGCAGCACCAAGGCGGCCGAACGTAAAAAAATATTAAAGGGCCTGCGGGAAGATACCATCCATTTTGTAGTAGGCACACATGCGGTGATTGAAGACACCGTGCAGTTTAAAAACCTGGGACTCGTTATCGTTGACGAACAGCACCGTTTCGGTGTTGCGCAGCGGGCAAAATTATGGGAGAAAGCAGCGGTCCCTCCGCATGTGCTGGTGATGACCGCCACCCCCATACCCAGGACCCTGGCAATGACGGCTTATGGCGATCTCGATTACAGTGTGATGGATGAGTTACCGCCAGGCAGGCAGCCGGTGACAACGGTACACCGGTCGGAGATGGCGCGGGCCAATGTGATGGATTTTGTAAAAACAGAGATCACCAAAGGCAGGCAGGCTTATTTTATTTACCCGCTGATAGAAGAAAGTGAAAAGCTGAGTTATGAAGACCTGATGCAGGGGTACGAGCAGGTAAAAAGCTTTTTCCCCGAGCCAGCTTACCGGATCAGTATGGTGCATGGCCGGCAGCCGCAGGAGCAAAAAGATACCAATATGCAACGTTTTGTGAGCGGCGATACACAGATCATGGTAAGTACTACGGTGATAGAGGTAGGGGTGAACGTGCCCAATGCCACTGTGATGGTGATAGAAAGCGCTGAAAAATTCGGACTTTCCCAACTGCACCAGTTGCGGGGAAGGGTGGGACGAGGCAGTGAGAAAAGTTTTTGCATATTATTAACAGGATCCCGGGCCAGCAAAGAAGCCCGGGAACGTATCAAGATTATGTGCGCCACGAATGACGGGTTCAGGATCGCGGAGAAGGACCTGGAGTTGCGCGGACCGGGCGATATAGAAGGCACGAGGCAGAGCGGGGCGTTGAATTTCAAGGTGGCCAGTATTGTGAATGACAAGGAGTTGCTGGAAAAAGCGAGGGCAGCGGCGGAAAAATTATGTGAAGAAGATAATGAGCTAAAGATGGCAAAGAATTTGATACTCAAAGCCTATTTGCAATCCCAGCCTCAGAAGAATGGTTGGGGCAAGATATCCTGAAGGGCCGCTCATAATAAACCTAGTGCAAAGCATCTGAATCACGTATATATGTCGTAACTTTTAAATAAAATAAGGTTGATGTCGGGAAGAACAATAGCAAGGATATTGGTATTGATGCTGATCAGTGTATATGGCTCGGCGCAGGGTTATCTTGAATTCGTTGAAAATAAAGGGCAATGGGAGCCTTCCATTAAATATAAGGGCGAGATGAGCACCGGTGCTTTCGCCTTGCAAGCCACCGGTTACAGGGTGCTGCTGCATAAGGGGGCCGATCTGGAGAGCCTCACCGAAAAAATACATGGGCATGGACCCAGTTATTCATCTGGTAGTACTTCTGGTGGCTCAGGCGGTGGCTCAGGTCGTGAACATGCCGATCAACCTGCCCAGACTCAAACCAATGCTGCTACAGAACATCCGGTAAATATAGGTGGGGCAGGACCGGATCGTGACAACGATCAGCCTCTTATACTACACTCGCATGCTTATCAAGTGCATTTCCTCAATGCGAATGAACATGCGCAGGTCATTCCTGAAAAACCCCTGCCAGGTAAGGTTAATTATTTGATAGGCAGGGATTCTACCCAATGGGCTTCGGGATGCGCTTCTTACCAGGCCATCACTTATAAAAATATTTATCCGAACATAGATATCCGTTATTATACGGCCAGTGGTGTATTGAAATACGACCTCATTGTGCATCCCGGCGGCGATATATCCAATGTGGCCATGTATTATGAAGGCGCCAACGGCTTGCGCGTGAAAGACGGTAAGCTGATGGTGAAAACCGCTGTGGAAGAAGTGCAGGAATTTCCTCCCTATAGTTACCAGTTACTGAACAACGAGCGTACGGAAGTGCCCTGCAGCTATGAAGTGAAAGGAAACATCGTACGCTTCCGCATCAACGGCGCCTATTCTAAAACCGCTACCCTGGTGATAGATCCTTCATTCGTTTTTTCTTCCTTCTCGGGAAGTACGGCGAGTAACTGGGGTTATACCGCTACATACGACGGACAGGGAAATTTTTATGGAGGAGGTATTGTTTTCAGTGGCAATGGAAAATTCCCCACCAGCAATGGCGCTTTCCAAACTACATTCCAGGGAGGAGTGAATACCGGCGAAGGCGGCGGCTTTGACATCGGTATCATCAAATTAGACCCCCTTGGTACTAACCGCATATATGCTACTTACCTGGGAGGCGCTGCTGGCAACGAACAGCCGCACAGTCTTTTTGTAGATCCCGCCGGTAATCTGGTGGTGGCAGGGCGCTCCAATTCAAGCGACTACCCGGTAAAAGGTGCGTTAAAAACTTATGGCCCCGGAGGAGGATGGGATATTGTTGTAACCAAACTCAACCAGAATGGAACAGACTTGGTGGCATCGGTTAAAATAGGCGGCCTGCAGGACGATGGCGTGAATATCAAACCCAAATATTCCGGTACACCCGGTGCGCAATCCATCAACCGGAATTATGGAGATGATGCGCGCAGTGAAGTGATCATTGATGCCGCCGGCAGTATTTATGTAGCTTCCTGTACACAGTCAGATAGTTTTCCTACCACACCAGGCGCTTTTCAATCTGCTTCAGGAGGCAATCTCGGAAATCACCAGGATGGTGTGGTGCTCAAACTCAAATCCGATCTTTCCGGCGTTATTTTCTCCACCAGGATCGGAGGCAGTAACGACGATGCAGCATTTGTACTGGCCATCAGTCCGCTTACCGGCGATCTGTATGTGGGTGGCACTACCGCCAGCAACGATTTCCCGGGCGATAAAACCGGTACCATTTCAAGCAGTTTCAACCAGGGTATCTGCGATGGCTTTGTGGCAAGGTTCCATAACGACGGTACGTTTGTAAAGAGTACTTATATCGGTACATCGGGCAATGACATGCTCTATGGTATCCAGTTCGATAAATTCGGTTTCCCTTATGTCATGGGCACTACCACCGGCTCCTGGCCCATCAAGAAGCCTGCGAATGCCGGCAGCTTTTTCATGCAAACCAACGGCAAGCAATACATCAGCAAGCTGATGCCCGATTTATCAGACTTTGTATATTCAACTGTATTCGGCACCAATACTATTTATCCCAATATCTCGCCTGTGGCTTTCCTGGTGGATCGTTGCGAAAACGTGTATATGTCGGGATGGGGTGGAGGTATTGATTCGCACAACAATAATTTTCCGAATGCTACTACCGTAGGGTTGCCTGTCGTCGGGGGCGGACAAACCATCACCGATGGTGCGGATTTTTATTTCTTTGTACTGGAACGTGATGCCAAATCGCAGCTCTTTGGCAGTTTCTTCGGACAACAAGGAGGTGCCACCGGTGAACATGTGGATGGAGGTACCAGTCGCTTCGACCGCAACGGGATCATTTACCAGGCTATCTGTGCCAACTGTGGAGGCGGTGCGCGTTTCCCCACTACCAGCGGTGTATGGGCTCCTAACAATGGTGCCGCGCCATCGGGCTGTAACCTGGCCATGGTAAAAATTGCTTTCAATCTTGCCGGCGTGGAAGCCGGTATACAGGCTTCTGTCAATGGCAGGATCAGGGATACTACCGGCTGTGTGCCACTTACCGCAGATTTTCGCGATACACTGGCGATGGGTAAAAACTATATATGGGATTTTGGCGATGGTACGCCACCGGTAACTACCAGCGCTCCCAATACTTCACATACATTCAATCTTGTAGGTAATTACCGGGTGAAGCTTATTGCTGTTGATTCTTCGTCCTGTAACCTGGCAGACAGCTCTTTTGTAACCATGCGGGTACGGAGTGATGAAGTGAAAATGTCTTTCACCAACCGAAAACTGCCGCCCTGTACTTCGCTTCAATACGAATTCAACAACACGTCCGTAGCGCCTCCCGGCAAACCATTGCAGAACCAGAGTTTCCTGTGGATGTTCGGAGACAGTACCACGCAATATGCAGGCACAGGTAAAGTGGTACATAGTTATAAAGCACCCGGTACCTACACCATCAAACTGGTATTGGTTGATACCACTTATTGTAATTACGATGATACGATATCCGTGCAGATCAGGATTGCCGATAACCTGAAGGTACAGTTTACTACACCTGCAGCGGGCTGTGCGCCTTATACTGCTGTGTTTGATAATACATCACTGGGCGGACAACAATTCAACTGGAATTTTGGCGATGGTACCACGTCAACGCAAACCAATCCCATCCACTTGTACAACAATGTAGGCAGTTACCTGGTGAAGCTGACAGCAGTGGACAGCAACACTTGTAATATGCAAGACTCCACTTTCTTCACTATTACTGTGAACCCCAAACCACAGGCGGGATTCAGCTATTCGCCCGAACCCACTTTGCCTAATACGCCTGTTGTGTTCACCAACAGTTCACTGGCAGCCACCCGGTATAAATGGATCTTTGACGATGGAGATACACTGGCTACGCGGCGAAAAGATACCACTGTATCACACCTGTATAATTATTCAGGTAAGTTCAATACCTGTCTTGTTGCATACAATGCTGCGGGATGTACAGATACTACCTGCCAGCTTATTTCCATTACCATTATACCGGGAATGGATGTGCCCAATGCTTTCACGCCCAATGGCGACGGTGTCAACGACCGGATCTATGTGAGAGGTTTCGGTATTGCTAAAATGGTATGGCGTATTTACAATCGATGGGGTGTATTGGTATATGTGGGAACATATAAGGATGAAGGTTGGGATGGCACTTACAAAGGTGTATTGCAACCACAGGAAGTATACCATTACACATTGCTGGTTGAATTTGCCGACGGAACCAAAGCCACCAAGAAAGGAGATATTACTTTACTCAGATAAAAGGCGATATGCGGAAATTGATTAAAATAACGGGATGTTGTGTGGCGCTGCTGACCGGCTCGATGGCCAGGGCGCAGAGCCTGCATTTTTCGCAATATTTCAATACCCCTTTGCTCATCAATCCGGCCAACACGGGTTTCAACCCTGATTATGATTATCGTGTAGGAATCAATTACCGCAACCAGTGGGCATCGGTAGGCAATCCTTATAAGACCATGAGCGCCTGGGGTGATGTGAAAGTGTTCCGCGACCGGTTCGAAAGCGGCTGGATGGGTATCGGTGGCTCATTGATGAAAGATGTGGCAGGCAGCGGCAACCTGAGCGCTACACATGCTACTGCTACCATTGCTTATCACCAGATGCTGGGTTATAACAGTTTGTTGAGCGGAGGCTTTGGATTGGCTTATGTGAACAAACGGGTGGATGTAAACAAGCTCACTTTCGATAACCAGTGGAACGGAAAATTTTTTGATGTCACGATTCCTTCCAATGAACCATTTACAAATACCAGTGTGTCATACCTCGATTTGCAAATGGGACTCAACTATGCCTATTTCGCTTCAGATAATTTTTATTTCAATGCCGGAGTAAGCATCATGCACATCAACACACCAAGAGAAAGTTTTTTCGACCCTACTGTTTCCAACGCTACGCTTTCAAGGCGTTATACCGGGTTCGTGAATGCCAGCATCAAATTGCAGGATTTGTGGATCGTGAATCCAAATGTATATGTAAGCAAAATGGGATCGGCCTGGGAAGCGGTGCTGGGCTTCAATGCCAACAGAAACCTCAGTGGCGATGGGGAAAAGCAAATGGTATTCGGACTCTACTACCGCAACAACGACGCCATCATTCCCATGCTGGGTTATGAAGTGAATGACCTCAAGGTTATTGCCAGTTACGATGCTACGATTTCCTCTCTCCGTAATCTCAACGGAGGCAGAGGAGCGTATGAAATATCACTTATTAAAAGCGGTGTATTCAACTCCTCTGCCGGAAGGTCTGTGAAATGCCCGACTGTGCGGTTTTAGTATTCCTGTATTTTAATACTTGAATCCAGCGGGATCTTGCTTCATACCCCAAAATAATAAGATTTCAAGACGCTTTTTACCGGGCTTGTAATGATAGACTATTTGGGTGTGTTTATCCAATATCCCAATGCGGACATGTTTTCTTTTCACTGATGGGCGGCACATCTCAGGATAACATTTTAAAGAATTTATCATTTTTTCTGTCCGATCGATAAATCGTTCCACTTCTTTTTCTGTCCACTCTCGCCTCAAATACACTACGATCTTATTAAAGCTATTTTTCGCGCTCGGTGTCCATTGTACATCTTGCACTACTTCTTCAATCATCTCCTGTGTTTTTTCATAACCTCATCATGTGGAGTCATTTTGCCGGCCTTCATTTCTGCCAATGATTTATCTATCGCATGTTGCTGCTCTTCACCGATTTCATCCCACCAGTCCTTTTGCTCATCCATAAAGCTTTTCACCACTGTCAAGATGGTTTTTTTCTGCCGCTCATTCAATCTGGGAAGGTAACGGGTGATTTCCTGGTCAATGCTCTTTGCTACTGAACTCATGACTATATTGTTTCTACAAATTTAATCTTTAAAAAACTGTTATCCAAGTGAGTTGGCAGACTTTGCAAATTGGTTTTTCAGTAATGAGATAGGGAGACTTTCTAAAAGTGATAGTATCATATGATACTATCACAAATAAGAAGCTCCCATATATCATTTTTACACCGATGCGGTGCCTTCTCCATCACTGCTGATGCTGAAATCTTCTTTGTCGAGGTATTTCTGGTATTTCTCATTGACTTCTTTTGGTTGCTCTTTGCCATTGATGATGAGCTTTTTGTTCCTGATCTCTATTTTGTAGCCTTTCTTTTTATCGATGAGGCCATCTTTTTCCAGTTGATTGGTAAAGGCTTTCAACTCTGCCAGTTCTTTTTTTGCTTTCTCTATACCCAGCCTCGCTTTAGAAAGACCTTCAGTTACTTCACGACTGATCTTATCGGCATCAATATGCACCGCGAGTTTCTTCGATTTGAGGTCTTCCTGCGCTTTGTTCAGTTCCTGCTGGATCTTTTTCATATCCACTTCCTGCAAACGTACCTGTGCTTCGTGCATGGCTTTGTCTATTTCTGCCTTGGTTTGCTGTAAGTTGATCTGTTTCAGTGATGCCTGCACTTCTTTGCTGATCTTTTCATAATCGATCTTGTTTACCTGGTCCATGGCTTCTTTGAGCTCTTTCTGCATTTTGGAAAAATCGATCTTGAGGTTCTTGTCCAGGTCAACCATGGCTTTATCTAATTCAGTCATGGCCTTGTCGAGATCGGCCTGGTTGTAATCGCGGTTGTTAAAATGACTTTTTTTCCGGGGCAGGGAAGTGTCGCCTGATGAGGAAACTTCGTAAAAATACGCCGGCATTACCAGTTCGGGCAATGTCCAGGAGCTGAGCATCACTACACCCAGCGCTAAGCCGCCTAATAATGGCCAATGAATGGGTTTTGATTGTTTCATACAATAGTGTTTATTTGATAGACGAATTATTTCGTAGTAAATGTACGATGATATTCGTATTGTTGACTACCACTTATCATATTAGAGATTTTTTAACAATTGAATTTTTTGATTTAATATCTATCTTGCACACGCTCAATACTTATTTATGAAATACCTGCCACTGAAACCTGCTATTTTTATCCATAACCGGGAAAGATTTACCAAGCAATTATTGCCTAACAGTATTGCCATTTTTGTGAGTAACGACGAATGGCCCTCCAATGGGGACGCCCTGCACCGTTTCAAGCAGAACAGCGACCTTTTCTGGCTTTCGGGTATCGAGCAGGAAGATTCCATGGTGATCCTGTATCCCGATAATCCCGATCCCAAATACCGCGAAGTGTTGGTGCTGGTTCGTCCGAATGAACTCAAGGAAAAATGGGATGGCAAGCGCTTACGCGCCGCGGAAGCCACTGCTGTTTCTGGCATTTCTACTGTATTGTGGGTAGACAGCCTGGATGCGTTATTGCAAACATGGATACACCTGGCCGATCATATTTATCTCGACAGCAACGAGAACGACCGCAAAGCATCCCTCATCAGGAGCCGCGATTACCGTTTCATCGATGAAATGAAATCGCGTTATCCTTTGCACCAATTCCATCGCGCAGCAAAAATCATGAAAGAGCTGCGCGCTGTTAAAACAAAAGAAGAAGTAGAAGTATTGCAAAAAGCCATCGATATCACCGATACCACTTTCCGCAGATTACTCAAATTCATTCATCCGGGTGTGATGGAATACGAGATCGAAGCAGAGATATGGCACAGCTTCCTCAGTAACCGCGCTACCGGCCCCGCTTACAGCAGCATCATTGCCAGTGGCGACCGGGCCCGCACGCTGCATTATGTGAGCAATGACCAGGAATGCAAAGACGGAGAATTGATACTGATGGATTTTGGTGCAGAATACGGCGGCTATTGTGCCGATCTCACGCGTACGATTCCGGTGAACGGTAAATTCACCAAGCGGCAGAAAACAGTGTACAACGCCTGTTTGAACATACACAATTATTGCAAGACCATTTTAAAGCCGGGTATCTCGGTGGTGGATTACACAGAAAAAGTAGGAGAGAAAGCCACGCAGGAATTTTTGAAGATCGGTTTGTTGCACAAAAGCGACCTCAAAAACGAAGACGCCGAGAACCGTGCTTACCGCAAATACCTCTACCACGGCATTTCACACCACCTGGGTATCGACGTGCACGACCTCGGCACCCGCACAGCTCCGCTCAAAGCCGGCATGTTGCTCACCATTGAGCCTGGCATTTATATTGAAGAGGAGCAGATGGGCGTTCGTATCGAAAACAATGTATGGCTCACGAAGACAGGCAATACAGACCTCATGAAAAATATTCCGATCACGGCGGAAGACATAGAAGCATTGATGAAAAAATGAAACAGATACCAAACCTTTTTACTTTACTCAATCTTTTGTTTGGCTGCCTGGCCATTGTGTGTATCATGCAAACAGGTCTTACTCTAGCGCCCCAACCCGATGGGGAAGACCTGGTGATGATTCCCGAGCGTATTTATATGGCCAGTCTGTTCATTGGCCTGGCCGCCCTCATTGATTTTTTCGACGGGTTTACTGCCAGGCTGCTCAAAGTGTCGTCCGACATAGGCAAGCAACTCGATTCGCTGGCCGATGTGGTGAGTTTTGGTGTAGCGCCCGGACTGATCGCTTACCAGTTCCTCCGCCTGTGTTTTGCACAGCAGGAAAACGGATTGGACATCAATGCCCTTTGGTTATTACCGGCTTTCTTACTGCCTTGCGCCGGGGCTTACCGGTTGGCCCGTTTCAATATCGATACTACCCAGCGCAATGGTTTTGCGGGAGTGCCTATCCCCGCCGCAGGCCTGCTGGTGGCTTCTTTCCCGCTGATCTATTGGAATAGCAGCCAGTTTTGGGTGCTGAAACTATTACTGAACAAGTGGTTCTGGTACCTGCTGGTAGTAGTACTCAGCTATCTCATGGTATCTACCCTGCCCATGATGGCATTGAAATTCAAAGCGCTGAGCTTTAAAAAGCTATCGCCCTTTATCTTGCTGGCAGGTATTGCCGTGGTGGGAGCGTTGCTGGTTGGATGGTTGGCAGTTCCGGTGACGTTTATTGCGTATGTAATTTTATCTTTGTCGCTCAAACAACAGGAATCATGACTTATAACGTGCAGATCAAAGTAATGCCTTTGAAAGATTTATTGGATCCCCAGGGTAAAGCCGTACTGGGTGGTTTACAGAACCTGGGCCTTGGAAATGTGGCCGATGTAAGGGTAGGCAAACATATTACTTTACAGATCGATGCAGAAAATGAAGCCGCTGCCAAACAAATTGCCGATGAAGCCAGCAAAAAACTGCTCGCCAACCCGGTGATGGAGTTTTATGAAATAGAGTTCGTGAATTAAATTGCTGAATGCTGTATCTCGTTCCCACACCATTAGGTAACTTAAAGGACATCACGCTGCGCGCACTCGAAGTGCTGAAACAGGCAGATGTGATCCTCTGCGAGGATACACGTACTTCTTCGAAACTGCTGCAGCACTACCAGGTTCAAAAACCTTTATCGCCTTATCACCAGCACAACGAGCACAAGATCGTTGAACACCTCACTGAACAGATGCGTGCCGGGAAAACTTTTGCATTGATCACCGATGCAGGCACACCGGGCATATCGGATCCGGCCTTTCTGCTGGTTCGGCAATGCATAAAAGAAGGCATTAAAGTGGAATGTCTTCCGGGCGCTACTGCTTTTGTTCTGGCATTGGTTAATAGTGGCATTCCTACCAACCGTTTTGTATTTGAAGGATTTCTTCCGTTGAAAAAAGGCCGGCAAACTTTGTTGAAACAACTGGCGCAGGAAGAAAGAACCATGGTCTTTTATGAAAGCCCCATGCGGCTGGTGAAAACACTGGAAGAGTTCATTACTTATTTCGGTCCTGACAGGCGCTGCAGCGTGAGCCGCGAACTCACCAAACTGTTCGAAGAAAACGCGCGGGGAACCTTGCAGGAACTCTGTGAACATTTTAAATCCAAGGCCGTCAAAGGCGAGATTGTGATTGTACTTGCTGGTACGGAAGCTTAGAAGGCCTACATTTACCCTCCCAAAAGATCAACCGATGATGGAAAGGAAATTACTTCGTGCGGCATTATTGCTGTTCATGGTATTACAATTAAGTGCATCCATTGCCCAGCCCAACCGCTGGCAGCAGCGCATCAAATATAATATCAGCGTGCAGATGAATGTGGAAACCAACCGCTTCACCGGTCATGAAAAGATCGATTACTGGAACAATTCACGCGATACGCTCACACGTCTTTTCTTTCATCTGTATTGGAATGCCTTTCAGCCCAACAGCAGCATGGATGTGCGCAGCAGAGAACTGGGCAAAACAGTGCTTACTGAACCTAAAAAAGACTTCGACGGGCGCGATTGGGACCAGCGCGTAAAAGACCGCATCAGCAAACTGAAACCAGATGAGATCGGTTACCAGAAAGTAACCGCTATTAAGGTGAATGGTATGGTGCAAACAACCAAAGAACACGAGACCATCCTGGAAGTGAAGTTGAATAAACCCATATTGCCCGGCAGTAAAACAGAAATGGAACTGAGTTTTGAAGCTCAGGTGCCACTCCAGGTACGTCGTTCAGGTCGCGATAACAAAGAAGGCATCCGGTACAGCATGAGCCAATGGTACCCCAAGCTGGCAGAATACGATTACCAGGGATGGAACCCCAATCCGTATATCGCGCGCGAATTTTATGGTGTGTGGGGCGATTATGATGTGCGCATCACCATCGATAAAAATTATTTTGTTGCCGCCGGAGGTGATTTACTCAATGCCAATGAAATAGGAAGAGGTTATGAAGCAAGCGGCGTTAAGCCTGTTACGGCAACCGGCAATACGGTTACCTGGAACTGGCAGGCCAATAACGTGCATGATTTTGTGTGGGCGGCAGATCCACAATACAAAATGATCACGCGCAAACCGGTTAATGGCCCGCTCATCAGGGTAGTATACAAAGCCGTGGACTCACTGGAAGACCGCTGGCAGAAAATGGCCGATACGGCTGCATTGGCTTATCCCATCATGGGCAAAACTTTCGGCGCCTATCCTTATAAGACCTATACATTTATCCAGGGAGGCGATGGTGGTATGGAATATCCCATGGCCACACTCATCAAAAGTGCGAGCGTAGGCACGGCTTTGCACGAATGGATGCATAGTTGGTACCAGATGATGATGGGAACGAATGAATCGTTGTACCCCTGGATGGATGAAGGCTTTACAGATTATTCCAGCACCCGTGTATTATCGGCGCTGCGCAACAAGGAAGGATTCTGGTACGAAGCGGCATATAAAAGTTATTTCAACCTGGCCAAAAGCGGATATGAAGAGCCGGCTTCTACCCATGCCGATCATTACAATACCAATTATGCGTACGCTGCGGCTGCGTATAGCAAAGGGGCAGTATTCCTTTCACAACTGGGATATATAGTAGGTGATAGTGTGCGTGATAAAATATTGCTGACTTACTACAAAGAATGGCATTTCAAACATCCGAACCCCAATGATTTCATGCGTGTTGCTGAACAGGTAAGTGGCATTGAACTCAACTGGTACAAAGAATACTGGATCTATACCACCAAGACCATCGACTACGCAGTAGGCGATATCAATATAATGGATGGCAAAACACAGGTAACACTGCACCGATTAGGGAAGATGCCCATGCCGGTAGATGTACTCATCACATACAAAGACGGCACCCAGGAAGCACATACCATTCCGCTTGATCTGATGTTCGGCAGTAAATTACCCGAGAGCCGCATGCCGGTAATCACAGATACTGAATGGCGTTGGACACATCCGGAGTATGTGCTCACCATCAAGGGAAGTATACAAAATCTGAAATCAATAGAGATAGACCCTTCACAACGCATGGCGGATGTGAACAGGAATAATAATAAACTGGTGATACCCGATTAATACTCGACCGTCATCCCGAGCGTAGCCGAGGGATCTCATGAAGTTGTCAGCAGATCCCTCGACTCGCGTTCGCTCGCTCGGGATGACGATGGAGGGATTATTTCGCTACATGTAGTATGTACTTGTCTTCGAAATAAGCTTCCGGGAAAATCTTGTCAACCGGCATCATGCGCGGTCGTAAACGGCTCTCGGAGATTTCCTGTGCTAGATCACCGCCTTTGAGGCAGATGAGTCCGTTGGCAATTTCCTGATTGCCGCCTTTTTTCAACAGAGGCGCACTCCATTGCCAGAGGTCTTTCAAAGGCGCTACCGCACGCGAAACAGCAAAATCGAATTTCCTGTTTTTGATTTCTTCGGCACGCGTATGTTGTGTGGTGATGTTTCGAATGCCGGTGGCCTCCGCAACTGCATCCACCACTTTTAATTTCTTGGCAATACTATCTACCAAATGAAATTTTACTTCGGGAAAAAAGATCGCCAGCGGTACGCCGGGAAAACCGCCGCCACAACCGATATCGATCACATGGGTGCCCGGCTGCCAGTTAGCAATAGCGGCAATGCTCAGCGAATGCAATACATGGTGCAGGTAAATGCTATCGATGTCCTTCCGTGATATCACATTGATCTTGGCGTTCCATTCCTTATACAATTCTTCCAGCGCAGCCAGTTGCTGCAACTGCACTTCATTGAAATCATCGAAGTATTGTAAGATCAGTTCCAGTTTTTGCGGGGCGCTTTCCATATAGCAGGTAAAGTAAACATATAATAGAAGAACATCCAGATATCCATGAAGAGGAACCAGGGCCAGAGATCGGCTTCATTCAGTTTTTTCATCCCCTTAAACAACACAATGGCCTGAATAATGAAACGGATCCCGTATACCGCCAACGCCATCCACCAATAGGGAGAAAAAAGGGTAACGGCCAGTAAAGGGTAGATGAAAAACAAGGTCAGGGAGTACAATCCCAGCCACCTTTTATGTGCCCCTTTGTAATATTTACTGGTAGTATAATGACGGTATTTCTGCGACATCCAGTCGTTCCAGGTGGTCTTGGGTTCGCTCAATGTATGCGATGCCGGATCAATGCATATCGCCGTATTGGTTGCATTGGCTACCTGGTTGATAAAGAGATCATCATCACCACTGGGTATCTGGTTGATGGAAGAAAAACCTTTATTGCGTAAGAATACATCTTTCTTATAGCTGAGGTTACGCCCCACACCCATATAGGGCTTGCCTGCCAACGCATACGAAAGGTATTGCAGTGCGGTATGGAAGGTCTCGAAACGGATCAGTTTGTTCAGCAGGCCGGGTTTTTTATGATATGCTCCATAACCCAGTACGATCTCTACCTGCTCATCGTAGCTGTCCTGCAATTGCTGTATCCAGAATTCGCTGGCCGGTACGCAGTCGGCATCGGTAAGCAACACGATCTCGTATTTGGCGCTGCGGATACCCATCGATAAAGGGAATTTCTTGCCGCTGATCATTTTAGCTTCCTGGGTGAGGGGTATATAATTGATGTTCTTGAACGATTTCATGAACTCATCTACCAGGTATTTGGTGTCATCGGTTGAATTATCGTTCACCAGTACTACCTCAAAGCTCGTCTTATAATCCTGTACCAGTATGCCCGGCAATGTCTTTACCAGGTTATGCGCTTCATCACGCGCGCACACAATAACGGACACAGGGTGTTCAATGCTGAGGGAACGTTGGGGCGCGGTATAAAAAGCAAGTCTGCGGAAAAAGAAGAGATAGTAAAAGACCTGGATGGCGATCACTGCACAGAACAGGTAGTAGGCAATGTCCCAGGTCAGCGGCGGTATAGTCATGCGGCAAAAATAAAGCTTTCAACTTATTTTTGCGCCCTATGGCAGCGTTGACCTTTGAATTGCAGGCATCAGGAATAGCGGGCTCCGAAGCGAGGGCGGGTAAGATCCGTACCGATCATGGGGAAATTATTACCCCCATTTTCATGCCGGTGGGAACGGTAGGAAGCGTGAAAGCCGTTACCAAACAACAGTTGAAAGACGATGTACAGGCGCAGATCATCTTAGGCAATACCTATCATTTATACCTGCGGCCCGGCACCGGCGTGCTGGAAGCGGCGGGCGGGCTGCACCGTTTCAACGGGTGGGACCGGCCCATCCTCACCGATAGCGGCGGCTACCAGGTGTTTTCATTGGCCGGTAACCGTAAGATCAAAGAAGAAGGCGTATGGTTCCAGTCGCATATCGACGGTAGCCGTCACCTTTTCTCACCCGAATCGGTGATGGATATACAACGGTCCATCGGCGCCGATATCATGATGGCTTTTGATGAATGTCCGCCTTATCCCAGCGAATACCACTATGCGAAAAAAAGCATGGAACTCACGCATCGCTGGCTCGACAGGTGCATACAGCGACTGGCTGAAACACCCGATAAATACGGCTATACACAGAACCTGTTCCCCATTGTACAGGGTAGCACTTACAAAGACCTCCGCGATGCTTCCTGTGATTATATCGCTTCGAAAAATGCGGTGGGTAATGCCATAGGCGGACTCAGTGTGGGTGAACCCGAAGACATGATGTATGAATTCACCGAAAGCTGTGCCAGCCGCCTGCCCTTCAACAAACCACGTTATCTCATGGGAGTAGGTACGCCCTGGAACATACTGGAATGCATTCACCGGGGGATCGATCTTTTCGATTGTGTGATGCCCACGCGCAATGGACGCAATGGCATGCTGTTTACCACACAGGGCGTTGTGAATATCCGGAATAAAAAATGGGCCACCGATTTCAGTCCTATTGATCCTGGTCTGCCCAACGAAATGAGCCAGTACTATAACAAAGCTTACCTGAGGCACCTGTTCGTATCGGAAGAGTTGTTGGGTTTACAACTGGCCAGCCTGCAGAACCTGTCGTTCTACCTCTGGCTCGTGGGCGAAGCCCGCAAACACATCCTGGGAGGCGATTTTGTTTCATGGAAAAATGAAATGGTGCAGATTGTTAAACAGCGGTTATAGTTCGGCGATGCTGCCGGGCAGAACAGTATATTTGTATAAATGAAGAAACTCGACTGGTACATACTGAAGAAATTCCTTACCACTTTTTTCTTCGCCATCTTTCTTTTTACCATCATTTCCGTGGTGGTGGATATCAGTGAGAAGACGGAAGACTTCAACAGGTCGCACCTGAGTGCCGGACGTATCATCACCGATTATTATTATGGCTTTGTGCCGCATATCATTGCCTTGCTGTTTCCTTTGTTTGTATTTCTTGCAGTGATCTTTTTTACTTCCAAAATGGCGGGTAAAAGTGAGATCATTGCCATACTGGCCAGCGGCACCAGCTATAACCGGTGGCTGCGGCCTTATTGGATAGGAGGCGTAATACTGGCTGTACTATTGTGGTTTGCCAATCGATATGTAGTGCCCCGCGCCAACCAGATCAGGGGAACTTTTGAAGCCAGGTATGTCGATAACAATTCTTCTTACAATGCTTTGCTCAGCACCAGCAGTAATATTTACCTGCGGATAGATTCGTTTACCTATGCGGGCATTTATTCGTATGATACGCTGGGCAAAAGAGGCGGGCCTTTTTTTGCTTATAAAGTGAAGAATGGAAAAGTGATAGAGAATATGCGGGCCGATGGAATTATTTGGGATGCGCCTACTAAAAAATGGAAATTGGAGTACCTGGTAGACCGTAAAGTAGAGCCATTGAAAGAACAGATGAGCATGAATTTCAACCAAAGCATGCAATTCAATTTCAAGCCCTACGATCTCAGCAGGGATAAATACACGAAAGATAAACTGACCACACCCGACCTCGACCGGTTCATCAAACTGGAAGAATTGCGTGGCTCTGAGGGACTCAACGACCTCAAAGTAGAACGGTATCGCCGCGATGCCACCTGTGTAACGGTATTGCTTCTGACCCTGATTGGTGCGATTGTGGGCGGCCGTAAAGTGAGGGGTGGAAGCGGGGTACACCTGGCGGTAGGCTTTGTAACGGCGGCCCTGTTCATCATCACCGACCGCTTTTCTACCATCTTTTCCACTAAGGGTAGCCTGCCTCCCTTGCTGGCGGCCTGGATACCCAATATCATATTTGTTTTTGTAATTATACGGCTTTATAAGCGGGCTCCCAAGTAGAATTTACCTTTATTTAAAGTGATTAGCCCTAATTCATTTGTTACCAATAGCAAGTTGCGTTACCTTTAGCCATCCATTTTTTAACATCAGGAACAGATTGTATATAATCTGTTACATTTCATAAAAAAAGTGTCATGGGGACGATCAAAGAGCGGTTCAAGGTAACAGCGGACGCGGCTAACACAGAAATCAAAGAATTATTAAAAGAACACGGCAGCAAGAAAATTGGCGAAGTAACACTTGCACAGATTTACCAGGGGATGAGGGGTATGACCGGACTGGTTACAGAAACCAGTTTACTCGATGCACAGGAAGGCATCCGTTTTCGCGGGTATTCCATTCCTGAACTGCAACAGCAATTGCCTAAAGCGCCCGAAGGCGGTGAGCCCTTACCCGAAGGATTGTTTTACCTGATGTTGATGGGTGAATTGCCCACGGAAGAAGATGCCGCGGAGATCACCAGTTTGTGGCAACGCCGCAGCCATGTGCCCAATCATGTATTTGATATCATTGATGCATTGCCTATCAATACGCATCCCATGACCATGTTCGTTACGGGCGTGATGGCCTTGCAAACAGAAAGCAATTTTGCCAAGGAATATGCCAAGGGCATCAATAAAAAAGATTACTGGAATTCTATCTACGACGATGCGATGGACCTGATTGCCAGGCTGCCGCGTATCGCCGCTTATATCTATCGCAGGAAATACAAGAACAACGATCATATACAGCCGAACGGATTGCTCGACTGGGCCGGTAACCTGGCCCACATGATGGGCTTTGAAGATGAAAGCTTCAAAGAACTGATGCGCTTGTATATGACCATTCACGCCGATCATGAGGGTGGAAACGTATCGGCACATACTACACACCTGGTGGGTTCTGCGCTGAGCGATCCTTTCCTGAGTTATGCCGCAGGTATGAACGGACTCGCGGGTCCCTTGCACGGACTGGCCAACCAGGAAGTGATCAAGTGGATATTTGAAATGCAGGAAGAATTGGGTACCGATGATCCTTCCAAAGAACAAATAGAAGAGTACGTTCGTAAAACCTTGTCATCCGGTAAAGTAGTGCCCGGTTACGGACATGCTGTATTGCGTAAGACCGATCCGCGTTTCACTGCGCAGATGGAATTTGGTAAGAAGCATATGCCCGATGATAAACTGGTAAATACAGTTTGGAAAATTTACGATACGGTGCCGCCCATTCTGCAGTCGCTGGGTAAGATCAAAAACCCCTGGCCCAACGTAGATGCGCATAGCGGCGCTTTACTGGTGCATTATGGATTGGTAGAATACGAGTTCTATACCGTATTGTTTGCCGTAAGCCGTGCATTGGGCGTACTGGCCAGTCTCTGCTGGGATCGTGCCCTCGGATTCCCGCTCGAAAGACCTAAATCTGTTACTACACAATCCGTGAAGCTTTGGCTCGAAGGCAAGGGAGAGATATGGGAATAAATTTTTTCGTATCTACTGCATCTTCTAGCTTTGCAGTGAATCCCTGCGATGCCGCTGTTTAGCTTTGTGCTAATTAAGTTTGCAGGTTAAGTTTTTAAAGAGCCCTTTTTTAGGGCTCTTTTTTATACTGTAATAACGATCTAATAAACTAAAATTTTGACAACTTCTTCCAGGATCCTACATTTGCAGTCCTCAACGGGGGATTAGCTCAGTTGGCTAGAGCGTCCCGCAAGTGTGCGGGAAGGCCTTAGGTTACGAGAAAAAAAATGACGGGGGATTAGCTCAGTTGGCTAGAGCGCTTGCATGGCATGCAAGAGGCCACCGGTTCGAATCCGGTATTCTCCACAAATAGAACCTTACACAGAGACAGTGTAAGGTTTTTTATTGTGAGTAACGGCTTAGGAGGTTAGAGCGTCCCGCAGAATTGCGGGAAGGCCACCGGTTCGAATCCGGTATTCTCCACAAATAGAACCTTACACAAAGACAGTGTAAGGTTTTTTTATTTTCAACGTATATGATATGCCCTATTATGTATACATACTGCATTCCACTAAGACCAATAAATACTATACCGGTTCTTGTGAGGATATTGAAATCAGATTAGCACAACACAATTCAGGACGTAGCAAATCAACACGGGCAGGAGCGCCATGGATCATGTTATATTACGAGCAATATGAAACTCGGATAGCAGCAGTAAACCGTGAAAATGAAATTAAATCCAAGAAGAGTAGAAAATACATTGAATGGTTAATTAGTCCAGTTGGTTAGAGCGTCCCGCAGGATTGCGGGAAGGCCACCGGTTCGAATCCGGTATTCTCCACTCAATAACGACAAAGGTTTCATTGAAAAATGAAACCCTTTTGTTTTTTCTGGTTTAAACATAGTTTAAACAATAGAAGGTGGCAACTAAGATTAGGTTAATTGATCTTCTTATCGGCTTTATATTTCTATTTAAAGCCCTTCGCACTTATTTCGAGAACATCTATGGGCCTTCCAACGTCAAAGGGGATAGTTCGCTTTCTCTTTTGATTAATTTATGTACTGCAAAAGCATCTCCTTTATTCCATAAGGCATCTGTAAACATGGAAAGAATTTCTACATAATGTCCCAACATGGACAATGCACAATCTTTTAAAAAGCTATCTGCGATAAAGCAGTTTTTTCGGCATTCCTTCGGGAGCGCTTCGGGAATTTGCGAAGCGATCCCGAAGCGGTCTCGAAGGATCTCCGAAGGAAACCCGAATCAATCCCGAATCGATCCCGAGAGACAGTCGAAGAACACTCGAAACGCTCTCGAAGCAGCTTCGAACCATCGAACTATTTTCCTTCAACAGTCCATTGAATATCAACCAATTAATAGGGGTGGCACTAAAAAAGGGAGGAGCTCACATTAACAGTTTTGCTAACTTCGTCATGGCCGGACTTCAGGGAAGCTTACACTGTTGGAGTTGGGTAGCTATACTCCTGAAAACCTTGCTTTAGGAGAGAATATTGCCCAGCAACGAATAGCTAGTGTATCCGCAACTTAATTACGCAACATAGTATTTGTTTGTTTCCTGGTGTTCAATAATGTTTTGATCTTGTGAAGCAAATCTGCTGAAGTGAAAGGTTTGGAAATGAATTCGTTTGCTCCCAGCGACAAAACTTCTTCAATAGTAGCTGTATTGCCTATCGATGAAAGAATGATGATAGGTGTATTGGCGGTAACAGGATCATTCCTGAAACTGCTGAGCACTTCATATCCATTCGCATACGGCATCATGAGATCACAAATGACCAGGTCGAATGCAAATCGATCTTTGAGCGCAATGGCTTCTTTTCCGTTCTTGACCTGTGTAACATGGTAACCCTCTTTCGTAAGAACGGTCTTCAGTATTACCAGCATAATATGGTCGTCATCAACAGTCAGTATCTGTGTCATATCATCAATACATTAGGTATTATAAAACATATATTTCATCACAAGCGATCATAGGCTTTTTATTAGGATGATAACGCCACTTAGGCAAGGCAGCATGATTTTTTGCAGAGAACCTGATGTAACGTATCCTCGTTTCCGGAACAGAAAAATCAAACACAATCCGGTGTATATTGTAATGTTCTTCAAGAGCGCCCCCCAGCTGATTCATATAAGTGCTTTGTACGGCTTCATACCGGCTGCCATCTGCCGATACTTCCACCTGTAACGAAGCTGGTAAAAAGATATGGTGCTTTGGATCATCGAGAAATGCGGCATGTATATTACTGACCGTTTTCGTTTCGCCCATGTCGATGGTTGCAATCATATCTTGTCCGTAAAAGCAAAGCCAGTTATAACTGAAATCATGATTGCCGGTAACGCCATCCACCAAAGTCAATGGTCCTTTGTTGGTATATTCAGGTGCAAAAGGAGTAGCTAATTTTACAGCAGCATGCAATGCCAGATTGGGCTGCCATCCTTTTTCAAATAGTCCTTGCCATTCCTGGCCATATGCATCAGGACTCAACCCGCCTTCTGATAATTCTCTTACACCCGCCCTTGTTGCAGCAGCTCCGAAGCGTTCTACTTTTCCAGGCCACAAAGCTTTTACCCGATAGCCGCTTTGGTTCGGCAAGAGCTCGAGGTAACCATGTTTTTCCGGACCGAAAAACCGGGATTGCTGCAATACGGTATATTCCAGGGATAGCCTTACTCTTTCCACCCTTGCTTTCTTCAATGTATCGTTCTCAACTGCCGCCGCGGCTTTGTCGAGTATCGTTGAATAGGCATCTATTTTTTCAGGGCTCAGGTAAGTATTGTATTCCCATACCGGGTTGCCATAGATATCGATTGGACGCCCGGAATGCTGTGCTGCTTCCTGTAGCTGATCAATATAACTGCGTATGAATGGAGCCGCAGCGCCATAATATTGCGAGCAGAACGTTTCGATCAACTGGCGCCAATCAGCCTGGGGATCCCAGCTGAGTTTAGCCAGCAAGTAAGACCTCAGTTCAGCGAGGTCGCTGTAACTTTCACCACTGCCTTGCGAAAACAACCCTTTGACGCCAAGCGATTGATAGAACCTGATATTATCGGCCAGGAAAAAGAGATCTGGGAATGGCGAGAGATAGTTAGTGAATTGGGTATTGTAATCCCAAAGCATGAGATTGCCTGTGAGCTTGCGCCAGCCTTTGATTTGTTTCATGAAAAGACGCGCAGAAGCTTCTTGTACAAGTGGCGCTGAACGATAAGCGTCTATGGTGCTCAGCATGATGAACACGTTGGGCAGGGGTTTGGTTTTTGCAG
This sequence comes from Hydrobacter penzbergensis, assembly GCF_900106985.1. Classification (NCBI taxonomy): domain Bacteria; kingdom Pseudomonadati; phylum Bacteroidota; class Chitinophagia; order Chitinophagales; family Chitinophagaceae; genus Hydrobacter; species Hydrobacter penzbergensis. The sequence goes on along the minus strand of NZ_FNNO01000001.1, from coordinate 604,934 downwards.
GCGGCTCCGCTGTGTACTGGTAAGCCAGTGTGGTGATCTTTTTATCGGGAAAAGCAGCAGCAATCCTGTTCACAAACCGCAGATGGGCGCCGGATGCACTCCCTTCTTCTTTCTGGATAGCCCTGCATTTTTCACAGGTACAATAATTGATATCGTCGTTGGCGCTGACGGACCAATATTCAGCATCTGGAAATTTTTCCATTCTTTTTTTGAGCGCTGCTATGGCGATTTCTACCACCTTTTCATTGCTCATGCAAAGCTGTACAGGTTGCCTGATGCTGTCGATGGCTGAAAAGTATTCCGGGTGTGTTTTAAAATAGATAGCGGAATCTACCAGTTTAAAATAACTATGTCCCCAGATACCCCAAAGGTCCTCAAACTGTTGTAGTTTATGCCACGAAAGGTATTCCGCATCCTGTGATGCAGGGAAATAAGCCTGCCGATAAATAAAAGCAGGGTTGGATATTGCTGGCGTAAAACCGGTCACCACAAGGTCTCTAACCGGAGTAATAAAAACAGGCTCGCCAGCGCCTTTAAAAAGATGGAAGTATTTCTCGATGAATGCATACACCGCATATACCACCCCCTGGCCATGCCTGCCATACAACACCAGGTTGTTATCTTGCCGGGTCAGCAAATAACCTTCACCATTTACTGATCCAACCTGAAAACTTTGCGCTTTCTCTGTATTGCCAACATAAATAGAAGGCGATTTGCTTGTAGCGGAAACTGGCTCGGGTTGAATGGGCAATCTAATTCCGGATAACTGTTGAATATACTGTTGCAAGATGCCGGCGGCCTTCTTTTCATTTGCAGTAGCTTCAGCAGGGATGATAATGGTATAAGCAGAGTGGCCTTTGGATACCAATACCAGGTCCGCAGCCCGGTTGCAGGATGTGAGCATCAACGAGATCATTATGGTCAGTACAAAACGCATCATGCCTGGTATTTAAAATTTTCTCAGGAAACTGAAGAATATATCATACTGGTTCCGGAAAGTACCCGATGTCAATTGCTGATTGTACCAGTTCCCCGAAATACTGACTGTATTCCTGTATTGCATGGTATGTGCGTATCCCATTCCAATACTGTAAGTAGTAATGCCGAGGTTAGCCGGTAACCGGAAATTCCTGCTGAACTCATCGGGCGAGTTGCCAATTCCGAAAGCAGCGCTCAGGTAATCTGTTTTATCATTCAGGTATTGGCGTATGTTTAATGTGGCTGCATGATACAGGCTACTGTTACCGGAGGAAATAAGGAAATACCTCAGGTTGGCCCAGAAGTCGCCGAAATATTTAGCGCCGGAACCAACGATGGAAAATATCCCCGACTGATCCTGTTTGAACCACAAGTACCTGGCACCCAATTCCGCTTCCCATCCTTTTGCAAAATTGTGAAACAACGAGTACCCCAATTTCCACTGGGGGAACACAATATTGTTTGATATTCCAATATTGGCATAAGAATAATAACGGGGATTGTGTTTATAATAACTTTCCAGTTCCATCTGTAAACCGGTGCCTGTATTGCGGCCTGCAAAATTCAGCCTGGCTGCAATAGATCCTTTGCTCAAATAATGCAGGTATTGCAAAGTGGCAATATTGGCACGACTGGTTTGACTGCCTGTATCCAGCACACTGTACAGGAACTGCATTCCTACCTGGTTTTTAAAAGTTCTCGACCGGAGATAATCGGCATACTCCCTGTTTTTCAAGGAAGGGAACAATTTTGCTGTGGAATCGGCTGCCTTGAATGCATCGAGATAAGACGCTTTGTTTTCAAGGACCACCGCTTTTTTCAATAGGAAATATTCACTCTCAGGGTAATGCTCACGTCCCCTGTCTATCAATGTAAGTGCCGTATCGTAAGCCTTTTTTTCATTCAGTATATTGATGGTATACATGAGTGCATTGCTGTCGGCAGGCGATAACGCCAGCACTTTGGAAAATTCAGACAGCGCACTGTCGGTCTGCTGCATTTTATTGAAGTAGCGGCCTGAGGCTAATACCTGTTCCAGGTAGGTATTGCGCAGCTTACTACTGAATGGGTAGCGCTTGTATAATGCACTGGTAATAACATAAGCTTCCCTGAATGACTGCATCGATTCCAGCACACCTGCTTTTTTCAACAGCAGGTTTTTATCATCGGGCTGTACGAGCAATGCCCTGTTGGCATAATACAATGCAGAATCGTAACGGTGCACAGCGCTTTCCAGATTGATCATGCCATTCAAAGCATCCATATTGGATATGTCGCTTGCCAGCGCGGTCCTGAATACCTCACGGGCTCCATCGTAATCTTCCGATTGCATGTATTGCCTGCCTAATGTAAGCGCCTGATCCACCAAGAAGTTGTTGTAAGCGCTGTTGCCGGGATTCCTTTGCACAAGCTGCCATGCGATTGCCAGCGCATCATCGACCTGGCCTGATTGGGCGAGTATATCAGCCTTTTTAAACAACCATTCATCCCTGTTGCCAGGTTGCGAGGAAATGGCCTGATCGAGTAATACAAGCGCAGGCTTGAACTGTCTGCGGGCAACCAACAAATTGGCGGAGTACTGAAGCGCTGCCAGGTTGTTCGGTTCAAGTGTGAGGACGCGTTTGAAAGCAGCCAGTGCGCTGTCGGTATTCATGTCTTGTTGATACTGCCTGCCGGCCTGTAGTGTCAGTTCAACCAGCCGGTCTTTGTTGGCAATAGTAGACTGCCGGTTAAAAATGTCTTCTGCAACAGTCGCAGCCTGAATATAATGGTGCAGGCTTTCCAATGTACCTTCTTTCTTTAAAAGCAGGTTAAGGTCGCCGGGATAGTGGCGAAGCGCATTATTTTCAAAAGCAAGCGCATCGGTATAAAGACCTTTTGATGTGGCCAGATTGATGGTATAGTCGATTGCTTCGCGGTTGGCAGGTGATTGAGATAAAATGGACTGGAATTGCAGGTAAGGGTCCTGCTTCATATAGAAACGACCAGAAGCCATCTGGAGCGATTGCTGCAGCTGCTGTAGCTTAGGTGTATTGGGAAAATAATGCTGCATGAGCTGCAATGTCTCCAGCGCTTCGGCATATCGTTTCATTTCTTCCAGCAGACTCACTTTCTGCAGCAGGTAAGTATAAGAACGCGGGTCGGTTCCCAGCATCCTGTTGGTGAGGTCCAGCGCAGCCTGCTTATTACTTTTGCGGAGTTCGAGGCTGTATAATGCATCAATGGCTTCCTTGTTGACCGGGTCTTCTTCCAGTACTTTATCATAATTGTAATGGGCCCTGGGTATATTTCCGTTTTTGAGATAGCGCCTGGCGTTTTCCAGTTTGTAGTTGATGTAAAAACGAAGGATCGAACTGTCGTTGTAATAACGGTCATACAAACCATCGGCCCATTTGTCTGCACTTTTCCTGTCGTGCCCGGCGTCCAGTGCAGCCATTTTTTTCAGCATGAACTCACGATCATACGGAAAGTAGTAAAGCGCATCATCTGCAAAGCACAGGGCTTCCTCCGGGTGTTTGTCCTGCATTTCCAGGTTGATGATCAACAGATAGGCGTCCCGGTATTTAGGTTGATTCACTACTACCCGTCTTAATACGGGCCGGGCACTGTCGGCATTGCCCCGGAGCATATAAGCTTTGCCCAGCAGGAACAACAGGTCCACATCGCCCGACCTGTTGGCTAATCCTGATTTGGCATACCGGATAGCAGCTGTGTAATTTTTTTGCTGTATACTTTGCGTGGTGAGCTCGGTATAATCATCGGCATTCATTTTTTTATTAAACTGTCCATGTACTCCGGATACCATCAACAGTATGGTACAGCAAGTTATTATAGCAACTCTCATACAACTGCCTCCTTTGTTTTTTGAGCTGGCCTGAAGCCCTGTCTTTGCATATTGCCCCAACTGTGTTTTTTACCGGTAATAAAATTAAAATAACCACGAAGAGCAAAGAACACGATGAGCGGATGATAAATAAATGGTTCCAGGAACGCCATCAGGCATAATCCCAGTACTTCGGTCCACCTGCGATAGTAATGAAAGGTAATCTGGTCCCACAAAATAGCCAGTGACGTGATCATCACTGAAAAAGAATATGCAAATACCAGGAGTATCCTGGCATAGGGCCAATTGATATGGCCTGCCGAGATCAGATAAATATAATAGAGAATGCCCGTAGCTTCAATCAGCGGGGCCAGGAATTCGAAGAACAGGTTATAAGGGAATACGATCAATCCCATGGAACCATAGGAAGGGTTGAAGAAGATACGCCTGTGCATCGACATCACTTCAAACAATCCACGGCCCCATCTCATTCTTTGTCTTCCAAACACTTTCAATGTAGCGGGGCCTTCGGTCCAGCAGAGAGTAAAAGGGATGTATTTGATCTTATATTTCAGTTTATTGCTGGTCATATAGGCAACCATACGGGTTACCATGTCCATATCTTCCGCAAAAGACTTACCATCATACCCTCCCGCGTTAATAGCAATTTCTTTGTCGAACATGCCCAGGCCGCCCGATACATTGGGAACGGCATTGATCATGGACCAGCCCAATTTGCCAATAACGTAAGCGCGTATGTATTCCATTTCCTGGAAACGGGGAAGTAGCTGCCTGGGCGGACGTATGCGTGTGATCACACCGTCTTCCACTTCACAGGAGTTGGCCATCCGGAGGGTGGCGCCCGTGGCAATAACGCGGCGGTTATCTTCTACCACATGCCGGTAACCGCATTCCGGGCAAGGTTCTCCGACCTCTTTGATTTTTTTACCTTCTTCTTCCATGAAGGGTTTGATCATCCGCAATAATGTGTTCCTTTCCAGTATGCAATCCACATCGGTACAAAGAAAATAAGGAAAGGACGCGACATTGATACCCGCATTACTGGCATCGGCTTTGCTCTTTCCGTTAACCTTGTCTATCACGGTCAATTTTTCATAGGCTCCGATAGTAGATTTGAAAACTCTTTTTACCGGTTTGGTAACGATCCGTTCATTGTAGGCAAAATCAACTTCTACCAGGCTGAACTGTGCGATCATTTTTTCAAGTGTATCATCTGTGCTTCCATCGTTGATGATGATCACTTCATATCTCGGATAATTGAGCGTTAGCAGGGAACGGATATTGGTAATAATAGTTACACTTTCATTAAAAGCCGGGGCGATAATGGAAACACCGGGCGCATGCTTAGCCCAGGTGATCTCTTCATAGTCCACAAACTGTTCCTTTTTCAGGAAACGCCTGACGGCAATAAAAGAAAGGATGGCGAGCAACGCATATACCAACAGGAGACTGACACCATAATAGAATATGAAGCTCTCATAAAAGAACTGTATGACTTCCCATGTGGCGCGTTGTTCAGGCATAAACGGAATTATTTTTTAGGCGTATTGGAAAAACCCTGTCGTTGCATATTGCCCCAGCTGTGTTTTTGTCCGGTGATAAAATTGAAATAACCCCTGAGTGAAAATAACATAACCAACGGATGATAGATCAGCATTTCAAAAAAAGGCATCAGGCAAAGGCTGAATGTTTCCCTCCATGATTTATAGGTTTTATATGTAATCTGATCCCAGAGAATGGCCAGGGTAGTGATCATGACGGAATATATGTATACAAAGACCAATAGCAGGATGGCATAAGGTGTATTAATATTGCCTGTTATAATCATGATGATATAATAAATAATGCCAACCGCTTCTATCACCGGTGCGATCAGCTCAAACAGGAAGTTGTATGGCATAACAATGAGTCCCAACCTGCCATAAAAAGGGTTGAAGAGCAACCTGCGGTGCTGGCTCATTAACTGGATCAGTCCGCGCGCCCAACGTATCCGCTGCCTGCGCAGGATCTTTACGGTGGAAGGTCCTTCGGTCCAGCAAAGAGATAAGGGTATATACCGTACTGCGTAATCAATTTTCTGGCTGCAGCAGAACGCTTCCATCCGTATCATCAGTTCCATATCCTCGCCAAATGAAAGCGGGTCGTAACCACCTGCTCTGATCACAATATCTTTGTCGAACAGACCCAATCCGCCCGATACATTCGGTACACAGTTGATGGCAGACCACCCCATTTTGCCCAGCACGAAGGCGCGGATGTATTCTACTTCCTGGAAGCGGGGAATAATGCGTTTGGGAACACGCACTCTCGTAATACCTCCTTCATCCATTTCGCAGGAGTTAGCCATACGCAAAGTAGCGCCGGTTGCGATAACGCGTTTACGCGGTTCATCGATGATCGGTTTGATCAGCCTCAGTAAAGTGTCTTTATTTAAGATGCAATCCACATCGGTGCAAAGAAAATAAGGAAAGGATGCCGCATTGATGCCCGCATTGCTGGCATCGGCCTTGCTTTTCCCGTTCACTTTATCTACTACGGTGAGTTTGCTGTATGCGGCGTTGGAAGACCTGAAAATTTTCCTCACAGGAAAAGTATTGAGCCGCTTATGATAAGCGAAATCAACCGGTACCAACTCGAATTCCCGGATCATTTTTTCCAGCGTGTCGTCGGAGCTTCCATCATTCACAATGATCACTTCATAGCGCGGGTAATTCAGATTCATCAATGATCTTACATTGGAGATAATGGTCAGTCCTTCGTTAAATGCAGGGGCGATCACGGAGATGCCTACCGGGATTTTACTGGTAATAAGCAAATTGTAATCTACATAGCGGTCTTCTTTCTGGAAACGAAGGATGGCTATAAGCGAAAGTATGGCCAGGAGGGAATAGCTGATGAGCAGGGTAATTCCGTAAATGAAAATACCCGATTCAAAAAAATGCGTGATCTTTTCTATGAGCGTAGGTTGTTCCATCAATACTTGATCAGGGGGTTCATGCAATGTTTGAGGATCAGCGCGTTTTCAGTGGTAGCATTGGATAAAAGCTCCTGTATCATCTGTGTTGCCAGCGCCTGGTGCCTGATAATGGATTTTGCCGCATTTTTACGCAATTCAAAATCGGTTGAACGCAGGAATTCATTCTTTAAAAAATCAAGGTGGTTGCCGGTAGCAATGCGTCCCAGGGCTTTAAGTATTTCAATCTGGCAATTGACGGGTTGATTGAAATACATGTGCACCAGTTTTTCCTCTGCATCTTCCGCCATGAATTTGCCCAGACAGTTGATGGTATCGGCGCGGAGATAGTGGTCGCGTGTATTCAGTAAATGAATAATGGATGGAATGGCCTCGCGCTGGTTATAATGTAATGCCAGCTTAAGGCAGAATGCAACAATGCTCTTATTGGTTGAATAAGATATCCAGCGTGCAAAATTAGGAATGGACAATCCTTCCGTAGTGGTGATGGTACGAAACAACTCCAACTGGTCCCACATAAGCAATGGCTCCATTGTTACATCGAAAAATTTAAAAGGATCGTTTTTGCTCATCTTGATATAGGCATTGCGCGCTTCGGCTCTCAATGTTCTGTTGCGGCTGTTGGTTAAAGGAAGGATGGTAACATCGGCAATGGTCATATCCATGGAAGTGAGCTCAACGATACCTATCACTTTACTGCTCCAGCCCATTTTCTTCAGTTTCGACATGGAGAATTTGTCAAGTCCCGTTTCAACATAAACCCTTGTCAGCAGCATGGATATATCGCCCGTCACATTTTTCTTAAAATGAATCATACGGTCAATCAAAGCCTGCTTCTGCCAGCGCTTGCGGAACTGGCGGGAAAGGAAGACTTCGGTTTGTAACCTCACTTCTTCAACAGGCACCTGCATCATGGCATCTTCGTTCAGGAGCACATATTCTGTCAGTAATTCGTCGATATGCGGATGAATGGCATGGAGGCGCTTCTCCCGCAAATAAGCTGCAAAACGCCTTAGCAGGATAGAAGAGTATGCAACCAGGATCGTGATCACCGCTATCAGTGTCAGCAGCACCGCAATCTTAATGACCAATGGGTAACGGTCGAAGTAAAAGAAATTCTGTCTGAAAAACCGCTCGAAAAATGAATCGGTCTGTACAGGAATATTCATGGGAGATTTGTTGAACTTTTGGCAAGCAGCCTGTTGATCCTGCTCATGAACTCACCAACCTGGATCGGCTTCTGGATAAAATCGTCGGCGCCTAATTTAAACCCTTCAATCACTGCCTCTTCATTGCCTATCGAAGATACAATAACAACCGGCACCCCGGCAGTTTCCGGATCTCTCCGGAAAGCGCTGATGACTTCAAAACCATTGGCATAAGGCATCATCAGGTCGGTGATCACCAGGTCTATCTTGTTCTTTTCCTTGATCTGGATCGCTTCTTTGCCATTCCTGGCAATGAATAACTGAAAGCCCTTTCCGCGGCTGAGAACAGACCTGATAATCTGAAGCATCACTTCATCGTCATCTGCAATAAGAATATTCACAGTCATCATTCAACTGTATTAAAAATCTTGAGTAATTAAATTGGTTTGCTTATAGTTGTTCGAAAGGATACAAGAGGACATGTACGCAGTATATGGCAATCATGAATAAAACCATACATATTGTACTGCAAATTTAGTTTATTTTGCTGTAAGAATGGGGTTAAAATGGTTACAATTCACTGCAAGTGAATATTTTACTACCCCCAATTTAGTGTGTTTTTTTTATACGCATGAAACTTACTCGTCTATGCTTAATTATATAAATCCATTTAAATGGACAATATTTGTTTTTTTGTTAATAGGATGCGGGCTGAATAAACCCCGACCCTATGGTGCTACAATGCAGGAAAAAGAGCAGATATTAAAAGACAGTCTTCACTTTACCAATATTGTCTGGCAGGATTCCATTTATAACTTCGGAACCATATCCCAGGAAGAAGATGTAAATGCACAATACCGCTTCAGGAATACAGGCAGGTATCCGTTGTTCCTGGTAAAAGTAACAGCATCCTGCGGGTGCACGATTCCGGAATATGAAGAGAAGCCTATAGAACCCGGGGGGGAAAGTTTTATCAAAGTCAAGCTGAAAACGAAGCAACAATATGAAGAAGTACACAAATACATAACGGTAGAAACCAACACAACCGGCACCCGTTTGCATACCCTTGTATTAGAAGGAAGGGTTAAGGGTTGTTGCAAATAATAACTGCTCCGATTATAATTTCATCTTAATTATGCATAAAATAACCTTCACCATCATCGCTCTTTCCTGTATGTCTGTTTTTCAAACCAAAGCCCAGGAGGTCATCCCTTTGTATGCAAATGCTGTTCCGAATGCAAAGCAGGTTGCTATGGAAGAAAAAAGCGAACTGGGTAAAGATGGTATCCTGCGCATCAGCCATGTAACAGTGCCTACGCTTACTGTGTTTACGCCTCCCGCCGGTAAAGCCAACGGTACGGCGGTAATCATTTGTCCGGGTGGCGCTTACAGCATATTGGCATTCAGCCATGAAGGAATAGATGTAGCCAAACAATTCAACGAGTGGGGCGTTACGGCCTTTGTGTTAAAATACAGACTGCCAGATGATTCCATCATGGTGGATAAAACCATGGGCCCGCTGCAGGATGCACAAAGAGCTATCCAGTTTGTGAGGGAGAACCGGAAACAGTGGCATATCCAATCAAACAGGATAGGTATTGCAGGCTTCAGCGCCGGCGGGCATCTGGCTTCTACTGCCGGCACACATTTCAAACAAGCGTATATCGATAACCCGCACAAGACAAGCCTGCGACCCGATTTCATGGTGTTGGGTTATCCTGTGATCAGTTTCTCCAAAGAACTGATGCATGCAGGCAGCAGAAAAAACTTGTTGGGCGCAAAACCAACAGCAGAACAAGATAAATTCTTCAGTAACGAATTACAGGTAACTCCGCAAACACCACCCACTTTTTTAGTACACGCCAAAGATGATGCTGCAGTTCCGCCGGGCAACAGCCTGGTATTTGCGGAAGCGCTCAAAAAGAATGGCGTGGAAGCCACCACTTATTTATATGAGAAAGGCGGACATGGATTTGGTATGCATAACCACACCAGCACAGTGAAATGGATGGATCAACTGCATACCTGGATGCAACAACACCGGTGGGTGAAATGAGCCTCATCAAAATAACTTAGTAATCTGCCAATCTTTTTACGGTGAACTGGCGTAGGTTGTGCGGCTTTTAAACTTGTATACATAAATCATTTTGAATATATTATTATGGAGAACGATTTTTCGCTGAAAGGCAAAGTGGTAGTGGTTACCGGCGGTACCGGTATTTTAGGAAACGCATTTGTAAATGCCATTGTAGAAGCAGGCGGCGCAGTAGGTATCCTGGGAAGAAATGAAGCGGTTGCAAACGAAAGAGCAGATGCCATCAATGCAGCAGGCGGTAAAGCGCTGGCATTGGTAGCAGATGCTTTGAAAGAAGATCAACTGGCAGCAGCGAGGGATAAAGTGTTATCTACATTCGGAAAAATAGATGGCCTGGTGAATGCCGCCGGCGGTAATATGCCCGCAGGAGTGTTGCAACCCAACGAAGATATTTTCAAGATGAGCATGAATGGCATGAAGCAGGTGATGGACCTGAACCTTTGGGGAACACTGATCCCTACACAGGTATTCGGTGAAGCCATTGCACAAAACGGACAGGGAAGCATCGTTAATATCTCTTCCATGAATTCCAAACGCGCCATCACCAAAGTGTTGGGTTACAACATGGGTAAGGCTGCTGTAGATTGCTATACACAATGGTTTGCCGTTGAACTGGCGAATCGTTATGGCGATAAAATAAGAATGAACGCATTGGCTCCCGGCTTTTTCCTCACAGAACAAAACCGCAACCTGCTCACCACACCCGATGGCGGCTATACAGAAAGAGGCGGACTGGTGATCAAACAAACACCATTCAAAAGATTCGGACATGCCGATGAATTAAAAGGCGCCCTGGTATGGTTGCTGAGCGATGCATCGAAATTTGTAACAGGCGCCATGATCTGCGTGGATGGCGGCTTCTCTATTTTCGGCGGCGTATAAGCGAACAACCCTTCAATCAATATCGAAAACTGCATAATAAAAGTGACTGAACATAAAAATGGACTTCCGAAAATGGTGCATACCATGCGGTGGTTTGGCCCCAACGATCCGGTAAGTCTTTCCGATATACGACAGGCAGGCTGCACGGGTGTGGTAACAGCGTTGCATCATATTCCCAATGGTGAAATATGGACCATCGCTGAAATTCAAAAAAGACAGGAAGAGATAGCGGCAGCCGGACTGAGCTGGGATGTGGTGGAAAGCGTGCCGGTTCATGAAGCCATCAAAACACAAACAGGAGATTTCAACACGTATATAGAAAATTACAAGCAATGCATACGTAACCTCGCAGCTTGTGATATCAGGGTGCTCACGTATAATTTTATGCCGGTGCTCGACTGGACCCGCACCGATCTCAGTTATACGGTAGAAGACGGATCAAAAGCGCTGCGCTTTGAAAAAGCTGCATTCATTGCTTTTGATGTATTCATGCTGAAACGCGCTGGCGCAGAAAAAGATTATACAGCGGAAGAACTGCAAAGAGGCAAGCAGCGTTTCGATAACATGACCGATGAAGAGCAAAAGCTGCTGCAAAAAAATATCATTGCAGGATTGCCTGGCAGTGAAGAAAGCTTTACACTGGCTCAGTTTCAACAGGCATTGGATACTTACTGTAACATCGATGCGGCAACATTACGCTCCAACCTTATTTATTTCTTACAACAAGTGATACCTGTTGCCGAAGAAGCAGGCGTTTACATGGTCATCCACCCCGACGACCCGCCTTTTTCAATATTGGGCTTACCCCGCGTGGTTACTTCTACCAGCGACGTACAGGCATTGTTCGATGCCATTCCATCTGACCACAACGGACTTTGTTTCTGTACAGGTTCTTTTGGTGTGCGGGCAGACAATGATCTCGTTGCCATGCTCAAACAATTCGGCAACAAGATCAACTTTGTGCACCTCCGTGCTACCAAACGAAACGGATTGGGCGATTTTTATGAAGACAATCACCTCGAAGGCGATGTAGACATGTACGGTGTGGTAAAAGAAATCGTACACATCATGCGCCGCAGGAACAAAGCCATTTACATGCGTTCTGATCATGGCCACCAGATGCTCGATGACCTCAAGAAGAAAACCAATCCCGGTTATTCAGCCATCGGCCGGTTGCGCGGTATGGCAGAATTGAGGGGCCTGGAAATGGGCATCAGCAGGGGGTTACAATAATACTGGCAAAAAATTAAACTCGATATGCCAATTATTTCAAAATACACCTTAAAATGAGGTTAAAATAGTTTACTACTATGTAAACAAAGCAGGCAGGGCCGCGATTTAAAAAAACTTACTTGCACCACTAAGCTAATTGCGAAACCAAAACTGCCTGCTATGATGAAAACAACGATCATCCGGCGTCTTATTGTGTCCGGTGCAAAATACAAGACGCGGCCTTTATTACTAATTGCACTATTACTCTCTTTTAGTTGGACGCATGCACAAGCGCTCAAGATCACCGGAACCCTCAAAGATGCTAAAGGAGAACCCTTATCCGGTGCAACAGTTTCTGTTAAAGGAAAAGCCCAGTCAGCAACCGTTACCAACGCCAATGGTAAATTCACCATCAACGCCGAGGCAAAGGATGTGCTGGTATTTTCTCATGTCGGATACTCAAGTAAAGAAGAGCCCGTCAATGGAAGAACAGTTATCAACCCTTCCTTAACGGCCTCCGCATCTGACCTGGATGAAGTAGTGGTGGTGGGTTATGGCACCCAGAAGAAAAGAGATGTAACCGGCGCTATTTCTTCTATCAACTCCAAGAACATTGAAGAAAGACAACCCGTGAACCTGTTCGACGCCTTGCAAGGACAAGCGGCAGGTGTATTGGTGGTGAATGATGGCGGGGGAGCGCCTGGTGCCGAAGGTATCATTCAAATACGTGGAGCCTCTACACTCAATGGTGGCAACGGCCCGTTGTACCTGGTAGACGGTGTGATCACGCCCAACGCATCCACCATCAACCCCATGGATATTGAGAGGGTGGAAGTGTTGAAAGATGCGGCCTCTGCGGCCATTTATGGTGCGCGTGCCGCCAATGGTGTGATCATCATCACTACTAAAAAAGGAAAAGAAGGAAAGCCCAGGATCGACCTGAGCTATTCCCGCATTTTTGGAAAACTGGCGCATAAACTTCCACAAAACAATGCAGCAGAAGTTCGCGAATTCAGAAGAATACAATCCACGAATCCTACAGGCTCAACCGGTGGCAATACCGATTCATTGAACCCGGGATTCAACTCCGATAACGATTTGCAGCAATTGCTCCTGGGCAACCTGGGAGACAGGCAGCAAATCAACCTGGGTGTGAGCGGCGGACAAAAAGGACTGAATTTTTATACAGGATTGAATTATCTCGATGATAAATCGATCATCATCAACAGTTATATCAAAAGGATGCAGGTAAGAACCAATGTGGAGTACCAGGCTTCCCCCAAACTGAAATATATAGGCAATATGTCTTTCATCTGGCAAAAAGGAAATGAAATACCCATAGGCAGAACGGTGAACGTTGCGTTTGACAGGCCCGCTTATTCATTGATCTATTATCCCGACGGATCGCTTACCAGTTATGTAGGTTCCAAGCGAAACCCCGTAGCCAACGCATTGCTGGAAACAAATAAGACGGAAGTGTTCGGCATCCAATTGAGTAATTCGCTGCAATACCAATTCAATAAAGACCTCATGTTCACCACAACGTTCAATGCAATGTTGGATCAACGGCAGAACATTAGCTTCTCACCCCGCTACCTTTCGGCCAACAGGGACCAGAACAGTGGTTCAAATGATATGCAAAAGACATTCACATGGGAGTACCAGGCATTTTTCAACTATAATAAAACATTTGGCGGCGTGCACAGTCTGCAAGGCGTATTGGGCTTCGATGCAGATACCAGGCGTTTCGACCAGGCGCACTCTGAATATGCCAACGTAGTAAGCGAGGATATATTTGTAACCAATCCTTCTTATATCACCGCTTCCAAAACCAATACCAATGCCGATGTCAATGCCGGCGCAAGTTTGTTTACGCGATTGAACTACAGCTATAAAGGCCGTTACACATTGGCAGGCATCTACCGGCGTGATGGCTCTTCCAGGTTTGGCAGTGAAGCAAGATGGGGTAATTTTTATTCGGCTTCTGCAGGCTGGCGTTTCTCCGACGAACCTTTCATGAATTGGACGCGCAATGTACTTTCTGATGGCAGGTTCCGGATCGGTATCGGCCAGGTAGGGAATGACAAGATCGGTTCGAATGATTATCTCAACAAGATCATTTTTGCCGGTAACTACAACGGTGTAGGAGGCGCTTATACCACGCCCACATTCGGTAATGAACAAGTACACTGGGAAACAACCATACAGCAGAATGCCGGTGTAGACCTTACTTTCTTCCACGGCAGGTTATTGTTTACAGCAGAATACTATATCAAAACAACAAAGGATCTTTTGTATGAAAAAGCGCTGCCTGGTGAAGTAGGATTTGATAATGTGAAAGTGAACCTGGGCACACTTGAGAACAGGGGACTTGAGTTCTCGGTAAAAGGAATGCCCATTGTTGCAAAAAGCAGGAACAAAGGCGTTACCTGGGAAATAGGCGGAAACATTTCTTTTGAAAGAGGCAGGATCAAAGAACTGGGCGACGGTACTCCTTTCGTAGTGGGAAACAAATGGTACATAGAACCAGGTGGCAGGATCGGTAATTTCTTCGGATGGAGAAACCTGGGTGTATATGCCTGGAATGAATCAAATGCTTATAACGATAATTGGGATCGGTTAACGCTGGTACTCGATAAAGACGGCAAGCCTTTGTACGACAATGGGGCGCCGGTTTATCTATTCAACGGACAACGTTATACCGGGTATGTACACAGTTTATATGACCCCTCGGGCAAATTGCGCGGCGGTGATGCGATATGGCAAAACACCAATAAAGACAGTCTGATCGACGACCGCGACCGCCAGATACTGGCCAATGCACAACCCAAATTCTACCTGGGTATCCTCAACAACATTACCTACAAACAATTCATGCTCTCGTTCCTTATCAATGCTTCTTTTGGCTCCAATGTTTACAATGCATTGTTGTTCAACCAAAGCTATCCTTCCAACACAGGTGCGGGTAGTCCCGATATGGTGTATAATGTATGGAGGAAACCAGGCGATATCGCAAAATATCCTTACTACCCGGAAGCCAAGAACCGCGGTAACCAGAAAACAGATGGCAACAGCCTGTTTATCGAAGACGGATCTTTTATACGCCTGTCGAGCATGCGCCTCTCTTATACGTTTTTACCCAACGCCGTGCAGAAAATATTCATGAAAGGATTGACGGTATATGCGTATGGCACCAACCTGCTTACCTGGACCAATTACAGGGGGTATGATCCTGAGTTCAGTGCCACCAATATCCTGCAGCCAGGAAATGATACCGGAAAATATCCGAAAAGAAGAGAGTTCGGATTTGGTGTAAACGTTAACTTCTAAAACGAGAACAATGAAAAGATTGAAATATATATTGGCTGCATGCAGTATGGTTGCTGCATTCAGCAGTTGTAAAAAATTCCTTGACCTCACACCGCAGTCACAGGTGTCGCAGAGCCGGTTCTTCAAATCGAAATACGATGTCGATGCAGCGATGGCCGGCATGTACTCCGGTTTCCAGCAACAGATGATAGGAGAAGCACAGTATAAGGAAAGGGCTTTATTCTGGGGCGATTACCGCTCTGATAACTTCGACCGTTTTTTGAGCTATACCAGCATCAACACTACGGAAGTAGCCATGAATGCGCTGACAACCGATAACGATTTTTCTGACTGGTCCGGTTTATATACAGTGATCGGAAGAGCCAATACCAATATCAAGTACATCCCCGGCGCGGCACTTACAGATAGTAAGGTAACAAAGGACGTGATCAATAAAGCATTGTCTGAGTGTTATGCCATGCGTGCGATGGCTTATTTCTATATCGTAAGGGTATGGGGCGATGCACCGATCCGGACAAAACCATTGGAAGACCTGACGGACACATTGGAAAAACCCCGTGACCCGGCCAGTAAGATCATTGACCAGGTGATCCTTCCCGATCTTACGCAGGCGTATGCATTGATTACTAAAAATCAAACGCCTTCTGTGTGGACACTCGGCGAAGGTGCGATATGCGCTATCATGGCCGATGTGTATATGTGGAAGAAAGACTATGCCAACGCCATCGTATGGATCAATAACCTGTTCAAAGCGAAAGGTCCCACCGGCGCTGTTTATACCGGCACCAGCGGCGCCAACCTGCAGCCGCAAGCCAGTTGGAAAAGCATGTTTACTGCACCTAATACAAGTATAGAATCGATATGGAGCATCCACTGGGATTTTCTGAAGAACGATTGCGCATGCATGACAACATCATGGACTGCCAATAACAAGCCGATCGTTATGGATATTGGATTATACAACAGTTGGGTAATACCTCAAACTGTTGCTTCACCAGCTACTGCCGATATCAGACCCAAGCAGACCATCGATCCGTATTCTGCCAGCAGTGATGCTACAAAATCCAATCGCGACAGGTTTATCAAATGGTATGCTTCTCCGGTTAATCCTACCAAAGCATCTACCGCTGCAGAGTTGGCACTTTACTATTACAAAGAACTGCCCGTTTACCTGCCCATGTACAGGCTGGCCGATTTATACTTGTTGTATGCAGAAGCATTGAATGCAACCGGCGATCTCAATAACGCGTTGAAGTACCTGAACTATGTACACGTAAGAGCAGGACTACCAGCTTATACAGCCGGCAGTGCACCTGTAGCTAACCAGGCGGCTATGGCCGATGCAATTTTGCAGGAACGCCAATGGGAATTGGTGGGCGAAGGTAAAAGATGGTTCGACCTGGTTCGTACCGGTAATGTGGTAAAGATCATGGATCCGATATTGAGGAGAAGACAGGTTTCAGCGGGAACACCGGCGGCGGAAGCGATAGGCTTCAGCGATCCCCGGCGCATTTTGTGGCCGATCAATCGGAGCGTCTTGAATGCCAATAAAAAATTAGTTCAGAACCCAGGTTATGGAGGATAAAAAACAGCAATTATGAAAGCACTTAAAATAACAATCAACTGTTTCCTGCTGCTTGCAGTTACGACCACTTTTTTACCCGGATGTAAAAAAATGCTGGGTCTCAACTTACAGGAGAATTACGATTATAAAAAGAAGACACTCGATCCGAATATCAACATGACGGCGAAGGACTTTCTGCTGAAAAGAGCAGATGGAACACCCGATGCACCAACAGATACCGTATTCCGGTGGATGAAAAAAGGACTCGATTATTGTGGATTTGATCTTTCAGAATATGAGAGACCGGGAAGAACTTTTATCTTTCTGCACAACGACGCAGTGCGGGGGTTCAACAGTTCGGGGGTGATGGATAAGGGATTGTTCTTTGTTTTCCAGATCATTGTACCGGATGCCAATGGCAACCCGGTCATGAATCCTACTACGGGATTGCCGCAGACACGTCCTGCAACCCGTTGGGAAGATTATTCGAAAGAAACAGTCAGGAACTTTTTCAAATACCTGATCGGTCAGCAAGTGTACAATTATTACGACCTGAATGCAGAAAACAAAGCCGTGCAGTCAGCCCTCCCTGCCGGTACAGCAGCAACCAAGGAGTCCCTCTTGGGCTATTGGGATCCCAGTGTTTCTGCGTTCAATCCAAACGGCGGCAAGGGCTTTGACCAGGATGGCAAGTTTTACCTGCGTATCCAGAATAATGCCGATATTGCTCCGATTGTGTTCAACGATCGTACCAATGACCGCTCTATGGGGTATATAGCAACCAACGGTGTTGTGCATGTGTACGGGGCAGCTTTGTATCCTTCGAAATAATATATCATGATTGTTGCAGCATAGCTTTGTTGCAACAATCATTACTCAATTTCTTATACCAAACAGATCATTCTTATAAGAATGGATACGATGAAAAAAATATTGGGAGCGCTCAGCCTCCTGTGCATGTGCTCGATACAGGCACAGGTGAAGCCGGCACCTGTTAAAGTAACATCACCGCTAACGCTCTGGTATACGAAACCAGCAGGTATTTGGGAAGAAGCATTGCCACTTGGCAATGCTAAAACCGGTGCAATGGTTTTCGGTGGCGTGACTACAGAACGTTATCAACTGAATGATAACACGCTGTGGTCGGCTGCTCCCAATCCTGGTAATAATCCTAACGGACCGGTAATATTACCACAAGTAAGGGTGCAGGTAGAACAAGGCAACTACGACAGTGCACGCGCACTGTGGAGAAAAATGCAAGGTCCTTATTCTGCGCGATACCTGCCGCTGGCCGATTTGTGGGTGAAATCAGCTATGAAGGACACCATCCCCAGTTATTATTATCGCAGCCTGGATTTGCAAAATGCTACTTCACTGGTAAAATACACGGTAGGCAATATTACCTACACAAGGGAAACATTCATCAGTCATCCCGCTAAGATCATGATGGTAAGGATCACAGCCAATAAAAAAGCATCCATCAATATCCAAACAACACTGACCAGTAAATTGAAGTATCATGTCAATGCAGTGAGCGATAATTACCTTGTATTGAAAGGCAAAGCGCCCAAGTATGTAGCCAACCGCGAATACGACCCACACCAGGTAGTATACGATGAGAACGCGAATGGAGAGGGAATGAATTTTGAAGTGCATGTAAAACTGCTTGCCGTCAATGGAACGGTCAAGCAACATGCAGGTGCGCTGAATGTGCGTAATGCAGATGAAGTAGTGATCTATTTATCTGAAGCAACCAGCTTCAACGGTTTCAACAAATCACCGGGGCTCGAAGGAAAAGATCCTTCCATAGAAGCCAAAGCCAACCTGCAGCGTGCTGTACAGCAAAGCTTTCAATCGCTCCGTGCTAAACACATTGCCGATTACCAGTCGTTGTTCAACAGGGTGAAGTTAAACCTTGGTGAAAACACCGAAGCGGACAAATTGCCTACTGATGAAAGACTGAAGCGTTTTGGCAAAACACAGCACGATAATGCTTTACAGGTCTTGTATTACCAGTTTGGCCGTTACCTGATGATCGCTTCTTCCAGGCCCGGCTCAAGGCCTACCAACCTGCAAGGTATCTGGAATGATCATGTGCAGCCGCCATGGGGAAGTAACTATACCACCAATATCAACACCGAAATGAATTACTGGCCGGCAGAAAATACCAATCTTTCAGAATGCCACCAGCCATTATTTGATTTCATGAAAGAGTTGGCAGTGAACGGAGCTGTTACAGCCAAAGTGAATTACAATATCAATGAAGGATGGGTAGTGCACCACAACTCAGATATCTGGGCCAAAACATCTCCACCCGGCGGATACGACCAGGATCCCAAAGGATCACCTCGCTGGTCGGCCTGGCCCATGGCGGGAGCATGGTTCAGCACCCATTTATGGGAGCACTATTTGTTCACGGGCAACAAACAGTTTTTGCGCGAGCAGGCATATCCACTGATGAAAGGCGCTGCGCAATTCATGCTGCATTGGCTGGTGAAAGATAAACAGTCAGGCTACCTCGTTACCAATCCGTCTACCTCACCGGAAAACAGCATTAAGATCAATGGCAAGGAATACGATATGGCCATGGCATCTACCATGGATATGTCCATCATCCGCGAATTGTTTACCGCACTGATCAAAACAACTGAGGAGTTGAAAACAGATGCAGCATTTCATGATGAGCTGGTGAAAGCAAAGGCGCAATTATATCCTTATCATATCGGACAATACGGACAAATACAGGAATGGTTCAAAGATTGGGATGATCCGAAAGACAAGCACAGGCATATCTCTCACTTATTCGGACTCTATCCGGGCAGCCAGATCACAGTGAATCATACGCCAGCGTTGGCTGCTGCTGCCAAACAATCGCTTATCCATCGCGGCGATGTGAGTACCGGCTGGTCTATGGCCTGGAAGATCAACTGGTGGGCGAGGCTTCAGGATGGGGAACATGCTTACAAAATATTAAGTGCAGCATTTAATTATATCAATCCGGGAGAACCACGCGAAACCATGGGAGGAGGCGGCACTTACCCGAATCTTTTCGATGCACACCCACCTTTCCAGATCGATGGAAATTTTGGTGCAACGGCCGGCATCACTGAAATGCTCTTGCAGAGCCAT
This sequence comes from Hydrobacter penzbergensis, assembly GCF_900106985.1. Lineage (NCBI taxonomy): Bacteria > Pseudomonadati > Bacteroidota > Chitinophagia > Chitinophagales > Chitinophagaceae > Hydrobacter > Hydrobacter penzbergensis. The sequence continues at coordinate 584,777 of NZ_FNNO01000001.1, read as the reverse complement.
GCCGGTTATATTGCTTTATTGCCTGCATTACCCAAAGCCTGGAAAGACGGTTCGGTAAGCGGCCTCAAAGCCAGGGGTAATTTCACGGTGAGCATGGAATGGAAAGAAGGTAAACTGGTGAAAGGGAAAATTCTATCAGGCATAGGCGGTAATTGCAGGATACGCACATGGCAGCCGGTGAAGATCGTAGAAGTAAAAAGTATGTCTGCAAAAGGAGAGAACAGGAACGGGCTGAATACGGTGTATGGAATGCCTCCTTTCGAAAATGTTACGCATGCAACATTGCAGGAACTGGATCGTACAGAAGGATACGTTATTGATTTCGCTACAGAGAAAGGAAAAACCTATACGATACTACCATTGTAAGTCATTGTTTGAATGCATTTATATGATGAATAAAAAAAATTGGTCCATCGCATTTTGTATGTTGGTCTGCATGGTTGCCCGCGCGCAAACCATTGCCTGGAAAGAAGTAGCGCCGGGTGTATGGAAGGGAGTGGTAGGCAAACCGGAAGCCTATGATCTCCTGAAAGCTGCCGGTGCACAACCCAATACCAATGCATTGGGTAAGATGACCAAAGCATCTTTCCCTTTCTCCAATGGCGACATTGCAGGAATGGTAACAGATGGGAAAACTGCACTTCGTTTTCCGCTTGATAAAGAAGAACAGTTGTATGGTTTCGGACTGAACTTTCAAACAGTTCACCAGCGCGGAAAAATATTGGAATTGCATGTAGATCACTACGGCGGCAAAGACAATGGCCGTACACATGCACCCACGCCTTTTTATGTTTCATCGAAAGGTTATGGTGTGTTTGTGAATGCGGCACGTTATATCAAAGTATACGCGGGAAGCGCTGTGCGGAAAGACAGCAAGCATCCGCCGGTATCAAGAGACCGCAACACAGACAAGAACTGGAGCGCCAGACCTTATTCCGATGCAGTGGAAATGCAGGTGCCTGCAGCCGGTGCGGAAGTTTATGTATTTGCAGGCCCCACACCCATGGATGCAGTGCGAAGGTTCAACCTGTTCAACGGCGGCGGAGTATTGCCGCCGCGTTGGGGGCTCGGGTTCACACAACGCGTGAAATCATTGTATACGGCAGAAGAAGTAGCAAAAGAGGCAGATGCTTTTGCAGAGAAAGGATTCCCGCTCGATTTTATCGGGCTGGAACCGGGCTGGCAAAGCAAAGCCTATCCCGGCACTTTTGCATGGGACCCTCAAAGATATCCTGCGCCTAAAACCTTTGTGCAGCAGATGCTCAGCAAGGGCATCCGGTTGAACTTGTGGATCAATCCCTATGTTGCTGCCGATGCGCCTTTTTACCAGACCATTAAACCATATACCGGTTCGCATACGGTGTGGACAGGTGAAGTGCCCGATTTCAACATGCCGCAGGCAAGGAATGCTTTTTTCGGGCAACTGAAAAAAGACCAGGTAGCTATCGGCGTCAGCGGATATAAAATTGATGAAGTGGACGGATACGATTATTATCTCTGGCCCGATGTAGCCACATTTCCTTCCGGTACGAGTGCAGAGCAGATGCGGCAGACCTTTGGTGTGTTGGCTATGCGATACAGCGCTAAAATGTTCCATCAGAAAAATCAGCGTACTTATGGATTGGTGCGCGCTTCCAACGCAGGCGCTGTTTCTTTTCCCTATGTGATCTACAACGATTATTATAACCACGAAGATTTTATCACGGCATTGATCAATAGCGGAACGGCCGGTGTATTGTGGACACCCGAGGCACGCGCTTCTAAAACGGCGGAAGAATGGTTGCGCCGTTTCCAAACGGTTGTATTCTCGCCAATGGCCATGATCAATGCATGGTCCAGCGGTACCAAGCCCTGGTCGTACGCTGAAGTGGCATCGCAGATAAAAGAATATGCATTGCTGCGCATGCGCATGATGCCTTACTGGTATTCGGTCTTTGCGCAATATCATTTTGCAGGAACGCCGCCTTTTTACGGAATGGGATTGGAATATGGGTTCAAACAGACAACGAAAAAAGAAGCAGCCAATGCCAACCTGGAAGAGAATCCTTACGCAGAAGCCACTTCAAAAGAAATCAAAGACCAGTACATGGCCGGTGAGAACCTGCTGGTGGCCCCTTTGTTCACCGGACAAAAGAGCCGGAAAGTAGTATTGCCCAAAGGACGATGGTATGATTTTTATACCGGTGTATTTGCAGGAGATGGTACTGTGATCACCGTAGAACCAGGATTGGATAAGATACCAGTGTATGTGAAAGATGGTGGCATCATACCCCTGATGCCTGCACGCATGCACGCACCTAAAGCAGGCGAGAAGGTAGACCTGGAAATACGTCATTACGGAGAAAAGCCAGGCAGCTTTTTATTGTACGATGATGATGGAGAAACTTTCAACTATGAAAAAGGCGAATATAGTTTCCGTGAGATCAAAGTAGAAGGTACAAAGGGGCAATTCAAAGGAACCATCTCAGCACCGGTGAACGGTAAGCCGAACACAGTAGGCAATATTACCTGGACCTATATGACCAAATAATATGAAAAGAACCAGCATTTGCTTGTGCATTGTTACTGTGTTGTGTTTTGCAGGCATGCCTGTTCAAAAGAAGTCAGGCTTTGAAAATCAAATAGCCGCTGTATTACGCAAACAGATTATGCAGGAAGCAGCCTGGGCCATGCAACAGGAACCGGTTACGGTAACGGCTGCTGCTTCGCCACGAAGTGCAGGAGGAAAGCACGATTTTTATTCGGAAGGCGATTACTGGTGGCCCAATCCGGTGAGTGTGGACAGTCCGTATATTCAAAAAGACGGCATAACCAACCCCGATAATTTTGTAGTCCATCGTCATGCAATGATCCGGTTCAGCAAGATCGTGGGGGCCCTCGCTTCGGCGTATAAATTAACAGGCAATAAGCGCTATGTGCAACAAGCCATGAAGCATTGTATTGCCTGGTTTGTGAATGCCGATACAAAAATGAACCCCAACCTGTTGTACGCGCAGGCGATCAAAGGACGTTTTACCGGCCGCGGCATCGGCATCATCGATACCATACAATTACTGGATGTAGTGCAGGGTTTGATGGTAATGGAACAGGCGAACGGTATGGACCAGGAAGCATTGCAATCGATCAAACAATGGTTTGAACAATACCTGCAATGGCTCACTACGCATCAATATGGCAAAGATGAAATGAATGCAGAGAACAATCATGGTACTTGCTGGGCCATGCAGGTAGCGGCTTTTGCAAAATTCACCCGCAATGAAAAGATCCTGCAGTTTTGCAGGGATCGTTACAAGCAGGTGCTGCTGCCCAACCAGATGGCGGCAGACGGCAGTTTTCCGAGGGAGATCAAAAGGACGAAACCTTATGGCTATTCCATTTTCAACATGGATGCCATGACCACCCTCTGTCAGTTGCTTTCGACCAAAGAAGATGATCTTTGGAATTACCAGACGCCGGACGGACGTTCCATCAAAAAAGGAATTGCTTATTTATATCCTTTTGTAGCGGATAAAAACAAATGGCCTTTCCGGCACGATGTGATGCATTGGGAAGCATGGCCGGTAGCGCAAACCTTTCTGTTCATGGGCGCATCTGCGTATCACCAGCAAGAATGGCTGGATACCTGGAAACGATTGAACCATGCACCTGCAGACGAAGAGATCATACGCAACCTGCCTGTGCGAAATCCATTGATCTGGATCAACTAATCAACACATGAAAACAACGATATACATTCAATCTGCGCTGCTTGCGACCGCTTTGTTGGCTGTTAACATAGTATTTGCACAAAACAACAAAGGCGATGAAGACAAAGACATGTTCAACAACGCCAAAGCACGCGATCAACAGGCGATAGACAAAGCAGTCAAAGGATGGTGGGCGCAATCGATGAAGACCCACGACCAGCGGATCGACTGGTGGCACAAAGCGAAATTCGGTATGTTCATACACTGGGGTGTGTATTCGCAAGCTGGTGGTGAATGGAAGGGACAAAAAGTAAGCGGGTATGCCGAACACCTCATGCGCAAAGAAAAGATCAGCCGCGCTGAATACCTCGAGCTGGCACATCATTTCAATCCCGTTCTGTTCAATGCCGATACATGGGTACGCAATGCCAGGGAAGCGGGCATGAATTACCTCATCATTACTTCCAAACACCACGACGGTTTTGCGATGTACGACAGTAAAGTATCTGACTTCAACATCATGCAACAAACGCCTTTCAAGCGCGACCCCATGAAAGAGTTGTCAGCCGCCTGTAAGAAATATGGAGTGAAGTTTGGATTTTATTATTCACATGCGTTCGACTGGGAACATCCCGATGCACCGGGCAACGACTGGGAATACAAGAACCCCGGAGGCGACCTGAACTTATACGGCGGAACAAACTGGTTCGATGTGCATCCTGAACTATTGCCTAAAGCGGTGAAATATGTGAATGAAAAAGCCATTCCTCAGATCAAAGAATTGTTGCGCAATTATCATCCCGATATACTTTGGTTCGATACGCCGCATAAACTGCCATTGTCGGAGAACATACGCATACTGGAAGCCATCCGGGAAACAGATCCTAACGTAGTGGTCAATGGGCGACTGGCAAGATCAGGTGATATGAATTTTGGTGACTATAAGAATACGGCAGACAGACCCGCTGAATTCTATCCCGTAACAGGCGATTGGGAAGCCATCCCAACTACCAATGAAAGCTATGGTTATTCCAAATACGACGATAGTCACAAGCCCGCTGCTTTCTTCATCCAGTTGCTGGCCAAAGCGGTATCGAGAGGGGGTAACCTGCTCATGAATATAGGACCAAGGGGAGATGGTGAAATGGATGTGAAAGATGTAACAATATTAAAAGGTATTGGCGAATGGGTAGCTAAAAATAAAGCAAGCATATACGATGTGGGACCATCTTCTTTGCCTTTGCAAAGCTGGGGTGTTACAACACAAAAAAACAACCTTGTGTACCTGCACGTATTCAACTGGCCATCCGATGGCAGGTTGCAGCTCGGAGGTTTACTGAACAAAATTGACAAAGCCTATCTGCTTACCGATCCGGCTAAACAACCGCTCAGAATAATTACAGGTAATCGAATGACCAGTATCATGGTGCCACCCCAGGCGCCTGATACCAGCAATACAGTGATCGTACTTGCATTGAAAGAGAAGCCAAAGACAGATTCGGTTCGCTTTGTAGCGAGCAATACAGCTACCAGGCTGCTGGCCTTTGATGCTATATTGAAAGGAAAAGGATTTGGTTTTGGAGATGGTAAGGCGAGCGGTTATTATGTAGATGGATGGAAGTCGGCCAATCAACAGATTGCCTGGCATTTCAATCTTGGAGAGTCTGCGCGTTTTAAAATAGTAGTGAAATATGTAGCCACACCGGAAACAGCAGGTGCTTATCAATTGCAATTGGATCAAAACAAATATGAGGGCAAAGTACAGGCTACCGAAAAAGGGAATGTGATACAAACAATAGAATTGGGTACTGCTGATTTGATTGCGGGATATCACCAGCTTACCATTGCGCCGCTTGCATTGGGTAAAAGTGAACTGATGCGATTACTGGAAGTGCAGTTGGTACCACAAAACCTGGCTGCAATATTTACAAACGCTGAAGCGCAAAGCAGGCTCATGATACAGGAAATAGCCAAAGCCAATGCAGGCAAGCCCGACCTGGTTTCCCCGCGAACACTGGAACATGGTAACCTGAAACTGGTAGCATCGCGCGACTGGACCAGCGGGTTCTTTCCCGGTGTACTTTGGTTCCTGGATGCGTACACAGGAAAACGGGAATGGTTGCAGGCTGCCAAACAATTTACTGCTAACATAGAGAAAGAAAAGACCAATGGCACTACGCACGATATGGGCTTTAAAGTGTATTGCAGTTTTGGTACAGGTTACAGGATCACCAAAGATGCGCACTATAAAGAAGTGATCGTACAGGCGGCCCGCACGCTGGCCAGAAGATTCAATGCAACAACTGGCACGCTTCGTTCCTGGGATCACAGCCGCGATAAATGGGGCTTCCCGGTGATCATCGATAACATGATGAACCTGGAATTATTGTTCGAAGGCGCTAAGCTATCAGGCGATACTTCACTCTATCGTATTGCCGTAGCACATGCAAATACCACTATGAAAAATCATTTCAGACCCGATTACAGCTCATATCATGTAGTAGATTATGACACGCTCACCGGCAAAGTGGTAAAGAAAACCACGCACCAGGGATATGCCAATGAATCGGCCTGGGCACGCGGACAGGCATGGGGATTGTACGGTTACACGATGTGCTATCGTGAAACTAAGAACAAAGCCTACCTCGATCATGCAGAGCATATCGCTGCTTTCATTTTACACCATCCCAACCTTCCCCAAGACAAAGTGCCTTACTGGGATTTCAATGCGCCGGGTATTCCCAATGAACCAAGAGACGCTTCTGCCGCCGCAGTGATAGCGTCTGCATTGTATGAACTCAGCGCCTATACCAAAACGAATGCGAAGATATATCGTGCAACGGCAGATCAGATACTGGAGAGCCTCGCAGGCAGCCAGTACACTTCACCCGCGAATGAAAACAAAGGCTTCATTCTGTTGCACAGCACCGGCGCCAAACCGGCTAACAGTGAAGTAGATGTTCCTTTGAACTATGCAGATTATTATTACCTGGAAGCATTACTGCGCGGTAAGAACTTGCAGGAAGGTAAACCTGTTTTACAACTTGCTAAATAAGCTATTGTTTATGAAGAAAACACCCATGCCTCAATGATGATCTGATCAATAAATGGTATTTTAGTAGTACCAAAGGAGCCAGAGATATTCCTGACTCCTTTTTTATTTAATGATTGCTCTTTTAATTATTGACGGGCGCTGGTACTCACTATTGCTGAAATAGAAAAAGGAATAGTCTGGCTCATAATAGCTGTTTCACCCTTACCTTCTATGTTGGTCTTTTTTTCTTTGATCACACCAGAGGTGGTATCAATGGTCAGTGTGCCTTTGTAATTGTTGGTGCCGCTGATGGTAGCTGTCATGCCCTGGATAGATTTGGGTTTCTTTGTTGATTCTTCACCGGTAAATGCAATAACAGCTTCATTACCATTGATTGACTGGATGGTGTAAACAATTTTTCTTTTGTTATCGGCGTCCTTGTTGTGTTCTTCGGTCCAGCTATCACCCGCTTTCAGAGAAGCAGGTATTGCCAATAACAACTCAGGAGCAATATCGTTGATGTCGCCACCCAATACTGCTTCGGCAGAGGCAGCACCGTCGTCTTTTTTCTTCTCAACCGGCTTGCCATCGGTTGAAATAAAGATATCGTTGGCAGTGCCAATGAAACCTTTCACCGCCTGGCCAATCTGTCCATCCATATCTTCTTTTTTATCAGAATCAAAATCCATGGACTGTCCCATCGCTTCGTTCTTCAATAAAAGTTTTGTAACAACAGATGACAAATGAATATCAGGATTGATCTCTTTCACTTCCGTTTGAACGGTCATGGTAACATTGGAAACAATTTTCATTTCCTGTCCCATCATGTTCTGTGTGATATTATTGACTGTATTGATGGTGCTGTGGATTTTCTCGCCGGTCTTTACAGGCACTTTGGATTGTGCAAAAGTCATGGAGCCGGACAAGATCGCTGCAACCAGCAGCGGGGCGGATAAGATTTTCATAGATGAGGTTTAGTTAAGAATGAATCAATAGATATTAAAAGTAATCGAATATGATAACATGACCTAATAATTAATTATTACGCGCCAAAATCACTGAATAGATAGTTAATCCCCTGCATTGCAGGCTGGAGGCTTCTTGCTTATTTCACGCATCTGAACCCGGCCGGTACCCATCATTCATCATCATTGCTAAACTCATGAAAAAAACTGTTTTTTTTATTGTAGCTTGTCTCTTTACTTCACAATTGATTTTCAGTCAGCAACTTCCGAAAGACGAACGCATGAAATGGTGGCGTGAAGCCCGTTTCGGTATGTTCATACACTGGGGTGTATATGCCCAGCTTGCGGGAGTATATAATGGGCACGAGCAGCAGCGGGGCGGTGCCGAATGGATCATGAACCGTTCTAAAATACCCGTTGCTGAATATCAGCAATACGCCAAACAATTCAATCCTGTAAAATTCAATGCAGATGACTGGGTAAGGATGGCAAAAGAGGCGGGTATGAAATACATCGTTATCACAGCCAAGCACCACGATGGGTTTGCCATGTTCGGATCAAAAGCGAGTCCGTGGAATATTGTCGATGCAACACCTTATGGTAAAGACATTTTAAAAGCACTGGCGGCAGCTTGTAAAAAACAGGGTATGAAGCTGGGCTTTTATTACTCGCAGGCGCAGGATTGGAATAACCCCGGTGGCGCCGCTGCCCGTAAATTGATGTCGGAGGGCTGGGCTAATCCCGATAGTGCGAAGATCGATGCTTTTACCGCTGCGCACAATGGCCATTGGGATGCAGCACAGGAAACATCCACCTTTGCGCAATACATTGACCGTGTTGCCGTACCGCAGGTGAAAGAACTGTTGAGCAATTATGGCGATGTGGCTGTATTGTGGTGGGATACGCCCACCAACATGACAGATGATGCCGCATTGAAATTACAGGAGCTCTTGAAACTGCAGCCTCGGATCATCACGAACGACCGGTTGAAGCGACCCAATTTTCCCGGAGACACCAAAACACCGGAACAAAAAATACCCGGCCTCAGCGAACTCGATGGTAAAGACTGGGAAACCTGCATGACCATGAATGGTACCTGGGGTTTCAGAACTTCCGATACCAAATGGAAATCTACCGAAACACTGATCCGTAACCTGGCAGATATTGCTTCCAAAGGAGGAAACTACCTGCTCAACATAGGACCCAAACCAGATGGAACATTCCCCGATGCCAGCATAGAGCGCCTGAAAGAAATCGGCCAGTGGATGAAAGTGAACGGAGAAGCCATTTATGCAACCAAAGCAAATCCGCTTGCACCGCTGAATTGGGGCCGCTGTACCATGAAAGAAAATGACGGCCAGACCATTCTTTATTTTTCTGTTTTCAATTGGCCCACCGATGGGCAGCTCTTAGTGCCCGGCATTAAGAATACAGTTGTATCGGCCAAATTGCTTGCCGGTGGTGCTGCTTTGAAAACAACTACTACAACGGATGGATTGAATATTGCAGTGCCGTTCAATTCGCCTGATGCAAACGCTTCTGTGATCAAAGTAATATTGAAGGGAAAAGTAGAAAGCCAGCAGTCCGCCGCTAACGGTAAGATGAAAACGGGTGCGTTGGATTAAGATAATCTGGTTAATGGCTCAATGATTAATAGTTGTTAGATGTTAGTTGTTAGCATTTTGGCCTTACAACTAGCAACTAACAACTAACATCTTCTCACTAGCTTTTCTTTACTTGTGAAGTTGTTTTTTTAACAGGCCCTCGTATAGCTTTCACTTCGGCAGCAGTAACGGCGGTTGCTTTATTGCCAAAGCTATTGCGAACATACGTGAGTACATCTGCTATCTGCTGGTCAGTGAGATAGCTGTGCGATGCCATGACATTGGAATAATATTCATCATCGAGCGGAATACGGTCCGACATGCCCTTCAGTACAACAGTAATGATCTTTTGCTTGTCCTTCAGCACATTGGAGCTTTGTGCCAGCGGTGGGTTCATGTGTGGAACACCGCCGCCATCTACCTGGTGACAACTCAAACATTCTTTTTTATAAACGGCTTCGCCCCTTGCAACAGAAACGGAAAGGTTATTGGTCTGTGCCCAAAGCATAATGCCGAAAGAAAACAAAGCCATTGCTGTGATCAGTTTCTTCTTCATGGTTGTGAAGTGTAAATTATTTTCCTGAATAAGTGATGCGATAAATAGTGCCTTTGTTATCGTCGCTTACATAAAGCGAACCATCGGGCCCCTGGGCAAGACCGCAGGGGCGGTGTTCTGCCTGCCGGGTAGCGTTCACTACTTTCACACCCGAAAAGCCATTGGCAAAAACTTCCCATTTGCCGGAAGGCTTACCATTCTTGAAGGGCACGAAAACCACATAATAACCTTCCTGTGGCATGGGAGCACGATTCCAACTGCCGTGGAAAGCAATGAAAGCGCCGTTCCTGTATTTTTCGGGGAACATATTACCTGTATAAAACAATAATCCGTTTGGTGCAAGGTGACCAGGGAACGCTACTACAGGCTCGATAAAATCTTTTGCCCTGGGGCTTTCTGTTTTACCATCGCCACCGTATTCGGGCGCCAGCATTTTCTTGTGCAGGATCTGGTTGTAATAAATATAAGGCCAACCTGCATTGTCGCCTTTTTTCAATTCATACATACACTCGGAAGGCAGTTCGGCGCTTTGTTCAGCATCAAAATACTGAGGCCAATCCTGCAATAAATTATCGCGGCCATGTTGCATCACAAACAATGAATTGCTTTGTGTATTCCAATCGAGGCCCACTACATTTCTTAATCCTGTTGCATAGCGAACGCCCTGTGCATAGCTTTGATTCAACTTGTCGGCTTTGAACATCCAGATACCTCCCGCGCTATCCAGTATGGGACAGGGCATCCTGCCTTTTGATCCGTTGCCACGGTCTACTTCCTGGCAGGAATTGGAAGGGGCGCCAATATTCACATAAATATTACCGTTGTTGTCGAGGGCAATAGATTTGGATTCGTGTTGTCTTTTATTCCAGAGACCGGTAATGATCTTTTCGGGATGCTCCGCATCGATCACTTCATTTTTTGCATTCAATTTGTAACGGAAAACTTCGTCATCACTGGATGCATAGAGGTAGCCGTCTTTTAAGGCAATGCCTGTGCCGGTATAATTGCTGAACCCTTCAACCTTGTCTATCTTACCGTCTCCGTTCTGGGCGGTCATTTTTAAAATGCCATTACCTTTATATAACCTGCTTGTTCTGGCATAGATCACCCCTTCAGGCGTAACCAGTAAATGGCGGATACGGCCAATGCCATCAGATACTTTGGACGCTTCGAAGCCTTTAGGGAGACTAAGCCCCGCGTTGATGGTGTCGGCATAAGGATTGGCCAGGCAGGGTACGGCAAAAAGGAAGCCAATGGAAAGAAAAGAAAAAACTTTTTTCATCGGTATTTTTTTTGTTTGCAATAGGTCAGTTCGTTTGACTGCAATAGCAGGCAAAATCGATTTATCGAGGCACTAATTTATGCTAAGATTGTGAATGAAGTATTACTTTTTTGTTCAATGGTTATGCCAGAATTGTTGAATATTTTGACAATCCTGTCACCGGAATGCTCATGATTTCTTATTCTATTGCAGATGATCAGCGGATCAATCATCAACATAAAACCCATCTGTTTATGAAATCAAAATTGAACAGGTACCTCATGATCGCTTTTGCAACTGTACAGGTTGCCTATGGCTTCGATCAGGCGGCAGCGCAAAAAAAAGAGAGCGCCGATCTGAAAAATTTTCCTGAAGGAGAAGGTCCGGCAGCAATAGGACAAAAGATAGCCGCTCATTTTGTTGTAACACCGCATACCAATTTTGGAAGATCCACTCCCCCGAGGTACATCACTTACCCGGAGACCTGCACCTGGTATGGTGCATTGACTTTTGCAAAAGAAACTAAAGACACCCATTTATTGCAGCAGCTTGCTGAACGGTTTGAGCCGCTTTTCGGCAGCAGCGATACACTGATCCCTAAACCGGATCATGTAGATTATTCAGTCTTTGGCGCTGTTCCGTTGGAACTGTACATGCAAACAAAAGAACAGAAGTACCTCAACCTGGGCAAGCAGATTGCAGATAAACAATGGGGTACACCGGAAGGCCCCAGGGTGAATGCAGAAGCGCGCCGTTTTTATGCAAAGGGCCTTAGCTGGCAAACACGTTTGTGGATCGATGATATGTTCATGATCACTGCATTGCAGGCGCAGGCGTACAGGGCCACAGGCGATAAAAGCTATATCGAACATGCGGCAACAGAAATGGTTTTTTATCTCGATTCGTTACAAAGACCCAATGGCCTGTTTTATCATGCGCCCGACGTGCCTTTTTTCTGGGGCAGGGGCAATGGCTGGATGGCTGTTGGTATGAGTGAAGTGCTGCGCTCATTGCCTAAAAATAATCCCAACAGGACCCGCATCATGCAAGGCTATCAAGCAATGATGGCTTCTCTGCTACAATACCAGGCAAGTGATGGTATGTGGCGGCAACTGATCGATGATGCCGAATCATGGCCGGAAACATCCTGTACGGGCATGTTCACTTTTGCATTCATTACGGGTGTGAAAGAAGGCTGGCTCGATAAAACCATTTATGGCCCCGCGGCACGCAAAGGATGGCTCGCGTTGATCAAATACATCAATGCAGATAATGATATCACCGATGTATGCGAAGGCACCAATAAAAAGAACAGCCGGCAATACTACCTAGATCGTAAGAAGAACACAGGTGATTTACACGGACAGGCACCGATACTGTGGTGCGCTACGGCATTGCTTAGAAAATAAAAAAAACGCCCACCTCTTTAAAATGATGGGCGCTTTTTTAGCGTTGCCTTGCTTTGAGTTGTGCCATATACAATGAGGCAGGTTCAGCAGTCTGGTTCATCAATTCCCATTCTCCATCGGGCCTGTCTTTAAACCGCCCTGTTGATTTTTTTCCTTTCAATCCGATACAATAATTTTTTCCGGATACCCACGGGCTTTGTACGGCCGCATTTTTAGCAGTACAGTTCCATACGATTTGAGTAACACCGGCCCAGCCATGCCCGCTGCCATAATTGCCCCTGTCCTGCACATTGATCTCTCCATCAGTAACAATATTGTCGTATAAAGTACCGCTGGCCCAACGGTGGTGCGGACCAATATCGGCATGTGTTTGCTGCGCCGTGCAGTTGTAAAACACATTGGGACCGCAAACGCGCGCACCTGTTACAAAATCATGCCGGCCTTCGGTGGTGTGGCAGTTCATGAACAGGTTCAACTGACCATTGTTGCAAAAAGAATACCGGCGGCCTCCTGTGATAACAGATTTGGCATCTAAGCAGTTCGAGTTCAATACGGAAATATGTTTGGCAAGGCTGCCGAGCTCAACACAAGCATAACCAAAATACCTGGAACTAACATTTCTTATCCAGCTGTTCTCGATCCTGTCGCATAAGATGGCCTGCCATCCATGGTTTTCGGCGGTATCGCTGCTATAATCGCTTTGAAAAAACAGTTGTTCAATACCCACATGGTTGATGCGTTTGGGAAATTCATATTTGAAGATGATGGGAGTACCATATTTTGGTTCCATTGGCATAACGATGGGGTTATCTATAAATACCTTATTGCCTTCGATCTTTGTGATCACCCTTTCGAACGACAAATTATATTCATCCGGTTGCCATTGCTTCGTGCCATCTCTTCCTTCGATCTGGTCCATTTTGAGGTCTTGTATCCATTGCTTGGTTGCGGGACGAAACACCATGACCTTGTCACCGGCCTTGTAACGCGTAGCATCTGAAACAGTCAACGAATGAGTGCCGGCCGGAACATAATTGTCTGTAACCTGTGTTCTGGTGCCGGGTATCTCACGCGGTGTGCCTGATCCGGTAACACGCAACAAAGGCATTTGTGTGGCTGCTGTAAGTTGTATCCTGGTGCCGTTTTCTGTGTTGCCTTCGCCTCTTAGTATTACGCCGCTTGCTTCCAGTCGGAGGGAAGTGGCAATCTTATACAATCCCCGCTTCAATAAAATAGCGCCACGAAAACCAGTAGCATCAAGCGGCCGGTTGCTTACTTCATCAATGGCCTGCTGGATCAACTGCTGATCATCGGCACCGGTAGCGCTGATGGTTTTTACTATTGGTATATCAGGAATAGACCGGTCGCCGCCATAAAAACCAACACGACTGAAATCGGGAATGGTATTTCCTTTTTCATCCGGCATGTACACAAGACTGCCGTCTGCATTGAGTTTGACAAATTTTGATGATGAATGGCTACCTGTATCAAGGGTAATAAAAGAAGTGGATAGGATGCTGCAACAAATGCAGGCTGCCCGGGCAAGCTGTCTGAAGATCATAAAATGATTTTGATAAGTAATGGTGACAGCAAGGAATTTAGATGGTTCTAAGATAAACAGGAAAAGACGATTGCAGAAGGCCATGCCAGAATTGCTGAATAGATGGCTAACGCAATAGCTTTCGCCTGACTGGTATGAAGAACCCGTTATATTTGTGAGAAGGCTCAATCAAATAAATAAAGATGATGCGATTCAACAGAACACTACTGGCAGCTGCATTGATGTGCGGCTCCTTTTTCGCCAGGGCACAGATGATGCCCCTGACACAACAGCAAGACCGGTGGAAGATCACACCTGAGGGCGGCATTGAATGGGTGGTGGATGGACGATTGCCGCACAATGATCACATCGAGATGGGCGGAGAAAAAGTAGCGCTCTGGATGCGGTATGGTGTGGACAGTAATTACCGGCCGGTTCTTTCGCGTACCCTGGTATTTCCATCGAGCCGTTTGTTGCCTGTGCAAACCATTGCCCACATGATGTACAATGTGGAAGACAATGACCTGCCGCGTATCTACATCAATAACCGCATGCTTAGATCGGGTGTATACAATGCTGCTGTTGTGCCCGATTTGCCGGAAAAAGTAATACGCATCACACACAAGGGTATCATGGAAATAGAAAGCATGGTGGGCAAAGACGGTATCCGGCTGAAAAGGATCTATTTTCCTTCGGTAGATAAACCAATGGCCATTGAAAAAATGGTATTCATCAATGAAGGTAAACAAGCAGCCAAAATTGAAATGGAATACCTGCACAGGGAAAGCAGGCCTGCTGCAGAAAGGACCACGGGCGGACCGCATCATTTCATCGTATCTACCATTGGCGATGGATTGAAAACAGTGCAGCCGGGCGATAGTGTGGTATTTGCCATTAGTTATGAAGCCACAAAAGGATCGGCACAACCGCTGGCCATCAATGTTGACCAGGAAGAACAGATGCGGAGAAACAGGGTAAACCAGATCATATCGGAACTGGTACTGGAAACACCCGATCGTTTGTTGAATACAGCTTTCGCTTTTGCCAAGATCAGGGCTACCGAAAGTATTTATAATACAAAGGGAGGGTATATGCACGGTCCCGGCGGATTGCGTTATTATGCAGCCATCTGGGCCAATGACCAGGCTGAATACGTCAACCCTTTTTTTGCTTTCCTTGGAGATGATATTGGCAACCGTTCTGCTATGAATGCTTTCCGTTTGTTCGCCCGTTACATCAATCCGGAATATCAACCCATTCCCAGTTCCATCATTGCGGAAGGAGATGCCACATGGCATGGAGCGAAAGACAGGGGAGATATGGCGATGATTGCTTATGGCGCTGGCCGTTATGCACTGGCCAATGGAAATGCCGATAGCGCCAGGGTGTTATGGCCTTTGATAGAATGGTGCCTCGAATACCTGAAACGTCAATTGAATGATCAAGGAGTAGTGAAAAGCAACAGTGATGAATTGGAAGGGCGTTTCCCCGCCGGCAAAGCCAACCTCAACACCAGCTCTTTGTATTACGATGCATTGCGGTCGGCCGTTATGTTGGGCAGGGAACTGCATATACCGCTTGCGCAACTCAAAATATACGAATCACAGGCAACAGCTTTGCGTTCGAATATTGAATTGTATTTCGGTGCAACGGTGGAAGGATATAAGACCTATCGTTATTACGAAGGCAACGATACCCTGCGTGCCTGGATCACCACGCCGCTGGTAATGGATATTTTCGACAGGAAAGAAGGTACCATTGAAGCGCTCTTCTCACCGCGATTATGGACTGCAGATGGATTGGCTACACTGGCAGGTGATAAAACTTTCTGGGACCGCTCTACTTTATACGGACTGCGCGGCGCATTTGCAGCAGGTGCCACCGGGAAAGCTTTCCCTTTCCTGGAATATTTTTCACGCAGGAGACTATTGGGCGAACACGTGCCTTACGCGGTAGAAGCATACCCCGAAGGGAACCAGCGACACCTTGCTGCCGAAAGCGGTTTGTATTGCCGCATTTATACAGAAGGAATGTTTGGCATGCGTCCAACAGGATTCAACAGCTTTGACATACGCCCCCGTATACCGGCAGGATGGGATCGTATGGCTTTGCGCAATGTTCATGCGTTCGGGCATGTATTTGACCTGGAGATTACAAGGTTGTCCGGCGAGCGCTTAGCGATTATGGTAAAACAAGGAAATGCAGTTAAACAATACACAATAAAGGATGGGGCTACACAAGAGGTAAAATTGTAAACAATAAGGATGTAACTTACGATTCATTAATACAACGATTGCCGTATGAAAGTATTTGAAATCCTTTACCAGGAAATTATTGGCTTCCTGGGCCTGGGAGGTATTATAGAACTGGTTAAAAAGGGCGATTACTCCACGCTCTCAACATTCGACGGGATTGCCAATTTCATCTACCCGCTTATTCCACTCTTACTGATCATAGAAATAATCAGGGCAGTTGTGTATAAACGATTCCGGATAGAAGACTATAAAGTTCCGTTCCTGGTATTTGTACTGAACCGGTTTTTATCCCGTTTTATTTCAATAGCAGCTGTCAGTTTTTGTATCGGCCTTTTTGGAAAATGGGCAATCGTAAAAACATCGTTTACCTGGTACTGGTTGCTGTATGGTTATATTGTATGGGAGTTTGCCCACTTTGTTTATCATTTCCTGGCGCATAAGGTAAGACTGTTGTGGTGCCTGCATTCTACCCATCATGCGCCGCAGCAGATGAACCTTTTCGTGAACTTCGCACATTTCTTTTTGGAAGCGCCCTATGCAGATGTGATACGCACTTCCATCTGTATTATTATGGGTGTGAATCCGCCCATGCTGTTCCTGATCATGTTTATAGATGGTTTCTGGGGCTCATTTATTCATATCGGGGAGAATATAATGAAAGACGCCAGGCTGGGTATATTCAACAAAATATTGTTAACCCCTTCGCATCATCGTGTACACCATGCACGCAATCCATTATATATGGATACCAATTTTTGCAACCTGCTGAATATTTGGGATAAAGTATTCAAGACTTACCAGCAAGAGCAGCGTGATGTTAAAATAGAATACGGCATTACCCGCGAGATGAACCCGAACAGTTTATGGGATGCTTATTTTGGCGAGATCATTTGTTTGTGGAAAGATGTAGTAAAAGCCCCGGGCATAAAAAATAAATTACTATACATCATCATGCCGCCGGGATGGAGCCATACCGGTGCGCATAAAACAGCCAGGGTAACCAGGGATGCCTATATGCATGAGCAGCAAAATCATAACAGCTTGTAAGCCGCTACTGTTTTGCCATTGAAGGAAGGAATATATACGATCCGCTTAACCGGATCATAGCCAATATCGGCCGTATTCTTTTTTTGTTCGTGTGTTTCCAATAAAGTCTCAACGGTGCCATTGGCATATACATAAAATACCCATCCGCTCCATGCGGTTACAATAAAATCGCCATTGCCTACCGGCTCAATACCATCGATGGGTTGGGGAACATCGGCAATTTTTGTAACCTTTTTTTGCGCGTCGGCTTTTAGAAAGTCCTTGCCGGCGCCTATTACCAGTCCATCTTTGACAACTTTGAGTCCATTTGCACTCTTCATGCCATCGAGGTACAAGGCCGGTACATCATTCTCAATGCGCCATACTTTGCTTTGTTTCGTATCAGAGACAAACACAACGCCTTTATCGGTTACGGTGATATCATTCAATCCGTTGGCATCGGCAACACGGATATTCTTTTCTACTTTTCCTTTTTTGATATTGATAACCACTACATCAGAAATATCTGCTACATATAAACGGTTTTGATAAATACCCAATCCCTTAGGGGCATTGAGACCGGTTATCCAGTGAAGGTCAATGATCTTTCCATCCTTATCAATCTTGGCTACTCCCCCTTTACCATCGGCTGTCCAGGGGGCTCCATCTATCTGCGAGACATACAAAATATCGCCAACAGGCAATACAGATTCCGGTACAGCTACTACCGTATCAGTTTCCCAAATCTTTTCAAGTTTATGCTGTTGTGCAAAACAGGTACCTGTTGCCATCGCCAGCAGAAGAAAGAATAATTGTTTCATGAAGTATTATTGAATAGCTAAATATAATGAAAAATACAAATTTATGGCTCCGCAGTTAATTCATATACGTTACTGGTTAGGGGAGTAGTTCTTACAGACAGGTTAAGGCCTGCTTGCAGCAGGTATTCACCCGAAAATACTTTGTCATGATCGGCCATTGCAGACGTAGTACCCGGAAACAGGTTGATCTCTCTGATGCGGTATTTTTTCTTCGGATCAAGTCCTTGTAACCGCACTTTCCCGAATACATCGCTGCGGGTACTGTTCAGGTGATAGTTGAATAAGATCGCCTGGTTTTGATCCTTGCTTACATACATGAGCACTGCGCGGTTGTTTTCATAAGGAGAAACGAGCCGGTACAGATCGCCACGCCAGATCACCGGACTGATGCGTTTGTAAGTCTTCACGGCTTCTTCACTGAACTGCAATTCCTGCGGCGTGAAATTATTGGTACGTATATCATAACCCATCCTGCCCATCATGGCAACATCGGTCTTGTATTTCAACGATTGTTTACCCATGCCGGTAATATGCGCAGCCATGGTATTGGCGGGAAAGAAATAAGAATAACCCCACTGTATATAAATGCGAGAGAGTGGATCGGTATTATCGCTTGGCCAGAACTCCGTAAAATATTTCAACGCGCCATAATCGGTTCTGCCACCACCACCTGAGCATAGCATGATGGGTAATGTGGGATATTTGGCACGGATACGGTCCATGACTTTGTAGAAACTCCGTGTGTATTCAATATATAACTGCGATTGCCGGCTGCTGCCCAGGTAAGGCGACCAGGCATTGGTCATGCTGCGGTTACAATCCCATTTGATGAAAGCGATACCGGGTGTTTTGGTCAGCATATTGTCTACAATCGAGAACACAAAATCCTGCACTTTGGGATTCGTGAGATCGAGTACCAATTGATTGCGGCCATAATTTTCCGGCCTGTTGGGTAATTTCAATATCCAATCGGGATGCTGTTCGTAAAGTTCACTTTTCGGATTGACCATTTCGGGTTCGAGCCAGATACCGAATTTCACACCCTGTTTCTCTGCTTCTTTCACCAGGTAACCCAAACCACTCGGCAGTTTCGCTTTGTCTTCCTGCCAATCGCCCAGCCCGTTTTTATCATCGTTGCGTGGATACTTGTTACCAAACCATCCATCATCCAGCAGGAACAGATCGGCGCCTAATTTTTTTGCTTCACCAAACAATTCCACCAAACGGTTTTCATTGAACCTGACATCCGTAGCTTCCCAGTTGTTCAACAATACCATCCTGTTGTCATTGCCATCCATCACGCCGTAATTGCGCGCCCAGTTATGCAGGTTGCGACTGGCCAATCCTTTTCCATTTCCCGACCAGGTAAAAAGAAATGCAGGCGTGGTAAAAGTTTCTGCCGGTTGAAGTGCATATTCTGAAGCAAAAGGATTGATGCCCGACAATACGCGCAACCCGTTGCGCTGATCAATTTCAAAACTGTACCTGAAGTTCCCGGTCCAGTTGAGTGTACCTGCCACCAGTTCGCCATCTGTTTCAGTAGAAGGCTTATCCAGTGAAACAAAAAATACCTGGGTTTGGTAGAAGTTGCTACGTGTACCCAGTTTGCTTTCCAGTGTTTTGATGCCATTGCTCAATGGCTCTTCTACCATATTCATTTCACGTGCCCAATCGCCATGAAACTGTGTGAGCCAATAAGCATTGGCATTGAAATGCAGGAGGGAAGATGCATAAGCGGTAAGTTGTACCGGTTTCTTTTCATTGTTTCTGATCTCGGTCCATGCCTTGATCACATCTTCATTGTAATAGAGCGTATAATATAAAGTTACTTCGAACGGATATTGCGGGTCTCTCAGCAGAATGCCGGTAGTGCTGCTGTCTCCACCCGAACTGATCGTTTTGTGAGCAACATATTGCAGCTCCAGTGAAGGGTTGCCATCTGCATGCACCACCCGTATGGCTGGTTCGTTCTGATTTTCCATACCTGCTGTGAGGTACACTTCGCGGCCGCCTTTCAACAAAGCATAATCTGCCGGTTGTAGTTTTTTACCAAAATAAGATTGGGTAACGCGCTGGTTAGCGCCAATGGAAAGTAACAGCGCAGTATTTTTTGTTTCCAGCAATATCTGCCGGTCGCTCTGCGCGTTTACAAGAAAAACCAGGAGGGTACAAAATAGGGTACAAATGCATTTTTTCATAAGGTAATTTATAAGGGAGGATGGCTCAATACTCAATGAAAGTAAAAAGTTTACATAGTAAAATCAGGTATTTGTCGAATTATCGAATTGTCAAATTGACAAATTACATTGAGTTGTTAATTCGCAGTAAACTCTTTCTGATAAGCCAACGGACTTTTCCCGGTAATCACTTTGAAATACTTATGAAAGCTGGTAAAATTGTTGAAGCCGCTCTCATAACAGATCTGTTTGATGCTGAAATTGTTTTCGATCAGCAATTTGCATGCATGACCCACCCGCAGCTCGATCAAAAACTGGGAAAAAGTTTTGCGGGTACGTGATTTGAAATAGCGGCAGAAAGAGTTGGGACTGATATTGGCCATTGCAGCGATCTCTTCAAGGTGGATCTTGTTCTTGAAATTCCGGATGGAATATTCATAGATGGCATTGATGCGATCGTTTTCCGATTCCACAAAATCGTGTTTGAAGCCTATTGAAGAGATGAAAGAATAATTCTGGCAATTACCAATCACGGTGAGCGCTTCCATCAGCAAGGATACACGGTTCGGGCCTTCGGCTTTCATGAGCTCTTCCAGTATATCGGCAATTCGTTGCCTGGCTTTGCCGTTGATGCGTACGCCCCGTTTCCCTTTTTCCAATGCACTGCGGATGCTGATGTTCTCCGGAAGCTGGAGAAACTGGTCGCCCCAGAATTTCTCATTGAAATGGGCTACCCTGATATCGGCGCCCGATTTGGTGTCTTCCTCGTAATACGTATCATCGAAACGCCAGTAGTGGGGCAGGTTGCTGCCAATGATCACTACATCGCCCGATTTGAAGCGGCTGATGTTATCACCTACGAACTGGGTACCGTCTCCTTTTTTAATATGGATCAACTCTACTTCACCGTGGTAATGCCAACGGTTGTTGATGGGGTAAAGATCCTGCCGGACACTAAATGAATGGCCCGGACCCTGCGATATCTTCAATAACTGGGGGCGCATTTAGTTAGCTATTTTGACATGAAAATGAGGCAAAGCAATCGATTTGGAGTAAATATAAGTTAATTTTGAGGCGGGCGCATGGCAGCGGCCGCAGGAAGCAGGTTTTTTTACGCAAACGTTCCCGGAGGTTAGAATAAGTGAATAAAACGTAAGCCTGGCTTACTGCTTGCAGTTACATTCAATCGTTATTTGGGCCCTGAAAATGATGCAATTTCGCATTGAATAATCTAACAATACATGGATAGAACCGCTAAGACCCGCAATTTTTTAAAGATCCATCCTTCCGATAATGTGTTGGTTGCCCTGGGAAACCTGACCGCAGGCGCCATCATTGAAGAGCATGAGAATGGTATTACACTGAAAGAAAATATTCCGGCCAAACACAAATTCTTCATTTCCGATATGAAAGCCGGTGATGAAGTGATCATGTATGGTGTGCTGGTAGGTAAACTGCAATCGGCTGTAGAAAAAGGACAACTGATGACAACCGCCAATACCAAACACGCGGCAGGCGCTTATGGATACCGGGATGCACATTATCAATGGCAAGCACCCGATGCATCGAAATTTACAAACAGAACTTTTCTCGGATACAAAAGAAGCAATGGAAAATTCGGAACGGCCAATTACTGGTTGTTCATCCCCACTGTTTTTTGTGAGAACCGGAACCTCGATATGATACGGGAAGCGCTGCACAATGAATTGGGTTATGCTGTTTCAGATAAATACACACGCTATACCCGCGAACTCCTTGCAGCTTACCAGGCAGGCGCCGATATCAGTCACCTTGATCTTTCACCCGCCGCAACTGCGAAAGAAAAACGTTATTTCAAAAACATAGATGGCATCAAATTCCTGAACCATACCGGCGGATGCGGCGGTACCCGCCAGGATGCAGAAACACTCAGCGCTTTGCTGGCTGCTTATGCAGACCATCCCAATGTTGCCGGTATTACTGTGTTGAGCCTGGGATGCCAGCACCTGCAGACAGAGATGTTCCTGAAAGACCTCAAAAAACGGAACCCTTCTTTTGATAAACCGCTATTTGTTTTTGAACAACAGAAAGCACAGAGTGAAGAGCAGTTGATCGTTGATGCGATTCGCACCACTTTCAAAGGATTGGTGGAAGCAAATAAGATAACGCGTGAGCCTGCACCGCTGAGTGAATTGACGGTTGGCGTGAAATGTGGTGGCAGCGATGGTTTCAGCGGTATCTCCGCTAACCCGGCGGTGGGCTATAGTGCCGACCTGCTGGTGGCTTTGGGCGCTAAAGTATTGTTGGCAGAATTCCCCGAGCTTTGTGGAGCCGAACAGCAAATGATAGACCGTTGTGTAACAAAAGAGGCAGCCGAAAAATTCATTCACCTCATGCAGACTTACGATGCATTGGCCAATAAAGTAGGATCGGGATTTTACATGAACCCATCACCCGGTAATATCAAAGACGGACTTATTACCGATGCGATCAAATCAACAGGCGCTGCACGCAAAGGTGGCACGTCGCCGGTGGTGGATGTACTGGATTATACAGAACCTGCTACCAAAGCCGGACTGAGCCTGGTGTGTACACCGGGTAATGATGTGGAAGCCACTACCGGTAAGGCGGCGGCAGGCGCTACATTGATATTGTTCACTACCGGTTTGGGAACGCCTACAGGAAATCCTGTTGCGCCTACCATCAAACTGTCAACCAATTCAACATTGGCAAAACGCATGGGTGATATTATCGATATCGATACGGGAGGCATCATCACCGGCGAAAAAACAATTGAACAGATGGGAGAGGAGATACTGGAATACTGCATCAAAGCAGCGAGCGGAGAAGTGATACCCAAAGCCGTTTTACTAGGCCAGGACGATTTTATTCCGTGGAAAAGAGGTGTAAGCCTGTAATCATGAAAGTAGGATTATTCATACCCTGTTATGTAGATCAGTTTTATCCGCAGGTGGCCGTTGCCACACTAGAGTTGCTGGAACGTCATGGATGCGAAGTGCATTATCCGCTGAAACAAACCTGTTGCGGACAACCCATGGTCAATTCAGGTTTTGCTTCTATGGCAGGCGGATGTGATAAAAATTTTATAGCCAATTTTTCCGGTTACGAATACATTGTTTGCCCCTCGGGAAGTTGTGCGCTCCATATAAAAGAGCATTTGCATTCAGCGGAAGAACCCAATGCGGCCGCTACTATCCGCGAGCGTATATACGAACTGACGGAATTCATCACCGATGTGTTGAAGCTGGAAGGAGTGAAAGCTTCTTTTCCGCACAAAGTAGGTCTCCATGTAAGTTGCCACGGACAACGCATGTTGCATCTTTCTTCCATGAGTGAAAAAGTAGAGAAGCCTTTCTCCAAAGCAGAAGCCCTGTTGAGCACAGTGGATGGCCTGGAATTATTTCGCACTTCACGTGCTGATGAGTGCTGTGGTTTTGGCGGTACTTTTTGTGTAACGGAAGAAGCCGTGTCGGTAAGCATGGGTAATACCCGCATCAAAGAGCACCTGGCAAACGGCGTGCATTATATCACAGGCGGCGATATGAGTTGTCTGATGCACCTGGAGGGATTATTGAAAAGGCAAAAGATCGATATCAAGGTCATTCACCTCGCTGAAATTTTAAACGCGCAATGAGTCAACCTGCCACTCAGCACAACAAAGCTGCCGCTGCTTTCCTCAAAAACGGCCAACGCGCCCAATGGCACGACGAAACACTTTGGTTCGTAAGGGCTAAAAGAGACAAAGCGGCGCATCAAATTCCCGAATGGGAAGCATTGCGCAACCTGGGTTCACAGATCAAAGAGCATACATTATCGAACCTCGACGAATACCTGTTGCAATTTGAGGCCAATGCCAAAAAGAATGGCATCAAAGTACATTGGGCGAATAACGCGGCGGAACATAACCAGATCGTGTACGAGATTTTGCTGCATCACAATGCGGTGAATGTGGTGAAAAGCAAATCGATGCTTACGGAAGAGTGCGGACTCAATCATTATCTCGCCGAAAGAAAAATAGCGGTGGTTGATACGGACCTGGGTGAATACATTGTACAACTGCGGAATGAGCCGCCGAGTCATATCGTGTTGCCGGCCATTCACCTGAAAAAAGAAGACGTCAGCAATACTTTCCACAAACACCTTCATACAGAAAAAAACAACCAAGATCCGGTATATCTTACCCGCGCAGCAAGACAAGTGCTGCGTAAAAAATTCATTACTGCAGATGCAGCCATCACCGGAGTAAATTTTGCAGTAGCCGAAACAGGTGGTATTGTGGTTTGCACCAATGAAGGCAATGCCGACCTGGGTGTGCATGCCAACAAAGTGCATATCGCCTGCATGGGTTTTGAAAAGATCATACCCCGTGCACAAGACCTTTCTGTTTTCTTAAGGCTGCTGGCGAGAAGCGCTACAGGACAACCCATCACTACTTATTCGAGTCATTTCCATCGCCCGAAAGCAGGACAGGAAATGCACATCGTATTGGTCAATAACGGAAGAACAGAACAGTTGGGCAGGGAAGCTTTCAGGAACTCTTTGAAATGTATTCGCTGTGCCGCCTGCTTCAATACCTGCCCGGTGTACCGGCGCAGCGGCGGACACAGTTATCACAATTCGGTGGCAGGTCCTATTGGTTCCATACTGGCGCCCAACCTGGACATGCGCAAGAATGCGGACCTTCCTTTTGCTTCCACGCTTTGCGGTTCCTGTACCAATGTTTGTCCGGTTAAGATCAATATCCACGAACAGCTTTGGAGCTGGCGGCAGGTATTGATGGCGGAAGGTTATGGAGGCGCAGCGAAAAAAACATCGATGAAACTAATGACGGGCGTATTGTCGAAGCCTGCTGTATACCGGCTGAGCGCCGGGATGGCAAGGTTCTTCATGCGATACCTGCCTTTTTTAGTGAACAACCGGCTCAACCCCTGGTATAAACAACGGGATATGCCATCGGCCCCCAAAGAAAGTTTCAAAGACTGGTATAAAAAGAACAGGAACCATGAGTAACAGCAGGGAAAACATATTAGCAGCTATCAACGCGAATAAGCCGGCGCCTGTAGAACTGCCCGAAATACCGCTTTTTGAAAGGAAGGGCAACCTGGTGAATGTATTCATAGGAGCGCTGGAATTTATCGGGGCAACGAGTGTAAAAGTGGCCTCGTTGAGTGAAGTGGACGAATACCTGGAAAGCTTGCAACAGGCGGGTACACGCCTGGTGAACACCATCGCCGAACTCAACGGTTATAATATCAATGCATATAAAAGGGCCAATGCATCGGAGCTTGAAGCGCTGGACACTGCTTTCATCAAAGGACAGGTAGGAGTGGCAGAAAACGGCGCTATCTGGGTGAGTGAATCGGATATGATAAACCGGTTATTTCCGTTTATATGCAGGAAGCTGGTATTGGTGATCAATGCCAAAGACATCGTGTACAATATGCATGAAGCGTACCGGCGCATTAAGGTAGACAAAGACGGATACGGAACCTTTATTGCCGGGCCTTCCAAAACAGCCGATATAGAACAATCGCTGGTGGTGGGAGCCCACGGCCCGTTGGAACTGAAAGTTTTCATCGTTTCATGATGAAAGATTAATAGCGAGCTGTCTTTTTCTACTTATCTTACATCAAAATTTAATGTTATGCAACTGCTAGCTGCTTATTGGTGGGTATTGATACTCATCTTCATCTTCTTCAGCGGACTGGTTACGGTAAACCAGGGATCCATTGCGGTGATTACTTTATTCGGTAAATACCAGCGGATACTCAGGCCGGGATTGAATTTCAAGATACCCATACTGGAACAGGTGTATAAAACGGTTAGCATTCAGAACCGCTCTGTGGAGCTGGAATTCCAGGCGGTGACGGTAGACCAGGCCAACGTATATTTCAAGAGTATGCTGTTGTATTCGGTGATCAACCAGGATGAAGAAACCATTAAAAATGTGGCATTCAAGTTCATCAGCGATAAAGACCTGATGCAGGCATTGATCAGAACGGTGGAAGGCAGCATCAGGGCTTTTGTAGCTACGAAAAAGCAGGCGGAGATATTGCTGTTACGAAGGGAAATTGTGGAATTTGTAAAGCAGCAGATCGATCATTCATTAGAAGAATGGGGTTATCACCTGCAGGACCTGCAGATCAACGACATCACATTCGACAAGCAGATCATGGACAGCATGAGTAAGGTAGTGGCCAGTAATAACCTGAAAGCGGCCGCGGAGAACGAAGGACAGGCATTACTCATTACCAAGACCAAGGCGGCAGAGGCAGAAGGAAATGCCATCAAGATATCGGCAGAAGCGGAGAAAGAGGCAGCACGGCTGCGAGGCCAGGGTGTGGCCCTTTTCCGCGAAGAAGTGGCCAGGGGTATGAGCCAGGCTGCCGAGCAGATGAAACAGGCCAACCTGGATACCAATGTGATCCTTTTCAGCATGTGGACCGAGGCCGTTAAGAACTTCGCCGAGGGCGGTAAAGGCAATATCATTTTTCTCGATGGAAGTCCGGAAGGCATGGATAAAACGATGAAGCAGATCATGGGGATGCTTAAAATGAAGGATCAAGTTGTTAGTTGATAGATGTCAGTTGTTAGAACATCCCTCTGACAACTAACAACTCAAAATGTGCAAAATCTTTCTTAAAACGCCCTGGTAGGGCAATTTTATTCACATGCTGGCTGTTCTTTTGCAGAAGCAGCTAATTTTAGCATAACCATAAAACAACCAGCATGTTCTATTTACTGCAGACCGATACCCTCCAGAAGGTTGCTGCTGCAGCTGTTCCCGCTGCACCGGAAAAAATATCCATGTGGAGCCTTCTCGAAAAGGGCGGTTGGATCATGTATCCCCTTTACCTGCTGCTGGTCATAGCCATTTTTGTATTCGTGGAAAGGTTATTGGCCATCCGCCGCGCCTCCCGCATTGAAGGCAATTTCATGAGCATCATTCGTGACAACATCATGACGGGTAATGTAGCGGCAGCCAGGAACCTGGCCAGGAATACCAATAACCCGGTTGCCCGTATGATCGACAAAGGCATACAGCGTATTGGCAAACCCATCGATGCCATTGAAAAAAGCATGGAGAACGTAGGCAAACTGGAAATGTACAATATGGAACGCAACCTGAACATTCTTTCGCTGGTGGCAGGTATCGCGCCTATGTTCGGGTTCCTCGGAACCATTGTGGGTATGGTGCAGTTGTTCTATGGCATTGCTTCAACAGGTGAATACACGCTGAATACCATCGCAGGAGGTATCTATACCAAGATGATCACTTCGGCAACGGGGCTGATCATTGGACTGATCGCTTATGTAGGACATAACTACCTCAGTACACAGATTGATAAAACAGCAAACAAGATGGAAGCTTCGAGTGCGGAATTCATCGACATACTGCAGGAGCCTACCAGGTAATTTTTTATTCATTGCAATCTGCCTATCATGAATATCAGGAAACGATTCAGAACACACCCGGAAGTGCATACAGGCGCATTGAATGATATCCTGTTCATACTCCTGTTGTTCTTCCTCATTGTTTCCACACTGGCCAATCCCAATGTGATCAAGGTCTCCAACCCCAAAGCCAAAAGCGATACCCGCGCCAAACAAACGGTGGTGGTAACGGTTGATAAGGACCAGCAGATATACCTTGGTTCACAGAAAATAACTTTTGATCAACTGGAACCGGAACTGAAAAACTTCCTCGCTAAAGAAACAGAAAAACCTTCGGTGGTGATCAATGGCGATAGCACTTCCCATCTTGGCACCGCCATCCGGGTAATGCAAGTGATCAAGAAACTGGGCGCTACGCCTGTGATGGCGGTGGATAATACGCCTTCGAAGCCTTGATCATACGATCCTTTCCCTGTAAATCTTGCTTTATTGTTACATGATATCCTGTTGCCTCGAAGAGTTGTTTTACTTCTTTTCCCAACGCTTCATTGATTTCCATATAAATGCTGCCGGCATTGTTCAGATGGGTTGATGCGAAGGCTGCTATTTTCCGGTAGAAAACAAGTGCATCATTGTCGGGCACAAAAAGCGCTCGTGCAGGCTCATAGTCCAGCACATGCTTTGCCATGGTATTTGATTCCATCGCTTTTATATAGGGTGGGTTGCTGACAATGGTATCGTAATAGCCAGGTAATTTGTGCCAAAAAGATTCATTTAAAAAATCCAGTTCAATCAATTGAATATCCGCTTGCAGAGTAGTTGCATTATCATGCGCCACCTGCAATGCATTGGGGTCTATATCAATTGATGTGATAGACGCAGCAGGCAAACCTTTTTTCAATGCAATGGGGATGCATCCGCTACCGGTACCAATATCCAATACCTGTTGAGTACCTTGTGCAGCTTCATCAATGATCCATGTAACGAGTTCTTCTGTCTCCGGCCGGGGAATCAACACATGTTCGTTGACATAAAATTTCATACCCGCAAACCATGCTTCACCCAATACATACTGAACAGGACGATGCCGGGATAATTGATCTATATATAATTGTAACAAAGATTTTTGATCTGCAGTCAATACAGATGCGGGCTCCAGCAGGCGTTCTATTTTTGTTTTACGGGTCAGGTGCTCCATGATCATGTGAGCAATAGCACTTGCTTCGCGTGCATCGTATATGGGAGCCAGTATTGCCAGTAATTGCTGTTGGGCCGATTGGAACGTCATGCTGCAATGTTAGCACCATTTGGCTATTTTTGTTCATTCTGATGTGATGAACCAGGACGAACGATATATGCTGCGTTGCATGGAACTGGCCCGGTTGGGTGCTGGGTCCGTTGCGCCCAATCCCATGGTAGGTGCGGTACTGGTGTACCAGGATCGGATCATTGGGGAGGGATGGCACCGTCAATACGGACAAGCGCATGCCGAAGTGAACTGCATCAATAGCGTTGCTGCCATTGACCAGCCACATATCAGGCAAGCCAGTTTGTATGTTTCCCTGGAGCCCTGTGCCCATTATGGTAAAACACCTCCCTGCAGCGACCTGATCATCGAAAAGCAAATACCCCATGTAGTGATAGGATGCAGGGATCCTTTTAAAGAAGTAGACGGCAGGGGAATTGAAAAACTAAAACAGGCAGGCATTACTGTTGAAGTGGGTGTATTGGAAGACGCCTGTAAAACATTGAACAAACGTTTTTTCACTTTTCATACAACCGGCCGGCCTTATGTGGTGCTGAAATGGGCGCAGACGGCAGATCATAAAATGGCCGCTAATACCGGGGAACGCCTGCTGATCAGTAATGCATATTCCAACAGGCTCGTGCATCGTTGGCGCAGCGAAGAAGCAGCCATACTGGTGGGTACCCGTACAGCTATGCTCGATAACCCATCGCTCGATAACCGTTTGTGGAGCGGGAAAAGCCCTGTGCGAATGGTCATTGACCGGAACCTTTCGCTGCCATCGTCGCTGAAATTATTCAACGGAGAACAAACTACCATTGTATTCAATAACAGCAAAGAGGAACGGCATAACCAATTATGGTACCACCGGCTGGATTTTGAAGCGCCTGTTGTGCCGCAACTGCTCAAAGCCTGTCACCATCTGCAACTGCAAAGTATATTGGTAGAAGGAGGAAAGCATTTGTTGCAGCAGTTTATTGACGAAGCATTGTGGGATGAAGCGCGTGTGATCACAAACCGGCAGTTGAACATTGGCAATGGTTTGCCATCGCCACTCCTTACCAATGCAGATATGCAACTGGAAGAACAATGGGAAACCGATCATATCACTTATTATACACCCGGTCTCTTGCATTAAATCCCTGTTCCCATGCTTTACCTGCTCGGCAGTATTGTGCTTACCAGTTATCTCACGCTTGCGATCAAAGCATGTGAAAGATACCAGGTTAGTATATTCCAGGTCATTCTCTTTAACTATTTCACCTGTGTTGTTACCGGTTCATTCGTGAATGGTGGTTTCCCCATTAATGCTTCGGTAACAGGCACACCCTGGTTCCGCTGGGCCTGTCTGATGGGTGTTTTCTTTGTCTCCATCTTCAATACATTGGGCGCTACCACACAAAAGATCGGCGTGGCAGTTGCTTCTGTTGCCAATAAACTATCGCTGATCATACCGGTGGTTTTATCGGTATACCTGTATGGAGAAAGTATAAGGATTTGGAAAGGGATAGGAGTTGGACTGGCATTATTGGCCGTTGTACTTACTTGTTACAGGAACAAGGCGGCATCATCGGAAGTGAATGATAACAAGCAGCAGGCTTCGCACAGGTACTCCCTGGTTCCTTTTTTGCCTTTGATCCTTTTCATTGGCAGTGGCCTGCTCGATGCACTGATCAACCATGTGCAGAAAAATTATGTAACCGAAGAAAACAGCAATGCTTACCTCATCAGTGGTTTTTTATCAGCGGCCACTATCGGCTCCTGCATTCTATTGATACAGTATCTTCGCGGCAAACAGGTTTTTGCCTGGAAGAACCTGCTGGCCGGCATTATCATTGGCGTACCCAATTATTTTTCCATCTGGTGCCTGGTCAGGTTTTTGAAAATCAGTCCCTGGCAGAGCAGCGCCAGCATACCCATGAACAATATGGGCATTGTATTATTCAGCGCTGTGGCTGCCTGGTTATTGTTCCGGGAACGGTTATCAAAGATCAATTGGGCAGGAATTGTTCTTTCCATGGTATCGATCTGGTTGATTGCATTTGGAGACAGCTTATGAGTAATGAAGATTTTTACCAGGCCATTGATAAAACTGCAATGGCCGAATTCAAAGACAGGGGCAGTAAGTTCATCGCTTTTGTTTTCCCGGTGCAAACACCCGAGGCATTCAAAGAGCAGTTGCAGCAACTGAAGAAAGAACACCCCAAAGCAGTGCATCACTGCTTTGCATACCGTATAGGACTGGATGGAAACCAGTTCAGGGTGAGTGACGATGGCGAGCCCAGTGGAAGCGCCGGCAGGCCAATCCTGGGGCAGATCGACAGCAAAGGGCTAACCGATACCGGGGTGATTGTAGTGCGTTATTTTGGGGGCACTTTATTGGGTGTACCCGGACTCACCAATGCCTATAAAACAGCTACTGCCATGGCGTTGCAACTGGTGCCCATTGTGCAGAAACCAATTGAAATCATGCACGAACTGCAGTTCGACTATACGCGCATGAACGATGTGATGATGATCGTTAAACAATGCAACTGCAGCGTGGTTGGACAGGAAATGCAATTGTTCTGTCTGCTCCGTATTGGCATTCCCAAAGCAAGGCTCGATGAAGTATTGTATCGTTTGCAGGATATGCATACGGTAGATGTAAAACGGGTGTAATGATCAGGCTTTGCCTGTTAAACGATAGGCAACGAAACCTACCACTTCTTTGATGACCCATGACCACTTCTTCAATAGAGAAATATCGGGTATGATATAATTATCAATATCAAATCTTTCATCGATGACTGTATAATCGCAAGGGTAACTAATGAAGTTGATGCCCGCTTTTTTAAATACAGCGACCGACCGGGGCATATGCATGGCAGAAGTTACCAGTACAAACGGCGGTTGTAATTTTAGAGAATCCAATACCCGCTTACTGAATATGGCATTCTCGTATGTGTTACGAGACCGACTTTCGAGGATAATGTCTTTTTCGTTTACGCCATTGCGGATGAATTCCTGTTTGAGAAAAATAGCTTCCGGTGGTTCCCTTTGCATCAAATTGCCTGTGCCACCGGTGATCAGTACTTTATTGATGATGCCCCTGTGATACAAGTTGGCTGTTTGAATGAAGCGATCGGCAGAAGGGCCAAAGAAGCCGCTGTCTTTTTTATCGTAATAAGAAAGTCCGCCTAAAACAATACCTGCACTGTAGTGCGCAGTATCCGGCAAGGACTTCGGTACAGGCTGCCAGCTCATCACAAAAGATCTATACAGGAATGGATTGGAGAAAACAATACCCAGCACAATCATACTTATCAGTAATCTTTTACGTGTGGTGGCAGTGCGTGATCTCCATCGCCAGACCCACAAAATAAGGATCCATGAAATGGGGTATAACAGGAAGTATAATACTTTGGAAAGAATGAAGAACATCAATCTTATTTTTTAAAACGGTTGCTCACTACCAGTTCCTTGCTTCCGCCCGAATAAACATAAAACCCTTCACCGGATTTTACGCCCAGTTTGCCGGCAGTAACCATATTTACCAACAGGGGGCAGGGGGCATATTTCGGATTGCCAAATCCTTCGTGCAGCACGTTGAGTATACTCAGGCACACATCGAGCCCAATGAAATCGGCCAACTGCAAAGGTCCCATAGGATGCGCCATACCCAGCTTCATGATGGTATCGATGGAATCCACGCCGGCAATACCTTCATAAAGACTGTAAATAGCTTCATTGATCATGGGCATCAGTATCTTGTTGGCGATGAAGCCGGGATAATCATTCACCACGCATGGTATTTTACCTAAAGCAGCGCTGAGCTGCACAATGGCATCGGTAACAGTTGCTTCGGTAGCATAGCCATTGATGATCTCTACCAGTTTCATCACAGGAACCGGGTTCATGAAGTGCATACCGATCACTTTACCGGGCCTGCTGGTGGCGGCTGCTATTTTGGTAATGGAAATAGAAGAAGTGTTGGTAGCCAGGATGGCCTGGGCAGGCGCCGCTTCATCTATCTGTTTGAATATTTTTAATTTCAGTTCTGCATTTTCTGTGGCGGCTTCTACAACGAGATCGGCCTTGCTTACCGCTTTGGCCAGGTCGGTATCGGTGGTCAGGTTCGCCAGCGCCTTTTGCTTTTGTTCTTCGCTAACAGTGCCTTTGCCGATCTGCCTGTCGAAATTCCGGGTGATGGTCTGCAATGCTTTTTCCAGTTGCGCCGGATTCACATCCACCAATACAACGGAAAAACCGCTTTGTGCGAAAACATGCGCAATACCGTTACCCATGGTACCGGCGCCGATAACAGTAATATGTTGTAATGCCATAATAGGCAAAGATTAGTTCTTTTTCTTGAAATCGCCCCTTTTCCAGGCTTGAATAAAATCGAGCCAGGCCGCAGGATTCAGGATATTCATGGGCGGTACCTGTCCGGCGTAATAGGCTTTGTTGGCTTGTTGACGTAACTGGTAATTGACTGCTTCGCGGCCATCGGCAGGCAGGCTGTTCAGCAAAGCCCTTCGTTGCGCTTCATTATTGTTTTTGCGAACGGTTTCATAGAGATCATCCTGGACAGGAATGTTCACAAAATCGCGTTCAAACTGTTCACGCGTAGGACGCGGCTTCAATATGGTGGCGGGAAGATATGTGGTGTCGCTGATCAGCAATTGTATCACACTGTACTGGTTGCCCGGCAGGTCGGCGGGGATATGAATGGTTTTATCTTTATAGCCAATACTGGAAAAAAGGATATGATCTCCTTTTAATACCGCAATAGAGAAAACCCCGTCGCCATTGGAAATGGTACCGCGCCCCCTTCCTTCTACAATAACACTCGCCGCAGGTATGCCCTTGAGGCTGTCGGCCGTCATAACCACACCATAGAGTTGTACTACAGAATCGCGATAGGGATTTGCCTGGGAATAGCCTTTGTGAAAGGTGAACAGGGTAGCAATAATTAAAAAGTATCGTAAAAATTTCATCATCCGCGTAAAAATACAAAGCCATTGCTCATAAAACCGAACTGCAACCGGCCTTCTTTGTTTAAAAGGAAGGATTTAGAACAAAGTACGGCTGCAAGGGGTTAACTTTGCGTGCCGATTTTCTTTTTTAACAAAAACTTGCGTGATGACCGAAGAAGCTATTTTGAAAGCCTTGAGTAATGTGCAGGAGCCGGACCTGGGGAAAGACCTGGTAACACTCAATATGGTAAAGGATATTCATATATCTGGTAACGATGTGAGCTTTACCATCGTGCTTACCACGCCTGCTTGTCCGATGAAAGATATGATGCGCACTGCCAGTGAAAATGCCATCAAATTACTGGTGAATCCATCGGCTTCCGTTAAAATAAATTTTATTGCCAATACATCTTCCTCCAGGAAAGGCGATCAGCAATTGCTGGCAGGTGTTAAGAATGTCATTGCAGTAGTGAGCGGTAAAGGCGGTGTGGGTAAAAGTACGGTCGCTGCCAACCTCGCACTGGCTTTATCTGAAGGAGGCGCCAGTGTTGGATTGATGGATGCGGATATTTATGGCCCCAGCGTTCCCATCATGTTTGGCGTGCGTGGCGAAAGGCCGATGATGAAGGATGTGAATGGAAAAGGGATGATCGTTCCTTTGGAGAAATATGGTATCCGTTTGATGAGTATCGGGTTACTGGTAGACGAAAAGAACGCAGTGGTATGGCGCGGTCCAATGGCCAGCAGCGCCATACGCCAGTTTGTAACCGATGTGGATTGGGGTGAACTGGATTACCTGGTGATCGACATGCCTCCCGGCACCGGCGATATACACCTTACATTGATGCAGACCGTTCCGGTAACAGGAGTGGTGATCGTTACCACGCCGCAAAATGTAGCGGTGGCGGATGCTAAAAAAGGAATTGCCATGTTCGGACAAGCACAGATCAAAGTGCCGATCATTGGACTGGTGGAAAATATGGCTTATTTCACTCCAGCAGAATTGCCCAACAACAAATATTATCTGTTTGGTAAAGAAGGCGGCAAGCGATTGGCCGATGAGTACGACCTGCCGTTCCTGGGCCAGGTACCATTGGTGCAAAGCATCCGCGAAGGCGGCGACGAGGGCGTTCCGGCAATGCTGGGAACCGATGCCATCAGCCAGCAGGCATTCCGCGATTTTACTGCTTCGGCCGTAAGAAATATCGCCATTCGCAATGCGAATGTGCCCAAAACCAAACCGATCGATGTAGTTGCGTAACTTCACTGCATGTACCATTTACCGCATTACAAAGAGAAAGACCAGGCTGTTGTGATCGATTTCATGAAGCAGCATCCTTTTGCCATGCTGATCGGGGTTGATGCAGGCGGACAGCCGGTTGCCACCCAGTTACCCTTCCTCATCAAAGAGAAAGAAGGGGTACTTTACCTGCAGGCGCACATGATGCGACAGACCGATCATTGCAAAGCATTTGAGACCACCCAACAGGCACTGGTGCTGTTTACCGGTCCGCATACCTATGTGAGCGCCAGCTGGTACAAAAATCCGCAGCAGGCTTCTACCTGGAACTACATGACAGTGCATGCGCGGGGAACACTTGCTTTTCTGGATCATGAACAGTTATTGCAGGTGCTGGAAGAAACCACCACACTTTTTGAACAGGATGCGCAATCACCTGCTCAATACAAGGAATTATCGCCCGAATATGTTGAACGCATGGCCAAAGCCATTGTTGCTTTTGAGATAAAAGTAGATGCACTGGAGCATGTATTCAAGTTGAGCCAGAACCGCGACCGGCGCAGCTATGAACAGATCATGGAGCAATTGAATGAACAAGATGCTGATGCAAAAGCCGTTGCCGCCGAGATGCAAAAAAGAAAAGGCCACCTTTTTTAAACCCGTACAAATGGGCAAAGTTGTTTTATGAAGAAGATCATCATCACGCTCGACGGTTTTTCATCCTGTGGCAAGAGTACACTGGCACGCCAGCTGGCGAATGAGCTCAACTATGTTTTTATCGATAGCGGAGCCATGTACCGCGCCATCACTTTGTATTTCCTGCGGCAGCATATCGACTGGCAGAATGAAACAGAAGCGGTGAAAGCCCTGGGTAAAGTGAGCCTGGATTTTCGTTACAATCCCATTACCGGCAACAGCGATATGTATTTGAATGATGAGAATGTGGAAGCATTGATACGGGATATGCTGGTGAGTGAAAATGTAAGCGCCGTATCTGCGCTGAAAGCAGTAAGGGAATTTGCCGTTGCGCAGCAACAGCAAATGGGAAAGAAAAAAGGGATCGTCATGGATGGGAGGGATATCGGCACCACGGTATTCCCGCATGCCGAATTAAAAATATTCGTTACGGCCGATCCGGCTGTGAGGGTGGAAAGACGGTTCAAGGAATTATTTGCCAAAAATCCCAATATCACCATTGAAGAGGTGAAAAACAACCTGGAAATGCGTGATTATATTGATAGTAACCGGGAGTTCAGTCCCCTTAGAAAAGCAGAAGACGCCATTGTGCTAGATAACAGCAACCTCACCCGGGAAGAGCAGCTGTCGTTGGCGCTCAAATGGGCCAGGGAAAAGATTCGCTGAAAAAAATATTAAGGAAATGTTATTTTAATTAAAATCTTCCTTACCTTGGCGCCAACAAAAAAGGTCCCTCCGTGGAAACGGAACGACCTCTACGATTGCTTGCCATACGAAAACTCTTGCTGCGGTTGGCGTTATTATCTACCGCTTAATATTTTGAACTGCAACGGTTGCAGTGTATCTTCGATTGTTTGCCTCTTCTAACGATTGCTTGCCTTACTTCCTGTCTCTCGAACCAATCTGACACAAATGTAGATCGGTTTGAGACATTAAGAAAAACAAGTTTACTAAGGTTTTATTATGCTGAAAAGCGGTTTCATTCGCTGAAACCCTTGTCAGCATTGCGTTTTTGGTTAAAATGAATATGATGCCCAACCGTATTTCCGACCCATTGTTCCAGTTGATAAAGTCCCTCCAGAAGTCGGAAAAGCGCAATTTTAAGCTCTATATCAAGCGAAGTTCAGCCAAAGAAGACCTGAAAATCATCCAGTTATTCGATGCGATGGATAAACTGGCCGAGTATGATGAAAAGCTTTTGTTAAAAAAGCTCACCAACGTGGGAAAACCACAGTTGGCCAACCTCAAAACCCACCTCTATAAGCAATTACTGGCCAGCCTGCGCCTGCTCAAGAGCAGTGAGAGCATCGATATGCAACTGCATGAGCAGTTGGATCATGCCCGCATTCTTTATAATAAAGGATTGTATCACCAGAGCCTGAAAATACTCGATAAGGTGAAAGGGATGGCCCATACCTATAACCAGGAAAGCTTTTTGATACAGGTGATTTCCCTGGAGAAAAAGATCGAAACGCTGTACATCACGCGCAGCATGGTAGAAAAAACCGAGGAACTGATTGTACAGGCCAATGAGGTGAATGAGAAAAGGATGGTGATTACACAATTGTCGAACCTGGCGTTGCA
Source organism: Hydrobacter penzbergensis (assembly GCF_900106985.1). Lineage (NCBI taxonomy): Bacteria > Pseudomonadati > Bacteroidota > Chitinophagia > Chitinophagales > Chitinophagaceae > Hydrobacter > Hydrobacter penzbergensis. Next base: position 547,324 of record NZ_FNNO01000001.1, on the reverse strand, counting down.
ATTGTACACCTGGTATATCAGGAACGGCCATGCGCGGAATGAAGAAGATGAAAAGGGTATCAAACAATATTTCAGGGAACACCTGCCGGCGAATGCACAAAGCCTGACGGGTTTTTATGAGCGTTTGTACCTGTTCCAGAGTTATTGCTGGTATGCTTTTGTGCGGCAGGACTTCATCATGTATTACCGGTATAGCCAGAAATGGCTCGACCTGTTCGATGAACAGCCTTTGATGATACCGATAGAGACAGGTCACTATGTAAAAGCCCTGCACAACCTGCTGAATGCGCATTTCGACCTGCGCAATTTTGAAAAGTTCCAGGTTGTATTGAAACGATTCGAGGAGTTCTCGGCTACTCCACTGGCCAACCAGCACGATATCTTCAGGGTACATTCTTTTATCTATATCTACAGCGCCAAACTGAACTGGCACCTGATGACGGGTACTTTCAAAGAGGGACTGTTGCTGGTACCGGAGCTGGAAGCCTGGCTGGAGAAAGAAGCATTGTATCTCGATAAACACCGCATACTGGTATTCAACTATAAGATGGCTACGCTGTTTTTTGGCAGCGGCGATTATGAAACTTCCATTGATTACCTGCGCAGGATCATCGACGACCATGTAGACATGCGCAGTGATTTGCAGTGTTACGCACGGTTGCTGCACATGATGGCGCACTATGAGTTGGGTAATTTGGAATTGATCGAAGGCTCACTGATCCGCTCGGTATACCGTTACATGGCCAAAATGAAAAACCTCACGGTGATTGAAGAAGAGATGTTCAAATTTTTGCGGCACTCTTTCCATCGCCCTGCCCACCAGGTGAAAACAGAACTGAAGCAGTTCCTGCACAGCATCCGGCAGGTGGAGAAAAGCCGTTTTGAAACAAGGTCTTTTGCTTATCTCGATATGATATCCTGGGTAGAAAGCAAAGTGTATGAGAAGCCGATGAGCAAGGTCATCCACGATAAATATTTACAACACAAACGGAAAGGGGGCGTTAAGCGGGAACAACAGCCTGTTGCTGTGCTGTAAGGACCAGGTCGAGAAAATTAGGGAGCACATGGTTATGTGTTCTCAGTATCTTATCCGGGTCCTGTAATTGTTCCACCATGCTTTGCCATTTGGCTTTACCATGGTTTTGAATAACGGTCTGCTTTTTATCTTCCCTCAATAAATACATGTGCATACCTTCTGCATCGGCCTCGGGATGGAACTGGGTGCCGATAAAATGCTCATTGAAACGGATGCCCATAATGGCCCTTTCAAAAGGTACATGCGGCCTGATCTTTTCGAGCGCCAGTAAATGAGCGCCCATTGCTTTCAGTTTTTCGCGTTTGGGTTTGATCACCTGGTAATCGCGGCTGTCTACGGCAAAGAACGGATCTGTGAGGCCCTGCAAAACCGGTTCTTCTTTGCCATAGGGCAGCATGTGTACAGGAAAGACCCCAAAGGCGGTGGACTTGCGCTTGCAAACAGTAGCCAACTGGAAATACCGGCAGGCCAGTTGGAAGCTATGGCAGATGAAGAATATTTTTTTCTTGGGAACTTGGAGCGCTTCCCGGTTCCATTGCTCCATGCGTGCTATCCAGTCGAAATAACGCCGTTCCCATTCAGTGCCTTCGCTTTCCAAAGGAGAGCCGGGGCCACCACTGGAAATATATACATCATAGGAGGTATCAGGTACTGCCAACTGTTGCCGCACGTCGAATTCATCGAATTCCACGTCGAGTTGTTTGAAATCGCCCCATTGGTTGATGATCTCCCTGATACAGCGCATTCCCTGGTTGGGCTCGCCCGCATAAAGGTCCAGGATGGCTATTCTTATATGTTCCCTGTTTTGCATGGAGCCGCAAAAATAATGATTAATGTGAAAATGGCTCAATACTCAATGGCTCAATGTAATTTGACAATTTGTCAATTCGTCAATTTGATAATGACGAGGTTTTACATTGAGCCGCTGAGTAATTGATACCTTCATTATAAATAAGAAAGATTGGTCTTGGGCGTCAGGGTCAGCAAAGTATGATACATTAATTGAATGGTACCCTCGATATCGCTCTTGTGCAGCATTTCCACGGTCGTGTGCATGTAGCGCAGGGGTATGGAGATGAGTACAGAGGGGCAACCATCATTGGCATAGGCGAAACTATCGGTATCGGTACCGGTGCTCCTGCTGAGGGTACGAAACTGAACGGGTATTTTGTTTTTTTCTGCTACGTCTTCCACCACTTTCAGCAATTTATTGTGGATAGCCGGCGCATAAGCGAGTGAAGGTCCTTTACCGCACTGTATATCGCCTTCAACGATCTTGTTGATCATGGGCGTACTGGTATCATGTGTAACATCGGTAATGATCGCTATATCGGGCTTGATGCGGCGGGCGATCATTTCAGCACCGCGCAAACCAATCTCTTCCTGTACAGCATTCACTATATACAGGGCGAAGGGTAATTTCTTTTTGTGCTCGTGCAGCAGACGTGCTACTTCGGCAATCATAAAGCCGCCTACGCGGTTATCGAATGCGCGGCCTATATAAAAATCATTGGCCAACTCATCGAACCCTTCTTCATAGGTAACCACTGCGCCAATATGAACGCCCAGTTCTTCTACTTCTTTCTTGCTGCGGGCGCCGCAATCGAGACAAAGGTTCTCCACTTTGGGTTGCTGTTCTTTATCGCCATTGCCCAAACGGGTATGGATTGCAGGCCAGCCGAATACCGCTTTCACAGGTCCTTTTTTACCATGAATCCACACACGCTTGGCAGGCGCCACCTGGTGATCTACGCCACCGTTGCGTTTCAGGTAAATGAGTCCCTGCTCATTGATGTAGTTCACGAACCAACTGATTTCATCGGCATGCGCTTCAATGACCACTTTAAAAGGAGCGGTAGGGTTGATCACGCCCACAGCAGTGCCATAAGGATCGGTAAAGAAAGTATCGGTATACGGTTTGATATAATCGAGCCAGAGTTTCTGCCCGCCACTCTCAAAACCAACCGGGGAAGGGGTATTGATATAATTTTTCAGAAAAGCCAGTGATTTGTCTGTCAGGATGGATGTTGCTTTCGCTTTTTTTGTCTTTGCCATAATCTTTGTTTTAAAAATATAACGCGCCGATGGTACCACACAGGGCTTTGACCAGCATGAGTCCGTCTATGATTGCAAGATAATAGAGAATTGATTTACGCCGTTGCATGGACAGCGCCACCATGATCAATAAAATGAAGGGGATCGTATTCAGCACAATGCGGGGGAAAGGGAAATGCATATAATAAGCATAGCTGAGAAAAGTACCCAATCCCACCACACTCAATGGTAGAATGATGTAAAAAATGGTCTTCCGGAGCCCGATCTGCACCACAAAAGTTTTCAGCTGTTTGTTATGGTCCGCCACATAATCTTTGAAATCGAACATGATGCAGAGCACAGTGATGAACATCAGGTTCTTGATGAAGAGCAAAACGTTGAACAGTTTAGGTGCATAAGGTAAGCCGTCCTCAATACTTTTGAAGAGTACCGGATACACCGTAACAGTGCCCGCCCATACAAAACCGATCACAAAGGGTTTCAGCCATCCGTTGTTGCGCAGGCTATGAGAACTGTTGAGCGGCGCAGCACTGCCATAATAGAGTGCAGCTGCTACCGGGAAAATACCAATAGCTACCCATTGCAGAAAAGAAGCCGCTACCATCCTGGATCCGAACTCGTATAAAAGGATGCCGCCGCTGATAAAAGAGATAGCAGTGAGCGATAACTGGGATACCCGCATAGCCTGGTGATTCCTCACATACCAGATGGAACGGCGGTTACTGCTGTTGGTAATGCTTTCAGCCATGTAAGCATGGGTGTAATACAGTACTGTTGCGGCAAAAACAAACAGGTAATAGGTAAAATTGTTCAATCCGTATCCCTGTTGCAGACTGGCTTCGATCGATAGGGCCACTGTGCAGACGCCGTAAAAATAATTACCAAAGAAAAGCGTATGTATTATTTTCGATTGCAGATGTAAAATTGTCTATTTCAGTATCACGATGGTGGGTGAAACGACGGTATCACTCACATTTTTCTGCTTATCACGTGCCCAGAATCTGAAATAACAGGTGTCGTTCTTTCCAATCGGACATTGGGGCAGGATCGGATAACCTGCCGCGGAATTGAATCCAACGGCATAACCGATCTCCAGGGTGCCCTTCAGGTTGGAAGTTGCCACAAAATCGGGTATTTTAAGCCTGTCGGCGAAATTATTGCAGCCAGTGGTACGGGTAATTTTTTGTATCCACACACTGTCTTGCAGGTCGCCTTCCTTATCGGTGAATTCAATATTGAAGAGGATGGTCTGGTTGACGCCGAAGCTGCTGCCGTTGACACTTTTGAAAGTTAATTTCGGACGCGTAGTATAGGTATCTTTGTTGCAAGACAATGCAATGAGCGTGATAGCAGTTAATATCAATAATGGGTTCTTCATTCGTTGTACTTTCCGTTCAAATTTAGTCAAAACCTTACAATAGAACACAGTGCTTCCTTTTGAAGTTAACAATATTTTCTCTATCCGGCCTGCCGATTTTGAAAAGTATTGCATGGATACCTTTCATTTCCAATACCGGCATAACCAGGTTTACCGTAGCTGGTGCGACCTGGTGTGCAAAGATATCGCTACTGTTATGACACCCGCACAGGTGCCGGCGTTGCCCATCTCTTTCTTTAAAACGCACCGGGTAGTGACTACGGATTTTGAACCACCCCTGTATTTTGAAAGCAGCGGCACCACACAAACCGTTAACAGCCGGCATTGGGTAAAAGACCCGGACATATACCGGCGCAGTTTTACCCATGCTTTTGAACAGTTTTATGGTCCGGTACCCGAATGGTGTATCATAGGATTGTTACCCGCCTACCTGGAACGGCAACATTCTTCACTGGTGATGATGGTGGATGAAATGGTGAAGATGAGCGGCCATACCGCCGGTGGCTTTTATTTATACGAGCATGAAAAGCTGGCAAACACCCTCCGGCAACTGGAAGCGGCCAGGCAAAAAACACTCCTCATCGGTGTTACTTTTGCCCTGCTCGATTTTGCTGAAACCCATCCGCAGCAACTGGAACATACCATTGTTATGGAAACAGGTGGCATGAAAGGCCGGAAGAGAGAAATGACCAGGGCAGAAGTGCATGAACAGCTTTGCACAGGTTTTGGTGTAAAACAGGTACATGCAGAATATGGCATGACCGAATTATTGAGCCAGGCTTATTCGAAAGGAGAGGGGCGCTTTTATTGCCCGCCCTGGATGAAAGTGCTGGTGCGCGACGAAGAAGACCCCCTGCATGTGCAAACGAGTGGACGGGGCTTGTTACAAATCATAGACCTGGCAAACCTGTATAGTGTGTCTTTCATTGCAACGGAAGATGTGGGTATTGTTTATGAAGACGGAAGCTTTGAAGTATGGGGGCGGCTGGACCACAGTGATATCAGGGGGTGCAGCTTACTGGTAGTATAATACAACCAGGTAACCGGCTGTGTATTGAATGATTAAAATGAGAAACCATCGTATGTACCTGTTCAACTTTATGTGGAATATCATCAGTAAAACCTGGTACATACTTTCTGTGCGGAGAAAAGAAACCAAATGGGCCAGAGTGCGTTTGAGGGAATTAGAACAGCAACTGGGAGGACGTTTGGATGATGTCACTTTTCATAAAGTGATTACCAGTTATGGTATTTATAATCCTATGATGTGTGATGCTTTTACACGCTTAAGGGGTAGGGTGTCGAACCGTGCAGAGCGGGATCGTATGCTGCATTATTTTATCTGCAGTTCTTTGTTTGATAACTTTTGTGACAGAAAGGAATTGGATCAGGAAAGTCTTTATGAAATTTCTTTTTCTCCCACTGTCTATCAGCCCAAATCCTTTGATGAAAGCCTTTTTTTGTACGCTCATTTGTTGCTGAAGAATTATGTACGGGATAAACAATGGTATGAAACAGTAACCCATCGTTTATATGAGGCCCAGGAAGATTCAGCGAGGCAATTCAACCCCTCGATCACCGATGAAGAAATAGAACAGATCACTTTACACAAGGGTGGATATTCGGTATTGCTTTGCCATTTTTATCTCGATGATCCTGCCGGGAAAGAGGAACAACAATGCTGGTACCTGATCGGTGGCATCATACAACTAACGAACGATCTGTATGATATTTATAAAGATTACCAGGAAGGAATTGTTACATTGCCTAACAGGATGCAAGATGCGTATGCTTTCCATGACTATTTTACCGGTAAGATAACACAGCTAAAAAAAGAGATCGCAGCATTGCCCTTTCCAAATAAAACCAAACAGCATCTTAACATTTCCCTGATGGGTATTTGTTCTTTTGGGTTGATCGCCATCAAACAATTACAAAAAATACAGAGACAAGCGGATGCACTGCCCAACCTGAAGCAATTGCCGCGTAAGCAGTTGATCGTAGATATGGAAAAGCCGGCTAATTTATATTACTGCATGCGCCAGGTATACCTGCATGCAAAAAAATTGCATCAGGAAAAACAATTTGAATAAAATGCCTGAAAGAATCGACCTGACATATGACTGGCAGGCAGCGGGGGAATTCAGTAGTTTTCTTTGGATGATAAGGATTTTTGCCCTTATATTTGCACCCCGTTAAAGCGGAAGCCCAGGTGGCGAAATTGGTAGACGCACTGTGTTCAGGTCGCAGCGTTCGCAAGGATGTGCTGGTTCGAATCCAGTCCTGGGCACCTGAGAGCCTCGTATTTGTGATAAATGCGAGGCTTTTTTATTTCTCCTCTATCTTTATATACATATGAAGAAGTGCATTTATCTCCCCGTTATTTTCCTTTTTGTCTGTTCATTCACCCGCCACCCGATTACCTGGGTTGCCATTGGCGATTCTATTACCTACCTCAATGACCACGCGAATGAAACGGGCAACCGGGTTACCAAAGGCTACCTTTCGCGCGTAACAGAAAAGCTGCCATACATACAATATGTTAACCAGGGACACAATGGCTGGACTTCAAGAAGGATTGCCGACTCTATTGAGCGCCTGAACATTCCCCGGGCCGATATATATTCTATCTTTTTAGGCACTAATGACTGGTGGCACGGAGACCATATAGGCAGGTGGGAAGATTATGTTATGGCAACAGGGGATAGCACTGTGTATGGCGCTTTCCGTATCATCATCAACAAGATACGTTCACTGAATCCTAGTGCGACGATCGTGTTGATCACGCCCATGCAAAGAAGCGATTTTGTGTATATCAATAATGCCAGGAACAATGCTTATGGCTCTTATAAAGCAAAAGCGGGCCAGACACTGGAACAGGTAGTGGATGCCATACGTAATATAGGAGCGCATGAACATTTTAAAATAGTTGATCTCTATCATAATAAGAAACTTGAAATCCCCCGCCTCGTTCAGTTCAAACGGCTGCGCGATCCGCAAACGGGTGAATACAAAAACTATCCTTATCCGGCCTACACGGGTGTTCCGTTCGATCCCGCAAAAGACGCCTATCCCTATCCTGTAGAAGCTATTGGGATGACTTATGATGGGCTGCATCCCTCCGATAAGGGAAATGCATGTATTGCCAGGGAACTGGTAAAACTGATGAGAAAGTTGTAGCTCCATTTCCAACGTCCATGCATGGTGGGCCATTCACCACATGAAATCGCTAATTTTACAGGCTAAAAAACAGCGATGAGAATAGCGATCAACGGAATGGGCAGGATTGGCCGGTTATTGTTCAGGAGATTGGTAATGATGCCTGGTGTAGAGTTAGTAGCAGTGAATGATATCATGGAACTGCACCAGTTGGCTTATTTACTCAGGTACGATTCAGTATATGGTCCGGCTACCTTTGAGATCGCCGTAGAAAACAACGAACTCATCGCTGCCGGTCAAACCATTCGCTTTTTGCATGAACCTGCCCCGGCAAAGCTGCCCTGGAAAGCATTGCAGGTTGATCTTGTTTTGGAGTGTACCGGTAAATTCCTGACGAAAGCCCTCGCATCTCAACACCTGGAAGCAGGAGCAGGAAACGTCATTCTGTCTACTACGGGTGCAGAAGATATTCCGCTCAGGATTTATGGATTCAATCAGCACCAACTGAATGGAGATAAACACCTGATTTCCCCCGGAGGCTGCATGACCAATTGCTCAACGCACCTGATCTATCTCATGCAATCCATCGGCATAGAATCGGTGCACATCAATGTGCTGCATTCATATACATCCAGGCAGGAACTGGTGGATGGTCCGCATAAAGATCTTCGCAGAGGCAGGGCTGCTGCCGAATCTATCATTCCCGTATCTGTTGACCTGGGGCAATCTTTAGAGCGACTCTTTGTTCTGTTGAAAGGCTGCATCTATACCATTACTACCCGCGTACCGGTCGCGAACGGTGCACTGGCTAATTTTGTTTTCCAGATGAAAGAGGCGGTTACGGCAGCACAGGTGAATGAACTGTTCAAGCAGGCTGCTAAGCGGGAATACAAAGACATCATTCAGTATACCGAAGACCCATTGGTTTCACTCGATATCAAAGGCAATAGTCATTCAGCCATTATCGACGGGTCACTGACAACTGTAACAGGCCGCACCGTGAACCTGATGGCTTTCTTCGACAATGAATATGGCTATACTTCGCGGGTGATCGATTGGGTGCGTTTTGTTGGTGCGGGTAAATTATAAGGTTAAGCCAGAGCCTGTCAACCAACACCCGGTAACCGTCTTTGGCCGAAGGCTTTTCGTATACCCTTTTGATGGTGAATTGTGCAGAAGGCATTATATCAGGTTTTGCATGTTGTTGCGCTGGTGATGGGCTATTTTGATTTCAAACAGCTCGGCCATTTTACCGGCCCTCCATTTGGCTTCCGCCGCTTTTTCTCCATCGAACAATTCATCAATGGTAGCGGTAAACAATTGCATCCATCTTTCAAAATGTGCGTGTGCAATAGGTAACCTGGCATGAGGGGGGAAGGGACTCCCAAAATATTTTTGTTCATCCAGTAAAACGGTTTGCCAGAAATAGACCATCTTTTGCAGGTGCGCGGGCCAGTGACTGCCGATCCGCTCATTGAATATAGGAGCTAACAGCGCATCTTCCCTTACTTTATCGTAGAAGCGGTGAACCAGTAAACTGATGTCGGTCTCATTGTGAATGTCGTGCCGTGTTTGCATAACGTTTATCTGTTTTTCAGATAAGTGAATTGCTGAAGCAGTTCTTCATTGAACTCTGAAAGCCTGGTTGACTTCAACGCTTCATGAATCTCTTTTCTGATCTTTTTGAATTCATGGTGGAGTGGACAGGGATATTGTTCCGAACAATGGGAGAGTCCCAATGCACAACCTGTAAACAACGAATCGCCATCAACAGCCTGCACAATGTCGGCCAGGGTACATTTACCCGTTTTCTTATCCAGGTAAAACCCACCCGATGGTCCCTTCAGCGACAATACCAACCCCTTTTTGCTCAATTGCTGCAAAATTTTTGCAATAAAATGTTCAGGTGCATCAATACCTCCGGCAATTTCCTTTATGCCCAGCTTATTATCGATTTCGCCGTGCCGGGCAATGAACAGCATGGCCCGGATGGCATAAGTACAGGTTTTTGAAAACATATCATTGATTGCAATAACAAAGATAAATGAATCGATTTAATAAAATACTTTTTTGTCTTTTATCAATGAATCTACCTGATATGACTGAAACAGATTATCTTGGCGCAATCAATGGTCCATTCACCCTAGCCCTTCGTCAGACCAATGTGGTACATCAGGAATACATTGCTGCTTTTGTTGTTGACGGGATGTTGTATTGTGCAACGGGCCGAAGCGGCAAACGATACCCTGCATCTCCAGTTGAAATGGTGGCACCAGTTCCAGTTTGCAGGTTATTATGCGGCACAGATCAAAGGTTTTTACAGCGCTGAAGGCCTGAAAGTAAAATTGGTTCCCGGAGACGGCAATCACGACCCGCTGCAGGAAGTATTGGCGGGGCGGGCGCAGTTCGGCATTTCCGGTTCTGATCTGATGATCCAGTTCGCCAAAGGCAAACCGATAGTGGCATTAGGGGCGCTTTTTCAACATTCACCCTATATATTGATCTCTTTGGCCAGCAGGGGTATCCGTGTGCCGTCGGACCTGGTAGGCAAGACCCTGATGGTTTCGGAAGCGCAAGGCTGGATAGAACTACAAGCTGTTTTTCTCAAAGAAGGCATTCCCATCAATTCGTTGCATGTGGTAACACATAGTTGGAAAAACGACGATCTCATCAAAGGGAAGGTAGATGCGATGACCGGTTATTATTCCGATGAGCTCAACCAGTTGCGGAAGCAGGGGATAAAACCGTCTTATATACAACCCATCAACTACGGCATTGACTTTTACGGAGACTTGCTCTTTTCACTCCAAAGCACGGCAGAGAATAACCCTGAAAAGACCAGGAAGTTTGTGAAGGCAAGCTTCAAAGGATGGGATTATGCCCTGGATCACCCGGAAGAAATAGCTGATTATATCCTCACATTGCCTGGCGTAAAAGAAAGGGGCGTTACAAAGGCCGAACTGCTGGCGGAAGCCGAAGATATGCGCAAACTGATCGTGCCCGATATAGTGGAAATAGGGCACATGAATGAAGGACGCTGGAATCATATCCTTGATATCTATAAGTCATTGAAGCTGGTTTCGCCGCATGCGCGGCTCGATGGGTTTGTGTACAGTGAGAGCAAAGGCTTCTCATCTGATGTGATACGAATGGGGATCATCCTGTCGGTAGCAGTCCTGTTGGTATTGCTGATCATCATATTGTACAGCATATCATTGAGGGCCTCGGTCAGGAAAAGAACGCTGCAACTGGAAAAAGAAATTGAGCAAAGAAAACGTACACAGGAGCAATTGCGCATCAGTGAAGAGCGATTGGAAATGGCTACCGATGCTGCTGAAATCGGTATATGGGATTGGGATATCCGGAACAACACGATTTATTTCAACGATATGTGGAAGATCATGCTGGGATATGACCCGGGAGAACTGGATAATAAATGGGAAACTTTTACCATGCTGCTGCATCCTGATGAACGGAAAGCGATCGAAAAACAATACAACGATTATGTGACGCGTAAAGCCAGCAGTTACCAGGTGATGATGCGGATGAAGACCCGCGAGAATAAATGGAAATGGATATTATCCATCAGCAAATCCCCCCTACGGGATGAGCAGGGGGAAACCATCCGTGCAGCAGGCATTCATATCGATATGGATGATATCAAGCAAAAGGAGATGGAACTGCAGGAACTTACCGAGGAACTGATGATCAGCAATAAGGAATTGCAACAATTTGCTTACATTACTTCACACAACCTGCGTGCCCCTGTTGCCAACCTGCGCAGCCTTACCTGGTTATTCAACAAAGAAGAACTGGCAGGCAGGAATAAGGATATTTTTGATAAGATCAACCTCAGTATTGATAAGCTGAGCAGTACACTGGAGGATCTCAATGAAATACTAAGCTCCCGGGTGCACAAAACGGAACTGCGGGAACCGGTCTCATTCGAAAAAGAACTGACAGATGTGATGCATTCCATCTCGGAAGAGATCATGGAAAAAGAGGCGGCGATTACTTATGATTTCTCCAAAGCAAAAGACATCTGCTATCCCGGGAAAGTTATCCACAGTGTGTTCCTGAATACCATCACCAATGCCATCAAATACCGGAAGGAGCATGAACGGCCTGTTATCCATATTACTACGCAGGAAGACGGAGAGTTTGTGGTACTTACCATCACAGATAATGGCAAAGGAATTGATATGGGAAAATACGGGAACAAAATATTCGGATTGTACCAACGCTTTCATGAAAATACGGAAGGAAAGGGATTGGGACTCTACATCGTTAAAAGCCAGGTAGAAGCCCTTGGAGGTAAGATAGCAGTGGAAAGTATGGTGAACAGGGGCACTGCATTTCAAGTATTCCTGAAAAAAAACACAATGCCCTATGACGCCTGAATACCAGCGGATACTTTTGGTAGACGACGATGATGTAACGAATTTCCTCAGTCGGGAAATATTCCGGCACTATCATCCAGACGTTTGCATTGATATTGCCCAGAACGGAAAAGAAGCTATAGAGTTGTTGCTCCGTGCATCGGAAGAGGGGGAGGCCAGCCTGCCCCAGATCATCCTGCTTGATATCAATATGCCTGTAATGGATGGATGGGATTTCCTGGACCATTTCAAGGTAATGGCGGAAAGCCGGCCAAACCTGGGTGAAATCCGTGTGTTTATTTTAACTTCTTCGGTCTATCCGGAAGACATCAAAAGGGCTATGACCTATCCATTGGTGCAAAAAGCCTATTCTAAACCACTGAATGACCGGCAAATTGAAGAAATGATGGGGTGAAAGGTCCCGGAATGGGAAAAATACGAAGTTAGAACACTGAAAAATTCCGTGTTTTCACCGTTAAGAAATGGTGATTTACACAGAAACTTAATCTTTTTCTCTGGTTAGCTTTGTATGAGTTTTAGTAAATCTATCCCTGATTCCAATTTCCTTATAGCTATACGAATCCTATATTCTATTGCAAAAACTACGGAATAGGGGCGAATCTTCTCCGCCCCTATTTTATTTCTTGGCCTAACAGGATCGTATAAACATTTTTGGAGTTTTGGTGTAGCAGATTGCCGTTGGTTCGGCTATCTGCTTTATTTGTTTATTGGAACTTGATATGAATGGCGAGTAAGGTTAACCAGAACTCATTAACTTTACGCCATCAGCAGTACTGCAAATCAAACAAGGAACATTAAATGAGAATATTGATCGCAGACGATCACACATTGATCCGAGAAGGGCTCAGAAAGATACTGGAAGAATCACTTTCTTTTGCAGAAGTGCATGATGTATCCGATTCTGCTGATCTGTTCAAGAAAGCAGTCGGGGAAAGCTGGGATATCATTATTTCCGATATCAGCATGCCCGGGTATTCCGGTATCGAAATACTCAAGCAGATCAAAGAGCATGCCCCCCAAACGCCTGTGCTCATGTTGAGCATGCATTCGCCTGAACAATATGCGGTACGTGCTATCAAGGCAGGAGCGGCTGGTTATCTCACCAAAGAAAGTGCACCTTATGAATTGGTGAAAGCCGTTCAACAAATATTGAGCGGAAGAAAATACATTACCAGTGAGGTGGCTGAAGTGCTCGCAGGTTCACTGGAAGAGAAAAGCGACAAAGCCCCTCACGAACAATTATCAGACCGCGAATTTGAAGTATTCAAAATGCTGGTGTCTGGTAAAAGCATCTCCGAGATCGGGGATATACTCTCCCTAAACGTAAATACCATCAGCACTTACCGCGCCAGGATCATGGACAAAATGAAGATGCAAAGCAATGCCGACCTGGTCCGTTACGCCATCCAGAACAATATTGTTTGACAAAACACCGTTTATTGTAGTGTTTATACTACGCATTTTATATAACTCTTGTTATGGGCGGACTGGTGGGAACTGTGTTTCTTTGTGATGTATTATCCAATATTCTAAGTAAAGATCCTCTAAAAGCCCGTTAGCCGGACGCTTCCTGTGTTGGGTTAACGTCCACATTACCTGATTCTCCTTGAGAAACCTTGTAGTTAACCGCTACGCAAGCTTTGTAGGGCTAATCCTTTACAAAGCTTTTTTTACTCCAAACAGATGATGCACCCCCAGGCGTCTATTTTAAATGCTATGATTGCCAACGCATTACGATTATTAATGGTGGACGACTCTGATTTTATCAGGGAAAGGTTGCTCTTGCTATTGGCCGATCTGGGGTCAGTAAGGGAAATCCAATCAGCCAAAAGCGCCGAAGAGGGAATGGTTCTGTTAAATGATGGTTGCCGGCCGGATATCATACTCCTGGATATCAACCTGCCGGGGAAAAATGGTCTCCAGATGCTGAAAGACATCCGGAAAATGGAAGGCTTTTTGCCGGTAGTAGTGATCCTTACCAATAATACCCTTTCCGGCTACAAATCGGAATGCCTCCGCTGCGGCGCCGATCATTTCCTGGATAAAGCCCGGGATTTTCAACAGATTCCCGCCATCATCGAAGCTACCTGGCAAAAATTATATTCCCAGCAGTTGCTTTAATTTCTGGTATCCCGATTTACTCACGGGAAGCCTTACCCCCACACTGAGAATGGCCAGATGGCCGTCTTTTTCATAAGGATCAATTCGACTGATGAGCTGCACATTCACGAGGTATGAACGGTGGATGCGCACGAATTGCTGCGGGTCGAGTTGTTGCTCAAAATACTGCATCGTCCGGTTCTTCAGGAACGCACCTTCTGCCGTATGGATTTTCACATAATCATCGGCCGATTCGAGGTAACGGATATTCGCCGTAGGGATGATCTTGATCTTTCCATTATCCTTCAGCACGATCCTGTTGGAACGGAAAGGCTGGTTACCCAGCCCCTCCAATAATTGTCCCGCTTGCAGTGCCATTTCCTGCCTGCCCAGTTGTTGCCATTTCTGCATGGCTTTATCGAACCGTTCTTTGCTGAAGGGTTTCAGCAGGTAATCGATGGCATGTGCTTCAAAAGCTTTGATGGCATATTCCTCGAAAGCAGTGGTGAAAATAACAGCAGGTGGCTGCTCTACCAGTTCCAACATTTCAAATCCATTGATCTTCGGCATTTGTATGTCGAGAAATAAGAGATCGGGCTGGTGTTGTTGTATGGCTTTGATTCCTTCAAATCCATCACTGCACTCCTGCACTACTTCTATTTCAGGATAGTATTGCAGGTATTCTTTTACCATGTTCCTTGCCAGGAATTCGTCGTCAATGATGATGGCCTTCATAAATATTTTGTGGGATGAGTAGCGTAGTTGAAAAAACAGAACCGTTTGCATGCGTTAATAACAGGTCGTTCCGTGCATACAGCAGGAAGAGCCGGCGCTGGATGGATGCCAGTCCGAACCCTGTTCCCTGGGTATTGACAGCAGTTGTTTCATCGAATGGATTGGTGACCGTAAGTTCCAGCATACCTTTTCGCTGAGCGGCATCCAGACTGATCAATACGGTATCGATGGTATCATATAGACCGAATTTGATGGCATTCTCTACGATCGGTTGTAACAGGAGTGAAGGGATCAATAGTTTGCCGGCTTCTTCTCTTACATTGATAGCTGTTTGCAACCGGTGACCGAAGCGCACTTTTTCAATCTCCAGGTACAATTGCAGGTGATGCAACTCATCTTCCAGCGTCACCAACTGGTGCTCTTCTTTCTTTAAAGTGCCTCTTAAAAAATCAGACAGTTGCTGGATCATGTGCCGGGCTTTTTCAGGCTGACTACCGGCCAGCGCACTGATGGAATTAAGGCTGTTGAAAAGAAAATGCGGTTGCAACTGCTGACGCAGTTTGAGCAGTTCGGCGTCTTTGGCCAACCGCTCTGCATCTTCTTTACGCCGGTCATTCTCCTGTTGTTCCTGCAGGGTATACCACAGGATGGCTATCATGGCCATGCATCCGATCATCAGAAAGGCGAGAATATAACGGATCGGAACCGATTGATCGAGAAAAGCCCGGTAAGCTACATTGCTTCTGAACAACAATTTCAATATCCATTTGCTCATCAATAACCAGATAGCGCTCTCCACCAGGCTCACAACCAGCAGGTACCAATAGCGTTCCTTCCTGGGCAGGTAAAACCGCATATTGTTAACGATCAGTGCGCAACAGCCTGCCAGCAATATATTACAGCAAAGAGCATCTGTAAAAGCAATCAGGAAATCAAAGCCCGCCCGCTCTACCATGGCGGCCTGGACGAGTATCCACGCCAGCCACCAGCAGCAGAAAATAATGTAAAAGCCTTTGCCTGTTGTGATAGATCTTACCATATCGGTTAAACAGTTTCCAGGAATTTATCGGTACACTGCTCCAACAAATATCCCGCTTTTGCATGAACGGAGTGCTGGTAAGCACGGCCGTCATCCTCTTCCCTGATGCGGGAATACACTTCGGCGCCATCTGTAAGATTTTCCAGTTTGTGCAGCTCGGTTACGTTGATGAACTTCCATTGCACCAGGTGGTTGGCCTGGTTGAAAAAATTTTCCTGTTCTTTCTGGCCGGTGAGCTGGGCTTTGTTAAAGGCATGCAGTTCGTCTTCTGCATGGATGAGCCTGAGTTGTTCATCGAACTGTGCATGGTGTTCGCCATTGCCGCAAATGATGCGATACACCAGTTTTGCAAGATACCATTCCATAACAGATCAATTTACAAGGTGAAAACAGTTGAATTGATTTAATAACTTTTGATCTCAATGCCGCCAAAAATGCTGGTGCCGCGTATGATGATCACTTTAGAAGGATCGAAATTGCTGGCCTGCACCGGGCGTTTGTCATCGATACCGGCGAAAATGGCCACGGACTCTGACCTGACTTCCCAATGAGGGGGGATGATGAGCTTGGCTCCGCCAAAAATGAGGGTGATATCTATCACGATGGTGCCGGTAATATCGGCCTGACTCAGATTGACTTCAGCGCCGCCCATGAAACAACAAATTTCCCCGCCCTTAAAATTTTTCGATGTGACTGTTTTTTTAACGCCGCTGAAAACTGATACGCTGTCGATCACATCTTCTGTATGTATTTCTGCATCGCCAAATACATGTACTTTATCATAGTCATATTTCCCGTACCGGTCTTGCCAGCGGTTGAAGCAGCGCGACCTGCGCCTGGGGCGGAACATGAAAATGAGTCCTACTCCGATGATGATGATGGGCCACATATAAGTCCGCATGTCCATATCGTTGAATACTTCTCCCATCAGGAAAACCACGCCAATGCCGGCAATGATAAACCAGGAAAAATTCCGGAACCTGTGTTTGATACCTGAGATCAACCCAATGATGATAAGTATCATGGGCCAGGTAAACAGCCAGTGAGGGAAGGGCGCGCTTATTTGCTGGAGCAGCAACCCCACGCCGATCAGTACAAATATCAGCCCGGTCCAGAATCGGCTGTGTTTTTCGTTTTGAATGTTTTTGTTGAAGTCTTCCATTATTTATCTTTTGATAGCACAAATCTAGTGGCACGAAAAAAGCTGGAGAAGCCTCTTTAGGCAGGTACAGTAGGAAAGGCGGTAAGTGACGGGAAAACCTCGGTAAATGACAGGCTCCCATCAATTCGCCGAGCGCCAGCCGATGAGCAATACGCCTATGATCACCAATGCTGTACCGGCTAGCTGCAAGCCCAATATGGGTTCGCCAAGGATAAAATGCGCTTGCAGAATGGTGGAAACGGGACCAATACTGGTGATGATGGCTATATTGTTACTGCCAATGCTTTTCATACCGGCACTCATCATAAAAGAAGGCAGTACGGTTGCAATAATGGCAAGGAGAATAACATGCGCACCGTAAGTAAAGTAACGGCATCGGTGCCTGTATCATGAAAAGCCAGTTTTACAAAAATGGCTTTGGTAGAAAAGAAGACAGCACCCAGCAACGTGATCAAAAATCCTTTTAACCCGATGCGTTGTGCTGCCATCTATCAAGTATGATTGAACGGTCAATAATGAGTTTATACGCTTACATTGAAATCGCGTAATGCGTCGTTGAGGCTGGTTTTCAGGTCTGTACTGGGTTTACGCTGACCAATGATGAGGGCGCAGCTTACCTGGTATTCGCCCGCATTGAACTTTTTGGTATAGCTGCCCGGGATCACTACACTTCTGGCAGGAACACGGCCCTTGTATTCAATGGGATCAGGCCCACTAACGTCGATGATCTTGGTTGATTGGGTAAGTACCACATTAGCGCCCAGCACCGCTTCTTTTTCTATGATCACGCCTTCTACTACAATGCAACGGCTACCGATAAAGCATCCGTCTTCAATGATTACGGGGCTCGCCTGCAATGGTTCGAGCACGCCACCGATGCCTACGCCACCACTCAGGTGAACGCCTTTGCCTATCTGGGCACAGCTTCCCACGGTGGCCCAGGTGTCTACCATAGTGCCCTCATCTACGTATGCGCCAATGTTCACATAGCTGGGCATGAGTACCACATTCCTGCCCAGGAAAGCGCCATAACGGGCTACGGCATGGGGAACAGCCCTTACACCCAGTTCGCGGTAATTATTTTTGAGGAGCATTTTATCGTAAAATTCGAAAGGCGCGATAGACCAGGTCTGCATTTGCTGGATGCTGAAATACATCAAAATAGCCTGTTTCACCCACTCGTTCACCACCCACCGGCCATTCTCCGGGGAAGCTACACGCAGCCTGCCTTTGTCAACCTCTTCAATAGTGGTGCGAACGGCTTCTGTGTAAGTCACTTCTTTTAATAAGTCCCGGTTGCCCCAGGCTTCCTGTATCAGGGCTTTCAATGATTCCATGGTCAGTTTTTTGTGCAAACATACAGTATCATGGCTTTTGCAGCATGTATCTGCGTTACAATTTGTAATTTGCTGCCGGTAATTTTGTATGAAGATGCTTCCATTCCAACAAGATATTGATGCCTGTCTCGATGTATTGCAAAAAGGAGGACTGATCCTGTATCCTACGGATACCATCTGGGGTATCGGTTGCGATGCTACCAATGAAGATGCGGTGAAAAGGATTTACCAACTGAAGCACAGGGCCGATAACAAAGCCATGATCGTGCTGGTGGCCGATGAAAAAGATATCCTTCGCCACGTAACCCAGCCCGACCTGCAAATATTCGATTATATCAAAGGGGTTACCAAACCTACCACGGTCATTTATGAAGGAGGGGTAGGGCTGGCATCCAACCTGCTGGGAGCCGATGGTTCGGTGGCCATACGGATTTGCGGCGATACCTTCTGCAAGCACCTGATCCGCCGGTTCAGAAAACCCATCGTCAGTACATCGGCCAACCTTTCAGGATACCCGCCACCGCAGTGTTTCCGGGATATAGAGCCGGTCATTCACGAGGGGGTGGATTATGTAGTCAAATACAGGCGCGATGAAGAAGATTATGCCAAACCGTCTTCCGTCATTAAATGGGAGAAAGACGGCAGCCTGAGTATCATAAGGCCTTAAGCGCTTCAGGGGACTTATTTTTCACATGGATATCTTTAAATAACTGTAAAAGAACCGCTTGCGAGGTAACATTAGTTTAATACTAATTTTAACCCTTTTTGTTTGTAGAACCCGGAAAAAATATCGAACTTAAAGTTGATATCCTAAAACAGGTAAATACTGTATATGGCAAGGGTTATTTTAGACGTCCCAAGTGAAAAAATGCATTCATTCATCAACGCTGTACTCAGCCTTGGGATAGACCGTCATGCCATTAGCTCCACCAGGCTTCGCCATCGTTCTTCACACAAAAGGAACAGAAGTGAATTTTCCCTGAAAAGTATTTCTTCAAGCTTCCTGCTGTTCGACTGGGAGTTTTTCAGCAACGAATTGGAATACGAATAAAGAGTTGTTAGTTGTCAGATGATAGTTGTTAGTTGGCGGAATTATTTCTCACAACTATCATCTGACAACTAACAACTTCTCTTTAAGTGCGTTAAAAAAATTATTTTTGCTGATGCAGAAAGTCCTGGTCGTTCAGACTGCTTTTATCGGGGATGTTGTATTGGCAACAGGGTTGCTTGAAAAACTGCACGCATATTTTCCCCAGGCTTCCATTGATATAGCTGTTAGAAAAGGAAATGAATCCTTGTTCATACAACATCCTTATGTACACGAAGTACTGGTATGGGATAAAAAGAAAAATAAATACCGCAACCTGTTCAAACTGCTGAAACAGATCAGGTCCAACCGGTACGATTGTGTGATCAATGTACAGCGTTATGCTGCAACCGGTTTGCTCACCGCTTTTTCTGGGGCCCGCAGAAGGATTGGTTTTGATAAAAACCCATTTAGTTTTTTGTTCACAGATATTATCCGGCATGTGTTTTCAGAAGAAGGCAAAGGCATCCATGAAATAGAACGCAATCACCTGTTGATTGCCTCTTTAACGGATGAGCATGCGGCCAGGCCCAGGTTGTATCCATCGCAGCAGGATATGCAAGCGGTAGCTTCCATGCAATTACAGGCTTATGTTTGCATGGCTCCCGCATCGGTATGGTTCACCAAACAATTTCCGGCCGATCAATGGATATCGTTGATCGGATCTTTGCCGGGAGAATATAAAGTGTACCTGCTGGGTGCACCCGGCGATCGGGCATTGTGTGATGAGATGACGAATGCCGTGCGGGGCAGACAAGTAGAAAATTTAGCCGGCAAACTCAGTTTCCTGCAGTCGGCTGCCCTGATGCAGGGAGCGCTGATGAATTATGTGAATGATTCTGCACCGATGCATTTTGCATCGGCAGTGAATGCACCGGTAACGGCTGTTTATTGTTCCACTATTCCCGCATTTGGATATGGGCCATTGTCTGATAACAGTCATATTGTGGAAGTAACAGAGGCACTTTCGTGCAGGCCTTGCGGACTCCATGGAAAAAAGGCCTGTCCGCAAACCCATTTCCATTGTGCAAGGCATATCACCACCCGGCAATTGCTCGATTGCCTTCCCCGTTGATCCAAAACAAAACAGCGCTACATTTGCAGTTTATGGACATAGTTTGCTCTGATAAGGAAAAGCAGGTACTGGAGAAAATTGCGAAAGCTGCAACAGCTTTGGATACGCCTTGTTATCTCATAGGAGGATTTGTGCGCGACAAGATCATTGGCAGACCTACCAAAGATGCTGATATTGTTTGTATGGGAGATGGCATTGCGCTGGCACACAAAGTGGCAGAAATGTTCAAGCCCAAACCACAAGTGGCTTATTTTAAGAATTTCGGTACGGCACAGATCAAACTCGACGATTTTGAAGTGGAATTCGTAGGCGCCCGGAAAGAAAGTTACCGCTCACATAGCCGCAAGCCGGAAGTAACGCCCGGCACTATTGAAGACGATCAGAACAGGAGGGATTTTACTATCAATGCACTTGCCATCAGCCTGAACAAAAAAGATTTTGGCAAGCTGGTCGATCCTTTCAATGGGGTGAGGGATATTGAACGGAAGATCATCCAGACGCCACTGACCCCTGCGCAGACATTCAGCGACGATCCGTTGCGGATGATGCGCGCCATAAGGTTTGCAGCCCAATTGCGGTTTACCATATTGCCTGAAACCTTTGCTGCTATTGGAGAAAATGCCAAACGAATCAAAATTGTTTCACAGGAAAGGATCACCGACGAGTTGAACAAGATCATGTTGTGCGACCGGCCATCGATTGGGTGGGACCTGCTGTTTAAAAGCGGGCTCCTGCAACTGATCTTCCCGCAAATGGTAGAACTGCATGGAGCAGAATACATAGATGGAAAGGGACACAAGGATAATTTTTACCACACCCTGCAAGTGTTGGATAATATTGCCGATAAAACAAGCGATCTCTGGTTGCGATGGGCAGCATTGCTGCACGATATAGGCAAGCCGGCTACCAAAAAGTTTGAAGAAGGGCATGGGTGGACTTTTCACGGACATGAAGTAGTGGGAGCCAGGATGGTTCCGAAGATTTTTACCAAGCTCAAACTGCCGCTCAATGAAAAGATGAAACTGGTACAGAAGTTGGTGCTATTGCACTTGCGACCCATCAGCCTTACCAAAGAAAATATTACCGATAGCGCCATCCGCCGGTTACTGTTTGATGCAGGTGAAGACATAGATGAATTGATGATGCTTTGTGAAGCGGATATCACCAGCAAGAATAAACTGAAAGTAAAAAGATACCTGCAAAACTTCGAGCTGGTGCGGGAAAGATTACACGAGGTGGAGGAAAGCGACCGTATCCGCAACTGGCAACCGCCTGTAACAGGGGAGATGATCATGCAAACATTTGGATTGGCACCAGGCAAGAAAGTAGGCATCATCAAAGACGCCATACGGGAAGCAATACTGGACGGTGTTATTCCCAACAACTATGAAGCGGCCTACCATTTCATGCTTGAAAAGGGCAAAGAACTGCACTTGCAGGCCGTTGAATAAATTGTATTTTGCAGCAATTATAAACAACTAACAATTCACGAAGAATGGCTGTTTTAAAATTCAGGGTATATCTGGAAGAAGATGATGCGGTTTACAGGGACATCGTCATACAGCACAAACAGTTTTTTCAGGACCTGCATTTTGCGATCCTGAAAGCTTATGAATTCGATAGTAAGCACCAGGCTACATTTTTCAGGAGTAACGATAACTGGCAAAGGGGCAGGGAGATCAGTTTTGCCAAATACGATAAATCTTATGTTGCCGAACCATTGCTCATGTCTGAGACTACCATCGGCAGTGAGATCAGGGATACCAACCAGCGCTTCATTTATGTGTATGATTTTGCGAAGAACTGGACCTTCCTGGTAGAACTCATCAATGTAAGCAAGGAAGAAAGCAGCAAGATCACTTATCCTGCTATCTCAAGAACAGAAGGGATCGGCCCGCAACAATATGGAACCAAAAGTCTGTTGGGCGATAAATTTGCAGATATAGAAGAGAAATACGATCTCTCAGAAGCAGCAGAGGGTTTTGGTGAAGAAGGAGAAGAAAAGGGAGGCGAACACGAAGAAGAAAGGAACAACGGAGGCGAAGAAGATTTTTAATTGCGGTTTATGCAGCCAGTTGCAGCAAAACATGTTATCATTATTGTTGGTCCTACTGCAGTAGGGAAAACAGCTGTTGCCGTTGATCTCGCGCGGCGCTTGCATACAAACATTATCTCTGCCGACTCCAGGCAATGTTACCGGGAACTGAATATTGGCGTAGCCAGGCCTTCACCCGAAGAACTGGCAGCCGTGAAACATTATTTCATCGCTTCTCATTCGGTGAAAGAAGAGATAAATGCAGCAAGCTTTGAGCAATATGCATTACAGGCGGCTGATGAAATTTTCCAACAGCAGCAGTATGCGGTGATGGTAGGCGGCACCGGTTTGTACATCAAAACTTTTTGTGAAGGATTGGATGAAATGCCTGCGGTGTCGCCGTTGGTGCGCAAGCAGATCATAGATGCTTACAAAGAAAAGGGGTTGGACTGGCTACAACAGGAATTGCGCACCAAAGACCCCGCTTTCTGGGAGATAGCTGAACAACAGAACCCGCAACGTCTCATGCGTGCATTGGAAATTATGGAAGCTACGGGGCAATCTATTATTGTCTTTCGTCAACGCAACCAGGTAGCGCGTCCGTTTGCAGTATCAAAAATTGGACTGGAACTTCCCCGTGAGCGCTTATACGAACGCATCAATGCGCGGGTAGACCAGATGATGGAAGCAGGTTTGCTAGAAGAGGTCCGTTCAGTTGCTGCGTATCAACACCTCAATGCGTTGCAAACGGTGGGTTATAAAGAATTGTTCCAGTATCTGGCTGGACAATATTCGCTCGACGAAGCGGTTCACCTGATCAAACAAAATACCCGTCATTATGCCAAGCGGCAGATGACCTGGTTTAAAAAAGACAGCTCCATTCAATGGATCGATGCGCGAAATGCCGGTCAGTGGCTATCAGAGTTTTACCCCGAAAGTTAACATGAGGTTACCGGCGCTGCCACTTTGTTCTGCAAAAGTGTTGGGCTTATCATTGAGGCGATAGGGGAATTGTGCATCTGTGTTGAAAGCATGCGCATAGCCGAGGTCGATGAAAATACCATGATCGCGGTAACCGATACCGCCGCTTGCCACAATACGGTTGGCTTTGATGGCGGCATCTGCATAGGGACTGCCATAGTAGGCCCCTCCCAACCGGAACATAATGGTGTGCAGTTTGAGTTCACCGCCTAATTTGAAATTGATATTGCCTTTATAAGATGCTTTAACGGCATCGTTCACCTGGTGATAATAATTTGCTAATGCCTGATCACCACCATCGGTAGAATAAAAACGGGCGCCGCGGTAATTCACATACTCGAGATCGGCGCTGATGAAAGCCCTTTGCAAACGTGTATCCCTGATCTCACGGAATACATAACTACCACTGACAATAGCCCTCCAGGGAGTTAACAGGTTGTAGGAACGTCTGCCGGGATTGCCGCTGTTGAGCCGGTCGCTGGTCTCACTTACTGTTCCTGCAAAACCTTCGGTATTGGTAGTCATAGATGCCCTGAGTTCATCTTTGAAGCCAATGAATTGCGGCGTGTGTATCGCGAAGCCTATGCGCCAGAAATCCTTCGGTTTATAAATGATACCAAACTTGCCACCAATACCTATGCCCCGGGAACTGAACTGTTCTTTAAAAGTGGAATAAGCAAAATGATTATTGGGATTATTGGTGGCATCCGTTTCTGTATAGGTGAGATCACGTGCATAACTGATCACCGGAATGGTGAAGCTGCCGCCTATGTATAATTTATCATCCATATTGCCGGCGAATCCCAAAGCGATCTCATGGTATCCGCCGCGTGTAACGGCATTATACAATTGATTCACGCCTGTTGAAATGGGCACCATGCTTTGATAACCGGCCAGCGTGCCGCCGGGTCCCTGCAATGTATCTACCAGGTAAGTGCGGAAAGCAAGAGAAGAACCAAAAATATAATTGCTGAGCGCTGCATTGGTATCGGCACGGTCGCGCGTGAGCTCTTCCAAAAATTGCTCGGAATAAGAACTGAAATTATTGAAACCTTTGAACTGGATATGGTTGTTATAATTCGCTACTTCCATCACCGATAAAGCGAATGCGCTGCTCGTCCACTTCCTGGCGCCATCGTGATTAGCCGAACTGAAAATAAAACCCGATGTGCCGTAGTTGAAACGGTTGAGACTACTGGTGGTATCGGAACCCCTGAAATTGAATTTATTATTGTTCAATAAAAACGCAGGAGATAAAACCAACTCATTGGTCTTGTACATACCAATACCCGCGGGGTTCACGTGGTTGGCTGTGATCTCCCCACCCAGAGAACCCATCACACCACCAATTGCAACGTTGCGTGCCGTACCATTCTGTGTAAACCAGGCGGTACGCAATGCATCTTCCGGTGTTTGGGCAGATGCAAACAAAGCAAAAAGCAATAAAGAACCCAGTATAAATGATTTCATAATAGTTTTGTTTGGATACACTTATCACTAACGACAGGCAAACCATTCACCTGACGTGCATGTACTGAAGACGTTTGTACTAATTACCCCTGCTACGGCCACCACCCGCACTGCTGCCTGTGCTTTTGTAGCCGCCGCTGTTGCCGCCCGCACTACTGCTGCTGGAAGAACTGGATGAGGAGTTGTTATTGCCGGAAGAATAAGTGTTGGTATTGCTGAAAGTACGCACGGGCCTGTCCCAACTGCTGGCATTGCTGGAATTATTGGGTGCAGGACTGAACACCCGTCTCATCAGGTTGCCAAAACGATTCTGGTTATTGTCGACATTGATCCATTGTCCGGATTTGTTATCCCGGTAACCGGAATTGGTGTTGTTGTAAGTCCTGTTGCGGAAAGCCGCTATATTCGTTCCCGAGTTGAAGTTTACAGATGTATTGCTTCCATAGAAAACTTTCGGATTCGCATAGCCGATCACAGTGTAAGCGGGACAATTCCATCCCAGGCCCCATCCTGGCCGCCACATCCCATAGCCTAATCCATAACTTAATCCGTAGTTCCAGGCAGGGAACATTGAATAGGAGTAAGGATTCCATCCATATAAGTTATTCCAGGTATTGTAACCACCATAACCATAATAGGATTGGCCAAAATCATAACGGCTGTCGTACCAGTAATCGAAATCATCCAGTGCACTCCAGCGATTACGGTTGGCTACTTTCATGCGCAGGTACTGGTCGTCCTGACTGCTGATATAATCTTCGTAGCGTGCTTCGTTATCCTGCTGCTTTTGCTGACCTGCCGTGAGACCTTCTCTTCCGGGGGAATAATAAACGTCATCGGGTGTTTGTCCGGATTTGTACATAGTAGAACAACCCGCCAGTAAACTGGAGCCGATGAGACCGAGGAGTAGCATTCTTTTCATAACGCCGGCATTAAGAAGTTAGATACTGTGAAGTTACATACATTTGCGTCTCTGTTGCTAGTTAATAATTGAGCGTCAAAGAGTTTGCCAACAAACGATAGCAAGTAAACTATTTTGTTAATAGAATTGTAAAAATTTATAATGAGTAAGGAAATCACATCCAGGGAACAGGATTATTCGCAATGGTACAACGATCTGGTGTTGAAAGGTGATCTGGCCGATTACAGCGCCGTGCGTGGTTGTATGGTGATCAAACCTTATGGTTTTGCTTTGTGGGAGAACATGCGGGATGTGCTGGACAGGATGTTCAAAGATACCGGGCATCAGAACGCCTATTTCCCACTCTTTGTTCCCAAAAGTCTTTTTGAAGCGGAAGAAAAAAATGCAGAAGGTTTTGCAAAAGAGTGCGCAGTGGTAACGCATTACCGTCTCAAGAATGATCCTTCACAACCAGGCAAGCTCATGGTAGATCCCGAAGCGAAACTGGAGGAAGAGTTGGTGGTAAGACCCACCAGTGAAGCGATCATCTGGAATACTTATAAAGGATGGATACAATCGTATCGTGATCTTCCCATACTTGTTAACCAATGGGCCAACGTGGTTCGCTGGGAAATGCGCACCCGTTTATTCTTGCGCACAGCCGAGTTCCTATGGCAGGAAGGACATACCGCGCACGCCAGTAAGGAAGAAGCGATTGAAGAAACCCGGAAGATGCTGGATGTATATGCCGATTTCGTAGAGAATTGGATGGCGGTACCGGTGATCAAAGGCGTGAAAAGTCCGAATGAACGTTTTGCCGGTGCAGAAGACACTTATTGCATAGAAGCGCTGATGCAGGATGGAAAGGCTTTACAGGCCGGTACTTCACATTTCCTGGGGCAGAATTTTGCGAAAGCGTTTGATGTGAAGTTCAGCGATAAAGAAAACAAACTCGATTATGTATGGGCTACCAGCTGGGGGGTGAGCACCCGCCTCATCGGCGCCCTGGTAATGGCGCATAGTGATGATGATGGCCTGATACTTCCTCCGAAGATTGCACCCATTCAGGTAGTGATCGTGCCTATTTATAAAGGCGATGAGCAAAAAGCATTGATCGATGTGAAAGCGCATGAGCTTGTGAAGAAATTAAAAGGACTGGGCATTTCTGTGAAATACGATAACTCGGATAATTCACGTCCCGGTTGGAAATTTGCCGAATACGAAATGAAGGGCATTCCCGTTCGCATGGCCATTGGTGCGCGCGATATGCAAAACAATGTGGTGGAAGTAGCGCGCAGGGACACCAAAGAAAAGCAAACGGTGAGTATGGATGGCATTGAATTCTATGTGCAAACCCTGCTCGAAGAAATACAACTGCATATTTACAACAAAGCCAAAACTTATCGCGATGAACACATCACGAAGGCCGACGATTGGAATACATTTGTAAACCTGCTGGATACCAAAGGCGGTTTTATTTCAGCGCATTGGGATGGTACTGCTGAAACGGAAGAACAGATCAAAGAACAAACCAAAGCAACCATTCGTTGTATTCCACTGGATGCAAAAGAAGAAGCAGGAAAGTGCATCCTCACTGGCAAGCCTTCTTCCGTAAGGGTATTGTTTGCAAGGGCTTATTAATTATGCGACAGAAAGAAATTCATCCTTCCATGCAACCTTACCTCGATGGTAAGGTTTTACTGTTAGATAAACCTCTTAATTGGACCTCCTTTGATGTGGTGAAGAAAGTGCGCATCCTCACGCGCATTAGCAAAGTAGGCCACGCAGGCACATTGGATCCGCTCGCTACCGGATTGCTCATTGTATGTACGGGTAAGTTCACGAAAAAGATCAATGAGTACATGGGCATGGAAAAAGAGTACACGGGCACATTCACGCTCGGAGCTGTTACACGCACCTATGACCTTGAAAGTGAGCCTGAAAACCCTAAAGACATCACCCATCTTACGCCAGAGATGATCCATGCAGCAACCAGGCAGTTCACAGGTCCTATTATGCAAGTTCCGCCTGCACATTCGGCCATCAAAAAAGATGGCAAGCCTGTATACCTGGCGGCCCGGAAGGGAGAGGATGTAGAGTTGGAACCGAGACCCGTGACCATTCATGCTTTTGAGATTGAAAAAATAGAATTACCCAAAGTATATTTCAGGGTGATATGTTCTACAGGAACCTATATCCGCAGTCTCGCTAATGATTTCGGTGCAGCATTGGGTGTGGGTGGATATATGAGCAGTTTATGCAGAACACGCATCGGCACTTTTAAACTCAGCGGAGCTATGTCGCTGGCCGACTTTGAAACATCCATCAAAAAAATGCTGGCATCAGAAGGGTAGGTTGATACCGAACTGGAAAGCGTAGTTGTCTACCTTCAATCCATTCTGCCG
This sequence comes from Hydrobacter penzbergensis, assembly GCF_900106985.1. Taxonomy (NCBI): domain Bacteria; kingdom Pseudomonadati; phylum Bacteroidota; class Chitinophagia; order Chitinophagales; family Chitinophagaceae; genus Hydrobacter; species Hydrobacter penzbergensis. The sequence continues at coordinate 518,969 of NZ_FNNO01000001.1, read as the reverse complement.
GGTATCGGTCCATTCAAAATTTTTGAGGCTCATCCATCCGCCGTTCTGCAAGCGTGCGGGATCTTTTACTTTATAAGCAACATCGAGTCGTATCAACACATACGAGAAGTCAATGCGGATACCGGTTCCCACACCAATGGCCAGGTCGCGGCCCAGGCGTGAAAATGAAAATTGTGCATCGGGATCTGCACTGTTGTTTTTGATGTTCCAGATATTACCGATATCGGCATACAACGCACTGCCTATTTTGAATCCGGCAATCGTCGTAAGCGGGAAACGGTATTCGATATTTGCTTCTATCTGCATATCACCAAACCGGTCGTGGTACCTGCTGGTAGTGATCGTATCACTCGATAAAGAACTACCAGGGCCCAGTTGCCGCAATGCCCATGCACGCATACTGTAAGGGCCACCCGCTATGAACTGTTTGAAGAAGGGTAATGTTCTGCCGATAACAGAATCATTTCCATAGTTGTAACCGGCACCAATGAATCCCCGGTAAGCCAGTTCTGTTTTACCCATTTTGGTAGACTGCTTGTATTCGGCTTCTGCTTTGATGTAGCGGTAAATATTATTGGTGAGGTCAGGTATCATCCCGAATAACCCGCCTGCCTCTTCCACCCCTAAACGGATAAAATGGCTTTTATTTTTATTGTTGGGATTGCTCACCGATCTGTACAATGTAAGACTTTGACTCAACACATTGCCTTCGTTGAAAGAAGCCCGCAGGAAAGGATTGATAGCGATCAGTTTTCTAAGACTGTCGAGTTTGTCAATACCGTATAATTCCAGGTTCAATGGTTTGTATAGCCAAAGATTATCTCCATTGCGTTTCTGCACTTTCCATTCATAACCAAAGCTGGTTACGAGTGAACGCAGACGGTAAATATCGCGCCTGTCTACATAAGAACCATTGATGGAAAGCAGGGTCTTTTTGTTGTCAAGCGCTTTCAACGCTTTCCAGTTTTTGAAGGGCTGGATCAACCGGGGAAATGCATAAGTATGCCCCAGACTGAGTAAGAATGTTTGCACCAGCCGGTCACTTGTTTGCGAGAATAAATTGAGTTCAACTCCCGTGCGCAGGGTGGTGACTGACTGGATGGCCTGTTTCCATACATTTTTGTTGTGGTAAGAGAAGTTGGTAGAAACGCCCCAGGTATTACCCGATATGATATCGGCCCTGTTGAGACTGGTTTCCAGGTCTACGGTAAAACTTTGTTTAACAGCTGGTATGAGAAAATAATAGAGATCGATACTGTCTTTCCCCCTCACCACCGGTGTTACATCTACCTGCTGCCAGGCGCCGATCTGGCCAAGGTTGTTGATGGATTTGAGATAGCTGTCTTCATTGTAAAGATCGCCGCGCCGGAGATAAGTATGTTCTCTGAGCGGACGGTAATTAAAGAGTCCTTTTTTATAACGAAGGATGCCTTCTTTTCTCCTGATCTCATAAAAACCGAGCCCATGTTGTGCAATCAGGCTGTCTGTGACATCGCCCGGCCTGGTCTCGGAATAATAATAATTGTTGGCGATATAGAATGGCTTGATGACAGCCGAATCGGTCACGGGTCGCTGTCGTATGTCTATATCCCAGGCGGGATTTTCTTTCCTGTGTTTGGCTGCTTCGGCAATCAGCTTTGCCTGCTGGAAAGGGTCGAGGGTGAGCGCCAGCAACCTGGCATCGGTACTGTCAACCTGCGCATAAATATTGTCGCGGGTAAACCTGAAGTAACCGTTTTGCCGGTATAGGCTTACGAGCCTGTCGAGTTCGGAACTGATGATACCCTTGCTGTAAGGGTTGCCTTTTTTGAGCAGGCTGTTCTTTTCCTGCTTACGCGTGAGGCGTTGCAGGTTGCTGTCGCTGAGCGTATAGGAAACGGAATCGATGGTAACATTCTTCCCTGCTTCAATGATCATTTGGATATTGGTGCGCAACTGGTCTTTGAATGTATCGATGTTGACAGAGTCTTTGAACCGGGCGTAATAATATCCCTGCGAGTTCAGGTAAGCGTTCATGAAACTGATGGAACGGATAATATTCGTGCTGTCGAAGACCGGCGGGTTTTTGATACGGTCGAAGAAAAAGAACTGGCGAACCTTGCGGCTTTTCAGGCTATCGTCCCAATAATTCTCCAGGTCGGTGGTTAACCTATTTTTCTCATCTTTGGAAAGATTCCCGTTCAGGAGTACTTTATTGGAATAAACAAAAGGGCGGCCGATGGGATAGTTTTGTTTAGCGCAGGAACAGAACAGCGCCAGTAAAAACAGCAGTGAAAAGAGACTGAAAAAAGATATTCGTTTACCGTTCAAATACATACAGGATGTTAAGCAAGAATGAACTCAAATATATTCAATCTTTGTGCCACAAAAAACAAAGGCAGGAGACGGGCCTTTTCCTGGCCGAAGGCCCCAAGCTGGTAGAAGAACTGTTGCACAGCGATTACAGGATCAAAAAGATACTCGCTACCGGCCAGTGGACTGAGGAGCACGGAACAAATCACATTGTTGAGCAGGTAACAGAAGCGGAATTGGAAAAGATCAGTGCGTTGCAAACGCCTAACCAGGTACTGGCGATTGTAGAACAAAAGGCGCTTGCTACTGAACCAGTGATAGAGGGCCGCCTGAGCCTGGTATTGGATGGTATACAGGATCCCGGCAATATGGGAACCATTATACGTATTGCAGACTGGTTCGGTATAGAACAGATCATTGCCAGCGAAGATACTGTTGAATTGTATAACCCCAAGGTGATACAGAGCACTATGGGCAGTTTCATGCGGATAAAACTATGGTATAAACGGCTGACACATTTTTTATCTGCTCTACAGGTTCCTGTATATGGCGCTTTGTTAACAGGAAATAATTTGTATGAACAACCGTTGCTGAAGGAAGGCGTTCTGGTAATCGGCAATGAATCGAAGGGCATCCGCCCGGAGTTGCTTCCGTTCATCAGTCATCCGGTAACCATTCCCAGGATAGGAGGAGCAGAATCTTTGAATGCGGCGGTTGCTACCGGCATCCTGCTTTCCCACCTGATCAAATGATCTTTACAGTTTGTGCAATTGGTCGGCCAGTTCGGTTAGCGGAACATGCTGCATATAAGAACTGATCAGGTTACCATTCTTATCATATAAAGCTGCAAAAGGAACACCGGTCATTTTATAATAATTGCGAAGGAAAAAAGAGTTGCCTTCGGTACCGGTGATGATATTGGGGTATTTATATATTTTATGTTCTTTCACGAACTGGTTAACGGCCGCTAAAGGAAAATAAGTGATCATCACAACAGACGCTTTATCAAAATCATGAACACGCTTGAAAAAAGCATCCATCATCACTTTACAATGATCACAATCGGGAGAGAAGTAAATGAGCAGGATGGGTTTGCCCATAGGCAATTCCGTAGCCCTGTATAATTTGGCGTCACTCTTAACGATTTTGAAAGGGGGTAATTTGCCGCTTTGCGCACAAACAAGACCGGCGCCGGATAAAAACATTGCGAGAAGCAGGGTAAGGTATTTTTTCATATTTGGGAATGATTGATAGAGCTACCGGCAATTTAAGCAATTGTTGTTGCTTATGCCTGCTCCGGTTTGCCGGTAGCTTTTATCATTTGATCATTACCAGGTACTTTTCAACGGGGTATGTACCAGTTTTTTAATAATGAGGTCTTTGGAAGCTTTCACCGCCAGCCGGTGAAAGGGCTGGTGAGGGAAGAATATCTCTGTCATTACACTCAGCCCTCCATCGGCAAATAATTCTACTGAACTCCTATCAACCACGAGGTCCAGCTTTATGCCGGCAGCCTGGCTGAAGCGTGGCGCTGTATGCCTTCCGGCGAAACCCTTTTTGAAATCTATTTCGCCCGAACGTAAGCGATCGATATAATATTGATGAGACAGGGCATCATAACCAATCTCTACTTGCTCACCTGCTTCATTGGACAATACCAGTGAAAGATCCTCGGCTTTATCTGCCTCCAGTTGCAACCGGAAAGGTTGCCCATCGATACCCAGCGATTGGGTAAGATCGAGACTGGAATGAACGGCCAACTGAGTTTTCACTACCGGCTTTTTTTCAATAACATGCATGGCAGATACTGGTGCTGATGCCACCAGCCATTCCTGTTTTACCTGTTTCAAACTTAATACACGTGGGATGGTCATAGCGCTTCTCCAGGGGGAAGTGGGTACTACATTGGCATAGTTCCAGTTACTCATCCAGCCCAGGAAAATTCTTTCTGAACCGGTGTTGGACCAGGTAACACCTGCGTATTCATCTGGTCCGTAATCGATCCACCTGGTACGGGTATCAACGGGTGTGAATTGATGACCGTTGAAGCTCCCAACAAAATATTGCGTAGCAGAACCTCCGTTGGGACCTCCGGGATTCAGGTTCACGATCAGTACCCAATGTTGTTTGCCATGCTCATCAGTTAATGTAAACAGATCGGGACATTCCCAAACGCCGCCATGTGCTCCCAACGCTTTACCAAACTCGCTTTCTTTGGCCCACTCTTTTAAATTGGGTGAAGAGAAAAAGCTGATGCAATCTTTAGTGGCTAGTGTCATGATCCATTTGTGTTGAGGTTCATACCACATCACTTTCGGATCGCGAAAATCAGTGATGCCGGGATTCTTCAACACGGGGTTGCCCGCATATTTGGTCCAGGTCTTACCATCGTCCAGGCTGTATGCGAGGCTTTGATGTTGATAATCGTTTCTCTTTGCACGCAGTGCCGCTGTATCGTGGTGTGTGAAGATGGCAACGAGTGGCGTTTGCCCACCGGTTCCGAATCCAGTGGTATTGTGTTCGTCCACTACTGCACTGCCCGAGAAAATATAACCCAGGCTATCTGGATACAATGCAACCGGCTGATGTTGCCAATGCATAAGATCAGTGCTGGTAGCATGTCCCCAGTGCATAGGACCCCATACCATTGCACCGGGATAGTACTGGTAAAAAAGATGGTAAGCGCCTTTGTAGTACACCATTCCATTGGGATCGTTCATCCATTTTTCTTTAGGAGAGAAATGGATCTGTGGGCGGTGTGGTTCCTGGTAGGTGGACTGCGCCTGCGATGAGAAGGTGGTAACTATGACCATCAACAAAGCAGGTATCCGAATATGGTTCTTCATGTAAAAGGTTTTATACGCACAGAATATGTGATCAGTACCCGGGGTTTTGTTTATACAAACCGTTGGTAAATGTAATCTCCGATTGAGGGATTGGCAAATACTCGTCGCGGCCTGCAGTGAATTTTGCTGTTGCTAAAAAAGACCTCCTGGTTTTTTCAACGGCGATATAGGCATTCAATGTTTGTTCAGCAATACCCCAGCGTACAAGATCAAAGAAGCGGGGTCCTTCCGTTGCAAACTCCAGCCTTCTTTCCCATTGCAATGCTTTGCGTGCATAATCCTGGGTCCAGCCGGTGGCAGGATAAGGTTGGATATTGTATTTGGACGGGAAAGTACCATCGGCTTTTTTAAGTCTTCCTGTGCTGGCTGCCGCTCTTACCCTGATCTGGTTGATCAATGGCAATGCATTGTTTTGTTGTCCCAGTTCAATATAAGCTTCCGCCTGTATCAATAAAATATCATCGTAACGAAGCACATCTTCATTCAATGCAGTGCCCATGAATGGTCCCAACTTCAGGTAAAACGGACTGTTCGCCAGTTGTTGGTGACGCATGGTATGAAAGTTTCCATACACACCCGGATCGCGTACCCAGCTGTTACTAAAAGGCCTGGTATTATCGTATTTGTAAGGATGTCCATCGATGCCAACGGTATGATCCAGGCGGGGATCTACTGTTGCCGTGCTGAGATCAGCGATGTTATTATTGAAATTATCAAAATTGGGCAAACCATTGATATCTGTTGTATGCGCATTGACCAGGTTCTGACTCGCAGCATGGAAACCGCAACAGCCGTACTGTGGCGCACCGTGCGGATAATTCAAACCATCTTCAAAAGCCAACCGGCCGTTGGCGGTACCATCATTGATGCTGAACTGGATCGCAAAAATAGACTCGGGTCCGTTCTTGGTTTCAGCTAAAAAATTATCACCGATATCTGTACTCAAAGCATATTTGCCCGATGAGATCACTGCTTGTGTCAAAGCCACTACTTCCTGCAGCCTGGTTTTGTTGATGTTGATCACCTGGTGCTTATCGTTCTGTTCATAGGCCTGGTATAATCTCAGTTTGGCCAGGTAAGCCTGGGCGGCCAGTTTATTGGCTCTGCCGAGCTGCGGTTGAGTTGCAGGTAAATTGTCGATCGCATATTGAAAGTCAGCTGCGATCTTATTCCAGGAGTCATCGTTTTTCAGATCATTGGAAGTCTTCAATATGTCTGCATCAGTGGCAGTTTCATCGAAAATGGGAATGTTCTTGTACAGGCGCTTCATCGTAAAATAACTGTGCGCTCTCAGGAACCTCAGTTCGGCCAAACGTATTTTTTTGTTGGGGAAACTGGCATCTGAAGTAGCATTCACCGCACGCAATGCTACATTGGCCCTGGAAATGGATTTGAACAGGTTTGACCAGGTACGGGAAACAAAAGCTCCCATAGTAGGTGCTACCAGGTTATAGTGCTCCATGGCATCGATTTCACCCACATCACCGGTACCACCACCCCCTTTGTATGCATCGTCTGAACGAACACTGCCATATGCCCAGTTGCTATAGATAGGGCCAATCATATCTCCGTTTCCAATAGCGGCATAAGCGGCTGTTACCAACCCTTCCACAGCAGTAGGTGATGTGAGGTCTGTAGATGATAATACGCCTGTTGGCGTATAGTCCAGCGCTTTCTTGCAAGAACCCAATAACAGGAGTCCTGATAAAACAGTGGATGATAATATTATTTTAGTTTTCATGATGATTCAATTTTATGGGTTAAAATGAAGCGTTGATACCAAATGAGAATGTTCTGGGAATGGGTATCGGATCAAGACTGATGCGCTCAGGGTCGGGACTTTGGTATTTCTTGCTCTTGATTGTCAGCAGATTTTCGGCCATCAGGTAGAAACGCAACCTCGAGAAAACAGATTTGGGAACAATGTTGTAACCCAATTGAACAGTACGTATTTTGAAATACGACGTATTCACAATGAAATAATCGGAAGTGCGGCCTTCATTGTTATTATCTTTCAATGTCAAAGCAGGAATGCTGGTATTGGTATGTGTGGGAGTCCAGCCATCAAATACGCCGGGTCCAACATTTTCCCTGCTTTTCATGAGATTGTTGAATAAGGTATATACATCAAATCCAGCTCTTCCGCTAACACCTGAACCGAAAACAGACAGGTCGAATTTCTTGTAGCTCATGTCTATCCTGGCGCCATATTCCAAAGAAGGCAGTGTGGTGCCTATCCAGGTTCTGGCATCATCGTCAATTTGACCTTTATGGGTTACATCTACATAACGTATCCGGCCGGGAGCAGCGCCTATTTGTTTGGGAGCCGCATCTACTTCAGCCTGTGACTGGAAGAGTCCGGCAGTTTTGAAACCGAAGATGTCGAACTGCGAATGACCAATGATGGTATTGAGCAGGTTACCGGGGTAAGCTGGACGAACCTTTTCAGGTAAATCTGTGATCTTATCCCTGAAGTGAGAAAAATTCAGTGTTACATTGTATTTGAAATCGCCTGTCTGCGGACCATGATAGCCCAACACCAGTTCCCAGCCTTTGTTGCTTTTGGAAGCGCCGTTCACTGCTTTCGATTGACCTTCGCCCAGCGCCGATGCAACAGGTGGTACGATCAGAATGCCTGTTGTATTCCGGGTAAAATAATCAAACGAACCAAAGATCTTATTGCTGAGAATAGAGAAGTCTATGCCCACGTTGATCTCATCGGTAGTTTCCCATTTAAGTCCCGGGTTGGCAGCCTGTGTTTGTACAAAGCCGGAAGGCAATGTACCGGTAGAAGCGCCGGATAAAGAGTAGGCGGTACCAATGTTCATGTATTGTTCCCAGAAACCTCCTACGAGTTGTGATAATACAGTACCGTACCTGGTGTCGAATAATCCAAAGCGAGCGAGATCGCCGATCTGCTGATTACCTACACGGCCTATACCCACCCTTGCCTTTAATTCGGAGAACAGCCGGTTGTTTTTCATGAAACTTTCCTTGTCAATTCTCCATCCCAATGAAGCTGCGGGAAAAATTCCGTACTGGTTATCGGAACCAAACCTGGATGAACCATCACGGCGTACGGTTAATGCAGCCAGGTATTTATTCGAGAAGCTATAATCGATGCGACCGAATTGAGAGAACAACTGATTTCCTGTAGACCCTCCGGAAACAGTGGTATTGCCCGTACCTGCATTCAGTGTAAAATATTCCTGGGTCTGGATGGCAAATTTTTCTTTCTTGGTGGTCTGGAAGTCCAGCGTGGTTTTGATGTATTCCGTACCTACCAGGAATTTGAAATGATGATTGGCACTCAGGTCCCAGTTGTATCGCAGTGTATTGGAGAAGGTGGTACTCAGGAAATGATTCTGATCGAAAGACAGGCTGTTGGTGGTGCGGTTCAAGGCGCCTTCTGAAAAAGTAGGAGTGATCACTTTACTCAGATAAGTAGCATTGTCGGCACCGAAATTGGATTTGAAAAAGAGGTTTTTGACAGGTTGAATTTCTACAAATACGTTACCGAATGTGCTTAACCGGTTGGCATTGTTCCATTTTGCCAGGTCCTGCATATGCAGCGGATTATTCCGGTCTGAATAACCCGCACCCAGTTCGCCTGCATAAGTAGTACCATCTTTCTGATATACCGGAATGGTAGGTGCCAGCGTAACTGCCAGGAATGTGGTAAGAGCGCCACCCAGGTCCCTGGCCGTGAGCCTTTCATTGGAATTGGCCATGCGCAGGTTCACACCAAAAGTAACTTTGTCGTTAAAAGCGCGTGTGATGGCGTTGATGCTTCCGCCGATGCGGTTGTATCCGGTGAATCGCAACATGCCCGAATTACTCAGTTGGTTCAGGTTGATCTCGACTGAAGAATTTTTATTGCCTACCGATGCAGTCAGGCTGTTGCTGGTAACAATACCTGTTTTGTACATTACACTTTGCCAGTCGGTATTACCCACCGGTGTGTTAGGATCGCCGCCAACGAAGGGCTGGAGCGATACGCTGTTCAATATAGGATTGTTGTAATCTTTGTTCCAATCGAAATTATAGATCTGGCCATATCCGGCAGTCGGATCCTGTTTGTCGTTGACAGAAGCCTGCCATAAGGCTTTACCCCTATCCAGCGAGTTCAGCATTTTTAACCGGAATGGTTTTTCCGACTGGAGGGCAGTACTGCTGTTGAATTGAAAATCCACTTTGCCATTGGTGTTCCCGCCATTCCGGGTAGTCACAATGATCACACCATTAGACGCACGTGAACCGTAAATAGATTCTGCAGACGCATCTTTCAAAACTTGTACAGAGGCAATGTTGGCAGGGTCCAGGTTCTGAAATACCTCGGGTCTCGTAGTAGGTATACCGTCTATTATATACAGCGGATCATTGTTGCCGAGCGTATTGGCACCCCTGATGAGTATCCTGCTCGTTGATCCATTCGGAGAGCCGCTTTTTTCGATATACAAACCTGCAACCCTGCCTTGTAACGCTTGCATAGCATTGCCTGAAGTATTGTTTTTGACAGGCGCCATATCTACAACGGCTACAGAACCCGTCAAGTCTTGTTTTCTTTGTGCGGTATAACCAACGATCACCACATCTTCCAGCGCTTTGCCGGCAGCCGTTAAGATGATATCTATTTGTTGTTTTCCTTCTACAGCAACCGTTTGAGATTCGTACCCAATATAGCTGACCAGTATGAATTTTACTTTGTTGGGAACTGTGATGCTGAATTTGCCTTCAGCATTGGTGGCGGTACCACCGGCGGTACCCTGGAAGGTAATGTTGGCACCGGCCAATGGTTCATTGGTGCGTGCGGCCCTGACAGTACCGGTTAATTGTTTTTGTGCATTTGCATATTGCAATGCAAAGAGCATTACAATCAAAAAAAGCAGGTTCTTTTTCATAGCGCAGTTTTTAATGGTTGGCAATCCTGAGGAATTGAAAATGAGCAGACGCTCGGGTGCGGCATCAGCCGCATGGCTAATTGTGATGGCAATCGCATAAGTGTTGGGGTTTTAGGTTGTATGTGCAGTGAATTCTTTTTAATGGAGAATGAGATCGATTTCCGTGACCAGGTAATCGGGGCATCCGCCTTTTTTGGTAGCAATGAGCGCACCCATGGCACAGGCAAAAGCCAGTGCGTCTTCAACAGCGGCTCCATTGATGAGTTGATGGAGTAATCCGGCAAGGAATGCATCACCGCTGCCTACTGTATCGGCTACTTCAACAGTGTAGCCGGCATGTTGGTATAATTGACCCTCTTTGTAAAGCATAGCGCCTTCACTTCCCATGGTTACTACGATCATGGGTGTTTTGAATTTTTCGTATACGGCTTCAATGCGTTTGGCATGCGTAGGATAATGACCCAGCCAGGAAGTTACCAGCTCCAGCTCGTGAATGTTCAGTTTGAATATGGTTGCTTCACTGATGAGGTATTCGATGGTAAACTGATCATAGTGTGGCGCACGGAGATTGATATCGAGTACTTTGGTACGAGCCAGGTGCAACAATTTGAAAAGCGTATCTCTTGATTGCAAGCTCCTTGCCGATAAACTGCCGTAAATAAAATAGTTGGCATTGACGGCCAGCTCAAGGTTTTCATGGTCAGCCACGATCTCATCCCAGGCAGCGGGCTTCACAATATCATAGACCACATCGGTTTGCTCGTTGGCGAGCACTCTCACTAAACCAGTTGCATAGGTTTTATCTAACTGCACATAATGTGTGCTGAGTCCTGCATTTTTCATCACTTCCACCAGGTCAGATCCATATTGATCGGAACCGATACGGGTGATGAGCGCAGGCGCCTGACCCAGCTTTTGCAAGTGATAGGCTACATTCATGGGAGCACCTCCGGGCTTGGCACCCGACGGAAAAAGATCCCAAAGGATTTCGCCATAAGAGGCGATGTTGTGTTTGTGTTGGTTCATATAGCAGTCATTAAGCAATCATGGATGATTTTAGTGCAACACCAGGCTTCTTTCAATCTGTTCAAGCGATTTACCCTTGGTCTCCGGCATGAACTTCCATACGAATACCAGTTGCACCAACATCATCACCGTGAAAAACAAAAAAGTATGTCCGCCTCCGAGTTTCTCTGCCAGTACCGGGAAGGAAAAAGCGATCAATGCCGCCATGAACCAGTGCGTGAAGCTGCCCAGGGTCTGGCCTTTGGCCCGCACCTGGTTGGGAAATATCTCTGAAATGAATACCCATATCACAGCTCCCTGACTGAATGCGAAAAATGCGATGTATACGAGCAGGTAAACCACAATGCCCGGTCCGCTGAAATCCTGCAGGTAAAAAGACCGGGCTACGAGGCCCAGGGTGAAGACCAATCCTACAGACCCGATCAGCATCAGTTTTCTTCTGCCTATCCGGTCAATGAAATTGATAGCCACCAGTGTGAACAGAAAATTTACACCGCCGATACCTACAGTCGATAAAAGAGAAGAGCTGCGGCCCAAACCTGTCATTTCAAAAATGCGGGGCGCAAAATAAATAATGGCATTGATGCCCGATACCTGGTTGAATATGGCAAATGCCACCGCTAGAAAAATAGGGAACTTGTTTTTCCTGGTGAACAATACCTCTCCGCCACCACTGGCAGCTTCCTGCGCTGCATTAGTTTCGATACCGGCGAGTACCGTATCTGCATTTTCCGGATTGATGATGGTCAGGATGCTCGCAGCTTCTTCTTTCCTGCCTTTGTGCAGCAATAGCCAACGCGGACTTTCCGGTATCAAACGCAACAGCAGCAGGAAAAGAAGTGAAGGCAGGGCCTGGATACCCAACATCCACCGCCAGGACAAGCCACCGGTTTCGCCAATCAGGTAATTGGAAAAATAGGAGATGAGTATGCCCAGCACTACATTGAACTGGAACATGGCTACCATCCTGCCGCGCGACTCCGGGGGCGAGATTTCGGAAATATACACTGGTGCGGTTACAGAGGAAGCGCCTACTCCCCATCCGCCCAATAAACGGAATAGTAAAAACAGGTGCCAGTTGGTGGCAAAGGCCGTACCGAGAGAGGCAATAAGATAGGTAGCGGCAATGATCATCAGGGTTTTCTTTCTGCCCAGGTTGTCGCTGGGCATGCTACCGGTGAGGGCTCCGATGATGGTGCCGATCAATGCAATGGAAATGGTTAGTCCGTGTTGAAGAGAACTGAGGTGCCAATATTGCTGGATAGATTGCTCGGCACCGGAAATCACAGCCGTATCAAATCCGAATAAAAATCCACCCAGAGAAACAATGACACTCCAAAGAAGTACTTTTCGTTTGTTCATATAGCAAGCTTTCGGGATCAAACTTAGCTTTGGAGGGCAGGATTTTATTTTAGAAATTGTATCAAATAGTTTTAGAAGAGCAGTTTCAGAAGAATATTTTTATATTATTGATAATCAACTATTTAATAAAATTTTGAAACTTGCTTGCTTTTCTTTCTTATAATTTTGTTTCAATAATTTTTAAAAATATTCCAATTTTAATAGACCAATCCTGCTTGAAAGGGTAGATAAGTGGTACTCGCCGGATGTTTTTCTATATTAATGAGGGGAATGCTTATTTCACCTTTCCAAGCAAACATTGTTCAACGATTGTGAGTATGCCATGAGAAAATACTATTTCATCCTTATTGTAACGACTATTGGGTTCCTGACGGGGTGTACCCGCGGTGGAAACAAAGACAACCAGTTCCGGATCGGTTTTTCGCAATGTGTGGGATCGGACCAGTGGAGGAAAAGCATGCTGTTAGGTATGCAGCGGGAACTGAGTTTTTCTCCTAATACCACACTATTATATAAAGATGCCGATAACAGCAGCGAAGTACAGATTGCCCAGATCAATGAATTATTGAAGGAAGGGATTGATCTGTTGATTGTAAGTCCCAATGAAGCCGCACCCCTTACACCGATCATTGAACAAGTATACACCCGCGGAATTCCCGTGATTGTGATCGACCGCAAAACAAGTTCGCCACTTTATACAGCCTATATTGGCAGCGATAATTATGAAATAGGAAAACGCGTAGGGCAATACACGGCCAATATGTTGCATGGCAAAGGCAATGTGATTGAAGTAACAGGGTTAGCGGGATCATCTCCGGCTATTGAAAGAGAAAAAGGATTTTATGAAGCTTTGAAAGGATATCCCGAAATCAAGATCATTGCTCATTTGCATGGCAACTGGCTGAAGGATAAAGCTTACCGGGAGTTGAACAACCTTCCGAAAGAAGTAAGGGCATCTGCCGATGTGGTTTTTGCACACAATGATATGATGGCGCTGGGATCGTATGAATGTTTTAAGGCGGCGGGTCAATTGAGCAGGGCGCATTTTATAGGTGTGGATGCCTTGCCGGCGACAGGGTTACAATTTGTGTCGGATAGAATATTAAGCGCTTCTGCTTTATATGGTACGGGCGGACAGGAAGCCATTCAGACAGCCATGGCCATTTTGCGTCATGAAGATTTTAAAAAAGAAAACATCCTCAAAACGGTGTTGATCGATTCCACGAATGTGGACCTGATGAAGCTGCAGAACGAGAAAGTCAACAGCCAACAGGCAGATATTGTGCGGCAGCAAAAGATGATCGACACGCAGCGAAGAATTTATCAGAACCAGAGTGTCACCCTGCTCATCATCCTTGCCAGCCTGATCATTGCGGTGATACTGGCGGCCGTTACCTTCTATTACCTGCGCGAAAATAAAAAGATCGCCAAACGGTTGCGGCAAAAAAACGAAGAAATCATCCGGCAACAACAGCAGTTGATTGAAATGTCCGATAAAGCAGAAGCGGCACATGATGCCAAACTGAAATTTTTTACCAATATCTCGCACGAGTTCAGGACACCGTTGACGCTGATATTGGCGCCGCTGGAAGACCTGCTGAATAATCCCAAACTCAATTTTGTTACCCGCAACCACCTGAACCTGATCAGGAAGAATGTCATTCGTTTGTTGCGCCTGGTGAATCAATTGATGGATTTCAGAAAAATAGAGTTGGACAAGCTGCAATTGAAAGCATCGGAAAACGATTTCATTGCTTTTGTTACCGATATCATGGACGCTTTCAAAGACCTCGCAGCTAAAAGGAATATCGATTTCCGGTTACTGACCAAAGAAAAACAACTGCTTCTCTGGTTCGATGTTAACATGTTAGACAAAGTGATCTTCAATCTTTTGTCCAATGCGTTTAAGTTTACCAGTGATGGTGGATATATACACCTGCACATTGCCCAACAAAACAATAGCAATCATGTTTTGCTCAGGATAGAAGACAACGGTGTTGGTATGAGCAAGGATACCGTGGATCACGCTTTTGAATTGTTTTATCAGGGTGAATATGAAAATTACAAGGGATCGGGTTTGGGGCTGGCTTTGTCGAAAGAGCTCATTGTATTGCACAGGGGTACTATACAGTTGTCAAGTGAAAAATGGAAGGGGAGCAGTTTTGAGATCAGGCTGCCGTTAGGCAATACCCACCTGGAACCCCAGGAAATGGTGTCAACAGACGCAAATACCCAGGTGCCGTACAACGATGAAAAGATATATACCGAAGAACTGCGCCTCGAATCAATGCCTTTACCCGAATTGGCATCGGTTGAACAGGCAAAAGAGCATACCATTCTGATAGTAGAAGACCATGCCGACCTGCGGAATTTCATCACAGCCAAATTATCACCTGCTTATGAAATCATTGAAGCGGATAACAGCCAGACTGCTTTGCAGCAGGCGTTCGATACTATTCCCGACCTGATCATTTGCGATGTGGTGATTCCAGGTAAGGACGGCATTGCGTTGACGAATATCCTGAAATCGGATATCCGTACTTCACATATCCCAGTAATCCTGCTGACAGCCAAAACAGGTGTGGAAGAACAGATAGAAGGCATGAAGAAGAAAGCGGACTGTTACATTACGAAACCTTTCAACGTGCAATACCTCGAAGAAACAGTGAGCAGTCTGATTGCCAACCGCTCTATGTTAAAAGAGCATTATACCGGCGAATTACCTGCTAACCTGAAAACGCAGGTGATCAGCAAAGACGATAAAAAGTTTACAACCGGATTCACCGCACTGGTGGAAGCCAACCTGTCTAACGAACATTTTGATGTGGAAGAAATATGCAGGTCGATGGGCATTTCCAGGGTGCAATTGTACAGGAAAGTCAAAGCATTACTGGATGTCAATGTAAATGAATACATCCTTCAGAAAAGATTGCAGAAAGCCAAATAT
Source organism: Hydrobacter penzbergensis (assembly GCF_900106985.1). Taxonomy (NCBI): domain Bacteria; kingdom Pseudomonadati; phylum Bacteroidota; class Chitinophagia; order Chitinophagales; family Chitinophagaceae; genus Hydrobacter; species Hydrobacter penzbergensis. The sequence goes on along the minus strand of NZ_FNNO01000001.1, from coordinate 503,595 downwards.
CTTTTAAAACAGGAAACAGGGCCGATAGGGGAAGTGGCGTATAAAGTTGGTTTCTCTTCTCCGGCATATTTTTCCACTGTGTTTAAATCCCGGTTTGGGATCACACCCAAAGAATTCAGGGAGCGATAGTTCAGAAGGGCAGGCGGAATTTGGTATAGAGCAGATCACCCGTATATACCAGTGAAGAATACCCGAAGAAAGACCGCTCATCTACCAACATGTTGTATTGCGACAACCATGTGCTGCCTTCATCGAAACTGAACTGGATGGTCAGGTTCCTCCGGCCTTTCTGTACGTGCGGGTTTGAAAAAGCCAGTACGTTTTTTCCGTGATATATGAATGAGATCATGCTGCCCTGATCGTCGCTGTAAGACATGCCGGGTATCCGGTAAGTGTGTACGCCGTCATGGCCTTTGTTTCGGACGATTTTTCCAACAGGTAAACGATGAAGCGGGCTGCAGTTTTCATTGAGGTTGATTCCGGTATCGGCATCTGCAAATTTCACACGGGAGAAACGTGCGCCGATACTTTGATCACGACCGATACCCCTTGCAGGGGTTCTCCGCTGTTTTGTGCGGTAACATGGCCGGTGATGACAGGGGTTTGAGCAGTCAGCAGGTTGAAGAAGAGAATTCCAAGAGCGACACGGCAGCCCGGAAGAATCCCGTTGTTGGGTTCATATATAATGAGTATATTAGGTGATTTTTGATACAAACATATTAATATAAATATATATAATGTATTGAAATAACAAAATCGTCATATAGATCATATAGGATGATCATAACATGCCCGGAAGCATATTTTCATCATCTCAAAATACTATCTGAACTGTATGGCTTTCACAGGACTGATTTTCCTGATGAGCCAGGTGGGCAATAAAAGAGAAAGGTAACAAACCAATGCAGTGGTCATACAAACCACTGCAACCTGTATCCAGTTGATCGTTACAGGCGCATACCGTACATAATATGAGGCTTCGTCGAGTTTGATGAAATGTGTATACTGTTGCAGCAGGCAGATGCCGGTACCTGTCACAAACCCAATACCAATGCCCGCGAGGGTAATAACAGTAGCATGGTACAGGAACACACGCTGTATCAGCCAGTCGGTAGCGCCAATGGCTTTTAGGATCCCAATCATGCGGGTCCTTTCCAGCATCAGTATCAGTAAACAAGTGGCCAGGTTGATGATGGCCACCACAGACATGACAATGAAAATGACATTCCTGTTCACATCCTGGATGTTAAGCCAATCAAAAATATTGGGATAGATCTCGGGTATGCTCCGGCTCATCCATTCCGGCGGCAGGTGATTTAGCAAAGCATCATTAATGGCCGTCATGGAATGATCATCTTTTACAAACAATTCATAGCCGCCAATCTCATCATCCCGCCAACTGTTTACGCGCCTGATCAGCCGCAGGTCGCCGATGATGAACAGCTTATCGTATTCTTCAATACCAGTTTTGTAAATGCCGGCTATGCTCAGCCTGCGGTAAGTTCTGCTGCCGTCGACAGATGAAATGAAATAAACAGTAATAGTATCGTTCAGGTTCACTTTCAATTGCGAAGCCAGTTGTGCAGAAAGCAACAATTCGCGGCTATACAGGCTGTCATTGAAATGTATCCATCGGCCCTCCACGAGGTAAGGCTTCAGCCGGCTGCTGTCGTAATTCTCTTCAATGCCTTTGAGCAGCACGCCTTCGATCTCTTTATTTTTCTCCAACACCACCGATTTGGTAGCAAACCCCTGCACTTGTGTTACACCGGGTTGCTGACGAATGATGTTTTCTACTGAAGGATCTTTTTGAAGAGGGGTTTCTTCGGCAACCAGCGATTTCCCGGCCTCATATTTCTGTACACGGATATGCCCCCAGAAACTGAATACTTTTTCCGACACTTTCTGCTGGAACCCATTTACAAAAGAGAGGGTAATGATCATGGCCGCCACGCTTAAAGCCGTTGCAGCAACCGATAACCGGATGATGAACCTGGAAAATGATTTTTGACGGTTGAACGCAACACGCTTTGCAATATCAAGGGCAAGACCCAAACGGCATTGATTTTGATTCAGCCAAATCTACGGAGCTGTCTGCAATGCAGCAAAATGAATTGACTAACAGACCGTTTTACTGCATCTTTACAACATGAAAAAGTTGCTCTTGGTATTCCTCGTCTGGCAGGGTTGTTTCTTGTTGCATGCACAGCGTTTGCCCGATCATGTGTATATGCCGGGCATCAGGACCGTCAAATTATTCCAGCAAAACAACCAGCAGAGTTTGCCGGTCATCCGGCTCAATTCTCCCGACCTGCTGGAGCTGCATTTCGATGATCTTGACGGATATGCGAAGAATTATTTTTACACCCTTCAGTTGTGTAATGCAGACTGGACGCCGGCGGACCTGAGTCCGTTCGACTATATCAATGGTTTTCAGCAAAACCGTTTGTACCAGTATCGCATGTCATCTATCAGTACCACTCCCTATGTACATTACCAGGCCCTGCTGCCCGAACGGAATTGTATCCCTACCCGGAGCGGTAATTACCTGTTGAAAGTATTCCTTAATGGCGATACTTCACAATTGGCTTTTACCAAACGCCTCATGGTGATGGAAGATAAGATGTCTGTCGGCGCACGAATGTTACAACCGTTTGATAATGCATTGATACAAACCCACCAGAAACTGCAGTTCTTCATCAACACCCGTGAAATGAATGTGCTGAATGTGCAGCAGCAGGTGAAAGTGGTTGTGTTGCAAAACAACCGTTGGGATGATGCGGTTACCGGTATCCAGCCATCCTTCATCCGTAACAATGTGCTGGAGTATAACGGAGAGCGCGATTGTGTTTTTGCAGCCGGGAAAGAATACCGCTGGGCCGATTTGCAGAGCTTTCGTTTTGAAAGCGATCGCGTAGATCATATCGACCAGCGCGAGCGGCCATTTGCCGTATACATGAAACCCGATTTTCAGCGGCAACAACTTGCTTATGTGTTCTTTACAGATCGCAACGGTTGGGACCAGATCAGTGCTACAGAATCGATCAACCCCTGGTGGCAGAGCGATTATGCGCAAGTGAAGTTCACATTGGCGCCGGCGAATAAACAGCCTCTTGCAGGGCGCCGTGTATATTTGTTGGGTGAATGTACCGGCAACCAGGTAAGCGATACTTCCCTGATGCAATTCGATGAAGCGAATGGCGTATATACCAAGACCCTGTTGCTCAAACAAGGTTATTACAGCTACATCTATGTTACCAAATCTGTTAAAGATCCGGACGAAAGAGCTGCTACCGATCTCACCGAAGGAAATTATTGGGAAACAGAGAACGATTATACCATATTGGTCTATTATCGTTCATTGAGCGGCAGACACGATGAATTGCTGGGCATCAGCACAATCAATTCACGCACAGGACGATATTAAAAAAAAACGGGAAAATAAACTGCGATGCCTTAGCTTTGCAACCGGCAGGTCTTACACGACCAGCTCCTGCTGAACCTCCCCAGGGCAGGAATGCAGCAAGGATAAGTGGTTGAGCGGTGCGATGTGAGTAGCCTGCCATTTTTTACCCCCTCCACCCCCGATGGGGGCATTTCATTTGAGGGGGAAGCTAATTTTATACCGCATGAAATTTTTTATCGACACGGGTAATCTTTCCCAGATCAAAGAAGCCCATGACCTGGGTATCCTCGATGGTGTAACCACCAATCCTTCCCTGATGGCAAAAGAAGGCATCAAAGGAGAAGCTGCTATTGCCAACCATTACAAAACCATTTGCGAGCTGGTAGATGGCGATGTAAGTGCAGAAGTGTTATCGACCGATTTTGCTACCATTGTTGAAGAAGGGAAAAAACTGGCGGCCATTCACCCCAATATCGTGGTGAAAGTTCCCATGATCAAAGACGGCGTAAAAGCCATCAAATGGTTTACCGATAATGGTATCCGTACCAATTGCACTTTGGTGTTCTCTGCCGGACAAGCCATCCTGGCTGCCAAAGCAGGTGCCAGTTATGTATCGCCTTTCATCGGCCGTATCGACGATAGTGGTTGGGATGGTATGGAACTGATTGCGCAGATCCGCCATATCTACGATATACAGAATTACAGAACAGAAATCCTGGCGGCTTCTATCCGCAGCGCACTGCATATCACCAAAGCTGCAGAAGCAGGGGCGGATGTATGTACCTGTCCGCTCGATTCCATCCTCGGCTTGCTCAAACATCCTTTAACGGATATTGGTCTGGCCAAGTTCCTGGAAGATGCCAAGAAAATGTAAATGAACGATATTGATTAATAAAAAAGCCTCCGCATGCGGGGGCTTTTTTATTTGATGATATTATAGTTGGATCAGTTTACCTGCCGCACTGCTTTGTACTGCAGCCTCAATGATCCGCACAACGTTGATACCATCTTGTACGGTAACAGGCATCTCTGTGTTTTGGATGATTGCATGATAAACAGCTTCATAATATGCATAATAATTGCCCTGTAGCGTATGAATCCGTTCCCTGATAATTTTTCCGTTCTTTTCTGTATGCAATAATCCTTCTTCTGATACAGGTTCTGTTCCCCAATCGGTTCCGCCCGGCTTTTTATTTTCTATCAGATCCGCTTCCTGTACATCCGCGCGCGTTTTGATAAATGATCCTTTGTGACCATGTACGATAAAAGAAGGAAGGGGTTCTCTCACCAGGTAACCTGCTTTCAGGCGCACCCGCATGGTTTTATAATAAAGCAGTAGCTCAAAATAATCATCCACCTGCGATACCGGCCTGGTAATGCGGATATCGGCAAACATGGCATCGGGCATTCCGAAAAGAAACAGGGCCTGGTCAATCAAATGCGGACCCAGGTCGTTGAGCACACCTGCACCGGGACCGGGAATCTCTTTGTGCATTTTGGGACTCAATTCTTCCTTGTACCTGTCGAAATGAAACTCGGCTTCGGTGATATCACCGAGCCATCCTTCTTCTACTATTTTTTTTACGGTCTTGAAATCACTATCCCACCTGCGGTTCTGGAATACACTTATTTTTTTATGCTGTTGTGCAGCCAGTTGTTGCAATTCAATGGCTTCGGCCACGGAAGTGGTGAATGCTTTTTCCACCACCGCATGTTTACCTGCTTCCAATACTTTTTTAGTGTATTCAAAATGCGTATTGGTGGGTGTGTTCACAATCACCAGTTCAATGCTTTCATCGGCAAGCAGTTCTTCCAGCGAACGAAAGATGCGAATGCCGGGATAAAATTCGAGTGAAGCGGATTTTGTTCTTTCCCACACACCATATAATTCGAGGCCGGGATGTAAATGAATGAAGGGGGCATGGAATACCCTGCCCGACATTCCAAAAGACAGCAGTGCGGTTCTGATCTGTTGCATAATATCAATGAATAATGATTCGGTTAAAATCCTTTTTTCTTTTCTTTTTTTGAATAATCATGGTATTGCATTATAGTCCAGGACAAATTTGTTAAGGTTGGGTTGATGAGAACGTTTCCGGTTTTGTTCATATTCATATATGATCCTGCCTACTTCTTTAAAGAAAGGATAACCGGTTTCTTCATACTCGTATTTGTCATCGTTTAAAATTCCATCGCGATTAACATATATGACACCAGAAAGCATGAATTCAATTTTTTTATCGAAATCAACGATGTAAGCTGCATCGGTAAGATAGCCGTAAGACCATCCTGTTTTATTAAAGATACGGATATTGGAAGGTATTTTTTGACGGCCATCTTTGAACAGGAAGAATTTGGTATAGCTGTCGAAATAGGTGGTGGTGTCATAGCGTGGATGCTGACTTTCAGAAGGGTATTCCGACATATACTGGTATAAGAGTTGCTCATCCTCATCCGATAAATGGAATCGTTTCGATGCAGGAACCGATTGAGGAAAGAGCACCGACTGAAGTACCTGTTGCAGGTCTTCCAATGGAAAATTGTTATGCCGCGTGAAATCCATCGGTTGATGAATGAGTGAATCGTAACGATCGTAAAAAGAATTTCCTACCAATACCTGCTTATTGTAATTGAATGGGATATCGCTGTAAGCGGCAGGTTGTTGATATAACAATGTTCCATTCTTTTCAAAGCGGATGGAGTTGGTATGACGGTTCTCTTCCTCACTCATAGGTGTAAACCGCCGTACAATGCGTATATCAGGATAACCTTTGCTCCATAAAGTACGGTTGAGTGCTGCCTGTCCCACGAATTCATACAAGCGGTTGTATGCATCATTATCACTGATGAGGAATATTTTTTTGATGTAGTGTTCAACAGAAGGATAACCATCTGCGGAAGAACTGTCACTCCATACGGCAGACTGGGAACTGAAGCTGCTATCGGTTAACATGTGTGTTCGCCTGTCAACCCCATATTTACGAAGCGAGTGCAATTTTTCCAATGCCACCAACGCAGTAGGTAGTTTAACCGTAGAAGCAGGATTGAAATACCGGTTACGGTCTACATGCAGGTAATGATTTTTGAAATGAGGCCGGTTGTTGGCGTCTCGGTTGATTTCTGTATAGATGAGCTGGTATTGAAAACTGTCGGGGTGGTTCAACACCTTTTGCAGCAGCGGTGGCGCTTTACTGTTCAGCAGTTGTTGCAGCCAGGAATCTGTTTTTTCCTGGGCCGGAACGAGGCAGGGGCACAGCAGGAGCAGAAACAGCCAGACAGCTTGTTGTCGGTAGAGAAATAAATTACACATGATGATGGACTGTTTGTGAACTAAATATAAATACAAATTGCGTCTCATGTTTTTTTTGGCATGGCATTTGGCAATACAAGACATGAATCAAACAATATTGTAATGAAAAAGAGTATGATGGTAATGGGAGCATTCCTGATGGTATGCTGCTTTACAAAAGCAAAGGCACAAGTAATGGGGGTAAAAGGCGGTTTTAGCATAGCGGATATATCCAGTACGGGCGGCAATAGCCGTACCAGCGGACATGCAGGTTTGTTTTTCAATTCATTGCTTACAAAATCATCAAGAAATTGGTATATCCAGCCGGAGATCATGTATTCGGGTGAAGGCGAAAGATTCCAGACGCCGGTGGGCGACAGGGTGATTGCGTTGAGTTATATCAATGTGCCTGTGATGTTTCAATACTATCCTGCCAGGCAGGTTTATGTGGAAGCAGGTCCGCAATTGGGAATGCTGGTAGGCGCGGCCGACAAGGACCCCAGCCGCAAAATAAATGTCATGAGCGATTATAACAAGTTCGCATTGAGTGCGGGCCTGGGAGTGGGGATACAGGCAACGGATCAGATAGGGTTCGATGCACGATATAATTTCGGCCTTACCAACATTGTAGCCAATACCAATTTTTTGCATTATAGCAATGTGCTCCAGGTAGGAGTTGCAGTGAGGATAAAATAAAACCAGCAGGTAACAAACAGCGAATAAACAGCAACAACAGGTAAAACAAAGGCCTTACTGATATCGGTAAGGCCTTATTGTTATTGCGGCTCATTGGTTGAGTCGCCTGGTTGTTGGTATTTGTTTCGCACATGAAGTATATGTGCCGCTTCTACCAATCTTTCCATTTTTTCATAAAAGAAAAGTATAGAGCCTCTCTCGTGCTGATCAAGACCATCAGAAAAATCTCCGTTCACTGTGGTTTTCAGCCAAAGCCATAAAAGCTCTCTCACATCCGGGAGATGCGCGTAATCAAAAAGTTCATCGATTACCAGCAGGGGATGCTCAACCTCTTCTTTGCTGAGTTTTCTGGAATGGGATTCCCATTCCGGGTACTGTGTCAAAGGCATTTTTACTGTTTTTAATAGTGATCAATCGCTCTTTGCTTGCTGGACTTTTTGTGCGATGCTGTGCACAATACCCCCGGGGTTTGTATTGTTACAAAGCAGTTGTTAGTATACAACCACTTCCCCGATAGTGGCGGTATACTTTGGGTTCGTTTTACGAGATAGGTTTGGACCGTAGATTTGTCTTGTAGGTTAACGGATGGTTCTGCATACCCGCTGTGAGTTAAGACAAATTACCGTATAAACAACCATTGTGGTGTCATACAGATTGATTTACTTCGTAAAACATTTCGACCACAATAATAGTAATATTTCTATTAATAATAAAATTTTTAGCAAACTTTTTTCTAATAAATTTATCCACATTGACGATCATTGAACGCTTATACCAATACATGGATTTTCGTGGTCTCTCTGCTTATGAAGTAGAACATGCCTGCAGCATATCCAACGGATATCTTGGCAAGCAGCGAAAGAAACAGGGAGCCGTAGGTACCGATATCCTGGAAAGAATCAAAACACAGTATCCAGAGCTCAGCATCATCTGGCTTTTTTCAGGCAGGGGTAATATGCTCATCGATGCAAGCCTGCCGCCTGAAGAACAATTGGCCCACGAAATGAATGAAGAGAAAGCGGCCTATCTCACTTCCAAAGATGAAATCATCGCACTCCTCAGGGCCCAGGTAATCCTGTTGGAAAATGCATTGTCGGACAAACAAAAACTGATCACACTGCTGGAAAAAGAAACAGAAAGAAAAAAGCCGTAAGAAGATGAACGCATCATTTTCTTACGGCTTTTGGTTTTGATCAACGGTATAACTTATGCATTTTCTGCGTAAGCCGAAACAGGCTCGCAAGTGCATACCAGGTTGCGATCGCCGTGTGTGTTATTCACCCTCGCCACACTCGGCCAAAATTTATTCTGTGTAACATAGTACAATGGAAACGCCGCTTCCTTACGTGAATAGGCATGGGGCCATTCATCACCACAAACAACGGCTTGCGTATGTGGCGCATGCTTAAGCGGATTATCGGCTTTGTCGGAATGTCCTTCCTCTATAGCCCTGATCTCTTCATAAATTGAGATCAATGCATCACAGAAACGATCGAGTTCGGCTTTATCCTCACTCTCGGTAGGCTCAATCATAATAGTGCCCGGAACAGGAAAGCTCAGCGTGGGCGCATGGAAACCATAATCGATCAAACGCTTGGCCACATCTTCTGCTTCAATACCCACGCTTTGTTTGAACGGTCGCAGGTCAACAATGAACTCGTGCGCACAGGTTCCATTGCTGCCGGTGTACAATATCTTATAGTATTTTTCAAGCCGCGCTTTCATGTAATTGGCATTCAGGATGGCATATTCAGTTGCCATCTTTACACCATCTGCCCCCAGCATTTTGATATAAGCATAGCTGATAAGCAGGATGCTGGCCGATCCATAAGGCGCTGCACTTACAGCCAACTGGCCATTGCCTGTGCTGGCATGACCGGGAAGGTATGGAGCGAGTTTGTCGTTCACACAAATAGGGCCCATGCCTGGACCGCCACCGCCATGCGGGATGGCGAAGGTTTTGTGCAGGTTGAGGTGACACACATCGGCACCAATGGTACCCGGACTGGTCAGTCCTACCTGCGCATTCATATTCGCTCCATCCATGTACACAAGACCACCATTCTCATGTATGATATTGCAGATGTCTTTGATGGTTTCTTCGAACACGCCATGGGTCGAGGGATAAGTAACCATCAACACACCCAGTGTATCTTTGTATTGTACTGCTTTTTCTTTCAGATCAGCTACATCGATATTTCCTGCATCATCACATTTTACCACCACCACTTTGAAACCGGCCATGACCGCACTGGCAGGATTGGTGCCGTGCGCACTGATGGGTATCAACACTACATTGCGATGTGCCTGGTTATTCGCCGCATGATATGAGCGGATAGACAACAGACCGGCATATTCACCCTGAGCGCCGCTATTAGGTTGGAGGCTGCAGGCAGTAAAGCCGGTGATCTGGCAAAGGAATGCACTCAGCTCTTCAACGATCTGCTGGTATCCCGTTGCTTGTTCTGCGGGAACAAAAGGATGGAGGCCACCGAACTCAGGCCAACTCACAGGGATCATTTCAGTAGCGGCATTCAACTTCATAGTGCAACTACCCAAACTGATCATGCTGGTATTCAGTGACAGGTCTTTATTTTCCAGTTGTTTCAGGTAACGCATCATCTGGCTCTCGCTGCGGTGTGTATTGAACACAGGGTGTGTTAAATATTCAGAGCTGCGCAACAGGGAATTGGGCAACTGATAAGCAACACCATTTGCATTTGCTGCTGTTAACAGATAGCCCGTACTTTTCTCGGTAAGCGATTCAAATATTTTGATGATGGTATTAGCATCTTCTATGGATGTGGTTTCGTCTATGCTGATATGCACAGTGCCATCGGCTGCATAATGGAAATTGGTATGGAATTTCTCCGCCATTTTTTTCAAAGCCGCCGCATCAACACCTGCAACATGCAGTGTGTCGAAATAGAACGCATTCTTTTGTTCAATACCCAGCTTGCTCAATCCTTTGGCTACCGCTTGTGTCAATGCATGTACCCGGGAAGCGATGGCTTTGAGTCCTGCTGCACCATGATACACAGCATACATAGCCGCCATATTGGCCAGCAATGCCTGCGCCGTACAAATATTAGACGTTGCTTTTTCGCGTTTGATGTGCTGCTCCCTCGTTTGCAAAGCCATGCGCAATGCACGGTTGCCCTGCGCATCGATGCTCACACCGATCAACCTGCCGGGCATGCCGCGTTTGAATTCGTCTTTGGTGGCAAAGAAAGCGGCGTGCGGACCACCATATCCCATCGGAACGCCAAAACGTTGTGTGTTGCCAACGGCCACATCTGCACCCAGTTCTCCGGGAGGAGTGAGTAAAGTGAGCGCCAATAGATCGGTGGCCATGATCGCCAATCCGCCTGCTGCATGCACCTGTTCAATGAAAACACGCTGGTCTTCAACAGCACCGTGACTGTTGGGGTATTGCAGGATGGCACCAAAATAAGTATTGTCGAGAGACGCAGTATGATAATCGCCATATACCAGCTCAATACCAATAGGTGTTGCCCTGGTAACCAATACGTCTTTGGTCTGTTGGAAAATGCTATTGTCAACAAACAACCGGGGTTTGCTGATCACATCTGTTTTGTTCAAGTGATGAAAGATCATGGCCATGGCTTCTGCTGCGGCAGTGGCTTCATCAAGCAATGAGGCGTTGGCTATGGGCAGTCCCGTGAGATCAGCCACCATGGTCTGAAAATTCAACAGGCTCTCTAACCTGCCCTGTGAAATCTCGGCCTGGTAAGGCGTGTACTGTGTGTACCATCCCGGATTCTCAAAAACGTTGCGGAGAATGACACTGGGTGTGATAGTGCCGTAATAACCCTGACCTATATAATTTTTATACACCTTGTTTTTAGCCGCTACTTTTTTCAATTCGCTCAGGTATTCAAACTCACTGATGGCTGCGGGAAGATCGAGCGGCTTTTTAATACGAATGGCATCAGGAACGGTTTTGCCAACCAGCGCTTCCAGTGTAGAGGCGCCGATGGTCTTTAACATGGCCTGGGTGTCTTGCTCGCCGGGACCGATATGCCTGTGTTGAAATTCAACGGACTGTTCTTCAAATAACTTCATAGCAATAGCTGTTTTTTCAGACGCCGCAAAGGTAAGATGATATACTGTTAAAAAAACGCTGTCGTAACCGGCTGGGGAAAAGCCGGGCCTAACCGGGGAGAATGGTATCTTTGCGATCGATCGACGACCAGTGAATGGATGCAATAAACATGGATAATTGGGAGAAAAAGTCTGCCGAGCACCAAAAGCAATACCGGCAGTACTTGCAACGGGCCGATAAGCAAAAGACACTGAAATTGCTGCCGCGCCTGCATGAAGAGGCTTTTGAACAGATCGACTGCCTGCAATGCGCCAATTGTTGTAAAAACTACTCCCCGCGCTTCAAAACCCCTGATATCAAACGGATCAGCAAGCACCTCAAGCTGAAAGAAAGCGTTTTCATCGATACTTACCTCCGGTTGGATGAAGACGGCGATTATGTGGTGAAGAACAGTCCCTGTCCTTTTTTGGGAGACGGAAACTATTGCTCCATTTATGAGCAGCGCCCTTCTGATTGTCACCGCTTTCCTTACACAGATGAAGACGTTTTATTGAAACGTCCCGCCATCACGCTGAAGAATTCGAGTTTCTGTCCAGCAGTGCATTATGTATTAGAGAAACTTTTGCATATCCTTGCGAAAAACAGCCTATGAACCATGTACCGGCCCTGATCAAAGACTTGGCGCTGATTCTTGGCGCAGCAGGAGTCATCACCTTGTTTTTCAAGCGGTTGAAACAACCTGTAGTATTGGGTTATATCATTGCAGGTCTTTTTGTAGGTCCCAATTTCAGGCTATTCCCTACCATTACCGATCTCGAAGGGATCAAGATATGGGGCGAAATAGGTGTTGTGTTTTTACTGTTTGCATTGGGTATTGAATTCAGCTTTAAAAAACTGGTCAAGGTAGGCGGATCGGCAGCCATCACCGGCGTGGTGGAGCTGGTATGTATGATGCTTACGGGTTATGGAATGGGGCAATTGCTCGGTTGGCCTTATATGGACAGCCTCTTTTTAGGAGGCATAATAGCTATTTCATCCACTACCATTATTTTCAGGGCTTTTGATGAACTGGGATTGAAATCAAAACAGTTCACCGGGCTGGTATTGGGCGTTTTGGTGATAGAAGACCTGGTAGCCATCTTGTTATTGGTATTGCTCTCAACCGTTGCCGTCAGCCGCCAGTTCGAAGGTTCGCAAATGGTTTTCTCCATCCTGAAATTGTTGTTTTTTCTCTGCCTCTGGTTTGTGATGGGCATATTCCTGCTGCCTACTTTTTTCAAAAGGGTTTCCAAATGGCTGAGTAGTGAAACTTTATTGGTGGTTTCCCTGGCGCTTTGCCTGGGCATGGTGGTGCTGGCAGACAAAGTAGGGTTCTCAGCAGCATTGGGCGCCTTCATCATGGGATCTATATTGGCCGAAACCACGCAGTCGGAAAAAATTGAACATCTTATTGCTTCGGTCAAAGATTTATTCGGCGCCATTTTCTTTGTTTCGGTAGGGATGCTCATCAACCCCGCCATCCTGGTGGAATATGCGGTGCCCGTATTGTTGCTAACGCTGGCCGTTTTACTTGGAAAGACTTTATTCGTAAGCGCGGGTGCCCTTCTCGCGGGAAAGCCACTCAAACAGGCAGTACAGGCGGGTACCAGCATGTCGCAGATTGGGGAGTTTTCGTTCATCATTGCTACATTGGGACTTTCATTGAACGTAACCAGCTCCTATCTCTATCCTATAGCCGTAGGCGTATCGGTAATCACCACCTTCACCACGCCTTATATGATGAAGCTCTCCGAGCCTTTATATGCACTGCTACAGAAAATATTACCGGCCCGTTGGCTGGCGGGCCTGGAAAAATACAGCAGCAGCTCGCAGATCATTGAAAGTGAAAGCAACTGGAAAAAATTGCTCCGTTTTTATTTCCAGGTAGTGGTGGTGAATAGTGTAGTGATCATTGCGTTGATCCTGTTGGTTAGTTATATACTGTTGCCGTTTGTATTACTTCATTTTGAAAATCAACAACTGGGAAGAATCATCACTACTTTGGTAGCGCTCCTTTTGATGGCGCCTTTTGTATGGGCCCTGACAGCGAAAAAAATGAAACGCAGCGCTTATGCAGCATTGTGGCTCGATAATAAATACAATCACGGCCCGCTGGTGATGCTCGAAATAGCCCGTAATATCCTGGCCGTTTTATTGGTGGGCTTCTTATTGCGACAGCTATATCCTTTCTGGACCGCCGTAGCCGGCACCATTGTGGTGATGGTTGTAGTAGGCGTGATATTCCGGCAGCGGCTGCAAAAATTCTACCAGCGTATCGAAGACCGTTTTCTCGCTAACCTGCACGAAAAAGAAATGCTGGAACTGCAAAAAAGACAAAGCCATCTTTCACCCTGGGATGCGCACCTGGTGCATTACAATATCAGTCCGCATGCACCTTTCATAGGCCATACACTGGAACAACTCCAATGGCGTGAACAATACGGTATCAACATAGCTTTTATAGAAAGGGGCAATGAAACATTGTACGCCCCTGCGCGAACAGAACATATTTTTCCCTTCGATACCATCGGAGTAATTGGTACCGACCAGCAATTACAGGAGTTTGGCAAGATCATCGTAGCCTATGAAGCCAATTTCCCTGCAGAGAAAGAAACGGTGGAGTTGGAAACCATCATAGTGGATGAACACAACCGGCTGAAAGGAAAAACCATCCGCGAATCGGGCATCAGGGAGGAAACAGACGGGCTTGTAGTAGGCATAGAAAGGGGAGGAGATCGCATATTGAACCCTTCTTCACAAACCATACTCGAATGGGGCGATATACTTTGGATAGTGGGTAACCGGAGAAAGATCAGGAAGTTAAGCGCGAATTAGTATTCCATTTTTCGCAGGCTGGGGGCTTTGAACCAGGTAACTAGAACCACACCTAGCGTCATGCATCCTCCAAATACAACAGAAGGTACCACGCCCATGAGCTTTGCAGCTACACCGCTTTCAAACTGCCCCAATTCATTGCTGCTGTTGACAAACATGGAGTTTACGCTCAAAACCCTTCCGCGCATATTATCGGGTGTTTTCAATTGCATGATGGTACCGCGTACTACCATGCTAATACCATCGAGAATTCCGCTCAGCATCAATGCAGCAAAAGACAACCAGAAAGTGGTAGAGAGCGCAAATGTGATGATGCACAAACCGAATCCGGCCACGGCAAACAATAATTTTCTTCCCTGTTTTTGGCGTAAAGGAAACAAAGCCAGCAATACCACAATGCAAATAGCGCCTATATCAGATGCGCCGTTCAAAAAACCGAATCCGCGCGGGCCTACATTTAAAATATCCCTCGCATAAACAGGTACCATAGCTACGGCGCCACCAAACAACACCGCAAAAAGATCAAGGGAAAGAGCGCCCAGCACTTCTTTTGTTTTGAAAACAAAGTCGATCCCTTCTTTCACACTTTCCCAGGTCTTTTTCTCACCGCGTTCATTCAGGGGAGGATGCTGTTTGAGTCTCGATGAAAAGAGCAGTGCTGCAGTCATCAGGCAGGCGATGGTGACCAGCGTACCGGTATTGCCCAAGCCGGCTATGAGAAATCCGCCGATAGCATGGCCCGATACCGATGCGGTGAGCCAGGCACCCTGGTTCCAGGTAGTGGCGTTCTGCAGTTTAGATTTAGGTACTACCTGCGCCAGGATCACATTGAACACCGGGCCAGTGAAGGAGCGAATGATACCCGTGCAAAAAATAATCAGGTAAATGCTTAAGGCAATCCAGTGATGAGAAAGACGGGTATCGGTGAAACGCGATGAAAGCAAAACCAATACAAGCGCTGCAAGCAGGTACAGGCTTAAGCCGGTACGCATCAGCTTTTTTTTCTCGCTCAGGTCAATGATATGACCGGCATATAATGCCATCGAAATGGCAGGGATGACTTCAGACAAGCCAATCAAACCAATTGCAAAGGGTGCATTGGTGAGTTCATAGATCCACCAGCCTACCAGGGTACTCATCATGCGCAATCCCATGATGAACAGGAACCTGACGGTGACCAGACTCCTGAATTCGGAAATACGAACTGCTTCAAACGGGTCTCTCTTGTTACTATCGGTATTCGTCATGTTTCATGGTCTATGGCAACGTGAAATAGTGTTGCCCAACATCATAGTCCTTATCCAATGCATCCAGTACTACCTGCAAATGTTTTTCATTACCCAGGAAATCGGCATTGCTGGCGTCGATAAAAATAGTTTTGATGTTGTGTTGTTTGATATAGCTGGTATAAGTTTCCTGAATGCTGAACAGGTATTCATCGGGTATGGACTGTTCGTAATCGCGGTTCCTTTTTTTGATGTTGGCCTGCAGTTTATTCACGGGTGCATGCAGGTATATGAGGATGTCGGGAAATACCAGTTGCTGGTGGATGATCTCGAACAATTTCTGGTAAAGCCTGAACTCTTCCTCGGGCAGGTTCACTTTGGCAAAGAGCAGGCATTTGGTAAATAGATAATCCGAAACGGTCACGTGTTGGAAAAGGTCCTTGGTGTGTACCAGGTCTTTCATCTGTTTGTAGCGCTCGGCCATAAAGAACAGCTCGAGCGGGAAAGCATATTGTTGAGGATTCTCGTAGAATTTAGGCAGAAAAGGGTTGTCTGCAAATTCTTCCAGAATGATCCTCGCATTGAAATGCTTGGCCAATAAATGTGCCAATGTAGTTTTGCCGGCGCCGATATTCCCTTCTACCGTAATAAAATGATGCTTCATTAGTTGCTGGTCGGTGACTTTCAAAATTAACCGTCATCGGCAACTGTGCCTTTATTTTTTTTGCACATGGAGCCGGTCGGGGCATTCATTGAGTAATTGGCGGATGGTTTTATGCAATACAGGGTGCACCAATTCGGCTGCTATCTGGGCCAGTGGCGCCAGTGCAAACCTCCTTAAAGCCAGTGCAGGATGTGGAACAGAAAGCTGTGGTGTGTCCATCACCAGGTCATCAATCAATAAAATGTCTATATCAATGATCCTGGGACCCATTTTGATGTTGCGTTTTCTTCCCATCCTTTCTTCGATAGTAAGTAGCTCATTCATGAGTAGTGGCGGCTCATGGAAAGATTCCAGCGCCAGCGCCTGGTTGAAAAAGGATGGCTGGTCTGTAAGTCCCCAGGCTTCCGTTTCATAAATAGAAGAGCGGCGCGTAATAATACCACAGGATGCTTCGATCTCGTCGGAAGCCTGTTGCAGGTAAGCCAGCCGGTTGCCCATGTTGCCGCCTATCAGCAAATATGCTGTTCTCATAAATTGGTAGAATAAATGGCTTCAAATATCTTTAAATTCATAAAGCCGTAATTAAAAATATGAAAAGCTTTTTTAAAACCTTTTTTGCCGTCCTGCTGGCGCTGGTTGTTTTATGTGTGATGGGTATTTTCATTCTTGCCGGTTTCATTGCCAGCGCTACTTCTGCCGAAAAAACCACCATCGGGAATGATGCGGTACTGGTAGTAGATCTCGCCAATCATTTCAGGGAAAGAAAGCAGGAAAACCCCATCGGTTCAATTATCGATGATGAGGCCTATGATATACCATCCCTCTACGATGTGGTGCGGATGATCCGGTATGCAAAAGCAGATACGGCCATCAAAGGGATATACCTGGTATGCGGACATAATGCCAACGGCTTCGCTGCCAGTGAAGAACTCCGCAAAGCCCTGGCAGATTTTAAAGACAGCAAAAAGTTCATCGTGGCTTATGGCGAGGCGATTTCGCAGAAAGGGTATTACGTGGGTACCATAGCCAATAAGTTGTACTGCCATCCGGAAGGTGGTGTTGAATGGGGAGGTTTTTCATCGGGGATGCTGTACCTGAAGGGAGCGCTAGACAAGCTGGAGATACAGCCGCAGATATTTTATGCCGGCAAATTCAAGAGCGCTACCGAGCCTTTACGTGAGACACACATGACCGAAGCCAATCGGCTGCAGACCTCCGTATGGCTGGGCGATTTATATAGCCGCCTTTTGCAGACCACTGCTGAGAGCCGTGATCTCGATACGGCCAAACTGAGGATGCTCGCGGTGAACGGATCCGTACAGACTGCCCACGATGCATTGCAACTAGGATTGGTAGACGGCTTGAAGTATGATGATCAAGTGAAAAACGCGATACTCCGGAAACTCCACGCTGCAAAGGATGAACAGAAAATCAATTTTGTAAAATTGACTGATTATGCAAGAGCTGTTGAATTCAAAAAAACAGGTAGTGATGGCCGCATTGCCATTGTATATGCTGCGGGAGATATCGTGGATGGAAAAGGAGAGAGCGACCAGGTATCGAGTGATGAATTCAGGAACCTGATACGCAAGCTGCGGCTCGACAATGATATAAAGGCTATTGTGTTTAGGGTGAATTCACCGGGTGGCAGCTCGCTGGCAAGCGATGTGATCTGGCGCGAGATTACCCTGGCAAGAAAAGAAAAGCCTGTGGTAGTGAGCATGGGCGATGTGGCAGCGTCTGGTGGGTATTATATTTCCTGCAATGCCGACTCGGTTTTTGCCAATGCCAATACCATCACCGGTTCTATTGGCGTATTCAGCATTGTTCCCAATTTCGAATCCTTTTTCAGGAATAAGCTGGGGGTTACATTCGACAGGGTAAAGACAGCGCCCTTTGCCGATATGGGTTCGGGCGACAGGCCGCTGAATGAAACAGAGAAAAGGTTCGTACAGTCAGCCGTTGATTCGATCTACCATACATTCAAGACAAGGGTAAGTGAAGGAAGAAAAAAAGACATGGTGTATATCGACAGTATTGCTCAGGGCCGTGTATGGACAGGAACACGCGCTTCACAGATCGGTTTGGTAGATAGGGTAGGCACCATGCAGGATGCAGTTGATTGTGCCGCGCGGATGGCGAAACTGAAAGACTATCGCACCAGGGAATACCCAGAGAAAAAAGGATTTTTGGAACAATTGATGAGCAATTATAAAAAATCAGTAAGCAAAGACCTGATCAAAGAAGAGATCGGTGCAGAAGAGTGGAAAGTCTTACAGCAGGTAAAGCAGGTGCGTCAGATGATAGGGATACCGCAGGCCCGCATGCCGTTTACGGTAGATGTGAACTAACGGTTTGTTTGAATAGCCGGTGGTCGAATTCAAAATCACTTACTTCGGTCAGCTTGATGCGTTCAAAATCGGCGTGAAGGGGATTGATGAGGTAATTATGTTCCTGAGGTACCACTGCAGAAGGACAGCGGACGTACAATACTTCTTTGTTGCGGATGATTTCCTGTCCCATCCATTGCGTGTAATCAAAATCCTGTTGCCAGTTCTTTTTAAGGTTCTTATTCTCTATGATATGACTGTGGGCAGTGCGTCCCGGAATTTCGATCTGCACGAGTCGCAATAGGTGCAGGTCTTCCAGCGAGAATGCGTTCACCAGGGTCTCGAGCAGGGCCAATGAAATATGTTCACTGGTATACAGCAATGGTAATCCTTTTGGATTCCACCTGCCACCTCTCAGCCGGGCGCCCGTTCCTGAAAGATCGTCTGCATATTTTTTATGTGCAATGCGGTAGACGATCATGAATAGACGCCGTATTGAATCCTGGCTAACTGATCGGTGAGTTCAATGATGCCGCGGCTGTTGTATAACGACTCGAAATTGAGGTTGTGCCCCAGGATTTGCTTATCTTTTTTGAGCCAGCGGTAAAAAGCATCGGAGGACGAAAAGGTTTCGAGGCCGGTTTCAATAAGCTCCTGCATTTCAAGGATGCGGTCTGTGTAAATACCTTCGAAAGAACTGTTGTTTTTGGCATAACGCTGTAGGGTTCTTTCGGAAAGGTGAAGAATATTGGCCCATTCGGTTTGTGTAAAAGGAACGAGATCGGCAATTTTTTTAAATTTCCGGTAACTGAAATCGGCAACACTGATGGGCTGCTTTTTAGCAGGTATATAAGCTGCCGGCTCTTCACTTACTTTAGGAGGAAGAGCATCTTGTTTGGGGTATTTTCTCACTTTTGCCATATCCGTCATTTGTTATACAAATATACGACTTTTGTCTGTTCCTTCGAACAAAAAATAAAAAATAGATTTGTCCCCCTAATCAACAACGCATGACAGGTACTTATAGCCAGGCCAAAGCGATGCTCGCCATCACAAGAGGCAGCCTGAGAGCCACTTTCCGCAGCCCTTCGGCCGTAATTTTCAGCATTGCTTTCCCCCTGATCTTTATCCTGGTTTTCGGATTCATTGGCGGAGGAGGTAAGGTGTCGGTGAACATTGCATTCGCCAGCCATACCGATACCACCAACCCCGTTTACCAGGCCATCAAAAACATTGCAGCTCTGCATGTAGTAAACAAATCCGATGCAGAAATAAAGGAAGACCTTGAAAAAGGAAGACTGACAGCCGTCATCAACATTGAAAAATCAGGACTCACCAATCCGCCTTACAAGATCAGCCTGCAGAGCTCGGGGGCTGTGAGTCCGCAGAACATCCAGGTGTTGCAATCCATCCTCAATGCGGTCATATCGGGTATCAATCAACGCGCTTATCCCAATATACCTACCATCGCCATCATCAACAATAATGTGCAGAAAATCCCTGGCCGCATTTACAGGACCATTGATTTTATCCTGCCCGGTCAGCTTGGTTTTTCGTTGCTCAGTTCCGGTGTATTCGGTGTGGCATTCCTTTTCTTTAACCTCCGTCAACAACTGGTATTGAAAAGGTTTTATGCAACGCCTATCCGGCGCTCCTATATTGTGCTGGGAGAAGCCATCAGCCGGGTATTGTTCCAGATGTTTACGGCGATCATTATCATAGGAGTGGGGCATTTTCTGTTCAAATTCACGCTGGTGCATGGCTTGCAAACCTTCCTGGAGATCATGTTGCTCAGCTTCGTGGCCCTGATCTTATTCATGGGTTTTGGTTTTATTGTGAGCAGTGTGGCGAAGAACGAAAGCACCATTCCACCCTTTGCCAACCTCATCACTTTGCCGCAATTCCTGCTGGCAGGCACTTTCTTCTCCATCGAAGCTTTTCCCGCCTGGCTGCAGCCCCTGTGTAAGCTGCTGCCACTGACGCATTTCAACAACGCCATGCGCAATATCGCTTTTGAAGGCGCCAGCCTGGCGAGTTGCTGGAGGGAATTGGGTATTTTGGGAATATGGGCGGTAGTGATTTACGCCATTGCTTTTAAAACTTTCAAATGGGAATAACCGATGCGATTGATTAAACTGGTACTGATAAGCCTGATAATACTTTTTGCCCTCTCTACCGGGCTTTCTCTTTTATTGCCCTCCATGGTGCTGGTGTCCAGGGCGGTGACTATAGAGGCGCCGCCCGATTCGGTCCTTGCTAAAGTGAAAGATATACGTCAATGGACAGGGTGGGTGGGTGGAATGGAAAGCCCCGGGGTTCAAATACATTCGGCCACCAGCGCCACATTGGGTGGAACGGAGGTAACCATCGGCCCGGTATCCGATACGGCAGTAGTATCGAACTGGACCAGTAAAAAAAGCAACCCCCAGGTAGCCACCATCCGGCTGATCTCACGGCCCGGGCAGCCCCAAACGGTGGTGCAATGGCAATTCGTAGAACAGGTTAAATGGTATCCCTGGGCCAAACTGGGGTCCATGATGAACGACAAGATCATGGGACCAATGATGGAGAAAAACCTCGACAACCTTAAAAAAAGCTTAGAAAATAAATAATCGTTAAATTTAGTCAGGTTGGACGGCCGCTGTTCGTTAGTTTAGCTCACGGTTCGGTTTTGCCGTTCAATTCCCCCCACAAACTAACAATGCACATGGGGAAGATTCTCTAAATAAAGAAGCCACCCGGTTTATGCCAGGTGGCTTCTTTCATAATGCCATCATTGTGGTACAGATCAGATGATCAGCAGGGCATCGCCGTAGCTGAAGAAACGGTATTTGTCCTTGATGGCTTTTTTATAAGCTTCCATAGCCAGGTCATAACCGGCAAAGGCGCAAGTCATGATGAGCAGGCTGGTTTTGGGCAGGTGGAAATTGGTTACCAGGCTGTCCGCCACATTGAATGTATAAGGCGGATGAATGAAATGGTTGGTCCATCCTTCACTCGGCTTCAGTAATTTCTGCGCAGTGAAACTGCTTTCCATGGCGCGCATGGTAGTGGTGCCGATGGAACAAACGCGGCGACCGGTTTCTTTTGCTTTATTAACGATCCGGCATGCTTCTTCGGTAATGGCGTAATATTCAGCGTCCATTTTGTGTTTGCTGAGGTCTTCCACTTCAATAGGACGGAAAGTGCCAAGGCCGGTATGCAGGGTTACTTCTGCAAAACGGATACCCAGTATTTCGCAACGCTTGATCAGTTCCTTGCTGAAATGCAGGCCCGCCGTAGGAGCGGCAACAGCTCCCTCGTATTTGGCATATACAGTTTGGTAACGCTCTTTATCTTCTTCATCGGGCTTGCGCTTGATGTATTTGGGCAGCGGTGTCTCACCCAAAAATTCGAGCATTTTTTTGAAGCTCTCATCATCATCATCCCAAAGGAAACGGATGGTACGTCCGCGGCTGGTTGTATTGTCAATTACTTCCGCTACCAGTTCTTCGTTGTCTCCGAAGTACAGTTTATTACCTACCCTTATCTTTCTTGCGGGATCAACGATCACATCCCACAAACGGTTGGGCTTGTTCAGCTCACGCAACAGAAAAACTTCGATCTTGGCGCCGGTCTTTTCCTTGCGGCCATACATACGCGCAGGAAACACTTTGGTGTTGTTCACTACGAACACATCCTTGTCATCAAAATATTCAATGATGTCGCGGAAATGTCTGTTTTCCATGTGACCGCTTTTACGGTCTACCACCATCATTCGGCTGTCTTCTCGTCTTTTGGTTGGATTTTGTGCAATAAGGTTTAGAGGAAGGTCAAATTTGAATTGTGATAATTTCATGTTACGGCATGAGTTTTTTTAGTGAAGTCGGCAAAGGTACGAAATTCTTCTAAAATGCCCTTTTATCGCGCTATTGAAGCAATCAGGCGTTGTGTATAGGCAGATTGTGGTTGATGGTAAACCTGTTCAGCCGGCCCGTATTCTTCAATGCGGCCTTTGTTCATGACCATGATCCGGTCGCTGATATAACGTACCACCGATAAGTCGTGCGAGATGAAGACAGCCGTAAACCCGAAGGTTTTTTTCAGGTCGTTCAGCAGGTTGAGCACCTGTGCCTGCACACTTACATCCAGCGCCGATACACTTTCATCACATACCACAAACCTTGGGTTCAAGGCAAGCGCCCGCGCTATCACGATCCGCTGTCGCTGCCCGCCGCTGAACTCATGCGGATACCGATTGTAATGCGATGCCTGGAGACCAACTTTTTCCAACAGGTCAATCACTCTTTCTTTTCTTTCTTTGGGAGCAAGAACCAGGCCATGTACTTGCAAAGGCTCAGCAATGGCTTCGCCAATCGTTATCCGCGGGTTGAGGGAAGAATAAGGGCCCTGGAAAACGATTTGCAGTTCCCTGCGCAAATGCTTCAGCTTACTGCCCCTGGCTGCCAACAGATCTTCCCCTTTATAATAGAGGCTGCCGCTGCTTACATCGGTCAAACGCAGCAAAGCACGGCCAAGTGTACTCTTGCCACAGCCCGATTCGCCAACGAGTCCCAGCGTTTCTCCTTCATACACTTCAAAACTTACATTGTCAACCGCTTTGTTATATGTTGATACACGGCCCAGGAAATTCTTTTTGTCGGGATAGTGTACGGAGAGATGGGAGACTTTTAAGAGCGTTGTTAGTTGAGCGTTGTTAGTTGTTAGTTGTGAGGTGTTGGTTGAGGGATAAGCAGGCTGCGATGCTCCTCCCATGAAATCACTTACAACAGGTAACCGTTCTCCTTTCGAATATAAAGCAGGGCGACAGGCCAGCAGCGCTTTGGTATAAGGATGTTGCGGGGCTTTGAGCAGGTTGGCTGTTGTGTTTTGTTCTACCAACTGCCCCTTGTACATCACAGCTACCCGGTCTGCAATGGCAGACACCACTCCCAAATCGTGCGTAATAAAAATAACGCCCATATTGTTCCGTTGTTGCAGGCGGCGTATCAACAACAGAATGCTTTGTTGAACGGTTACATCCAGTGCGGTAGTAGGCTCGTCGCAAATGAGCAGGGAAGGGTCGCAACTCATGGCCATGGCAATCATCACGCGCTGTTTTTGTCCACCGCTGAGCTGGTGCGGATAACGATCGAACAGTGCCGCCGGATCGGGCAATTGCACTTCTTCAAACAGCGCGATTGTTTTTTCCCTTGCCTCAGCCGCCGACAGCGAAAAATGCTCCCTGATGGCTTCCATGACCTGGAAACCGCAGGTGAGCAAGGGGTTCAGCGATGTCATCGGTTCCTGGAAGATCATGGCAATATGCCGGCCGCGTAATGCCTGGAGTTCCGGCGGAGAGAGCCGGAGAATATCCCTGGTATGGCCATCGTGCGAAAACAATATCTCGCCGGCCCGGTACAGGGCGGGAGGGGCCGGCAATAACTGCAATATGGAGAGGGAAGTGACCGATTTGCCCGACCCCGATTCACCTACGATGGCCAGTATTTCTCCACGCGCTACAGTGAGGCTGATATGCTGTAACGCTTGTGTAACAAGGCCATCGGAGCTGAAATCTATGCAGAGATCGTTGATTTGTAAGAGGGGTTGATCCATATATTCACCCCACAAGTTAAACATCTATTCACTAATCAGTCATTTCCCCTAATTTTGGCAACTATATATATACAAGTTGGGACAAAAGATGAAAAATTTCAGTAAATTAGGTGCTATTGGTTAACCTAAAAACCTAACGAAAATGGCAAAGCAAAATGAAAAAGAAGAAATTGCAATGAGAATTAAAGCAATTAAGGATATGTTATATAGGCATGCCAACGTAACTCAAGAAGCGAAAGATACTGTCTTTAAAAATTTACATGAACATATCCCAGATGTAATTTCCTTTTTTAAGAGTTTCCCAGATAATGCTATCAAAAAAGCAATTGAGGAAGACACAAAATAACCTGTACTCTCGGGTCAAGTATTAGCTTCTACAACTTATTGGTTAAATCTCCCTATAAGCCTTATTTCTTATTTTTGGCCGTTTCTTGGGGCTTATCTTCTTTGTGAGTAGGACTTACCGAAACCTTTATCACATCGGCAAAAGAGCCGTTTACGGCCAGTTTAGGGTCATACTTTGAAGCGCGGGGCTTAGGGGCTTTCTTTTTTTCTGCTTTTGCCATCACTGGAAGGACATTTGGGTTTGAACGCCGGGTAAACTTAATAAGGGTATTTCTTTTACTTGTAATTCACCATTTGCAAATTTACTCAAATCCCCGTCTTCACTGTAAATACATTCAACCTTTCTTACTATACAAATAGCGGCTATCATACAGTCATATTTCATTTTCTGTTTAGGGATTGCATGATCATTTTTATATTGTATTAGTTCTGGATTTTTAAATGAATTATGCAATAATTCAGCACATTTATTCGCAGCTGGTACATCGAATGGGGCAACGATGAACTTCTTATCAATTAAACTTGAAACCTTTATGCGATCTTCTTTGGGTACAGCAGATAATATTTCAGCTAACATTGGAGTTGGAAGAAGTAGTCTATATTCTTTATCTGATAACCATCTTATTAATTTTCTTGCCTTCTCTATTTTATCTTCTTGACCAGATGTTGCGACCTCCCTTATACCCCAAATGAAAATATGGCTATCAATTCCTACTAATTTTTCCATTGCAGTTTAGTTAAGGTAATTTTCCACGTCCTCTACTTCATCCCAATATTTGCCGATTACTCCTTTTATTTCATCAAAAGCAATATTTAAGGGTTGATTATCTAACCGAACAATCTTTAGTATTTCAAAATTTTCTATATTAAAATTTGTTGCGTCCCATGTAGCAACCCCAACAAGTCCTATATATTCATATAACTGATGCGCTAATTCTTTTGCCAGCTTTTCGTTAATATCAAATATTAGTTTTTCATCCTCATTAATTCTAAAATGCAGTCTCGGTTCTTCTCCTCCGATACGAATAATCTTTCCATATATAGTTGTTTCACCCGATATACTATTAGGAATTGCGTAGTTTATTTCTAAATCCTTAGTGAAATTTGAAATTGTTTTATAGTTATGATTAAACTGTCCCAAACAGTTATGTTTCTTTGTGAATTTTACAATCTCTTTCAATGGTTGTATAGCCCCCTTACTCACATTTGTATAATCTCCAGTAGAAACAGCCGTGGCTAATAACAAATAGCTACCCACTATAATTTCTTTTACCTTGACCGGCTTGAATAGCAAATCAAGACTATTATTTTCTATTTTTTCAAAACAAAACAAAACCTCGTCAACATCTATTCCCGGCTCATCTGCTTTGGCTTGTTGCAATAAAAGTCTTTCGAATGCTGCAATAATGTTAGCAACTTCCGATGGCTTCACGCTTTCTGGACTGATATTATTCCCGTGAAATTTTAATTCTAATATGTCAACGGCTTCATCCATGCGGATACAATTTATTGCGTTTATGACTGCAAACAAAGCAGTCATATTATAATACTATTTAATTTTGACGGTCAGATGGTCAAAATTACAAAAAATAATTGACATAAAATTAGGTAGATGATGGGATTTGTGTATTTTTGTCCCATAAAGAACCTAAAATGGATAACCAATTCAAAAACTTACCCGAATGCTTAGACTACTTCAAAGAAGAGGCAACCTGTATAGCCTATTTGGAATATCAACGCTGGGGCGGCACTCCCGCCTGTCCTTTCTGTGGGGTGGTTAATCCATACAGGACAAACAGAGGCTTTAAATGCCGGGATAAGCAATGCCACAAGAAGTTCAGCGTAACAGTGGGTACTGTTTACGAAAACTCCAAAGTACCCCTTAGGATATGGTTTTCGGCTATTTACCTCTGTACTTCCAGCAAGAAAGGCATTAGTTCACTGCAAGCAAGCCGCCAGTTGGGAATAACCCAAAAGACTGCTTGGTTTGTCCTGCATAGGGTTCGTGAAATGCTGAAAGAGAAAGCCCCACAAATGCTGAAAGATACCGTGCAGATTGACGAAACCTATGTAGGTGGTTTGGAGAAGAACAAGCACGTTAATAAGAGGGCTAAGAATGGCAAGGGGGAAGGTGGCCGCGCAAAAGAGGTGAAAACGCCTGTATTTGGTATTGCAGAAACTGGCGGTAAAGTAGTCGTAAAGGTTACTAATTGGGTTACTAAGCAGAACGCCAAAGCCTTAATAGATAAGCATGTGGAGACAGGCTCTAATATGGTAACGGATGGCCTTTCTATGTATGCTTTTCTTGGGAGGGATAACCGATTTAAACACTATATGGTAGACCATAAGAAGGGGCAATATGTAAACGGTGGCTTCCACACGAACAATATTGAGAACTTCTGGAGCCTCTTAAAACGAGGCATTATCGGCATCTTTCACCAAGTAAGTCCACAACACCTACAGCGTTACTGCGATGAATTTGCCTCACGGTACAATACAAGGCAGATCAAAGACCATGAGAGATTTGAATTGTCAATACAGAATAGTGAGGGACGGCTGAAATACAGCACACTGATAGGTAAAAACTAAAGCGGCCAAAAAGCCGCTTTTTATTTTTTTATTCGGTTTGTCCCAACTTGTATATAGTTGCCCTAATTTTGCGCTCACAGTTGTTAGTTTATCTGCAAAAAACAGATTCATGATTCGCAAATCCTGGTGGAAGATTCTGGCATTCGTACTGCTTATTTATACCTGCTCGGTCGGTTTTTTGGTGAAAGTGCCTTCCCCGCCGGGTGTGCCGCTTCACCAGACCATCCGCAACCTTTTTTTCCATGTACCCATGTGGATAGCCATGATGGTTTGTTTCACGGTTTCAGTGGTATATGCCATCAAATACCTGAACAAAGCAGACGTAAAAGCAGATATCTATTCAACGGAATTTGCGAGAACTGGGGCTTTCTTTGGTGTACTGGGACTGCTCACCGGCATGATCTGGGCCAATTACCAGTGGGGTAAACCCTGGAGCAGCGACCCGAAACAGAACGGAGCAGCCATCGGTGTGCTGATCTATTTTGCCTATTTCGTGGTACGCGGCAGCCTGCACGACGAAGAAAAACGGGCACGCATAGGCTCGGTTTATAACATATTCGCCTTTTTCATGCTTTTCCCTACGATTTGGATACTGCCCAGGTTAACAGAAAGCTTACACCCCGGCGGACAAGGAAGCGAAGGAAATCCCGGGCTCAACCCCAAAGACAGCTCACCTGCCATGCGCAGCGTGATGTATCCGGCTTTTATCGGATGGACATTACTGGGTGTATGGATCACCACCTTGCGGATACGCGTTCAACTCATTCAACAAAAAAGACTGGCTCATGAATAAGTTCACAAGAATATTCCTGGTGTTAACAATGATGATGGTATCGGTAATCTCACAGGCACAGACCGCTGTTGCAAACGAACCCAACGATTTCATGCACAGCAATGGCAGGATCTATGTGGTGGTTGCCGTGGTATTGACCATATTGCTCGGCATGTTCGTATACCTCTTTATGCTGGATAAAAAGATTTCGCAGATGGAGAAAAAATAATCACACTGCTGTTCTATACAAGTCAAAAACAACTAACTAAAACGATTAGCTCATGTCAGAACAAAAACCGTACAGCTTCTTTCAAAGTGTTGAAAGGAGTTTTGATAAAGCGGCCAAATTTACCCGATGGGAGAAGGGGGTGCTGGAACAGATCAAAGCCTGTAACAGCGTGTACAGTATGCGTTTCCCTGTTAAGATGGATGATGGAAGTATTGAAGTGATCGAAGCGTACCGGGTGCAACACTCGCAGCATAAATCGCCTTGCAAAGGAGGTATCCGTTTCAGCGAAGAAGTGAACCAGGATGAAGTGATGGCGCTGGCTTCTCTCATGACCTATAAATGCGCCATTGTGAATGTTCCATTTGGTGGAGGTAAGGGAGGCATTAAGATCAACCCGCGCAAGCACAGTGTGTATGAACTGGAAAAGATCACAAGACGTTATACGAGTGAATTGGTAAAGAAAAATTTCATCGGACCCGGCATTGATGTACCGGCGCCCGATTACGGAACCGGTGAAAGGGAAATGGCCTGGATCGTAGATACCTATACTTCCCTGAAACCCGGCGAGATCGATGCAGCCGGCTGCGTAACCGGTAAGCCTGTTTCGCAAGGCGGGGTAAGGGGACGAAAAGAAGCTACCGGCCTGGGTGTGTTCTTTGGCATTCGCGAAGTGTGCAGCATGCCGGATGTAATGGGTAAACTCGGACTCGCCACTGGTGTAGAAGGAAAAACAGTAGTAGTACAGGGATTGGGTAATGTAGGATACCACTCTGCCAGGTTTTTCCGCGAACACGGATCCAAAGTGGTAGCCATTGCCGAATACGAAGGCGCCATTTACTGTGAGAAAGGATTGAATGAAGAAGAAGTATTCCAGCACCGTAAAGAAACAGGATCCATACTCAATTTCCCCGGAGCACAAAACCTGCAGAGCAGCAATGACGCCCTCGAACTGGCTTGCGATATATTGATACCGGCGGCATTGGAAAATGTGATCAATGCCGGTAATGCGGCACGTGTGAAAGCGAAGATCATTGGTGAAGCAGCCAATGGCCCCCTTACACCCGAAGCAGATGAAATACTCGTAGCCAATGGAACCTTGGTGGTGCCCGATATGTACCTGAATGCAGGCGGTGTAACCGTTTCTTATTTTGAATGGCTGAAGAACCTGAGCCATGTGCGTTATGGCCGGATGGAAAAAAGGTTCACAGAGAACATGAACAGCCATATTCTGAGCCAAATTGAGGTGCTCACCGATAAAAAAGTTACGGAAGCAGAACGTTCATTTATTTTGCATGGTCCGGAAGAGGTAGACCTGGTACACAGCGGACTGGAAGAAACCATGATCGCCGCTACACGTGAGATCATGGATATCTGGAAAGCTAACCCGGCTATTCCGGATATGCGCACGGCGGCGTATGTTTGCGCAATTAATAAAGTGGGTACGTCGTATGCCGAGCTGGGTATCTTTCCTTAGTGTTTTTGAGGTTCACTATACATATGGGCCGTTGCAGCAATGCAGCGGCTTTTTTATGCGGCATCTTTAATAAGGTGGCAACGCTTCCAGTTCTGCTAACCGGCCGTTTTCAACAAGATATCCCTGCGTATAGCTACCGTTTGTTACAACAATGAAAGGCGCTTTCAACACAATATTATAATGGAGGGCTTGCCGGAATACGGCTTCGGTGAGAGATGTGGTGGTATCCTTGCATTCGACCACCATCCAGGGAGCCTGGTCTTTGTACACTACAATATCGAATCGTTTCTTGAGTTCACCCAGTTCAATTTCTTTTTCAACTGCAATCAGCGAAGCAGGATATTTTTTTTCCTGCACCAGGTATTGAAGGAAATGTTGTCTTACCCATTCTTCCGGCGTGAGCCGTACCCATTGCTTTCGAATGGGGTCGAATACCCATTCTTTCCCGGCTTCTTCCTTGATCCTGAAATCGTATGAAGGATAAGTTATTTTCATCATAACGCTTGTCCCGCCGCTGTTTTTTCGTATTTTAGCCAATTAACTTTTTCAAAGATATTGACTAAAAGATGCATTTATGAAGACGAAAGAAGAGATTGTTGAGAACTGGCTGCCGCGTTATACAGGTGAGAAGCTGAAGAATTTTGGCCAATATATATTACTCACCAATTTCAGTAATTATGTAACACTTTTTGCCAAATGGAATAATGTAAAAATAGTGGGGCACGACAAACCCATGCAATGTGCTACCGCCAATGGTATTACCATCATCAACTTCGGCATGGGCAGTCCCGGTGCTGCCACCATCATGGACCTGCTCACGGCCATTGAACCCCAGGCCGTGTTGTTCCTGGGCAAATGCGGCGGACTGAAGAAAAGAAATAAACTCGGCGACCTGATCCTCCCCATCGCGGCCATCAGGGGTGAGGGTACATCCGGCGATTATTTCCCGCCCGAAGTGCCGGCCATGCCTGCCTTTGCCCTGCAAAAAGCGGTCTCCACCACTATACGCGATTACAAAGTGGATTACTGGACGGGCACTGTATACACTACCAACCGCCGTGTATGGGAGCACGATGATGATTTCAAAGAATACCTTACTAAAGTGCGTGCTTATGCTATTGATATGGAAACGGCTACCATCTTTACAGTAGGTTTCTATAATAAAATTCCCACAGGCGCCCTGTTACTGGTGAGCGACCAACCTATGATACCCGATGGCGTTAAAACAGAAGCCAGTGATAAAAAGGTAACAACCGACTATGTAGAGAAGCACCTGAAGATTGGCATCGACTCATTGAAGCAGTTGATCAATAAAGGGCTTACGGTGCGTCACCTGAGATTTTGATTGCTGATTGCTGATTTCCTCAGTCCTTCCAAAGAAACGGAAACAGTATTACCGCCAGCGCTACCACCATCAGGTCAAGCGCTACCAACAATACCACCATTTGCCAGAAGCCGCCCTGAACCACATCCGAGAATGCGGCATTGGCTATTTTCATGAGCAATAATAATTGAGGGATGATGATGGGAAAACCCATGATGGCCATCAGGGCCGATTGCTGCTGGGCTTTGGCGGCGATCGCCGCGAGGAAAGTGAATACCAGTCCCAGGCTCATGCCTCCCAGGCAGGCGATACCAATAAAAGCAGGCATCTTTTGAATGGGATTACCCAGCAGCACCGTAAATACGCCCAGGCTCAGCAGGCTCATGGCCAACATGAGCAGCAGGTTGAAGAGTAGTTTGGATAATATGAAGTCACGCGGACCTGCTATCGAATAAAAATACAACATACGGCCCCGGCTTTCCTGCAAGAAGCTTTTGGCAACGGCATTCACGCATACAAACAATTGTATCACCCAGAAAAGACCATTCCATACTTTGTCTTCCGGTTCTCCCATCGATAAATACACAACAAATATGGTAGAAGCTACATATAACAGGATGCCATAGAGGGTGTACTGCTGCCTGAATTCCAGCAGCAGGTCTTTTTTAACCAGCGATAATATGGGGTGATTATTTTTCATGGGCGCATATACGGCATCGGGGTTCGTATGTTTCTTTTTCGCCCAGCAATACCTGGCTGTCCTGCGCTGTTTTCCGGAAAGAAAAATTGGCCAGGTTACCGCATTTTACACAAATGGCATGCAGTTTGGTGATAAAGTCGGCGATGGCAAGCAGGTCGGGCATTTGTCCGAAAGGACGCCCTGTGTAGTCCATGTCCAGCCCGGCAACAATGACGCGGATACCCCGCAAAGCCAGGGTTTCACAAACAGTTGTGATCTCGTTGTCGAAAAACTGGGCCTCATCAATGCCCACCACATCCACATCCTGGGCCAGGAGAAAGATGGTCTGGGAGTTGTCGATAGGGGTTGACTGGATGGCATTGGCGTCGTGACTAACCACCTGCGTTTCATCATATCGGGTATCAAGGGCGGGTTTGAATATTTCTACTTTGAGATTGGCAATGCGGGCCCTTTTGAGTCTCCGGATAAGCTCCTCCGTTTTTCCGCTGAACATACTGCCGCAAATAACCTCAATCCAGCCTCTTTTTTCACCTGATATGATGGGTTCTATGAACATCAATAAAATAAATTAACAAATAAAAACGTTAGTAACTTTATAACTTGCCAACGGCCATTGGTAACCCCCCAAATGTATCACATAACTATGGAAAGAGTAGGCGCTTTGATCAATAAACTGAAAGAACAGTTTGAACAGCATGCCGATGCTGAAAAATTAGCTGTCACCACCAGACTTTTATTGTGCGAATTACAGTCCGGCCAGGAAAAGATAATGAACAAAGGAAAAGTGTCGGTAGTATTGCCTGCAATCACTCAGGTAACTCCACCGCCAGTAGCTCAACCAAAGAAAGATGTACCCAATAACTGGCTGCTCAATAAAGAAGAAGCCATTCCCACCCTTGCACACCAGGAAGGACAGGAAGAAAAAGAAATACTGGAACTCAACGACCACCTGGTGGTATCAAGAAACGGCAGTCTGAATGAAAAACTGAAAGAAGACAGGGTAGAGATCGCTACTTTGTTGCAGGGCAGTCCCATTCGCGACCTGAAAAAAGCGGTGGGTGTAAATGACCGTTACCAGTTTGTCAACGATCTTTTCCGTGGCGACGAGAGCATGTATGAGCGCAGCCTCAAAACCATCAACGGGTTCAACATTTATCCCGAAGCACAGTACTGGATCCAGCGTGAATTGAAAGTGAAAATGGGATGGAACGAAAACAGCGAAACAGTAAAACTCTTCGATCAGTTGGTGAGGAGACGGTTTGCCTGAATATATTGAATGATCTTTTGCGTAGCGCCCGCATGCTGCTGTACATAATCCAGCGCTGCTTTTGCAGCAACATCGTATAAAGCTTTGTTTTCAAGGAGCAACTTAAATTGTTTTTCCAGTTCCAGTGCATCATCAACACTGAAAGCGCCTCCTGCATCCAATAATTCCTCCGCTTCGAAATACTTCTGGTAAACAGGGCCGAATAAAACAGGCTTACCATATACAGCCGCTTCCAGGATATTGTGAATGCCATCATCGCCAAAACCTCCTCCTATATAAGCAAGGGTAGCATAATGATACAGTTTGCTCAGCATGCCAATATTATCAATGATCAATACATTGAAATGCCGCTGCGGTTCGGCTCCTTCGCTAAGCATTTCTTCGTAGGCTGAATACAATATGGCATGTTTATATAGCTTCAGGCATTCATCCAAACGGTCGCTGTCGATATCATGCGGCGCAATGATGAAGCGTAATTCCGGGTGGGTATTGGCAAAATGATCCAGCACTTCGTCATCGTCTGTCCAGGTACTGCCGGCCACGATCACCGCGCGGTGATCGCAGAACCTGTTTATCACAGGCAATGTCTGGAACTGCGACGCAATGGCAATGACCCTGTCGAACCGCGTATCGCCGCTGATGCTCACATTGGCATGAAAACCGGCTGTTTGCAGCAGTGTTGCCGATGCTGCATTCTGTACAAATAATTGTGTAAAGCAGGAGAGCATGGCACGGTGAAAACCGCCATACCATTGAAAGAAAGGCTGGTCCTTTCTAAAGATGCCAGATACCAGTAACAGGGGAATATTCCTTTGCCTGGTCTCCTGCAGGTAAAAATGCCAGAACTCATACTTCACAAAGATCACCAGTGAAGGCTGTACAATGTTCAGGAAACGGCTGGCATTGCCCGAGCCATCCATGGGCAGGTAGCAGACCAGGTCGGCCCCCTCATAGTGTTTCCTGATCTCGTACCCTGAAGGGGAAAAAAAACTGAGCAGGATCTTGTGTTTGGGATAGAGTTGCCTGATACGCTCCAAAATAGGACGCCCCTGTTCAAACTCACCCAGCGATGCCGTATGCATCCAAACCACGGGCTGGCGGTTGTTGTGAAAAAAAACAGACAGCTTTTTAAACAACCGGCTTCTGCCTTTCACCCAAAGCCGGGCTTTGTGGTTATACAAACCCAGTAACCAGGCTGCTTTGGGATAGATCCATATAAATAAGCGGTAAACTGCCTGCACGGTGCTTGATTTTCAAATACAAATAAACAACATTAAAATGATTAGTAGTTTTGCCCGGCTTAATACGCCCGATTATGACGAGACCCATCCAGATGGTTGATACCAGGAGCCAGTACCTGCAGATCAAGACAGCAATAGACACCGCCATCCATGAAGTGCTGGACAGTGCAGCTTATATCAATGGTAAGGCGGTTCAGGACTTTGCAGCCGCCCTGGGAGCATACCTGGATGTGAAGCATACGATACCCTGTGCCAACGGAACAGATGCTTTGCAGATAGCGATGATGGCATTGGGACTGCAACCGGGCGATGAGGTCATCACGCCTTCTTTCACCTATATTGCTACCACTGAAGTGGTGGCCTTGTTAAAACTCAAGCCGGTGTTTGTGGAAGTAGATCCGCAAACATTTTGCATCGACCCCGCTGCATTGCGAAAGGCCATCACGCCCAAAACCAAAGCCATTGTGCCGGTGCATTTATACGGACAGGCAGCCCCAATGGAGGAGATCATGCAGATTGCCAATGAGTTCGCTATTCCGGTGATTGAAGACAATGCGCAGGCCATTGGTTGCCACTATCTTTTTTCAGACGGTACGAAGAAAAAAACAGGTACCATCGGTACCATCGGCGCCACTTCATTTTACCCCAGTAAAAACCTGGGCGCTTTTGGAGATGGGGGCGCTATTTTTACCAATGACGACCAATTGGCACACAATATGCTGATGATTGCTAATCACGGTCAGTCGAAAAGATATTATCACGATGTGGTGGGTTGTAATTCGAGGCTGGATTCCATACAGGCGGCTGTATTGAACATCAAACTGAAACACCTCGATCGATACAATGCTGCGCGACAGGAGGTAGCGGCTTTTTATGACCAGGCTTTTGAAGCGAGCGATGCCATCATCACTCCTTTCAAAGCGGCTTATAGTACCCATGTATATCACCAGTATACCATTATATTGGAGAAAGGCAACAGGGATGAGCTCAACAGGTACCTGGCCGAACATAAAATACCTTCGATGATCTATTATCCTGTACCGGGACATAAACAGCGCATGTTCGATTCATTCGGCCTGCCCAAGCTGGATATGCCGCAGACCGACTGGCTTACCGAGCGGGTAATATCGCTTCCGATCCATACTGAGATGGACGAGGAGCAAATGGCATATATTGCAGAACATGTACTGAAATTTGTAAAGAAATAATGTATGAAGATTGCAGTTGTAGGAACGGGTTATGTAGGATTGGTAACGGGCACTTGTTTTGCCGAAACGGGCAATAAAGTAGTCTGTGTGGATATTGACAAAAGCAAGGTAGAGAAGCTGAGCAACGGAGAGATCACCATCTATGAACCGGGACTGGAGAAATTATTTCTGCGCAACCTCAAAGAAGGCCGTTTGAAATTCACCACCAGCCTTGCTGAAGGCATCGAAGGCGCTCCCATCATTTTCCTGGCCCTGCCCACACCACCCGGTGAAGACGGGGCAGCTGATCTGCGTTATGTGCTGGGTGTGGCTGATGAATTGGGCAAATTAATGAAGGACTACAAAGTGATTGTTGATAAAAGTACAGTACCGGTGGGTACTGCACAGAAAGTACACAGTGCTGTTGCTGCACATTATAAAGGAGCGTTCGATGTGGTGAGCAACCCGGAGTTTTTGAGAGAAGGTGTGGCGGTAGATGATTTCATGAAGCCGGATAGGGTAGTGATCGGAACAGGATCTGAGAGAGCCCGCAAACTGATGGGCGATCTGTATGCCCCTTTTGTTCGCCAGGGTAACCCGGTGATCTATATGGATGAAAGATCAGCCGAGCTCACGAAATATGCTGCTAACTCTTTTTTAGCTACTAAGATATCTTTCATGAACGAGATCGCACAGCTCTGCGAAAAGCTGGGAGCCGATGTAGATATGGTGCGCCGTGGTATTGGCAGTGATGAGCGCATTGGCAAGCGATTCCTGTTCCCGGGTATTGGTTATGGGGGTAGTTGCTTTCCCAAAGATGTGCAGGCATTGATCCGTTCTGCGGAAGAAGCAGATTATGATTTCAAGATATTGAAGGCAGTGGAGTCGGTGAATGAATTGCAGAAGAAACACCTGCTGCCCAAGGTCAAAGCTTATTTCAAAGGGGCATTGAAAGGGAAGCGTATTGCCTTGTGGGGATTGGCTTTCAAACCCAATACCGATGATATACGCGAGGCGCCGGCCCTGAGCCTGATTGAAGCGTTGACAGCAGAAGGAGCCAACGTGATTGCTTTTGATCCGGAAGCGATGGCCAATGTTAAAAAGACACTGGGCAACCAGATAGCATATGCCGCGAACCAGTACGAAGCATTGGTAGGTGCAGATGCGTTGATCATTGCTACCGAGTGGAGTGAATTTCGCACCCCCGATTTTGAAATGATCGGAGAGCGGTTGAAGAACAAAACCATTTTCGATGGCCGCAATCTTTTTGAAGTGAAACAGATGGCCGCACTGGGCTATCATTACGAAAGCATAGGACGTCCTTAAATTATTAATATGTCAGGAAAAAGAATACTCATCACAGGGGCCGCCGGATTTCTCGGATCTCACCTGTGCGACCGTTTTGTAAAAGAAGGCAATGATGTGATTGGTATGGACAACCTGATTACAGGCGACCTGCGCAATATTGAACACCTGTTCAAACTGAAGAACTTTGAATTTTATAACCACGATGTATCGAAGTTCATCCATGTGCCCGGTCACCTCGATTATATCCTCCATTTTGCATCGCCCGCCAGTCCGATCGACTATTTGAAAATACCCATCCAAACATTGAAAGTAGGCGCATTGGGTACACACAATTGTTTGGGACTGGCTAAAGAAAAAAAAGCCAGGATACTGGTGGCTTCCACCAGTGAAGTGTATGGCGACCCATTGGTACACCCGCAAACGGAAGAATACTGGGGTAATGTGAACCCGGTGGGGCCACGTGGTGTTTATGATGAAGCCAAACGGTTCATGGAATCCATCACCATGGCGTACCATACTTATCATGGTGTGGAAACGAGGATCGTGCGCATATTCAATACATACGGACCGCGTATGCGCCTCAACGACGGCAGGGCATTGCCTGCATTCATTGGCCAGGCATTGAGGGGAGAAGACCTGACGGTATTCGGAGATGGCAGCCAAACACGTTCTTTCTGTTATGTAGACGACCTGGTGGAAGGTATTTACCGTTTGCTGTTGAGTGATTATGCCAAGCCGGTGAACATCGGTAACCCGAACGAGATATCGTTGAAAGATTTTGCAGAAGAAGTGTTGAAGCTGACGGGATCGAAAGTGAAGATCATATATAAACCCTTGCCTGTAGATGATCCCAAACAAAGAAAGCCGGATATCAGCAAAGCCAAACAATTACTCAATTGGGAGCCTAAAATAGACAGGGCAGCCGGTTTGAAAAAAACGTATGACTATTTCAAATCGCTGCCGGAAGCAGAATGGTCGAAGCAACCCAAAGAATTCGGAAAACATAAATAACTGTTCAGCCCATGCCAAAACCACTAATTGTTGTTACAGGAAAAAACGGGCAGCTGGGCTGGGAACTCTTGCAATTGTCGGGCCGGTTTGCCGGAGCGTTTGATTTCCTGTTTGCAGGAAGGGAAGACATGGATATGAGTGAACCGGAAACCATTCCCGTTTTTTTTGAGAACATCAAACCAGATTATGTCATCAACTGCGCGGCGTATACGGCGGTTGATAAAGCAGAGACCGACCAGGAAACTGCTTACACGGTCAATGCAACGGCTGCCGGTATGATCGCCAAAGAATGCCATCGTTATGGCTGCGTGTACCTGGGCATTTCCACCGATTATGTGTTCGACGGAAAAGGAACAGCGCCGTATACTACCGGTACCGCCTGCGATCCGGTCAATTACTATGGATATACCAAGTACATGGGAGAACAATTGGCATTGGAACATTGCGAGCAGTCGGTCATCATACGCACTTCATGGGTGTACAGTTCACATGGCCATAATTTCGTCAAGACCATGTTGCGGCTGATGAAAGAAAGACCGGAGATCAAAGTGGTGCATGATCAGATTGGATCACCTACTTATGCCGCAGACCTGGCCGAAGTATTGATGCAGGTGATTGAATCTATGCAGCATGGCCATGCGCATTATGGTATTTATCATTACAGCAATGCAGGCGCCATCAGTTGGTACGATTTTGCCCTCGCCATCAAAGCCGCAGCCGGTATGCAGTGTGAAGTGTTACCCATTCCTACTGCTGCTTATCCCACACCGGCTAAACGGCCGGCTTATTCAGTGCTCGATACAACTGCTATACAGGCCGATTATGGCATTGTATTGAAAGATTGGAAGCAACAACTTCATACATGCCTTTCGCACAACACCATCAACCTGCTTAATTAAGCACCGTATCATGGTCTACATAAGCTGAGAAAACAGTGCCGGGAGGAAATTTAGCTTGCTGCCCGTGCCACAATAAACCCAGCGGGGAAACCAAAACAGATACTGCTGCTGTAGTGGCTCCTCTTCCTTTAACATTTGCCGCAACAGAACTTTTTAATTTAACGGTTTTGCCACCAGGTAAATACAGGTAGTCAATACTGAACTCCAGTTTTCCCTTTTTGCCCAAAGCCTTACTACCGGCTGCTGAAGTAACCGAACCGGTGGCTTTTGCTCCGGGATTGACAACGATTTTATCATTGATTATAATGGGTTGTGCCAATTCGAAGTTTACAATATCCCCTACTTTTAATTCGCTCCCTTTTAACTCTGTTACTGTTTTCACTTTTACTACGGTACCTT
The DNA here is from genome assembly GCF_900106985.1 of Hydrobacter penzbergensis. Lineage (NCBI taxonomy): Bacteria > Pseudomonadati > Bacteroidota > Chitinophagia > Chitinophagales > Chitinophagaceae > Hydrobacter > Hydrobacter penzbergensis. Next base: position 464,704 of record NZ_FNNO01000001.1, on the reverse strand, counting down.
CAGTAAGCACTGTTTTTGTAGTGTCGGTTTGGCTGAAGCCGGCACTGGAAATAAGTAAGCATAGTGCGAATAAAATTGATTTCATATATGAATTTTATACAAAATAGTGTTTTCCTTAATACTATTTTGCTATTAGTTTGTTATGGTCATGTTAAACTCTTTGGCAGCGAGTGCTCTGCTGGTTTTCCGTGCACGCTTACCTGAAGAGTATGCATGCCGTAGTGGCGGGTATCAACATGTTGGAAGCGGTCACTTTTTGAATGCTTTTTTCATTGATGTTATCTCCATCGGCAGCCAGTATCCACGAACCCGGGGGCAACTGTACCGTTCGGGCTTGCCTGTTACCATTCAATATAACCAGGATATCTTTCCACTTGTCTCCATTGGCGTGACCTGATAGTGTATACATAATGAGCAAAGGATCGTTGGTTTCAAGGAAAGTTAAATGTTGCCGGATCATTTGAGCGGAAGGCATCCTGAAAGCAGGATGGTGTTTGCGCAAGGCAACGAGTGACTGATAATACTTGAATACTGCTTTATATTGTGTCTTACGATTCCAGTCGAGTGCATTGATGGAGTCGGGCGATTCAAAAGAATTGGCTACACCTTTTTTGGTACGCAGCATTTCTTCTCCGGCATGCAGGAAAGGAACACCCTGGGAGGTAAGTACAATGGCTTGAGCCAGTTTATCCATTTTGATAATGTCTTCTTCCGAGGCACCAGGGTTATCGATCAGCAGGCGATCGAACAGCGTATTATCATCATGGCAGGAAACATAGCTGATGGATTGATAAGGCTCTGCGGCCCAGGCGCGTTTTGAATAATTCACCTGCTTGTAGTTGATCTGTGGGTGCTGCACGGCGCCTGCAATACCGAATTTGATGCTTTCTGCTGTGCCCGTTTTTCCACTGATGAACCCTTTTTCTTTTACATCGGCAAAAGGTCCACGCAGGCCATCCCGCATTTCATCGCCGAACGCCGCGATCTGGTGTAGCTGGTAAGTATTTTGTTTAACTGCACGCAGCGATTCGTCCAGCGGACTTTCTCCGGCAGTCCACCCCTCACCGTAGATGAAAATGGTTGGATCAATCTTGTGCAACGTATCACTGATGGCATTCATAGTAGCAATATCGTGCACACCCATGAGATCGAAACGGAAGCCATCGATATGGTATTCCCTGGCCCAGTATGCTACAGAAGCTATCATGAATTGGCGCATCATGACTTTTTCTGAAGCGGTTTCATTGCCGCAGCCGGTGGCATCGGAATAATTACCGTTGGCTTTATGGCGATAAAAATAACCGGGTGCAAACTGATTGAAAGGAGATGCAAGATTGGCTGTGTGGTTATACACCACATCCAATATCACACGCAACCCCCTGTTGTGCAAGGCCTGAACCATTTGTTTGAACTCTTTGATACGTGTATTGCCATTGTAAGGGTCAGTAGCATAAGATCCTTCCGGTACATTGTAGTTGAGCGGATCGTAGCCCCAGTTGTATTTGTTCAATGAAAGTTTGGTTTCATCTACGGAATTAAAATCGAAAGAAGGTAACAGGTGTACATGTGTAATACCTAATTCGGCCAGGTGATCGAGCCCCGTTTTTTCACCGGCTGCATTGCGTGTTCCTGTCTCGGTAAGACCCAGAAATTTTCCTTTGTGGTGAATGCCGGAAGTGGGACTGATCGACAGGTCGCGTACATGTAATTCATAGATGATGATGTCGGTAAAATTTTTAAGCAGTGGTTTTTTATCTTTAGCCCAGTTGACCGGGTTGGTGGTTTTCAGGTCAACCACCATTCCACGTTTGCCGTTGACGCCTACGGCTTTTGCATTGATATCAGGACTTTCATCCAACCATTTACCATCCTGTTTTACCTGGAAAGTATAATAGCGGTTGACAATGTTTTTATGGACAATGGTTTCCCATATGCCTTGCCGGGCTGGCAGCAGTTTTATCTGTTCCAGCGGCTGGCCGCCATCGCCAGCTGCGTATAAACGCAACAGCACTTCTGATGCCCGGGGCGCCCAAATTTTAAAAGAGGTTATTGCACCCTTATAACGAACGCCCAAATCTTTGCCGGAATAGACGGGATCATTATGAAGATCGCTTTGAGCGCAGACAGTAGCACAAAGCAACAACAATACATAAACAGGTAATGAATACTTTGGTTTCATGTAAAAGGGGTTTGAAGGCCGATAAATATACTATTGGTTGATACTAAAACCACAGCAAACCCACACCATTCCCACAGTAGCTCACTTTTAATGTGGATTATCTCGTTTTTAATATATGTTTAATTACTACGTATTAAAAACCATGGCTTATGGCAAGAATAATGAATTTCGGTTCAATACAAGATATTCTAGACAGAAAACCTTATTTTAAAGCTGTCTTTTCAAACAGCTGCCATGTCAAACCAAAAGATCAGGATATCCTTATTCCTCAACTATTTTGTATTCGCCATACTGCTCAACAGTGTAGGCATATTGATCCAGAAATCCATCAATTCATATCATGTAGATGAATTGCAGGCCAGTATCCTGGAAGCTTTCAAAGACCTTTCCATTGCTTTTGTGTCTTTTTTTGTAGGCTCCTTCCTGCCCAGGCTGGGTTATAAAAAAGGCATGCTGGCGGCCCTGGCGTTGGTCTTTGCCGGTTGCCTTACTATGTATTTTGGTAACTCATTTGCAACGGTTAAATTGATGTTTGCTTGTGTGGGCGTCTCTTTTGCCGTTATCAAAGTATCTGTGTATGCATTGATAGGTGTGGTAACCAATGATGAAAAAGAACACAAAAGCCTGCTCAGTTCAGTGGAGAGCTGTTTTATGATTGGTATTGCCGCCGGATTCATTGCTTTCCCTTTTTTCTACAGCGATACCAACCCGAATGCATGGCTGCGCATATACCTGCTGTTGGCAGGATTGATAGCCGTATCTTTTTTGGTGTTGTTATTGTCAGATTTTAAAGCGGATTATGAAATTCCGGGAACATCGGTGATAGATGATTTTGTGGAAATGGTAAAACTGATCAAAAGACCCCTGGTGCTGGTTTTTGCCGTTGCTGCTTTCATGTATGTGATGACAGAGCAGGGCATCATGAGCTGGCTGCCTACTTTTAATCAGAAAGTATTGCACCTGCCCGAGACAACCAGCATTTATATGGCGGTCATTCTCATGCTGTCCATCGCATTAGGACGGTATTTATCGGCGCTGTTGGTAAAGAAAATATCCTGGTTCTTCATGCTATTTGTTTGCCTGGCAGGTGCAGCGATCATCGTCTGGCTGGTGTTGCCGGCAGCGCAGAACCTGGCGCCAAGGCAGATCCTTTCTTTTGCCGATGTGCCGGTGATTGGTTATGTTTTCCCGTTGATCGGCTTTTTCCTGGCGCCCATTTACCCGTTGGTCAATTCTTTTGTACTCAGTTCTACAGAGAAAAAGTTTCACAGTCCCATGGCATCCCTGCTCGTTTTCTTTTCAGCTATTGGAGGCACTTTGGGGTCAAGACTGGTAGGATATTTATTCAAACACATTGGCGGGGGAAAAGCGTTTTATTTTTCATTGGCACCCATGGCCGTCTTGCTGTTATGCTTGTGGTTTTTTTACGGGTTCCAACAGAAACAAAAGACTTGAAAACTGTTTCAATAAAATGAACATGAAAATGACGGTTGATTTTTTCCGTACTTCTTTGTTTGAAGCAGTGCAGATGAACAGGATTTTCCCTGATGGAAAGACTTTTGTGGATTGCGCACCCAAAACAGGAATACCGGATATCCTGAACACATACGAAGCAGAGAAACACAAGCCTGACTTTGATCTTACTTCATTTGTACGGCGTTATTTTACATTACCTGCTGCCCCAGCCGTTGACTTTGTTGCACAAAGCAACGCTACCATGTTGGAGCATATTGAATCACTCTGGCCGGCCCTCACCCGTAAGCCGGATACACAGCAAGGCTCTTTGATCCCGCTTCCTTATCCTTATATCGTTCCGGGTGGGCGATTCAGGGAAATTTATTATTGGGATAGTTACTTCACTTTGCTGGGCTTGCAGGCATCGGGCAGGACAGCTATGATGGAGCACATGATCCAGAATTTTGCCCACCTCATCAATATCATCGGGTATATACCGAATGGAAACCGCAGCTATTACCTGGGCCGGTCGCAGCCGCCTTTTTTTGCAATGATGGTGAGCCTGCTGGCAGAGACTAAAGGAGAGCAGGTGAAGAGTCAATACCTGCCACAACTGGAAAAGGAATACCAGTTCTGGATGCGCGGGGAAACTGAATTAAGCGATGAACAGATTGCGCTGCACCACATAGTGCGGATGCCGGACGGATCCATACTCAACAGGTTTTGGGATGAGTACGATACACCAAGGCCTGAATCGTACCGGGAAGACAGGGAGCTGGCGCAACGATCAGCCAGCGAGCCGGCAATATTGTTCCGCAACCTGAGAGCGGCAGCAGAATCGGGCTGGGATTTCAGCAGCCGCTGGTTCAAAGATGGTAAGTCGTTGTATACCATCCACACTACCGATATCATTCCGGTTGATTTGAATGCGTTGCTTTTGTTCCAGGAAATGATGATCAGTGAAGCCTACCGGCAGTCGGGCATGCAAGAGAAGGAAGACCAATACCTGTCTGCTGCCAGGAAAAGGCGAGCAGCGATGGATGCTTATTGCTGGAACAGTCATAAAAATTTTTATGTTGATTATGATTGGAAGGAAGAAAAACAAAAAGAAATGATCACACTGGCTGGGATGGTGCCTTTGTTCCTGTTTGGTGTTGATCCATTAACGGAATATGAGCGGGTAAGTGATACGATCAGGGAACATTTTTTATGTGCCGGGGGAGTTGTAACCGCTACACAGCATACCGGGCAGCAATGGGACCATCCCAATGGTTGGGCGCCCCTGCAATGGATGACGATCATAGCACTGGAAAAAATGGGGTCGCATGAGTTGGCAAAGGAGATCGCCACCCGGTGGCTGAACCTGAATAACGAAGTGTACAAACGCACAGGCAAACTGATGGAAAAATACAATGTAATAGACATGCACCTGGAAGCGGGTGGCGGCGAATACCCTGGGCAGGATGGGTTCGGATGGACGAACGGCGTTTGTGCGGCGCTGGCAAAAAAATACAATATCAATACATAAATTTATGCACCAGATCACCATTATTTCATCCAGTATCAGAAAAGAACGCATGAGTCACCGGGTGGCTTTGTTCTTCAAAAAATTCATAGAAGAGCACGAATTAGGTTCTGTAGAAATACTTGACCTGCAGGAATACGATTTTCCCATTTTCGACCAGCGGCTCGGCGAAATGCAGAACCCGTTACCTTCTTTGGTAGAATTTGCCGAAAGGATCAAGCATGCCGAAGGCATCCTGATCGTTACACCGGAATACAACGGGGGATATCCTGCCAGTCTCAAAAATGCAATAGACGTTTTGTATGCAGAATGGAGAAGAAAACCCATTGGATTGGCTACGGTATCGAACGGACAGTATGGAGGTTCGCAGGTAATGACATCTTTATTATTCTCTTTATGGAAAATAGGTGCATGGGTAGTGCCATCGATGTTTCGCGTAGGCAATGTGCAGGATGACTACGATGAGCATGGGCATGTAACAAGCCCATTGATACAAAAATTTGCCAGGTCATTTTTACACGAAATGACCTGGTGCATGGAAGCAAAAGGGAAGATGGACAAACATTGAATCATTTTATTTAACCCAAAATCAAATCATTATGATGCTTGATTGGAATGAATACCAAAAACAAATAGCAGCTGGCAATGTCCAGATCGGAAGGATCAACCACGAAATTATTAAAGGCTATCGCGGCCTGAGTGAAGCAGGCAATGCCACCAACCTGTTAGGTGCTAAAGTAAGAGAGTTGATTGCACTGGCAGTAGCTGTTACACGCGAATGCGATGGATGTATTACAGTTCATACCGATGCTGCCATTAAACAAGGAGCCACGAAAGAAGAGATCGTAGAAGCATTGAGCGTTGCGATTGCCGTGAATGCCGGAGCTGCATTGGTTTTCTCTACAAGGGTATTGGATGCTTTTGATGCCAAGACATCTTCGTTGTAAAAATCAGAATAAGAGCATAAAAACAGTCCCTTCGCTTGTGGCACTTTGTACCTGGATATTTCCCCGGTGCAGCATCATGATTTGTTTGCAAAGGCTCAGCCCAATACCGCTGCCGTGTTTTTTGGTGCTGAAGAATGGGATGAAAATCTTATCCATGATCTCGGCTGGTATACCCAATCCGTTATCAGCGACCTTGATAATGGTTTTGCCATTGCCGGATTGGTAACCGGCTAAAATGATCCTGGGCTGGTTGGTCGATTTTACCGCTTCGATCGCATTCACCACCAGGTTAATCAGTACCTGTTCTACCAGGTTGGTATCAGCCTCCAGCATCAGGTCGGGATCTTTGAGAATGATTTCCAGTTCAATCTCTTTCTGTTCCAGGGTGGGTTGCATCAACCGGTGCAGGTTTTCAAACAGATCCCGTACATATACTTTTGTAAGATTGAGGGTGGTGATCTTATTCAGGTTACGGTAGGTCTCGGCAAATTTCAGCAAGCCTTCGCTTCTGCGCTTGATGGTTTCGATACCCAACTCAAGGTCGTCTACTGCGCCGGGATGGTGTTTGAGCAAAGGCGCCGATTGCTGCAACCTGTTCTTTAGCGTGTCGGCAAGAGAGGAAATGGGCGCCACCGAGTTCATGATTTCATGTGTCATTACGCTCAGCAGTTTCTGCCAGGCTTTTGATTCTGTTTCATCCAGGGCTTCGTCTACGTTCTGGAAAGCGATCAGTTTGTATTTTTTCCCGTCGGTCTGGAAGGAAGTGGCAGACAGCAATATTTTAAACGAAGCCGCTTCGGGCTGCGCGGTGGTGATCTTTCCTTCGCCGGGTTTTAATGCAATGATGTCCTGATACAACGCCGCATCCCGCTTTTCCATCGAGTGGATGGTTTTAAGATAGGGCAGTTGCAGCATGCGTTTCAGCGATTCATTCATCCATACTACTTCACCTCCTTGCTCTTCATAAGATAAGATGCCGGTATCTACCAGTTCCAGTATCTTTTGTAAATACTGGTATTGGGTTTCCTTTTCCCTGGTGATGGTTTTAAATGTTGTATTGATCTCGTTGAACCCTTTTCTCAAAGGTTGCAGGTCAACCGGTGCATGCTTGATATCAAAATGCCGGGAAAAATCCCGGTAATGCACAGCTTCTACAAACTGTTGCAGTTCATCGTGTGTTTTTTTATGAAAACGGTACAATTCAATTGACAGGTAAATAGTAACCGGGATGGCTATCAGCAGATACGGGAACCAGCCTTTTATCAGGATGAATGCAGTGGCAAACAGCGCTGCAAAAAGCAGTACTATCCTTATGCCTATCCGCCATGCTGTATTTCCCTGTGTCATATATCGTATTTGCTTAGGCGGCGATAGAGTGCAGTGCGTGTGATTCCCAGTTCTTTTGCTGCCTTGGTGATATTGCCATGGTGCTTTTCAATAACGCGGCGAATGGTGTTTTTTTCAACGGCGCTGAGTTTCAGTTCTACGGGGACTGACGATGATTCTTCGGGTGCCGATTCGATGGGTGAAAAGATCAGGTCTTTTGCTTCCAATACGCCACCATCGGACATAATGACGGCTCTTTCAATGGTATATTGTAACTCCCGTATGTTCCCCGGAAAATGATAATGCAACAGTTTGTCCAGCGCATTATCATCCAGTTCCAGTGTTGGTTTTAAATATTTATTGCTGTACAGGTTACTGAAATGTTTAGCCAGCAGGATAATATCGTTACCTCTTTTGCGCAATGGTGGTACCATGATCTCTACGGTATTGATGCGATAGACCAGGTCTTTGCGGAAACGGTTTTCATTGGCCAGTTCCATAATAGGCAGGTTGGTAGCGCATATCAATCTGATATCAACCGGTACGGACTCATTGCTGCCCAGCCTGGTTATCTGCCGGTTTTGCAATACCGTTAACAGCTTCGCTTGCTGTTGGAGGCTGATATTACCAATTTCATCGAGAAAGAGTGTACCGCCGTTTGCTGCTTCAAACCTGCCGGCGCGATCTTCTTTCGCATCGGTAAAAGCGCCTTTTTTATGACCAAACAATTCGCTTTCGAAGAGGCTTTCTGTTAAGGCGCCTACATCCACTTTTACAAATGGTTTTTGTGCCCGAAGCGAATGCTGGTGAATGGCTTTTGCAATCAAATCCTTACCTGTACCGTTTTCACCTAATATGAGGATGTTGGCATCGGTAGGGGCAATTTTTTCCAGTTTCAGCAATATTTCCTGCATCGCGTCTGAACGGCCGATCAGTTCTGTGCCTATGATAGAGCCTGACTCGGGTACCATGCCGCTCGTAGTTTTGTTTTCTTTTCGTTTCAGTGCATCCTTGATGGTGCCGATCAATTTTTCATTGTGCCATGGTTTTATCACGAAATCTGAAGCGCCTTCTTTCAGCGATCGTACGGCGAGGTCAATATCTCCGTAAGCGGTGATCATGATCACCGCAGCATCTGAACGCAATTCCTTGATCTTCTTCAACCAGAACAATCCTTCGTTGCCGGTATGGACGGCGCTGTTGAAATTCATGTCCAGCAATATCGCGTCGAAAGACTGTTGGGCCAGGTGAAAGCGGATCTGTTCGGGGTTCTTTTCTGTAACTACTTGTCCTGCTTCCGGTTTCAGCAACAGGCGCACGGCCGTTAATACATCGGTATCGTCATCTATGACCAGTATGGAGGCTTTTTTGAACTGCATGCCCGGAGAGAATTTATAGCTGGCGTAATTAGTGCTACAATGATACCACAAATACAAAGTGATGACAAACAATTATCCATACTGTGTAGTCTCAATACAGCACTGTATCGAAACCGGACAACTACTGTATCATAAACGCACAACATGCTACCGAACTTTTCCACCAGTTGGCCCACCTCGTGGGGTTCATACACTAAGAAGTTCTTACAAGTGTATCAAAAGCGGACAGTTGTTGTATCGAATGCGCGCGGTTAATGGCTTGTAACACATCGTAATGAATTGAAAATCATAGTATAAGCACTCTGGCATGTTCTTATAGAGTAATAATGTGGCAGTTATAGTTGGGTTTGTAATATCCAGCCCTCGGCAAGCAGGGCTGGATATTCATCACTGCATCGCCAAATTAACATCAGACATAATGGACAGAGTTATTGCAAAAAAGAAATGGTCGGTTAAAAGATTACTTACGATTGGAGTAAGCGTTGGTATTGCTGCCCTGATAGGTGCCAGCTATTATTTCACCTCAGGAAAAAGCAGGCTGAATGTAGATACGGAGCGGATCATCATCTCGGAAGTCAAAAAAGGCCCTTACAAGGATGCCATTCCCGTCAACGGTGTCGTGCTGCCGTTGACCACGATTTACCTCGATGCAGTGGAAGGCGGTCGCGTGGAAGAGAAATATGTGGAAGATGGTACCGTCATGAAAAAGGGGCAACCCATTCTCCGGCTCAGCAATACCGACCTGGAGCTGAACCTTCTTTCACAACAATCCAACGTGTATAATACCCTTACACAGATGCAGATCGCACGGAACGCAGCGTTGCAGAATACGGTTACCAAACGCAACCAGTTGACCGATGCAGAAAACCTGTTGAAAGAAGCAGAACGGGTGTACCTCTTAGACAAGCGTTTGTACGAACAAAAAGTGATTGGTTTCCAGGAATTCAAAAAAGCAGAGAACGATTACAATTATAATTTACAGAAATATAGCCTTACCAGGGAGATCATGCAACAGGATTCTACAACCAATGTACAACAACTGGCACAGGCGAAACAATCTTACCAGGGTTCGCAGAATGCACTGGGATTATTTCAGAAAAAAGTGGGCGACCTCATCGTTCGTGCCCCGGTAGACGGGCAACTGACATCGCTCGATGCGGAAATAGGGCAGAATAAGAATAAAGGAGAACGCCTGGGACAAATAGATGTACTGAGCGGTTTTAAAGTAAGGGTGGATGTAGATGAGCACTATGTATCGCGCATTTATACCGGACTGAAGGGTACATTCAATTTTGCCGGTAAAGATTATACACTCACCATAAAAAAAATATTCTCTCAGATAACCAAAAGCAGTTTCCAGGTAGATATGGAATTTGAAGGAGAAGTGCCCAAAGGGATCCGTCGCGGGCAGACTTTACAGATTTTGCTGGCGCTAAGTGATGAAACACAGGCGCTGTTATTGCCGAAAGGTGGTTTTTACCAGCAAACCGGTGGCAACTGGATATTCAAGCTGAGTGCAGATGGCAGAAGAGCCTATAAAACAGATATACAGCTGGGCCGCCAGAATACAGAGTATTATGAAGTGTTATCGGGCCTGAAACCGGGCGATAAAGTGGTAACATCCAGTTATGAGAACTATGGAAACATGCAGGAACTAATATTAAAAAAAAATTAAGCAATCTGCAATATGATCAAGATCAAAAACCTCGAGAAAATCTACCGCACAGAAGAAGTGGAAACGGTAGCGCTCAACAAACTATGTATCGACGTGAAGGAGGGGGAATTTGTGGCTGTGATGGGACCATCCGGCTGTGGTAAATCCACGTTGTTGAATATACTGGGATTGCTCGATGATCCCGATGCGGGCAGTTTTGTCTTCAATGGTATTGAAGTGGCCGGCTTCAATGAACGCAAAAGGGCCGATCTCCGTAAACACAATATCGGGTTCGTGTTCCAGAGTTTCAACCTCATCGATGAACTGACTGTTTTTGAGAATGTAGAACTGCCCCTGATCTATACCGGCGTTAAAGCGGCCGACAGGAAGACAAGGGTAGAAGCGGTGCTGGATAAAATGCAGATCATGCATCGCCGCAACCACTATCCCCAACAGCTTTCCGGCGGACAACAACAAAGGGTGGCGGTAGCCAGAGCTGTGGTCAACAACCCCAAGCTGATCCTGGCGGATGAACCTACCGGTAATCTCGATTCTTCCAATGGTAATGAAGTGATGCAGTTATTGACTGAGCTGAATGAATTGGGGACCACGATCGTCATGGTTACACACTCCGAACACGATGCCCGTTACAGTCATCGCATTATCCGCATGCTCGATGGGCAAACGGTTACGGAAAACATACTGGTTTGAATCAAAGCATTTGAAAGTGAGATAGTGAATGGTTGAAGAATGACTTATCATTCATAAAAAGAGTTGTCATGATAAAGAATTATTTCAAGACTGCATGGAGGAATATTAAGAAGAATAAACTTTTTACAACGCTTAACATAGCAGGGTTAGCTATTGCTTTGTGTGTATGCATTACATTGTTTGCATGTGTCTCTTATGAATTAAGTTTTGATCGCGGGTACAAAAACGCTAAGAATATCTACCGTGTGAACATGCAAACAACGGCACAGTATCAATATGAGAAATGGGCAGAGTTGCCCAATGCAGTTGGTCCTGCCATGTTGCAAAGCATCCCACAGGTAAAGGATATGACAAGACTGATTAAACACGATTTCGGCGCTTCTGTATCCCTGAAAACAGGGGATAAAAACTTTGTTGAAAAAAAACTGTACATGGCCGACGCATCTGTCTTCAGCATGTTTGATTTCAGTTTTATTGAAGGCAATGCAAATACGGCTTTTGCACAGCGGAAATCCATCGTCCTGTCCCAATCTGCAAAAGAAAGGCTGTATGGAAAAGAAGCTGCATTTGGGAAAATCATTTATGTAAACAATAGTGATACATTACATGTTTCCGGCGTTTACAAAGATTTGCCAGAAAATAGCACGATTGATTGCGACATGGTGTATAACATCATGGATTCCTGGGCAGGCAAAAATATTTCCTGGAGCAATGCGAGTTTCGAAACATATTGCCTTTTACAGCCTGGCGCAAATATTGACCGGGTGCAACAACTGGCTGTAGCACTTATTAATAAAAATGTACCAAAAGAGCACCAATTTTATTCCGGATTTTTAATGCAGCCATTAACGGATATCCACTTGTATTCTTCAGGCTTAAGAGCAGGTTATTCTGAAAGGATTGGCAGCAGCAACACTGTAAAAGCATTGTTGTTTTTATCGTTGCTTGTATTGGTTATTGCTTGCATTAACTATATGAATCTGGCAACGGCACGTTCTCAAAAGCGAGCCAAAGGGGTAGGTGTAAATAAAGTTTTAGGCGCCAATATCAGGCAAATGCTTATACTGTTTTATATTGAAACCGCCGTCCTTTCTTTTATTGCCATTATTGTCGGTTATTTTCTTTCTTTTCTTGTGCAACCATTGTTTCATGACATTACCGGCATAGAATTAAAACCATCAGCATTATATTCAATACCTATACTACTTGGCCTGTTGCTGATATGGTTTGTAGTAACAATTGTTGCTGGCAGCTATCCTGCGTTTTCCATGTCATACATTTCCCCGCTTGTATTAATGAATAAATTGAAACAAAAGTATTCTGTTGCAGATTTTATTCGTAAATCATTGGTGGTATTTCAGTTTGCATCTTCTGTTATTTTGATTATTGGTGTAATAGTAATCCTGGAACAAATACATTATATCAGGAATAAAAATTTGGGATATAATCCCAATGGTATTGTTGCAGTTTCAATAAAATCGGCACAAAATAGACAGCAGATTTTATCTGCGAAAAATGATTTAAAAAACCTCGCAAATATTGAAAGCGTTTCGGAAGTGCAATCGATCCCGGGGGATGTTGAAAGTGGAAGAAGTGTAAGTAAGTCATCGACAGACAAGGAAGGCTACCCTGTTAAAACATGCCATTCAGACGGCTCCATTGTGCAAACAATGCAGCTGCAATTATTGGCTGGCACAACATTACCTAAAACCATAGCTGAAGGCGATACTACTTGTTATGCATTGATTAATGAAGTTGTTGCAAATTATTTGGGCTTTAAAACACCGCAGGAGGCCATAGGTAAACATATCATTACCGAAATGGCTGATAGGTCTATTGTTACCGGCGTTGTGAGGGATTTCAATTATCATTCTCTGAAAGAAGAAATAGGCGGGTATGTTTATTATGCAATGAACAAAGCACCAGAAAATTTAAGGGAATTGCTGATAAGGTATAATACACAAAACCTTCCGGCACTTGTGCAACAAATACAAGGAATATTCAGGAACGATTTGCCTAATTCGGCTTTCGATTACCGGTTTCTTGATGAGCATATTCAGAATCTGTATGCGTCAGACCAGCATGCAGCCAATACCGTAACCGTATTTTCAATGTTAGCGATTTTTGTTGCTTGCCTTGGTTTATTTGGATTAGTGGCATTTACGGCAGAGCAAAGAACAAAAGAAATTGGTATAAGGAAGGTTATTGGTGCAAGCGTATCTGGCATTGCACAATTGCTCACAAAAGACCTTCTGAAATTGGTGATCGTTTCTATACTTATTGCATCGCCTATTGCATGGTGGGCAATGAATAAATGGCTGCAAAGCTTTGCGTATAGGATAAATATGAGCTGGTGGATATTTATTGCGGCGGCGGGTACTGCGCTGTTGATTGCATTTATTACAGTTAGTTCCCAGGCAATAAAAGCTGCTCTGGCTAACCCGGTGAAGAGTTTGAGAACGGAATAATCAATAATTGAAATAAAAAGATTATGCTGAAAAACTATTTCATAACCGCGTGGCGCAATTTGATAAAAAGAAAAGCTTTTTCTTTCATCAATATTGCAGGACTTTCCATTGGAATTTCAGTCTGTTTTATCATCATGCTTTATGTGCAGGATGAACTGAATTTTGACCGGTTCAATAAAAATGCCGACCGTATAGTACGGATTGTTTTCAAAGCGGATATCAATGGAGGAAAGATTTATGAGGCAAACGTAATGCCACAAGTAGCTTCGGCAATGACAAAGGATTACCCTGAAGTTGAAGATGCTACGAGGCTTCGCGTGGCAGGCGCGCCGAAAATCAGTTATAAAGGGAGGAATTTCAGGGATGATGAACTTGTTTTTGTTGACCCTAATTTTTTCAGCATATTCACTTTACCGCTGATTGAAGGAGACGTAAAGACTGCTTTGAAAGAACCCAACACACTTGTCATTACAAAAGCAGCGGCAAAAAAATATTTCGGCAATGAAAATCCGATAGGTAAAACCCTGGTGTTTACCAGTAATAACAATGAACCTTTTAAAGTAACAGGGCTCATCGACAAAGTACCGGTCAATTCTCACTTCCAATTTGATTTGTTTGGCTCCATGACTGGATTGAACGAAGCAAAGTCGGATTCGTGGATGGGGTCTAATTTTTTTACTTATATATTATTAAAACCAGGATCCGATTATAAAAAACTGGAAGCCAAACTGCCGGGCATGGTGGAGAAATACATGGGCCCTCAAATACAACAGCAAATGGGTGTGAGCCTTGAGCAGTTTAGAAAAAAAGGCAACGGACTCGGCTTTGTATTGCAACCACTAACATCCATTCACCTGTATTCTCATTCGAATTATGAATTGACATCTCCTGGGAATGTTATGTATGTATACATCTTCTCGGCAATTGCCATTTTTATGCTGCTTATTGCATGCATCAATTTTATTAATCTTTCCACCGCAAGCGCCTCCAAACGTGCAAAAGAGGTAGGCGTGCGCAAAGTAATTGGTTCAGGACGACTTCAGCTTGTGAAACAGTTCTTGCTTGAATCTGCATTGTTGACCTTTTTTGCCTTGTTGATATCATATGGCTTAATTCAATTCCTGTTGCCGGTCTTCAATGATATATCTGGCAAAGACTTAAGTTTTGAATTTGAAATAAGAATCATTGCAGCATTTATCGGGTTGGGTGTTTTTGTAAGCATTGTTGCAGGAATGTATCCAGCCTTCTTTCTGTCGTCTTTCAAACCTGCCTCTGTTTTAAAAGGGAAATTTACTGGCGGTAATAATAGTTTTGGCTTACGCAGCAGCCTGGTTGTTTTCCAGTTTTTTATTTCTGTTGCTTTAATCGTCGGTACGATTGTAGTATGGCAACAAATGAAATATATACAACATAAAAATTTGGGTTACAACAAGGAACAATTACTCACGATCTCAAATTCCTGGGCCCTGGGTAAAAATGAGCGGATCTATAAAGAAAAGATGCTGAAAGACCCTCGTATAGTGAACGCAACCATTTCAGCGTATAAGCCGGCCGGCCCCAGCGGTAATAATAATGCTTTAGCATATCCATCGGGACGTGACAATGAAATGATGAGAACACTGGAATACCAGGTGGATGAGCAATATATTCCCACTTTGGGTATGCAGTTGGCAGCGGGCAGGAACTTTTCAAGAGATTTAGCAACAGATTCCACTGCTATGATCGTCAACGAAACTGCTGCAAAAGCATTTGGATGGGGAGTGAATGATGCTATTGGAAAAACGATTGTCAGGAAAATCGATAAGGAAGGAAAGGGGATGGATATTCCTTTTCATATAGTTGGGGTGGTGAAAGATTTCAATTTCAAGTCGCTTCATGAACCAATTACTCCCCTGTTAATGGTGCTTGGTCAGGACTGGGGGTTGATATTTAAAATAAAAACCACAGATATACCGGGGCTACTTTCCGCAATGAAGAAGGAATGGGCAAATTTCCAAACAGATGAACCTTTTACCTACGCTTTTATGGATAATCTGTATAACAAGACCTATGTGGCAGAACAAAAAACAAGTGCTATTCTCAATATTTTCTCCGCACTCACCATATTCGTATCCTGCCTGGGACTGTTTGGACTGATCACTTATACAGCAGAACAGCGTACCAAGGAGATTGGCATACGCAAAGTGCTAGGCGCTGATGTATCACAAATAACGGGAATGCTTTCAAAAGATTTTATAAAACTGGTCTGCATTGCGATTCTTATTGCATTTCCGATTTCATATTGGGCGATGAATAAATGGCTGCAAAACTTTGCGTACAGAATCAATACAAGCTGGTGGATGTTTGTTGCTTCGGGAGTTATTGCATTGCTGATTGCATTAATAACAGTAAGCTTCCAGGCGATCAAAGCAGCAACAGCCAATCCGGTAAATAGTTTGAGAATGGAGTAGGGGTTTACGTATCAGAAATTGGACACCGATAAATAAATCGTTATGTTGAAAAATTATTTTAAAACAGCGTGGAGAAACCTTCAAAGGAATAAAATTTATTCCCTTATCAATATTGCCGGGTTGAGCCTTGGGCTGGCTTCTGCTATGCTTATTATGCTGTATGTAAAAGATGATGTGAGCTTCGATAGGTTCCATAAAAATGTGTCGCATATTTATAGGGTCGTATCAAAATCCAAGCACAATGGAACTGAACAAAAAAACAGCATTACCGGTTTTTTGCAAGGGCCAAGGTTTACACAAAATGTACCGGGTATCCAGTCTTTTGTCCGCTTACAGAGCAGTGCCTTGGATATAAAAACAGGAATGGAGGTTCATTCTCAATCTTTGTTATATGTAGATTCGAATTTTTTCTCCGTCTTTACTTTGCCGTTGCTGAACGGTAATCTTAAAACCTGCTTGCTGGAGCCTCATTCTATTGTGCTTTCAGAAAATATGGCTGAAAAGCAATTCGGTACCCATAATGCGGTCGGTAAAATAGTAATGATGAAAGAAGACAGCGCGTTTGTTCCGTACAAGGTAACTGCTGTAGCAAAAACCTGTCCTCAAAATTCTACTATCAAGTTTGATGTATTGCTCCCATTCAGAGAGACTACCAAGGATGCGAAAAATGACGATAACTGGTTTAATAAATTCCTGAACACATTTGTTGTTTTGAACCCGAACGCAAATGTGCAAACAGTGGAAAACCAAATGCAAAGGTTTTATGCAAAGGATGGAAAGCCGACTTTCGATGCATTGATTAAGAAATATGGCGGTGGCCCTGATGTGCAGATGGGTACTTATTTTTTGCAACCATTCACTGATATCCACCTGAACCCCCAGCTTCCTCCGGTGAACGGATTGACAGATGGAAGCAACCCGATATTTGCTTATATACTTTCAGGCATTGCACTGTTTGTATTGTTGATTGCCTGTATCAATTTTGTGAACCTGACAGTAGCCAGGTCATTAAAACGAGCCAAAGAAATTGGTGTACGCAAAGTCGTTGGTGGCGGGAAAAAACAACTGATTGCGCAATTTCTTGGTGAGTCGTTTTTATTAACGATAGCCGCTTTTACTGCGGCAATCATACTGGTAAAATTAACCCTGCCTGTGTTTAATGATCTTTCACATAAAGCGCTTTCTTTTTCTTACCTGTTTGATACAAGATTAGTGGTAGGTTATCTTGTGCTGCTTATTGCTACGGGATTGCTGGCAGGTTTTTATCCCGCACTGGTATTATCGGGGTATAAACCGACAGAGACATTATATAGCAGGGTTCAGTTTTCGGGGAAGAACTATCTGCAAAAATCATTGGTCGTATTACAATTTGCGCTCGCGTCATTTCTCATTTTCGCCACCATTGTGATTTACAAGCAGTTTAATTTTCTTACCAAAACTGATTTGGGGTATGATGACAACAATATTGTTGTGATACACAAAAACATGATGAAACACAGTGAAGCCGCGCTATTTAAGACAGCGTTGCTTCAAAACCCCAACATTGTTGAAGTGGCTGCCAAAAATGGAGGCTATAATGGTACAACGGCTAAACTCAGGAATGATTCTTCCATCAACTTTACTTATGAAACCATTGATGAGTCTTATATTCCTGCTTTAAAAATTCCGCTGGTGGCAGGAAGGAATTTTTCAAAAGATTTTCCTGCAGATTCAATACAATCTGTTCTTGTAAACGAGGCTTTTGTAAAGAAAGCAGGTTGGAAAACTCCTATTGGTGAAACGGTTAATTTCTTTTACAATAATAATGAGATTTATCGCGTCATAGGTGTTGTAAAAGATTATCACTACCAGGGTTTAGGCCAGCAAATAGACCCGCAGTTATTTACAATGAAAAATAGCAATTTGTATGGCCTGATTAATATCAAAATAAAGCCAAACACCGCCGCAGAATGCCTCAAATTCATTCAAAAAAAGTTTGCCGAAATTTTCCCGCTCAGCCCATATTCCTATGTCTTTAAAAACGAGGAGAACCTTAGAAGCTATGAAACCGAGGCAAGATGGAAGCAGATTATGTTGTTCGGTGCCATATTGACCATTTTCATTTCGTGCATTGGATTGTTCGGACTATCGGTATTGGCGGCTGAAAAAAGGACAAAAGAAATTGGCATCCGAAAGATCTTGGGGGCATCTGTAAATAGTGTGGTAGCTACTCTTTCCAAAGATTTCCTGAAACTGGTATGCATTGCATTGCTCGTTGCTGTTCCGGCTGCATGGATGGTCGCCAACAAATGGCTTCAGAATTATCCATACAGGATCACGATCGGCTGGCAAATATTTGCTGCGGCTGGTTTCCTGGTGATTTTGATTGCACTGACAACAGTAAGCTTTCAGGCAATAAAAGCAGCGGTGGCTAACCCGGTAAAGAGTTTAAGAACGGAGTGAGAAACATTCAAAATAAAACAACATGCTCAAAAATTATTTAAAAATAGCGATAAGAAGTCTTTGGAAAAACAAAGTATTTTCTAGTATCAACATTTTTGGGTTGGCTGTTGGCTTGGCTTCCTGCTTGGTTATTATGCTTTATATTTTAGATGAAAGCAGCTATGACAAGCATCAGAAAGACGGCGACAGGGTTTTTCGCATCGCTTCTGAAAATAAAAAAGACAAAACAACATGGGCTTCTGTGGCTGCTCCGATTGCATTTGCAGTGAAAAGTAATTTTCCCGAAGTAGAACAGGCGGCAAGACTAATGACATTCTCGGACATTGCAAAAATGCTTGTCCAATATCAAAATGACAAGGAACAGAAACAGTTTTTTGAAACGAATGGGTATTATGTAGATTCAACCTTCTTCCAAATCTTTACCTACCGGTTTGTTTATGGTAATGGCGAAACTGCTTTGAGCGATCCCAATAGTTTAGTGATTTCAAAAACGATGTCTCAAAAATATTTCGGCAATGACGACCCCGTGGGCAAACCGCTCTTAATTAATACACCTTTCGGAAAATTTAATTATACGGTAAAAGCAGTTTTTGATGATAGCCGATACAAATTGCATATTCCGGCTAACTATTTCTTGTCCATGCGAAATAATGATATGTGGAATTGGGTGCAACGCCAAACTCATTTTATAGGAAATAGTTTATTTTTTACTTACATAAAATTGAAACAAGGAAGTAACCGGCAGCTATTTGAAAAGAAACTGCAATTTTTCTTTGATAAACAAACGGGTACAGAAACAAAATCGGCAGGCATTTCAGTAGGCCTTTTTCTGCAGCCGCTAAAAGATATTTACTTGCACTCTTCTTCCGGAAACGAAATTGCAGCCAACGGTAACATCACCTATCTATACATACTTGGCTCTATTGCTGCATTCCTGCTCATCATTGCTTGTAGTAATTTTATAAACCTAAGCACAGCCCGTAGTGAAAAACGTGCCAAAGAAGTAGGCGTAAGAAAAGTAATAGGTGCCAACAGAGGCTTATTAATAGCCCAATTCCTTGGTGAATCATTTATCATGTGCATCATTTCCCTGCTTATTGGATTGGTACTTGTTCAACTATTGTTGCCACTCTTTAATAATCTCACACAAAAAAATATTCATCTTTTCGAAGAACCTTCGTTATTGTTTTGGATAGTAGCGTTAACATTGGTAACAGGATTGTTTGCCGGCTTATATCCTGCTTTTTATTTGTCTGCATTCAAGCCGGCATCTGTACTGAAAGGAAAGATAACCAGGCATTTTTCAGCAACATTGTTTCGAAAAGGTTTAGTAGTATTTCAATTCACTATTTCTATCTGTTTGGTATTTGCTGCCATTGTTATTTGGCAACAAATGGATGATTTAAAAAACAGACAATTGGGTTTTAATAAAGAGCAGAAATTAATATTGCCGCTGCATGATGGGTATCTTAACAGTGAAAAAAATTACACTGCTTTAAAGAATGAATTATTAAAATATCCCGAAATAAAATCTATAACGAGTGCTTCAGCTTATCCCGGCATTACGAATTTGAATGATATGCTTTTTTACAGTGAAGGCAAAACAAGGCAGGATAATGTGGATGTGCATCTTAGCGCGGTGAACAATAATTTTATAGAAACGCTTGGTTTTCAATTATTAAGCGGCCGGGCATTTTCCAAAGAGTTTAATGATTCTGCAGGGATAATTGTAAATGAAACGGCAGTAAAACAACTTGGCTATACTATAGAGAATGCTGTTGGGAAAAAAATGCGCTATGATGTAAACGATTATCATGGTTCGTTAAGCATTATAGGCGTAGTAAGAGATTTCCATTTTGAAAGCCTGCACAACCTTATCCAGCCTTGTGGTTTCACTACCACAATATTCGGTAGCAGGTATGCTTTTCTTATTGCCTCACTCAATACTGATAACTATGCAGGTATTATAAAAGAAGTACAGGGTGCCTGGGTAAAACTTAACCCCGGCGTGCCTTTTGGCTATTCATTTTTAGACCAGGATTTTCAACGAAATTATGGAAAGGAACAGCGCACATCGGCTATCGTGTCGTACTTTACCATCATCACTATTTTAATCGCATGCCTTGGCTTATTTGGTTTGTCAACATTCTCAGCAGAGCAACGAATAAAAGAAATAGGCATACGAAAAGTGCTGGGCGCAAGCATAGCCGGTATTGCTACAATGCTTTCCAAAGATTTTGCAAAGCTTGTTTTAATTGCTTATATAATTGCCTTACCTGTTGCATGGTGGGCTATGAATAAATGGCTGCAAAGCTTTGCTTACAGAATTTCGATAAGCTGGTGGATATTTCTTTCAGCAGGAATTTCTGCGCTGCTGATAGCTTTAATCACTGTTAGCTTTCAGTCAATAAAAGCTGCGGTGGCTAACCCGGTAAAGAGTTTGAGAACAGAATAGAAGAATTTGATAAAAAAATATCATGATAAAGAACTATTTCAAAACAGCATTCAGGAGTTTGGTGAGAAACAAAAGCTACGCCATTATCAACATTGCTGGCTTAGCAGTTGGCATTGCTGTATGCATGATGATCTTTATCATTATACAATTTCAAACAAGTTTCGATAATTTTCATTCAAAGAAAGATCGCATCTATCGGGTGTTAACCGAACATCATCATGCAGATGCTGCCACTATTTCTTATGAGAAAAGCATTCCTTTCCCAATGCCGGAAGGACTGAAAACGGCTTTTCCACAACTGGAACAAGTAGCCCCGATTTATGCGAGCCACAATGATGAGTTACAGGTGCTTGATGCCAATGGAACTCCTGTAAAGAATTTTAAAGAGCAGAGCGGTGTATTTTATACAAGCCCTTCATTCTTCAACATGTTCGACTTCCCGCTGCTGGCAGGTTCGTATGCTTCATTGAAAGATCCGAACAATGTATTGCTTACAAAAGAAATCGCGGAAAACTATTTTGGCGACTGGAAAGCAGCAATAGGCAAAACCATTAAACTGACAGGAACCTATAGAATAGGTGCAGGATTGTTCCAATTTCCGCCAGCAGCGCTGAAAGTTTCAGGCATTCTCGCAACCATCCCAGCCAATACAGACTTACAGCTAAAATTGGTAGTTGCTTTTGGAACAGATTTTACAGGAGACAAGATATACGGCTTGCAAAACCCCAACTGGAACCAGACTAGCCCTGATTTTGGGTGCTATGTTTTGTTGCCACCGAATATTTCCGTTGATAATTTTAATCAACAACTCAGCGCGTTCGCACGAAAGATGGCGCCTGCTGACAATAAGAATAGCCAAATTGTTCAGTCATTAAGCGCAGTACATTATGACGCAGAAGTGGGCAATTACAGCAACAAAACGATCAGTCATGAGCTCATCAATGTATTATGGCTCATAGCAACATTTATCCTGTTGATTGCATGCGTAAACTTTATCAATCTCTCCACTGCGCAAGCGGTTAATCGCGCAAAGGAAGTAGGTGTAAGAAAAGTGCTGGGTAGCAATAAATTTCAATTGCAGATCCAGTTCATTATTGAAACGTTTTTGATAGTTACAAGTGCCGTAATACTTGCAGCAGTGATTACCATTTTTGTATTGCCCTCTATAAATCAATTGTTGGAGCTTTCACTTTCGTTCAACGTACTAAACAACCCATCAATTATTTTATTTCTGCTGACAGTAACAATGCTTGTAACCGCACTCGCCGGTTTTTATCCTTCTATTGTTTTATCACGTTTCAATCCTGTCAATGCTTTAAAGAGTAAGCTTACAGTAAATACTGCAAAGGGAATTTCATTAAGAAGAGGATTGGTGGTATTTCAATTTGTTATAGCACAGGCGCTTATCATCGGAACACTCATCATTGTAAAACAGATGGATTATTTTATGAACCGTCCGTTAGGCTTCGATAAAGACGCCATTGTAAATGTTCCTTTCCGCCCGGACAGTACCGGCAGCAAGCTGACGGATTATTTGCGGCAGCAGTTATTGTCGGTAAACGGCGTGCAGTCGGTAAGCTTTAGTTCCAACACCCCGGTTGAAGATGCTAACGATATGTGGACCTCATTCAAATTTGACCACGCAATAAAAGAGACAGATTTTCAGGCCATTGCCAAATTCGCAGACGACGGGTATGTGACGGCTTATAAATTACAACTGGTAGCCGGAAGAAATCTGCAACCCTCCAATATGACTAGAGAGTTCCTGGTGAATGAATCGCTGGTAAAAAGCCTGGGATTCAAAAAGCCAGGAGATATATTGAACAAAGAAATAAGCATGTTGAATGACCAAATAAAATGCCCCGTTGTTGGTGTATTGAAAGATTTTAATGACAGGCCTTTCCGCAATGGCCTGGCGCCACTGCTTATTACTACCAATATTACCATGTACCGCCAGGCTGCAATAAAATTGGGAACAACGAACATGGCCTCTACCATGCAATCGGTTAAAAAAATATGGGAGCAAACATTTCCCGATTATAGTTATGAATACAAGTTTCTTGATGATAAGATTGGCAGTTTTTATAAACAAGAAAACCAGTTGTCGCAATTGTATAAAGCTTTCGCAGCAATCGCTATATTCCTTAGCTGCCTCGGGCTGTACGGGCTGGCCTCATTCATGGCAGTGCAGCGGATAAAAGAAGTGGGTATTCGTAAAGTGCTTGGCGCTACTGCAGGCAGTATCGTTTATTTGTTTTCAAAGGAATTTATCATACTCATTGCAATTGCCTTTGCGATAGCTACGCCCATTGCATGGTTTTATATGCACCAATGGTTGCAGTATTATGCTTATCGCATCAGCATCAGTTGGTGGTTATTTGCTGCAGGCGGACTCGTTGCCATCATTATCGCACTTGTAACGGTAAGTTTCCAGGCAATAAAGGCGGCGCTTGCCAATCCTGTGAAGAGTTTGAGAACAGAATAAATAAAAAGCTTTAATAAATAACGGTTATGATAAGGAACTATTTTAAAACCGCCTGGCGGAACTTGCTGAGGAATAAAATTTATTCCTTCATCAATATTATAGGGCTGAGTCTCGGGCTGGCTTGTGCCATGCTCATTATGCTCTTTGTGAAGGACGAAGTAAGTTACGACCGGTTCCATAAAGATGTATCCCATATTTACCGGATTGTTTCAAAAGCGAAGCGGAATGGAGTTGTACAAAAAAGCATCCATACCGGCTATTTACAAGGCCCCAGGTTCACACAGAATGTTCCTGGGATTCAATCCTTTGTTCGTATATCAGGTGGTGCAAGAGATATCAAAAAAGGAGCAGACGTTCGTTCGCAGAATTTACTGAATGTAGATTCTGGTTTTTTCTCCATGTTTACTTTCCCACTGTTGCATGGTGATGCTAAAACCTGTCTCGTTGAGCCACGTTCCATTGTGTTCTCTGAAGATGCTGCAAAAAAGCAATTTGGTAGTACCGATGTGGTAGGTAATACGGTGATGGTAAAAGAAGACAGTGCGTTTGTTCCGTATAAAGTAACAGCCGTTGCAAGAACATGCCCACAAAATTCTTCCATAAAATTCGATGTATTGCTTCCGTTTAAAGAATCGGTTCAGGATGCCAACAATAATGAGAACTGGTATTATTTTTTCCTGAACACATTTGTGGTGCTAAATCCCAAAGCGAATATTAGTATAGTAGAAAAGCAAATGCAAAATTTTTACGAGAAGGACGCCAGGCAGATTTTTGATGAGCTCAATAAAAAATACGATAATGGTCCCGATCCTCAAATGGGAACCTATTTTTTGCAGCAGTTTACAGACATTCACATGAACCCTGAACTTCCTGCAACAAATGGGTTATCTGACGAAAGCAACCCGATGTATTCGTATATACTTTCTGGTATTGCATTATTTGTATTGCTAATTGCCTGTATCAATTTCGTAAACCTTACAGTAGCCAGGTCATTGAAACGGGCAAAAGAGATAGGGGTTAGAAAGGTAATCGGTAGCAGGAAAAAACAATTGATTGTTCAATTTCTGGGAGAATCGTTTTTCTTATGTGTAATTGCTTTCATTTCAGCGATCTTGTTAGTTGAAATATCGTTGCCTGTATTTAACCGACTTTCTAATAAAGCGCTTTCTCTTTCGTATCTCTTTGATACAAAACTGGTAACGGCTTATATTGCCTTACTTATTATAACAGGCTTGCTGGCTGGGTTTTACCCTGCCATGGTATTATCTGGCTACAAGCCGGTAGAAACACTCTATGGCCGTTTTCGGCTTGCCGGTAAAAATTACCTGCAAAAGTCATTGGTGGTATTGCAATTTACGTTTTCCGCATTTTTGATCTGTGCTACCCTTGTTATTTACCGGCAGTTTGATTTTCTTACAAAAGCTGATTTGGGATACGACGATAGTAATATCATTGAATTGCACAAAGACGGAATGAACCATAGGAAGGCGGCATTGTTCAAGGCCACATTATTACAGAACCCCAATATTGCAGCCGTAGCTGCTAAAAATGGCGGACGTTGGATTACTGATGCTAAGCTTGGCAACGATTCTTTTATGAGTTTCGAATATGAAACAATTGATGAGTCATACCTTCCTGCATTAAAAATACCGCTGGTAATGGGAAGAAATTTTTCGAAAAGCTTTCCTTTCGATTCAACGCGGTCTATTCTTGTGAATGAAGCGTTTGTAAAGAAGGCGGGATGGAAGCATCCTATTGGCGAAATAGTGAATTTCTATTACAATAACAACGAAATCTACCATGTAGTTGGTGTGGTAAAAGACTATCATTACCTGGCATTGAATCAAAAAATTGAGCCTCAGATGTTCACTATGAAAAATGATAATCAGTACGGTCAATTTAATATCAAGATAAAGCCTAATACCGCAGCTGATTGCCTCGCCTATATCCAAAAGAAATTCAAAGACTTTTTTCCGCTTAGTCCGTATGATTACACGTTCAAAAACGAAAAAAATCTCAAGGAGTACGAGTCCGAAGCAAAATGGAAACAGATCATGCTTTTCGGTGCCATATTGACCATTTTCGTTTCCTGCATTGGCTTGTTCGGTCTGTCTGTGCTGGCGGCAGAGAAACGGACAAAAGAAATCGGCATCCGTAAGATCCTGGGAGCATCTGTAAACGGTGTAGTGACCATTCTTTCTAAAGATTTCCTGAAACTGGTATGCATTGCATTGATCGTTGCTGTTCCTGCTGCATGGATGGTAGCCAACAAATGGCTTCAGAATTATCCTTACAGGATCACGATCGGCTGGCAAATATTTGCTGCGGCCTGCTTCCTGGTGGTCTTTATTGCAATGGCAACAGTGAGCTTCCAGGCAATCAAAGCAGCGGTGGCTAACCCGGTAAAGAGCTTGCGAACTGAATAAAATTATAGATATGATCAAAAATTATTTCAAAACTGCGTTCCGAAATCTTTGGAAGAACAAGACTTATGGTTTTCTGAACATTTTTGGATTGACTATAGGTGTCGTTTGTGCTGGGTTGATCTTTTTGTGGGTAGAAGATGAATTAAGCTATGATAATTTTAACGAGAAAAAAGACCAGTTATATTTTGTCCAGGAAAACCAGAAAGTCGATACCCGTACAAGCACGCTTTCGTCCACGCCCGGGCTTTTGGGTCCGGCCATGCAGGCAGAGATTCCGGGAGTTGCCAATACCTGCCGCACTTCGGAAGGAACTGCTACATTTTTGTTCAGCATCGGTGATCGCTCCATGTATGCAGGCGGAAAGTATGTAGAACCTTCTTTATTTACCATGTTCACCCTGCCGTTTGTACAAGGAAATGCGGCAACAGCTTTCAAAGAACTCCATTCCATTGTTATAACGGAGAAGACAGCCAAGAAATTTTTCGGGAATGATAAAGACGTACTGGGAAAGAGCGTAAGAGTGAATAACAAGCAAGACTTTGTAGTTACTGGTGTACTGAAAGATATACCTGATAACTCCAGTTTGCAATTTGAATGGGTGGTTCCATTTGAAATCTTTTTTAGAAACAGCGAATGGCTACATAAATGGGGTAATAATTCTTTGAGTACTTATGTGGAACTCAAACCGGGAGCTGACCCTGCTACTGTGAATAAGTTACTGTATGATTTCATTCAGAAGAGAGAGCCCACTTCCATAGCAAGACCCTTTTTATTCAGCATGAACGACTGGCGGCTGCGTGATAAATTCGATAACGGTGTGCAAACGGGTGGTGGGCGTATTGAATATGTTCGCCTGTTTTCTCTTATTGCCATCATCATTCTTTTGATCGCCTGTATTAATTTCATGAACCTTGCCACGGCCAGGAGCGAAAAACGGGCGAAAGAGGTAGGCGTAAGAAAAGTATTAGGGTCAACCAATACCAGCCTTATTTATCAGTTTCTTGGTGAAGCTTTACTGATGGCCTTTTTTGCTGGTTTGTTAGCCATTATCATGATAGCACTTGCTCTGCCTGCATTCAACCTGATGGTTCAGAAACACCTGTCACTTGGATTGGATCGTCCTTTTCATGTTTTCATGCTTTTGTCGATTATATTGGTTTGCGGGTTGTTATCGGGCAGCTATCCTTCATTCTACCTGTCTCTTTTCAATCCGGCAATGGTTCTGAAAGGATTGAAACAAAAAGCCGGCAGCGCCAACCTGATCAGGAATGGACTGGTTGTAATGCAATTCACAGTCTCCATTGTCCTGATCATTGGCACTATTGTCATTTACCAGCAGATACAGCATGTGAAAAGCCGAAACCTTGGACTGGATAAGAATAACTTATTGCAAACGGAGGTAACGGGCAATGTCGGAAGGCACTATGCTGCTATTAAACAGGAGCTCCTGGGCACGGGATTGATTGAAGATGTGGCTTTGAGCGATCATATTACACTCTATGGAGGAAACAATACCTATGGCCTTACCTGGATGGGGAAGCCCAGAGATGCAAAAGTGGTCATTTCCCAACGATATGTAAGTACCGGATTTTTCCACACATCGGGCATCAGGTTGCTGCAAGGAAGGGATATTGCCGAAACAGACAGTGCCATGGTAAACAAAACGATCCATATCGTTATCACACAATCTTTGGAAAAGCTGATGGGAGAAGGAAGCGCCCTGGATAAAAAGATATGGTATGATGGTGATGGCAGCGGTGTGGCAGCCCAGGTAGTAGGAGTGGTGAACGATTATGTTTATGGTGATATGTATGCCAAGCCCGATCCGGTCATGTTCTTTTATAGTAAACCCGAAAACACTACAGAAATGTATGTGCGGTTTAAACCACAGGCAGATATTGAGAAAACGGTGGCGACGGTTGAAAGCGTAATGAAGCAATATAACCCCGGTTACCCTTTTTCTTACCAGTTTGTGGATGAACAATTCAATCGCATATTCATGAATGAAGAGCTGATCAGTAAACTGTCGAGGGTATTCGCCGTTTTGGCTATCGTGATTTCATGTCTGGGTTTATTTGCCCTGGCATCCTATGCAACAGAACGGAGGATCAAAGAAATAGGGGTGAGAAAAGTGCTGGGAGCAACAGTAACCAATATCACCGCATTGTTGTCGAAAGATTTTCTGAAACTCATCGGCCTGTCCTGCCTGTTGGCATTCCCGCTCGCCTGGTGGATCATGAATAACTGGCTTCAGAATTACCAATATCGCGTTGCGATCAGCTGGTGGAATTTTCCCCTGGCAGGTATTCTGGTTGTATTGATTGCATTGGCTACGGTCAGCTTTCAATCGATAAAAGCAGCCATCAGCAACCCGGTAAAGAGCTTGCGAACTGAATAAAAATAATGTTATGATCAAAAATTATTTCAAAACAGCTTGGCGCAGCCTGATACGCAATAAAGCTTATGCAACAATTAACATTGCTGGGCTTTCCCTGGGAATCGCATGCAGTATTGTGATTTTTTCGATAGTTGCCCATCATTTGAGTTTTGAAAACTTCAACCACAACAAAGACAGGATATATCGTGTGGGTACTGAAGTGCGGGGTGAGCATACTTTTTATTCACATGGTTCACCCGCACCCTTGGCAAAAGCGATGCGTAATGATTATGCATTTGCGGAAAGGGCGGCAAGGGTTGAAGTGTTTTGGGGAATGCCTGTCAGTGTTGAATCATCAAATAATGACATAAAAAAGTTCAAAGAAAATAATGGTATTGCCATTACAACAGCAGACTTTTTCGACATATTTAATTTCCCATTGGCAGAGGGGGATATAAAAACCGCATTGAATGAACCTAATACAGCCGTCATTACCCAAAAATTGGCGAGGAAATATTTCGGGCATGAAGATGTAATAGGGAAAACGATCCGCATCAACAATACGGTGAATGCCAAAATAACAGGCATTCTTCGTGATATTCCTTTAAATACAGACAGGGTACAGGAAATTTATGTGAGCGATAAAAATTTAAAAGATTTCAGTGATTGGCAGGCAAAAGACGACAGTTGGGGGGGATTTACCAGTGAGTGTAATACTTTTCTTTTACTGAAACAAGGCGTTGCCGCGGATGCTGTTGAAAAAGTCTTCCCCCAGGTAATGGAAAAATACTATGCCAACAATAACAACAAGAATGTTTTCAAATTCCATCTTCAGCCATTAAAGGATATCCATTTCAATGCCGATTATGGTGGCTATGCAGATAAAAAGTACTTATGGGCAGCTGCATTCATCGGATTGTTTTTGATTGTTACTGCATGTGTCAATTTTATCAATCTTGCTACTGCGCAGGCCTCCAATAGAAGTAAAGAAATAGGTGTAAGGAAGGTATTGGGCGGTATGCGCATGCAGCTGTTCTGGCAATTTATTGCAGAAACAACCATCATTACATTGTTTGCAACATTGCTGGCAATGGGCTTCGCAAAGTTGAGTTTACCTTTTGTGAATACCCTTTTTAAAGTACAACTTGCCATCAACCCCTTCATGAATACCTGGCTATTGTTATTCCTTGTAGCGATTGTACTTGTTGTTGTGTTTCTGTCAGGGTCTTACCCAGGTTTGATATTATCGGGATTCAAGCCAGCAGTCGCGTTAAAAGGCAAATTGTCGCGGGAAAAGACTGCCGGCTTTTCGATGAGGAAAGTATTGGTCATTGTGCAATTTTCCATTTCCCAGATGCTGATCATCGGAACGATTGTGATCGCCTCACAGATGAATTTTTCTAAACACTCGGACCTGGGTTTTGATAAAGACAATATTGTAATGCTGCCGGTTCCTGTTCATGATAGTATTGGTCGGATCAAAATGAAATGGTTGATAAACAGGCTTAAAGAAATACCATCTGTAAAAGATGCTTCACTTTGCATGGAACCTCCCAGTTCCGATCATAGTAATACCAACGGCATCCGGTATGATAATGATAGCGAAGAAAGACCATGGTCGGTAAATCCTAAGCCCATTGATGAAAATTATCTTTCCCTGTTTAATTTGAAGTTGGTAGCTGGAAGGAATATCTATCCTTCTGACACCACCAACCAATATATAGTAAATGAAGTTGTTGTTCAAAAACTGGGCATGCGGTCTGCACAAGAAATCATCAATAAGAATATTTCGCTGAATGGCGTTACTGCGCCGGTTGTAGGCGTGGTGAAAAATTTTTATGACAAGTCTTTTCGGTTGAATATCAATCCGGTGGTTATGTTTCCTGCATTACATGGTGTGGAGCATTGTGCCGTAAAGATGAATGTGCAGGACGCCAGATCGGGCTTAACAACGATTGCAAAAGTCTGGAACGACATCTATCCGCAATATGTATATGAGCATGAGTTTTTAGATAAAAAACTGGATAAATATTATGAGTTTGATGATACGATCCTTAAGTTGATTGAGACATTTGCAGGCATAGCCATTCTCATTGGCTGCCTGGGTTTATACGGCCTGGTATCCTTCATGGCAGCACAAAAGACAAAAGAGATTGGGATACGTAAGGTATTGGGAGCAGGGGTAAGCAGCATTTTGTGGATGTTTGGTAAAGAGTTCAGCCGTCTCTTGTTTATTGCTTTTGTCATTGCAGCACCGATTGCCTGGTGGTTCATGAACAGGTACTTACAGGATTTTAAGTTCCGTATCGGGATTGGTATGGGCGTTTTCGTGTTGGCCATTGCAATTACGTTGCTTATTGCGTTTGCAACGGTTAGTTTTCGTTCGTTAAAGGCGGCCTGTGCCAACCCAGTGAAAAATTTGAGAACGGAGTAAATGCAATTTAAAAATCATTGTTGTCCGACTAAAATCGTAAAATAATGGATCAAACCCTTTACTGTGCTGGATTACATCGAATTTTCAACAAGGGCATACTCCCCTCGATTTTGCGACGGATGAGTTTTAGCTCGTATTCCTTATGCAATAAGAGTTACAGCCATTTTTGACCCATTTTTAGTCGGACAATAATGTTTAAAAATATGAAAATGAAGAAGAACATTTTATTAACTGTGATCATCTTTCTAGCTTCTGTCATTGCCACAAAAGCGCAAAAGGATTTTTGGAATAGCAAAGATGCCTACCTGGGTCAAAAACCACCAGGAAATGTGCCGGAAATTTTTGCAAAAGGACTGCTTGTTGATTCAGGCTTTGCATTTTGCAGGGTTGCGTTTAGTAATGATGGAAAAGAGTTTTATTACACCTTTGGAACGAGCTGGTTCAATAACACCAACGGCGGTGTGAACCGTTTGGTTTTTGACGGACGAAAATGGAGAAAGCCAGAATTAATTTGCAGCCGCTTGTCAAGCCCCACCTTTTCATTAGATGATAACAGCCTTTATTTTGGAGGAAGAGGAAGCGCTGTTTGGAAGGCTGATAGAATCAATAGTGGCTGGGGCCTGCCATACAAATATCTTGATATGTCATTTGGGTTGTACAATTTCATGCCAACTTTATCAGGAAATTTTTATGCAGGAAGTAATGGTGATCGCAGTAACAAAAGTGACTACAGTTCATATAACTTTTCAATACTGACAATCTCAGGTAAAGATACAGTTATCAGCAACCTCGGTGCGCCACTGAACAAGCCCGGGTTTAATGGCGATCTCTATATTGCCCCGGATGAAAGTTATATAATCATCAGTACTAACGAAACTCCCACATATGAGTGTGAGCTTTATATCAGTTTTAGAAAAAGAGATAAAACATGGGCTAATCCGGTAAGTCTCGGCGCTGCAATAAATACTGGTAAAGCACACAGGTTCGGGCAATATGTTTCCCCCGATGGAAAATATCTTTTTTATACATGGGGCACAAGTGAGAAAGATTGTAACGTTTATTGGGTTCGGTTTGATAAGTTAATGAAGGATTTAAAATCAAAAGCGCTTAATGAATGATCGTTAAGAAATGTTTAGTAAAAGGGTTAAAAATTGCAACCTAACACTGTGTTAGGTATGTATCCGAACAGCAACTGTTCGATTTCAGACGATTGTTGTTTTTAGTAATATTCAAACAATTGATTTTAAAATATTTATCTGTTGGTATAGGCGTTCATCACTTAGGGAATATCCAGGTATTGGGGATTAAAGTAATAGTAACAAACCCGGTTAAATCTTTGCGAACAGAATAAAACGATTAATTATTATGATACAACTAAAAGGAATTTACAAATGGGTAGAGAACAAGAGCGCCCGAACCTTCATTTTAAAAGATGTGAACCTGTCTGTAAAAGAAGGAGAATTCATTTCCATCATGGGGCCATCGGGATCGGGAAAATCAACCCTGCTCAACCTAATCGGCATGTTGGATGTGTTTGATGAAGGTGCTTATTCCTTTAATGGGCAACCTGTACATGAATTGAAAGAAAAACAACGGACAAATCTGTACAAACAGCATATCGGTTTCATATTCCAGGCTTACCACCTGATAGATGAGCTGACGGTGTATGAAAATATTGAGACACCGTTACTTTACCAGGATGTAAAACCATCGGAACGGAAGGCCAGGGTAGCAGACATGCTCGACCGTTTCCAGATCGTAGGGAAAAAAGACCTTTTCCCCGAACAACTTTCCGGCGGACAACAACAACTGGTAGGCATCGCACGCGCCCTGGTGGCCAGGCCGCAATTGTTGCTGGCCGATGAGCCTACCGGCAACCTCAACTCAAAACAGGGAGAAGAGATCATGCAACTGTTCAAACAATTGAACCAGGAAGAAGGCATCACCATCATACAGGTAACACATTCAGAAAAAAATGCCGGCTACGGATCGCGGATCATCCACCTGCTGGACGGAAGAATAGAGAAAAAAGACTAAGCAGTTAAAAATATATTGATGAAACAATTTCTGTTATTCATAGGCATCGCATCGATATGTGTGCCCGGATTATCACAACGCAGTTCCCTGACGCTCCGTCAATGCATTGAAACGGCCATCGTCAATAATGCCGATGTAAAGCAACAGGAGTTCCAGTTGCGAACGGCGGCCGTTAACCTGAACCAGGCGAAAGGCAACCTGGTACCACAACTCAACGGCAGCATCAACCACGCCCTCAACCAGGGAAGAAGTATCGACCCTTCCAATAACAGCTATATCAACCAACAGCTTACAACTGCCAATTATAGCCTGGGCAGCAGCGTTACCATTTTCAACGGATTCAAGCTGTTGAATACACTCAAACAAAACCAGTATGCGTACGATGCAGGTAAAATGGATTGGCAACAATCGAAAGACAAGCTCACGCTGGACATTATACTGGCCTATTTGCAGGTATTGAACAACGAAGACCTCATGGAACAGGCAACAAAGCAAGTATACCTTTCTGAGCAACAAGTAGCGCGGCTGGAAATACAGGACAAAGCCGGCGCCATCAAGCCTTCCGATCTGTACGATCTCAAAGGACAATTGGCCAGCGACCAGGTAACACTCATCAATACCCGAAACGCAAGGGACGCGGCAAAGCTTTCTTTAGCACAACTGATGAATATGCCGTTGGATACAAGCCTCAGTTTGGAACGCCTAGGCGCCGACCAGTTCGATTTATCGTATCGTGCTACTGCCGACAGCATCTATCAAACTGCTGTGTCGCATCTGGCTGCCATCAAATCGGTAGAGCTCAAAACCTTGCGTTCTGAAAAAGCGCTTCGTGCAGCAAAAGGAAATTTATTCCCCAGTCTTGCTATTGGTGGCGGCATCAATACCAATTATTCCAGCAACAGCAGGGACGCATTGAATAACAAGATTGCTTATGCCGATCAATTGAAAAATAATTACGGTACTTATGTAGGAGCCGGTATCAGCCTGCCCATCCTGAATAATTTCCGTTACAAGAACCAGGTGGCACAGGCAAAGATCGACTTGCAAAATGCCCGGTTTGTTGATGAAACAGCCAAAATACAATTGAGGCAACAGGTAGAAAGAGATCACCTGAACATGACTTCGGCAAAAGACCGGTACACTGTTTTAATGGAACAGGTAAAAGCGTATACGGAATCTTTCCGCGCTGCGGAAATACGCTTCGAACAAGGAGTAGGTACTTCGGTCGATTACCTGATTGCCAAGAACAACCTCGACCGGGCCAGGAGCAACCTGATCATCGCACGCTATGATTACCTGCTCCGGACCAAGATACTCGATTATTACCAGGGTAAGCCGTTGTGGTAAACGTTCATCTTTTTCCTTTCTTCCAGCAATCGTTGATGTGATCGTCTACCATGCCGGAAGCTTGCATAAATGCATAACAAATAGTAGAACCAACAAATTTAAACCCACGCTTGAGTAAATCTTTACTCATCGCGTCGGATATGGCTGTTTTGGCGGGTACATTACTCATGGAGCTTATCTGGTTTACAATGGGTTTGCCACCCACGAACTGCCAGATGTATTTGTCAAAACTGCCGAATGCTGTTTGTATAGCCAGGTAAGCTTGTGCATTGGTAACAAAAGCGTTCACCTTTAAACGGTTCCGTACAATCCCTTCGTTCAGCAGCAACTTTTCAATTTTCGCTGCATTGTATTTTGCCATTTTCTTTGCATCAAACCCGTCGAATGCTTTGCGGTAATTCTCCCGTTTAGATAAGATCGTATACCAACTCAATCCCGCCTGCGCTCCTTCGAGGCAAAGCAGTTCGAACAATTTTTGATCATCATGCAAAGGCGTTCCCCATTCTTCGTCGTGGTATTGTTTGTACAAGTCGTCTTTCTGGCACCAGCTACATCTTATTTTTTCTTTTGGCATGGATTGCTTGTTTTGTAGTAAAGATAGATTACATCTGAAAACTATATGTTAACATAGCTGAACAGGATGCCAATAATAGCGTGTTTTTTGCATTTAAGAACTAGCACAAAACACTGGATATTAATTACTTTGTGCGAACAAATGCTTCCATTATGAAACCTCACGACGCACTCAGAAGAAAATTATTAAAAGATACAGCCTGGGCTTCCGGATTAATGCTCATGTCGCCACTCATGGCAGGGGCCAGGTCTATCGAGTCTACCAACAAAGAAAAAGCCCTGAACATTGCACCCGGCCGGATCAAGTTTGGCGTTGTCAATATCAACCATGGCCATATTTATGGCATGGTGGAAGCTGTAACAAGAGGAGGTGGTGAGATGGTGGCTGTTTATGCAAAAGAGCCCGACCTGCTGAACAATTTCCATAAAAGATACCCCAATTGTAAAATCGCCAAAAGTGAACAGGAAATACTGGAAGATACTTCCATACAATTGGTACTGAGTTCCGGTATACCCGATCAACGGGCGCCGTTGGGCATCAGGGTCATGCAGCATGGCAAAGATTACCTGACAGATAAGCCGGGTGCCATCACACTGGAAGAATTTGCACAGGTGAAAAAAGTGCAGAAAGAAACCAAGCGCATCTACATGATCATGTACAGTGAGCGATTGGAAAACAAAGCCACGATGAAAGCCAGTGATTTGATCAAACAGGGTGCTATTGGAAAAGTGATTCAAACCGTTAACCTGGCGCCGCACCGGATGAGTATCAATTCCAGGCCCGATTGGTTTTTCGATAAGAAAAGATATGGCGGCATTCTCACCGATATTGGTTCACACCAGTTTGACCAGTATCTCTATTTCACCGGCACAACAAAAGCAGAAGTATTGTTGGCTCAAACAGGCAACGTGCATTACCCGCAATATCCCCATTTTGAAGATTTTGGCGATGTGATGCTCAGTGGTAATGGCGGTACAGGTTATATCAGGGTAGATTGGTTTACACCCGATGGTTTGGATACCTGGGGAGATGGCCGGTTGACCATATTGGGCACCGATGGTTACATTGAAGTGAGAAAAAATACAGATATCGCTTCGGGCAACAAAGGTGGGAATCACCTGTACCTGGTTAACCAGAAAGAAATGGTCCACATGGATTGTAACAAAGAATCACTTCCTTTTGGTCCTTTGTTTGTGGATGATATCATCAACAGAACAGAAACTGCCATGCCACAGGCAGATTGTTTTTTGGCTACCGAACTGGCGTTGATCGCTCAGAAAAAAGCCAGGCCCATGACGCTTAAAAAATAATTTGTTTTTAACCGTCATCCCGAGCGAGCGAAGCGAGTCGAGGGACCTGCTGAATATTCGGGCAGATCCCTCGGCTGCGCTCGGGATGACGATCAAATATTCATTATGAAAAAAGAAAAAAAAGGTGTTGGTAGAAGGGAGTTCCTCGGTAATACCATCAAAGCTTCTCTGGGAACTGCCCTGGCGGTGAACTTTCCCACGATTGTACCGGCCAGTGTATTCGGTAAAAATGCCCCGAGCAATATGATCAATGTAGGATCTATTGGTTGCGGCAGGATATCGATCACCCATGACATGAGCGGTATTGCAAGATATGCCGGCGCCAGGATCATGGCTGTTTGTGACCTGGATAAAAACCGTGCAAATGCAGGCCCCGCAGCTGTAAGAGCAAATTATGCAAGAGCGGCTGCATTCAACGGCGGACTGAAAGG
This sequence comes from Hydrobacter penzbergensis, assembly GCF_900106985.1. NCBI lineage: Bacteria > Pseudomonadati > Bacteroidota > Chitinophagia > Chitinophagales > Chitinophagaceae > Hydrobacter > Hydrobacter penzbergensis. Next base: position 428,292 of record NZ_FNNO01000001.1, on the reverse strand, counting down.
CGATTGGGATATCAAAGTATATTATGATTATAAAGAGCTGCTGGCAAACAAGGACATCGATGCAGTGCACATCAGCTTACCCGACCACCAACATGCCATTGTAGGCGTGCATGCAGTGAATGCCGGCAAAGATGTGTATTTACAAAAGCCTGCTGCATTAACGATTGAAGAAGGCAGGATATTAAGCAATGCAGTAAAAAAGACCGGGCGCATTTTGCAAATGGGCAGCCAGCAACGATCCATCGATCCATGGCCTCAATTCAAAAAAGTATGCGAGCTCGTAAGGAACGGAAGGATCGGTGAATTGAAAACAGTAGAAGTAGGATTGCCGGGTGATCCTGGTGGTGGAAGCAGGGCATCTATGCCGGTACCTGCCAGCCTGGATTATGATGCATGGCTGGGCGCTACACCCGATGTGTATTATACGGAAGACAGGGTACATGCACAGGATTTTACCATGAAGGGCATTACAAGCCGGCCCGGATGGCTGCGCTGCGAACAGTTTGGCGCCGGCATGATAACCGGATGGGGCGCCCATCATATTGATACAGCGCATTGGGGAATGGGTATGGAATATTCAGGGCCTGTTGAGATCTGGGGCAAAGGATCATTTCCTACCGATGACCCCGCTTATAAAGGATTGTGGGATGTGCACGGGATATTCAGAACAGAAGCCTTGTATGCAAATGGTGTGCACATGATCGTTTCCAATGAACTGCCCAACGGCGTAAAATTCATTGGTACGGAAGGCTGGCTATGGACAACCCGTGGTAATTACCGTGTTACAGATTCCGACCCGGTTGCAGACAGCAGCGGCATCAAACCAATCGACGCCAGCAATCCTAAAATATTGCAATCGGTGATCGGTCCGAATGAAGTTCATTTATACGAAAGCTCCGAACAGCATATCAACTGGCTCGATTGCGTTAAATCAAGAAAACAGCCATCTGCACCTGTTGAAGTGGGCCATCGTTCCTGCAGCGCCTGCCTGTTGCACCATATTGCCATGAAGGTGAAAAGGAAGATTTATTGGGATCCCGTAAATGAGGTCTTTAAAAACAACGATAAGGAAGCAACGGCTATGTTATCACGTCCACGCAGAAAAAAATATGATTTTTAATTCCAGCTTTATCATGAAAAAAACATTCATCGCAATATTTTCTATTTCTTCCATGCTTTTATCCTGCACGATGCATCAAAGCAATAAGAGCAAACCCTATCACCTGATCACGCTCGACCCAGGACATTTCCATGCGGCATTGGTTCAGAAAACAATGTACGACCAGGTAGATTCAGTAGTTCAGGTATATGCACCCAGGGGTAACGACCTGGATTTGCACATCAAACGGATCGATGGCTATAATAACCGGAAAGACAATCCTACAGCATGGAAAGAAGAAGTCTATATCGGGAATGATTTTTTTGAGAAGATGATCAGTGAGAAGAAAGGGAATATTGTTGTGCTGGCGGGCAATAACGAAAAAAAATCCGATTATATCCTGCAGTCGCTGCAAAATGGCTTGCATGTTTTGGGCGATAAGCCAATGGCCATCAATAGCGAAGGCTTTGCGAAGATCCAGACCGCATTTGAAACAGCTAAGAAAAACCATTTACTGCTGTACGATATCATGACAGAGCGTTTTGAGATCACTACCATATTGCAGCGGGAGCTTTCCATGATCCCTGAAATCTTTGGCCAGTTACAGGAAGGTACAGCTACAGATCCTGCTGTGGTAAAAGAAAGCGTGCATTATTTGTATAAATATGTATCAGGCAATGTGCTCATAAGGCCCGAATGGTTTTTAGACGTAACCAAACAGGGCGAAGGCATTGCCGATGTAATGACGCACCTGGTTGACCTGGTGCAGTGGGAATGTTTTCCCGAAAAACCGATCGATTATAAAAATGATATCCATATCGGTGCAGCAAAACACTGGCCAACAGAACTTACGCTGAGCGAATTCAAAACGATCACGCAATCCAACGGCTTCCCCGCTTATTTAACTAAGAATGTGATCAAAGACTCCATACTCCAGTATTATTGTAATGGAGAGATCGATTACAAATTGAAAAACATACACGTTAAAACAACCGCTTTATGGAAATATAAAGCGCCGGAAGGAACAGGCGATACCTATTATTCCCTGATGAAAGGAACCAAAGCAACCTTGCTGATAGATCAGGGGCAGGCCGAACAATACAAGCCCACTTTATACATCAAGCCGGTGGCCAATACCAGCGAGTATGAAGCTGCTTTACAAGAGCAGTTCAAAAAAATACAACAGCAGCACCCCGGTGTAGAATTGAAAAAGATCAACGACGGCTGGCAGGTGGTCATCCCCGAAAAATACAAAGAAGGACATGAAGCGCATTTCGGCATGGTGTTCAAACAATTTTTAAATTACCTGCAGAACAACAACATGCCTGCATGGGAAGTGCCCAATATGCTGGCGAAATATTATACTACTACTCAGGCTTTGACAATGGCGCAACAGGCACAAAGCCATACAAAATAGCGTAAAAAGATATATGACCGCCAGGAGTTGATCTTCTGGTGGTCTTTTTTTACTATTGTCTACTGAAAATAGAAACCACGCAATTTTTCTCTTTTAAATAACGATTATGCTACTGAAATCATTTGTTTATCGAAACTTTTACATTGGCTTATTCATGCTATTGTGTTGCACTGCTCAAGCCCAGGGATTCCTGAAAGTGGACGGACAGAAAATTGTAAACGACAAAGACGAAAACGTTTTATTAAGAAGCATTGGTTTGGGCGGATGGATGATACAGGAAGGCTATATGCTTCGCCTGGAAGGGGAAGGTATGCAACACAAGATCAAAAGCAGGATTGAACAGTTGATCGGTAAGCAGGCAACGGATTCTTTTTATCATCGATGGAGAAAGAACCACATCAGCAGGGCAGAGGTAGATTCGCTGAAGGCATGGGGTTTTAATGCCATCAGGTTGCCCATGCATTTTAACCTGTTCACGCTGCCTGTTGATGAAGAACCGGTAAAGGGGCGACATACATGGCTGAAAGAAGGATTTCAACTTGTTGATAGTTTATTGTCATGGTGCAAAAAAGCGCATATTTATCTCATCCTGGATTTGCATGCTGCACCGGGCGGACAAGGGAATGACCTGAACATTGCTGACCGGGATGCTTCCAAACCCTCGTTATGGGAAAGCCGGGAGAACCAGCTAAAGACCATCGCCCTTTGGGAGAAAATTGCCCAACGCTATGCAAATGAACCGTGGATAGGCGGCTATGATTTGCTCAATGAACCCAACTGGGGTTTTTCTTTAAACCCCAAGGACCGCAATGGAATATGGGAACAGCATAATGAGCCGTTATGGAATTTTCTGAAAGAAGTTGCTACAGCTGTTCGTAAAGTAGATACCCGCCACTTGTTGATCATTGAAGGAAATGGTTGGGGCAATAATTATGCGGGACTGCCATCTATATGGGACAAAAACCTGTGCATGAGTTTTCACAAGTACTGGAATTACAACGACCAGCAATCGATTAAAAATATACTGGAGGCACGCCAACGGTACAATGTGCCGGTATGGCTTGGAGAAACGGGAGAGAATTCCAATGTATGGTTCCGGGAAGCTGTTGCTTTGCTGGAACAGAACAATATCGGCTGGAGTTGGTGGCCATTGAAGAAGATGGGAGTGAATAATCCATTGGAAGTAAAAGTTCCTGCCGATTACGGAAAGGTCTTAAGTTATTGGAACGGTAACGGGCCTAAGCCAACGAAAGCAGCAGCTAAGAAAGTATTTTTTCAACTGGCCGAGAATGTGAAGCTTAGAAATTGCCTGCTTCACAGGGATGTGCTCGATGCCCTGTTTCGTCAGGTGCATTCTTCAGAAACAATTCCTTTTACCAATCATAAGAAAAACAATTCAGGTTTGATCATCTATGCCACAGATTATGATTTAGGCCGGAGTGGCAGCGCTTACCTCGACATGGATTCAGCAGATTATCATATTTCCTCGGGAGGTTCCTGGCAGATATGGAACAAAGGGCGGGTGTACCGAAACGATGGCGTGGATATTGATGTAAACGATGACCCTTTGTCGAATGGCCATAAGGTTACTAAAATGGAAGATGGGGAATGGTTGAATTATACCTTCTATCTGACTGCACCGGCAACCTATTATATCCGGTTACGTTTGAGTGCTTCTGCACCTGATCAGAAAATGGCAATAAGTGTAAATGGAGAAGCGCCGCAGGCTATCAGTTTCAATCCAGTTGAGAACGAAAAACAAAAATGGCAAACAATAGAAATAGCGAAAAAGCAGTTGCCAAAGGGAAAAAATAGCATCCGCATCTATGCCAAAAGCAATCAAATGGAATTCGGGTTTATTCAACTAACCAAATTGTAATCAAAGAATAGACTCAAACGTGCTCACAATGCGTGTATAACCCACTTAACAAAAAATGGGATTACATTATGAGAAAAGAAGCATCCATACGGGGAATAACAATGGTATTTGATGAGGTTGGTGCCGGAGAAGCCATCCTGCTGATACATGGACAACCATTCAACAGAAGCATGTGGGATGACCAAAAAGAAATGCTGGCCAAAAATTACCGCCTGATTATTCCTGACTTGCGTGGATACGGTGAAACGGGACAAGGCAAAGACATCATTTTACTCGATGAACTTGCCCTGGATTTGTTGCATTTGCTGGACCACCTCTCTATCAAAAAGGCGGTAATAATTTCCCTTTCGATGGGCGGTCAAATAGCATTAGAAATGTACACATGGGCACCTGATCTGTTTAGCGCAATCATTTTTGCCAACACGGAAGCAAGGGCGGAAAACGAAGCTGGCTATCAAAACCGGATTGAACTTTCGAAAAGAATATTATCGGGAGGGATGGAGAAATTCACAAATGAAAGGATCAGGCATTTTATGTGCACGAATACTTTTACACATAAACCAGAGGTCGTAAGTAGGGTAGAAAAGATGATGAAAACAACGCCTGCAGCAGGTTCATCGGCAGTTCAAAGAGGGCGGGCAGAGCGCAGGGACTACACTCATTTGCTTGAAAAAATAGACTTCCCTGTATTGATCATTGTAGGGGATCAGGATGAATTTACTCCGTTAGAATCATCAGCCTATATACACCAAAGGATCAAAGGATCAACGCTGGCAATCATTCCTGACTGCGGACATATATCAAATATGGAACAGCCCGAGGCATTCAATAAAGTAATTTCAAAATTTCTGAGTGAACAGGTGAAATTTTAATGAGGCTTGTGCAGGCATGTTGTAACTTTTAGATTTTGTTGAAACCTTGTTGAAGCAAAAAGCCCGCAGAATGGTTATTCTACGGGCTTATAAATTGTGGTAAACTAACCTTGCGGACTGGACGGGGTCACAATCGAACCCCTAATACCTTTCCTAACCTTCTTAGATAGCCTTAAAATAGCTTAGCATGCCCTATTAAGCAAAATACAAGCATCTAAATATCAAACTTTTGCAGTAAAATCGCTATAACTCGATTTTAGTTTCACCTCTTGCAATCAAACTGTTTCACAATGCCTTAAGGTCAGTTCGGCAAAGCTGCTTTGCCGTCCATTTTTAATTTATTGAATGACAAAATAGGCAATGGCATTTTCTCTTTTGCGAGGTAGCCAAGCGGTATTTCTTCTGACGTTAAAATCAACGATACAATTTTGTAGGTTGCCGGGTCTTTCACTAACTTATTCAATGCATCAGGATGTGCCTTCATCCATTGGTCTCTTTCAATATGCTTTTTTATTTTAGCCTTTTTCTCCTGTCCCTCCCTGCCTAAATACAGATCCATTTCAACTTTCATTTCATGGATGTTTCGTGCTCCGACACTGTTTTTGCATTCAATGGAATAAATGATGTGGTTGCCGTGATCCATCGCCAGTACATCTATGTCACCATAATTTTTTTCTGCATTAATTGGTCCACCCGGCTGCATTTTCACTTCGTAGTCAATTACCTCTAAGTCGGTGTTTGTCTTCAACCAATCTTTTACTGCGTTTCTAAACGGAGCGCCTTTCTCAGATAGAACTTCAGCTATCCACGTTTTCATTTTTTCTGAATCGGTTTCAGGTAATTTTCCGGTGTATAATAAAAAAAGAAGATTGTCTATATACGCCATCAGATGCCGATAACCATAGAAATAATACGTATCGTTGTTTCCATCTACCCATTTTACTAAAGGTCTTCTCAAATAAGAAAGCTGGCGTGAATATCGCCAGGGAAAAATATCCTGTTGACGAAAACCTGCAGGCGGCACACCTAACGCCGGACGTTGCCGTAAGGTAAGTAGATTTAAGGTTGATTGAACTTCTTCTCCTGTTAAGCCGGGAATAGATGAAAGCAGTAAGTTTATGGCATCTGCTTCTTTGATTTTAAAGCAGGGATTTGCAACTTTAAAAGCTTCATTAATCAACGTTCCTACTATTTGCGACAATGTTGTAAGTGTGATGCCAAACTCGTCCAAAAAAGCTTCGTCCAAAGCTTTTGAATCTTCTGTTGGTTGTGCATCTTTCTTAAAAGAAGGAATGTAATTTTTTTCAAACTTTTCAATGTACTGAAAAACCTCGCCAGATGTTCTTGCTTGCGAATATGGTTGAAGGCTTTCTTTTTCAAAAGTTTTGTCAGTTCCAATTCTGCCGGACGGTAATAAACCCATTTCGGGTTCGTCAACGCCTAACCGCATTGCTTCGCTCATTGCTCCCCAGGTTGCAATTTGATTGGTTATTGCCAATAGTTCATCAATATCATCGAAGTTTGCCCACTTTTTACCGGCAGGAATGTTAGTTGCTACAAACTCGATTAGTGTTCTAAGCGCATGAGCGGTCGTGACAAGGTTTTCATTTTTATCCAAAAGCTCATCTACTTCTTTTTTGAAGTCGCTGAAACATGCGATTTTAGCAGGTATCAAAATTTCTCGGAACTCTTTTACCTGAACGCATTTTTCATTAGCACGAATTAGCCATTTAATTAATTCTTCTCCTTCAAACACTTTCAGCCTCTCATTTAAAACTCCCAAAAGAGCTGTTACAATATTATCGCACAGCTTTATCTTCTCATCCTTATTTGTTATGGTTGCTGGTATCGCATAGCCCGCAGGCAAATACTCCACCAGATTATCTAATATAAATGATACGTCTGTCTCCTGAATGTAACGAACAGACGGCAATCCTCTATCGTCCAAACGCACGTTACTGGAGGCATCGCTAAACAAAATCATTTTAGCCTGCGCAGGTTGCAATACCTTTTCTAAGATTTGATTAGCTTGTTCATTGCTTAGGTTTATTGCTCGTTTTGAAGCTGCGGTATATTGAATGATGCCGCTTAAAACTGCTTTCATTAATAATTTATCGGCTGAATTATCGGCAAGCCTTACAACGTATAAAAATTCGTAAGGAATATGCAGCCTGATTTTCGGCGCATCTATTTCAATTCTTATTTCAACGCTTTTGGCATCTACTTCTTTAATGGTGAATTCTTCTGCGGTTAAAAGACCTTCATCAAGAATAATTTCAATCTCGAACTGGACGAGTGTAAGCTCGTTGATTGGTTCGGCTAAATCTTGCTGCATTTTGTGTAACCAAAAAGCAACAGCTTCGCACAGATAATGCGCCCAAGTTGATTCGCTTGCTTTCTTTGATTGGTAATTGGTTATCCAAATGGGCATTTTATAGCTTTCTATTGCCAACCTAAAATCACGGTGCGCCTCTTTCATCTTATAAATGGGAGCATAATCCTTGTAACGGATTACTTTGACATAACCAATGGTGCGATTAATAAAGATGGAAACTGCATGTTCGTCTCTCTTTACCTGTACGGAACGCACAAAATCGTTGGAGCTGCCGGGAACAATCATCAACATTCCGCCCATGGGATTAGCTTCATCCGAATGCAATAAGCTGCCGTGATTTTTATTGTAAATCGAATAAGCATCAAGTGAGCCGCCCATTGACATGATACGTACTTTTTCATTGGTCTTGCTATAAGCTTTGGCGAACTTCCATAAGGTTAACGAATTCGCATTATCAGAGTAGGCAATCGCTTTTAATTCGCCATATCTAAACGTCATTGACTGATTACCCGTATCAGGTTTAGCCCATGAAAAGAAAGCATCGTGTCCACTTTCCGCAAGTACAAATAAGCTAAGTACATTAAACTCCTGTTTGGAAGTAAGCGATGCCAAATGTGCGATTACCTGTTTATTGCGTTGCTCAAACAAAGAGTCTGTTCCCGGATTATTCAGGTGCGCTAAGCTTGCAGTATGTATAAAACACAGATACCCAAACTTTTGATTATCGAACTGGAAAACCATTTCCTGAATGGGTAGTTTGAAACCATCGTCGGGAAGCTGAATGTCTGTTGCAACCCATTTCTGATTAACGAGTGCCATACATGCCTGGTCAAGCTGTTCTTCGTGCAGAAATTTTAGCAAATCATCATAGCAGTTGAAGTTCCTTGCTTGCGAATAAATAAAATCAACGATAGCATTTACCACCGTTGTAGGCATGTACAATACCACGTCGTCCCCGTCCTCAATCAAAGGCTTTAAAATAACAATGTTCTTGTCCGGGTCTTCTTCCTTTAATGCGGCGTCGCCTACATTCAGAATAAAGTTCTGCACGGCGCTGTAATCGTAGTTGTGCGCATTGCAAACCTTCTGTAAATATTCCTTGCTAAAGACGATTGCTCCAACTTGTTCTATAAAAGTATCGTATTCAGGAAAAACAATGTGGTCATCTCTTTCCTCATACATATATCTGGTATGCTGCAAATCCTTTGCAATACTGTTGCTCATGAATAATAAAATGCCCGCACCATCATTTACTCTTTTTTTAAAATCATCAGGCAGTTTATTTCCACGAATAAAAATGCATTCAAGCAATTGGTTTAATATGTCAGTTCCGTTAAGATAAATGCCGGGATAAACAACGTAGTTGCCTTCTGCATAAACAGCGTTGTCGGTAAAAGTGTTTGTAGGTTCGTCTAAAAGCTCTCCTTCATGGTAATGTCGGATGACTGCATTTAGCCTATCCCAAGTAGCAAACGGACGGTTATCTGCATTCTTTCTTTTCACCAGCACCTGCCTCATCATGCTCTCAAATTTTACATTCTGCCCGTGGTTAGCCGGTTGCAGTTGCAGTATTGCCAAAAGCTTTACAATGGGGATGGCGTTATAATCGTTCACCAACGTTTCAAACGGCGTAGCCTGCGGCAAAGCTGTATTTTCAGCCATCCCTTTCGTCTGTTCCTGTTCCCAATGACAGTGCTTGTATTTTTTCCCGCTACCACAAGGGCAAGGGTCGTTTCTTCCTACTTTGCTCATTGTTTATCAATTATTTGCACGCCTCCTTTAAAATTATGGCTCTGCCTTCTCCCGCCCAAATTCTTATATTTGAATGAAGTGTAACCTCATTGCATATATATAAGTATATGAGGAACGAAATTCAAATTTACTGTAATGGTGTAACTCCATTTCATATAGGTAAACGAAGGATGAAACAATAATGACTTATACAGAAATCATATCTCAGATTGACCAAAAGGATCGCAAGGGTTGGGAAACTCTTTACCTGTTATACGGTAAAAAGTTCTATGGCTTTGCCGTAGATAACTGGAAGTTTAATGAGGACGAAGCTTGGGAAATTGTTTATCAAACCTTGCAAACAATAATTCTGAAAATTGGAGAATACGAAATTCAATCACAAAGGCATTTCGACAACCTCATTTTCAAAATATTCATCAATTTTTTGAGGCAGCAATACAGAAAGAATAAAACTATATCGCAAGATTTTAAAGTGCTATCATTCAGTGAAATGGAAATGAACAGCGAAGATGATGACTTGAATGTTGATGAATTGAAGAACCCATTCAGCAAGGAATTTTTTCTGGACTATACAGACAGCGAAGAAACAGAAAATCCTAAGTTGAAAGAGTTACAATTAGCTCTTTCAAAATTAGAACCTGTTGAAAAAGATTTGCTGTTGCTGAAAGCGAACGGCTTTTCTTATGAACAAATAGCAGACATGCTGAAGATTGAAAACAATCAGCTTAAAGTAAAGCATCATCGGGCTAAAAAGAAACTGATAAAACTTTTACAAACTACTCAAATCACAAACGATGGAAAATAACAAAATAAATATTGACCCTGTTGATGAAGCTTTAAAGCTCGCTTACTTGAATAGCGGTTCAAGTAATAGTGAATTTTTAGATGCTTCCACGCAGCTAAAAAATATCACTTCTGCAGAATACAAAAGCCAACTTTCCGAAGCAGCATCAATTAAAATGATTGATAAGCTTTATGAAAAATTGGCTGTAGATTCTTTGGGAACGTTAATTATAAATGCCGCATCAAAAGCTAACTTGAAGAAAGAAGAATTAGCAGAAAAATCAAGCTTGCCTCTTGCAACTATCGAACAACTTCAAGCTGATAAAGTGCTGGCAAACAGTATTCCGGTTCTTTCTTTCAGAAACCTGCTGAAAAGTTTGCAGATACCTTTTGAAAAAGCGGAAAAAGCAATTCACAAAACATTTCAAATTTTGAAAAACGAGTTTGCTTTTTCTCCGGCTGCTTTGGGAGCAATGCAACTTTCTTATCGCAGAAGAAACGCAAGCGCAGCAACTTCATTTAATACAAAAGCAAGCAAGTCTGAAAGCCAATACTTGTTTCAAAATGAAGAAGCATTAAAAAAGTATTTGAAAAGGCTGAATGAGTTGTACTAAATCAACGAGCAATGAGCAATAAATTAGAATGGTCTTTTTCTGCATTGAGTACGCTAAGAAAATGTAACAGGATGTATTATTTCCAATACTTAGCGCCGTCTCACCATTTCACTAATTCGCTCCGCAGAAGGGCGCACGAGCTAAAGAAATCAAAGAGTTTACTCATGTGGCGTGGGTCGGTGATTGATAAGATTATGGAGTTGGAGATTATGCCCAGGATAAAAGATAAGCTGCCCATTGATTATAATGAAATGGCAAACCGGGCAATAGAACTGGCGAAAAGGCAATTCAAGTTTTCTGAAGACAGGTTATATAAAGTAAAGGAAAATTCAGAATCAAAAGTGGGTGCAGACTACTGCATTTTGGATGTGCATGATACAAACGTTCCTTACAAGGAAGAAGATTTGTCAAAGGTGTATTCATCTATCAAAGAAATCATACAAAATATTCCTTTGATAAAAATGCCGAACGGCTCTTTGCTTGTTGATTTTTTGGCAAAAGCCACCTTCCTCATACCGAATTTAAGAGCGTGGGGCTTCGAGTTTGAGAACGTCAAAATAAGCCCGCAGCTTGACCTGTTCATGTTTGTAGATAACAAGGCTGTTGTTTTGGATTGGAAAGTTTCAGAAAGCGATGTAAGCGATTATTCAAGGCAGTTGGTGATAGGTGGCATTACAGTGCTTGACACCTATCGCAGAAAAGCAAACGAAGGAAAGGGAAAAAGATTGGGTTATGATGATATTCGATTGATAGAAGTAAACCTATTAAAACAAAATGCAAAAGAACATCCATTCAATAAGCAGGTAGTAGATGAATGTGTTGATTACATCTATTTAAACAGCGACGACGTGGAGATGTTGACGGATGGAAAACCATTTGACCAATTAAACATTGAGGATTTTCCGATTACCGATAAAGAAGGAACCTGTATGTTCTGCAAGTTCCGTTCGCTTTGTACAAAAATTTTACTGAATAATAATCAATATCATGAAGAAACATACGACAACATTGTTTCGGCTAAACAACCTGCACAGCTTGAAATTTCCTTTTAAGCTGATGCAGTTGGAATTGCAGGAAATTGAAAACGACCCGGCGTTAAATAACAGGAACATGCAAAAGGTGCTGATGAAAATTGCATCTGTAACATCTGGTCCTGTTGCTGTTTACTTCAAAGACGGCAAGAAATTTATTGCTGTAAAAGCCGACACAGAAGTTGAAAACGTTGAAATAAGCCTGGCGCCAATGATTGCAAAAGCAACCCTTTTGCCCGGCAATTATGACCTCAACTTTAATAGCTTAACGAGCAACAATAGAGAGTTAGCCATTCGCTTTTTGGAGTTTGCGGTTAAAGAACATTTGGGCAATCATCCAAAATTGTGGCGGTATAGTGCTTACCAATACTTTTTAAGGAAACCAATTTTTAACGAACCTCATTCGCAAATAGATGTGTTTAGTGGGTTTAATTTCAAAATTGTCCCTCAACCAGATGGACATTTTTACATAGCTCTTGATTTATCGTACAAATACACCGACAAGAAGTTTTTGCACGAGCATTTGGCAGGTGAAGATATTGAAGTGATGAAAAAACGGTTGAAAGGGCGTAAGTGCCTGTACTTCGGTGGCGATAGCTGGTATCAGGTTCAGATAGCAAGTCTTGGTAAGGCTATTAAAGAACAAGACTTTGCTTTAAACGGAAAAAAATACACTGTTTTGGATTGGGCAATGAAGCATACCAAATCTGAAACGTTTAACATGCAAAAGCATTTGTTTCCCGATACACCAGCTTTGATTTTTAATTATCCGGGAAACACGTCAAAGTATTTTAACGGGGCAGCATGTTTGGCAAAAATGCTGTACACAACGGCGGATGATTTTGTGAACGGTATGCACAATAAAACAATTCAAAATCCCAATAACAGGTTTTATTATCTAAGGACGTTCATCAAGCACAATTTTCAAGGCATTGTATTTAATGGTGTTGAACTAAAGGTTAACCAATACCCGCTTAGCGAAACGCTGAAAATATTTCCATTGCCAGGGCTTAAGTTCAATAATGGGATTGAGATGAAATCTCTTGTGCTTGATGAACGATATGAAAGAGCTATTGAAGATTTTGGAAAGCTGCGGCGGGCAAATATTATGCGGAATGGAATACTGAATAAAACGCAATTCAACCCGCAGTATCTTTTAGTGCCTGATTCGATTGACTTCCAGTTGGCGAAAGCTATTCAGTCAACGTTTAGCAAAGACATGAAGTTGTATGCCCGCAATTTTGAGGAGTTCACTTTAATTGTTTACAAAGACCTTAAATCGTCAAGTGCCTATCGTCAGTACAACGAGATAAAAGATGCATTGAGCAGGCACAATGCTACGCATGGGAACGCTTTATTTTTATTACCGGATGCAGAAGTTGAATCGGCTTATTACATACGCAACCTGCACGATTGTGTGAAAAAGAATTTTTACAAAAGCATCAAATTTCAGTGCGCTTCAGCAAGAAAGGTAGCTTCATTTTACAGCGGCTATTCCGACAGGGAAAACGGCTACATTTTCAAGCTTAATCAGGATGGCTTAAGAAGTTACCGCTCCTATATCAGCAACCTGTTTTTTGAATACCTGATTGTAAATCAAAAATGGGCTTATGCACTGTCTCAACCGCTGAACCATGACATCTATATCGGCTTGGATGTGCATGATCACTATGCAGGCTTTTTGTTCTTTTATCGAAACGGCGAAAAGATTGTTTTTGATTACACGGAGGTCTCAAACAGAACGGGAACTTTCAGAAACGAAAAAATAAGCGCCAAAGTAATTATTGATAAGTTGCTGGAGAACCTGAAGCGGCATATTCCGCAACACGCCAAAAATCCAAACAGCATTATCCTTCTTAGAGATGGAAGGAGCTTTGGCGAAGAAGGCAAAGCGATGAAAACCGTTTTGGGAGAGTTAGCGAAAGACGGTTTGATTGATGCCAATAAAATAAATTGGGGCATAGTGGATATTCATAAAAATACCGCTATTCCATATCGTGTAGCATTGGAGAAAGGCGGCTATAACAATCTCTCTAACCCTATCTCCGGCACATATAAATTATTCGATGCGACAACGGGTTTTCTTTTTACAACGGGTTATCCCTTCAAAATACCCGGCACTGTACAACCCATTCACATTACATTGGTAGAAGGTAATGCGGACTTTGAAAGTGTAATGCAGGATATTTTTCATCAGTGCATACTGGCTTTCTCCGCACCAGACAAAGGCGGCTCCCTGCCTGTTGTATTAAAGCTGATAGATACGATGATCCGTTCGTTTGCTCACTCGCTTACGGAAAAATCATTAGAGGAGCAGGAAGAACAAATTTTTGACTGACCATTAAAATTTTCGTTATGAGCGAAATGACATTAATAACAAAGCGGTATAGCGACATTGTTGACTTTACATCAAGGGTAAACAAATCCGTTATTGTTTTCAAAAAGAAATCTTTGCTGGCTGATAAAACCAACAAAGAAAAATATCCCAAACTTGACGTAAGTGATGATGAAATAAACACGGCTAAAAAGGATTTACTGCAATCATTATCTGATCTCGAAAGTCTTGCAAAAGATACAGAGTATAACAGCAAGCTCATTGGCTTGTCTGAAAGTTCTGCCTTGCAAAACATGGTGCTTCGCAACGATACTGACCGGAAAGAAATAGAAGTAATTGTTCAATTACTCAAAGAAAATAAACCGCTGACGAAAGCAAACTTTTTAATGCTGGATAAAATCATTGCCATTTTAGACAGTGAACGGAATTTATTATTCAGAAAAATGAGAACTGCCAGAGGATGATAGCGTTTATTAAGGGATTATACCATGATTTGAATTGCAGGGTGCAGCGGATGCTAAATATTTTGAACAGCCGGCAGTACCACGAGGACATCCAAAAGGCTTTCGTTCCCAAAACCATTGAATATTTGGAAGAACTTAAAAGCTTGCTTCAGGCAAAAATTTCCGGTGTTGACCTTGATATTGATATACTGGCAAACAACAACCTTTACGAGTTCAACGAGCTAAACGAGTTGTTTCAAACCATTGAATTGTACCGCTTCGAGGTTATTGCCAACTACGATGTACCGGAAATTTACTTTAATAAAAAAATTGCCAGAATTTATAATGAGATAAGGCATTTATCAATTCCGCCTATCATTACTACGATAAGCAATTCGGAAAATTATTATTGGGCACATCCTGTTTTTGAAATCATTGCCTTGCCTTATGGAGAAGAAAACAATCTGCTTAATCTGCCGGATTTGTACCACGAAATTGGTCATCTGATTTGCAAGCAATATCCTGACATTGTAAAGGCGAAATTCAGCCCTGCATTGCAACAATACTTCAATGCGGAAATAGACAGAAGTTATGATGAAAAAACGCATGAGCATTATGTACCATTCCTGCAAAACAAACACAAACGTTGGGAAGAATACTGGATAGAAGAATTTACCTGCGACATGATTGCAACCTACCTGTGCGGACCTGCTTTTGCATGGGCGAACATGAAAATGTCAGCGTTGAGCAACGGCTCTAATGCTATCTTTGTTGATTCGCCAAGCCATCCATCAGACGAAGCAAGAATGCGGGCGGTTTTTCTTATGCTGAATAAGATAGGTTTTAACTATGAATGTGATGAAATCAAAAGTAGTTGGGAGCAATTTTTAAACCATACAAACAATCCTAAGCATCCTGATTACAAATATATTTTTCCTGAAGCCCTTTTGGAAGCCTTAACCGATATAGTTTACGACTACTGCAAGGGCATAGACTTGGCAACCTACAATGAGCAAATCGAAGCGCATCAAAACCCTGTTTCTAAAATTGTAAACGATGCCTGGCAAACGCTTTTCGATAACCCAAATGAGTTTGAAAAGTTGCAAGCTGAAATGATAGCACAAATACGTGCATCACTTTAAAAGCAGGCTTACATTGCTTTTTTAATAACCAAATGACTTAGCCCTGGGTCGCTTAAAACCCGCTCCATTTCGGACTGAATAATATCCTGTACATCCTGCTTTATCTGTAAATAATTTCGCTGAACCATTGCATTATCCAGCTTACGAATAACAGGGATTTCTTTATAGTTATTTTGCTCCTGCGTCAACGCTTCATGGTCATTTACTATGGAACAATGGAAGGCTTTCAGTTCAATTTTACAGTCCGGATCATCCGCTACCATCCCCACAAATTCGCCGGATGAAAGGGCTGAAATTTTGGATGGCGGAATGGCTGCTTCCAACTGTTTTGAGCGGCTTATAGAGGTATCAGAGCGGTTGATGGAAAGGCTCTCCCGGTCCTGCATAATCTTCCCAAAACGCTCAGAAAGCTGTTTGGCAGTATCACCTGTAACCTGCCCGCTTACAATGTTTCCCGTAATATTCATAATCACGTCTGCCTGTTCTTTCCCATAGTCTTTTCGCAGTTGGCTAAAGTCTTGCACGCCCAAACAAGTCGCTACTTTATTGCTCCGGGCGGTGGCAATCAGGCTATCCATGTTGTTCAGGTAAATAGTGGGAAATTCATCGAAAATAAGGCTGCTTTTTTGTTTTCCTTTTTTGTTCACCAGCTTTATTAATCGGTTTACATAAAGGGACAATACCGCTCCGTAAATCTGTATTTTTTGTGGGTTGTTACCCATGCAGACAAGCTTCGGCTGGTCGGGATTATTGATGTCCAACGTAAAATCATTGCCGGACAGCACATAGTACAGTTGAGGGGATGAAAGTCTGGCCATTGCAATCTTAGCAGAGGCAATTTGACCTTCCAACTGCTCCATTACATCGTTCAAGTAGGCGTTGACGAACGGGTTAATTAGTACCTCAATTTCCTTCTCGGTTCTGAGTGCTGTAAACAGGCTGTCATAGTCCACCTGCATCAGTTCAATGACATGAGGCAAGGTGCAAAATTCCCCATCTCTGTACTTCCGTAAATACCAGATAATCGCCGTTAAAAAATTGATCGGCGACTCTACAAAAAAATCACCCTGCCGCTTGATCCATTCCCTATTCAGTCCCATTAAAATGGTGCGGGCTGATTCCGCTGCGTCTGTAATATCGGTCATGGTTTCATGGTCCAGGGGGTTGCACCGGTGACTGCGGGTGAGGTCGTCAAAATTGATGACATAAAACTGCGGTTGAACCGGGTATTTCATTTTATGTTTTAGCCAAGTGTTATACGCAATTTTAGATAAGTCGTCAAACTTAAAATCGTACACAAACATGGTAAATCCCTTCCTGATGTGCTGCGTAATGACATGCCGGATAACAAAATAGGACTTGCCTGCTCCTGGTGAGCCAAGTACCAACAAAGCCCTAAAAGGATTGATGATGTTGATCCAGCTTCGCCGTATTCTACCCTTCAGGTTATATCGTGCCGGCAGGTTAATAGAATACTCATTCTCCAGCAGCCTTTCTTCCTGTGGAAACGTCTCATTTTCCTTGTTGAAAATGTCTTTGCTGTTTAACTTTTGCTGTATCACACGGGATAGCAAAGTGCCTCCCGATAAGACCAACATAAATCCGATGGCTGTAATCCCCATATAGAGCATTGCTGCCGTGGTCAGGGCAATTTTAGCAAGCAAAGAAAGGTAACTTAAAAAGTATAGCACCAGTCCTGTAATGATGTACGCAAAGGCAGTTTTATAGCTTAATTTTTCATCCTTCCTACCTCTTGCACCTAATAGTGAGATAGCTAAAAAACCCAACGAAAAAAGTTTAGAAGTTTGAAAGTTGTTAAACAATCCGGTGCTCCGGATATTACCCATTAGTCTGTCGGTAAGAGTTGCTGTCAAATGCCATTCGCCAAAAGCAGTATAGCAGTAATAATAAAAATGCAACCCTAAAAGGGCTATGCTGATCAACCTGGTCATGTCCAGGATCTTCCTCAGCGCTTGTTCGTTTTCTCCTGTTTGCATAGCTGTATATTTTTGATTGATTAAAGACGTTTGTTCGTCCGTTTTCTGCGTTTTCTTCCTCCCTTTTTGGTTAACTGGTGAGGAACATAACCGGATGTATGTTCCAGTTGTAATAAGGTTTCCAGAAGTTCATTGTCACCTTTATTTTGTTGAACTGCGGGCGGTATTGCTTGCTCCTCTGGCAAGTGTGTTTTTGATGGTGGTTGTTTAACAAAGTCCGGCTTTTGCGTGGTTTGTTCTCCCGTCTCGCTACATCTTTCCAAGATGCCTTTTGCACTGTAAGGTTTGCCTATGACACTCCCGTTAAAGACGCATTTTGTGCGGTGGTCAACATAGGTAATCCCGTAAATAACACCGTCTGCATTCTGCCGTATAACAGTGTTGATACCTTCTTTTTCGAGGGCTTTTATCAAAGTTTGCAGCGATTGATTTGGCTGTTTTAGCAAGGCTAAATCAATGGCATTTTTAACCCGTGATTTGTGCGGCTGCCGGGCAACTTCGTTAAGGGGAAACCTTTCTTCCAGATATTTCAAGGTAGGTTTGTTATGGAAAGAACTGGCTTTAATAGGAACGCCAACAGGATTGCTCTGTTCGTCTAAAATGCGGTAGAGCAATCCCTGATGTTGGTATGTCCTTGAGCTTTCGCTACCTCTATCTGCCATCACGTTATATTGCTTCAAAACTGCATTGAGTTCAGGCAGGGATGTGTACTTGTAAGTATTCAGTACAGCATCCAGCACATTAGCTATTGCCCGTCTGGAATCGGACCTTCCATACTGAACCTTTTGGGTATAAGCAGATTTAAGTTCATACTGCTTCTTCTTCATATCCTCAGCCCTTGCCAAGCCATAGGTGATCTCAATTTCTTTCCGTGCTTTTTCAGACTGGTTCCGACCAATATTTTGGGTATCTATACGGGTTCCATCGGCTCTCACTTTGACTGAAACAATATGAATATGTGGATGCCCAGCATCGAGGTGCTGGTACACCAAATACGGCTGTTCGCCAAAGCCAATTTTCTGCATGTAGGTGTCGGAAATCTCTTTTAATTGCCCATCCGAAAGCCGCTCATTAGGGTCAAAATTTAATGAAACATGAACGCTATTTCTTGTAACATTTTCATTTAGTGCAGCTTGTTTAAGCAGCCGATTTAGCTTTTGATTGAAGGATAATTTTTCAGAATCCATAGGGTAATTAGCGGCAGAAATGAACTGCGCTATACCTTCTTTCACCTTGTTTTCATTGTAGTTTAAAATGCGGTGAATAGAGTGTCCTGTCTTGATTACTGCAACCATTTTTCAGCAATTTTTTGAATGTAATTTTTGATTTCTTCCACCTTGTTTAAGAGTGTTTGTTTCTCTAATTCATAAGTAATAATCCAACTTCTGAACTCTGTAATTTGGTGCAGTGTGTGAAGCTTTTTTACAGCCTGATTGAAGTTATTTCCAATGCCATTCAACTCATTTCTAAGCCTCATAGCTTCTGCCATAAAGTCATCCAGCGACTGGTTGCGGTAGGTGCTGGTTACAGGTTTACCCAGCAAGATTTTGCGGGCATAATCGCTTAGTTTTCGGCAAGTTGTTTTCTTGAACTGCTTATGCAATTTGTCGTATTCTTCTTGCCTTAGACGTAGGTGTAGCCATTTGGTTCGGTTGTTATTTTGTTCGCTCATCACGGTTTCATTTTCACGTTTCAAACTCTGTTTTACATTATAGTGTCCCCGCCTACGACTTCGGAGTAAAGGGCGGCAAGATTCGGTTGTGATACAACCGGACATCTTGCCGATTGCGGGAAAGAGGCAATCTCACAGCTTTTGGAAAGTTCTTTAGGCGTTTCATAGTCCATTACAATGTATTTTAGCCACCTCTAATAGTGTTTACTTCAAGCATCACGTATTTAGAACTAAATAGGCAACTCCTTTAGATTTTATGCCCTAAGGTTTTCTTTTGAGTTTTCCCGAAATTCACCAGCCAATCGTTTAGGTCGTTATGATGCTGATACAAGCCACTTTCATCTTTGTATTTATTGCTTAACGACAGCGCATAATGACTGCAATTTTGTCCCGTTGCATCACGGTCTAAATACAGCCGGATGCACTCATGTTGTTCCATAAAAGGACGTGCTTTTTCAAAAAAGGAAACCGAATTTAAAATCACGAAATCGCTTGGTATTTGAGGCTGATTTTTATGAATTGCAAGAAAAGAAAGGAAGTCTGTAAAGCCTTCGAAAACGGCAGCTTCTTTGGCGCCGTTGTTAAACGTTGTCATGTCTTTTGGAGCACTACTGGCTTTGAAATAAGGGTTCCGAATTTCATAGCCACCGGAGTTATTCTTGAAGCCAATGCCAAAATATTCTTTGCCGTTTAACTCGTATTTTACTTCTTTACAATAGCGTTCTACAAGGTCAATAGGAAGTCTTCTTTGTTGCAGATAGCGCAATAACGAAAATGACGAAAGCACCTTCTCCTGAAGGATACTTATTTTGCTTTCACCACCGCCGTCAGCTTGTTTTTCTAAGTGCCTAACCAACGGCTGTTGAAAAGAAAGATTGCCGCTTAACTGGTGCAGGAATTCGCCTACAGTGCAGTTGTTATATAAGATGGCAAAGTCAATGATATTACCACCTTTGCCCAATCCGTGATCGTACCAGCGGTTCACCTTTCGATTTATCTTAAAAGAGGCTGTTCTTTCTTCCCGTAGGGGAGACAAATACCAGTAATCATTGCCTCTAACCTTTTTGGGTTCATACCCCAAATTAGACAGATAATTTACCATATCCGTCTCTCTGGCTTCTTCGATAGAGAGCCTTTGTTTGCTGAAATTCATAACTACACATTTTCAATTTCACTATTTCAGTTACTATGGTAGCGAAGTTAAAAAGGTGGTATGGCTCAAGCCTATCCTCGCCATATTTTGATACGGATACATTAGGTAGCAAAAGATAAATTTGTGCAGTAAAGATTGATAATTTAAAAATGTGTAGTTATGCTTACAACAACCGATGTAGCCAAGGTTTATGATACGATCTTGAGTATCCCTGGCATGAATGAAACAGTGAAGATTGATATGCGGATTTCACGCAAAAATGTACTGCTGCTAAATAGCGTTATTAAGCGTGGCCTGGCAACGAAGGACGATGATAAATCGTCAAATCTGTTGGCGAATATACCGGCAGAAAGCCTTCAGGAATTGAATACTCTGGCAGATGATTGTTTGACAAAAGCAGGGCTTACAGAACTAAGCGAAAAGCTTAATTCGTTAAGCACAACAAAATAAAAGGAGGCTACGAATTTTGATTAACCACCCAGCCGTCTTCAGTTCTCATATCCGGGATATTATTGTCCGTTAACCACTGGCGAAAAGCATTTACATCTGTAGCGGTATAATGAACGATTTGGCCATTTTTCAGCATAATGGTAAAGTAATCTAAGGCTGCCAGAAATTTGAAGATTTGGTTCGCCGGATAATCAAATCCCGGGTAATAGCTGGAGGCGGACATGTCATTATTTTGAGCGGTGAATAATATACCATTTGATCTGTGCTGCCTGCATATAAAAAAAGCGCAGGCAACAGCTTACCGCACTGAGGTCTTAGGAAACCCGGTAACGAATAAGTGCGCCCACGCCGTAGCATGGGCGTTTTTCACTTATGTCCCGTTACCTTTGAAAGTTCCTAAGTTTCAGTGCAGGACTTAAAGCAAAAACGCTTCAAGAATATTTTGCGCAAATATACAATTCCATATAATGGACGTAAAGTATATTTCGTTTGATATTTCGATCAAACTGTGCGTTACGATGACCTTGACCTCTCTTTGGCTTTGACACAGCACGGTTCTTCATTATTTTTTAGTGCTGTGCCTACTCCATAAGCGTCAAAAAACGATTGCAATAACAGCGTATCTACCCTGTGGCCGGGTTTCAACTTAAGCCACCTTCTCTTGGTTAAAAGTGGCGTTCATTTTAATAACTATCGGAAGGAATTAGAGAGGTAAAACGAGTAAACCACCGTTTACAGAAAGCCGCTGGACACCAATGGACAATCCCTATTTTTTTTCCAACCTCCATCCATCGTCATATAAGGTGAAGTTGGCTTTGCGGGTATTAATCTTGTTGAAGTTGATGTCGGTTAAAGGTGCAAAACCGCTGACGTTTTTATACGCTGTGGTGTATTCTGCAACGGCCTGCTTACCATCTTCCGTAGTGGTGATGCCTGTTACTTCCACTAAGTCTTCATCCGCCAGCTTCACTTTTTGTACATGGATGGCTTTATCCTTTTCTGGTGTCGGGAGCAAGTAGGGCTGCGCCTTACTTGTAAACTCTACTAATGGCTTACCAACATCACCCATCTTTTGGGTACGTTGTACAGTTACCAACCCTTCTTTTTCAAGCCCTTTGTCAATTGCCATTTTTGCAAACTCCGGGTCGCTGGAATAAGCATCATAGTCAATCACACGAGGATATTTCATACCTTCTTTTATGAGGGTCGCAGCCTCCTCACGGCTCAATTCTTTCTTCGATGTACAGCCAGTTGTTAGGAAAGTGGCTAAGAGTACGATGGTTAGTATTTTCATAGTAAAAAGTATTGATACTTACGATAAAATTACCAATTTACTTCTTTGCATAGAGCAAATCAAAGCAACCCCTTTATCCACATTCCTGCGATTATCATCGAAAACAACAACCCCGCATAAGCGGGGTCGAATTTTTAAAATGGCTTACATAAAAAGCATCGCTACAGCGTTTGTAAACTTCTTGTTGGCCGGCTTCGACCTTGCATAGTTAACTATACTCTCTATCGTATAAATAGCCGTGTACCCGTCAAAAAGCTGGTCGGCAAACAAGCGGCTGCTTTTCTCCAGTTTAGCTCCGTATTTATCAATAATCCGGTTAGCGTTACCGGATAACGTAAACCAAAAATCGGCTGTTAACAGACCGTTTTCCCAATGGGCTTTTATGCTGTCTTTATTCCTGTCTATCAGGCTGCACGTTTCTTTTTGTATGTTGAAGCAATGCAGGCATTTCATCAGGGAATAGCTCGTGCAGCAACTTGCCCTTTTCGACATTGATTAACTGCTCTAATGGTTTCATATTCTAAACTTGAATGTGATACAATAGCTTATTAAAGGATAAAACGGGGCTAAGCCCCCATTTAGGTCAGCTCAGGACCAAAGCACTTTCACCATGCCTGGCAAACGCTTCGCAATAATCTGAATGCAGCTTGTGTTCGTTGTTGTCCGATGCCACCAAACAACAAAGATTTCAGCTTAGCTCCATCGTCCTTATAGATCCGCACATTTTGGAAGTAGCCCGTAACAGCGTTACTCTTTGTTGGCTCATTAAGTTGATTTAGGCAGTTAACGAAAGCGGTAAACCAAGCCTGGCATCACCACGCTTTGTGAATACTGCAGGTTAAAAGACAAATCGCCCTTCTTAGCCTTTGCGTTCTTTACTGCTGCATAGCGATGATAATTGTTTACCACCTGCCTTCCGGTGAGGTACCCTAATGCAGCCCCTACCACAACATCAGTTAGCCAATGCTTGTTTTCGGTAATCCGGCTAAGCCCAATGAGCGATGCAGAAGTGTAGCAAAGAATAGGCACCAGGGGTTTGTCTTTGTATTCCATAGCGTAAACGGTGGCTGCTGCAAAGGCTACGGTGGTATGTCCTGAAGGAAATGAACTGTTTGTTTTAGCGCCGGTGTAATCAATGCTTTTGGCAAACGGCCCCTTGAACATTGGTTTGGCAATTTCGTTTGGCCCATAGAAAGAGGGACGTGTTCGGCCGGTAATGGTTTTCAACAGGCCTTCCACTGCCGCACCGGTGATGTAAGCCTGCGTTGCCAGCAAGGTGGTGGTTTTCATTTTTTGGTTTTTGAAAATAAAGCCATAAGCACCAAGGGTTGCCAAGGTGTAGAACTCGTACGGCCCGCCAAAATTGGTGACGTATTTACTAATCGTTCGCAAAGGGTGGGTTGGCATTCCGTATTCGCAAGGCTTCCTTTTGAACCGGTTGGTCAGCAAAGCTCAAAGCGGTTATCACGCCTGCGCCAATTCCCAAATATTTCCAATCCCTGCCCTTCATGTGAAAAGGCTTGGTAAAGGCTTGTTTGAAATTGCTTCCCAGTAAACGGTTCACATTGACCAGTCCTTCTGAGTATTTTAGCTGACTGTTAATGTTGCGGATTAACGAATCTGTTTCTGCAAGCTGTCACTTGAGTTGTGCCGTTTGCTGCTGGTATTGGGCAAGCTGAAATTGCCTGTATTTTTCTCTTGTTCGCTGCTCAATATCCAGCCGCTGGTACAAAAGCTTTTTTTGATGCCCGTCGTAAATGGGCACTACGAAATTGACGCCGAAGCTTACACCAAAATGTTTGTAAGCCGGACCCGTCAGGGAAGAATTAAACCCGCCATCTGTATAAATGCCAACTCTGGGCTTGTAGCTGAAATCAATCAGGGCTTTGTTGTTGGCCAGCCGCAAGCTATCGTTCCGGTACTGTCGAGAAGGATACAGTCATAGTCGTATAGATCCACTTTTTCCAAGGCGGCCTTGTAAGTGGAGGCTACTTCGCACACATACTTTGCTCCCTGAAAGTATTTTACAACACTATCAAGCAGTTCTTTTTCATCTTCAATAATCAGGAGTTTCACAAAAATTTTTTTCCAATGTCAGAATTGAATTTGAATGAATTCTGAATTTTTTCTCTTCTTGCATCAAGGGATGGTTGAGTGTTATTATGCACCAAACAATTTAGCAACTGTAAATGCCGCACCCGCTGCAATAGCGCCTATGATCATTACTTTGAATGCCCCACTCCAAACTGGCTGACCCGTCACCTTGCTTTTAAAATAGCCAAATATGAAAAGGCAGACCAAGGTAATGAGTGCAGAAATTTTGAGCCCCTCAAGTGGTGTGCTGGTGAAGAAGTAAGGCAGTAACGGTATTGTACCACCAACGATGTATGAGATGCCGATGGTAGCTGCACTCTTCCCCGCACGTCGGGCATCCGGTTCGTCAAGCCCCAATTCATACTTCATCATAAACTCCACCCACTTGTCTTTGTCTTTCGCCAATTCATCTGCAATCACATTTTGCGCATATTCGCTCAAGCCGTATCCGGCGAAGATTTCCCGTACTTCTGCCTTTTCCTTTTCGGGTATTCTCGCTACTTCATCATACTCTTTTCGCAATTCAGAGGAATAATGGTCCTGTTCTGTTTTCCCGGCCAAGTAACCACCCAAACCCATTGCAATAGAGCCAGCGATAATTTCGGCAATGCCTGCTGTAGTAACGAGATGGTTATCAGAGACAGCGCTGCTGAGGCCTGCCGCCAACGCAAACGGTACTGTTAAACCATCGCTCATGCCAATGACCACATCGGTGATGAAGTCAGAGCTTTTTAGATGCGCTTCTTTATGCAGATGAATATCCATAAGTGATTTATTTGAATTTTAAGTTGAGTGAAACAATGTTCGCCGATAACCCGTTGTTGCGGCGATAATGGCCGGCTCTGATTTCTAACATGGCTAACTTGTGTATTCCTAAAATGCCGTTTGCCGGCGTCAGTCGCAGACCTGCCCCAAAGAACTGGCTGTTGAAGTTGGATAAGTCGTAGTTACTGGTGTAGAAAAGCTCCTGCAAGCCGTGCACTTTGTAAGGGGCAAAATAGTTTGCAGCAGTTTGCGTATAAAAGCGGTAAAATGGGCTGACAGAGATAAATGGATTTATTTTGTACGCCGTCTCCAGGTCGGCGGTGTGTGCCATTATTCCCCAGTCATCTTTGTAAAAGCGGTAAAAGCTGCGAAACACCAGGTTGTCACCAATAAAATAATTTGCCCGTAAACCTATCGGAATTTTAAACCTTGTAGTGGGCAGGTTCTCGGTGCGCAGGCTGTTGTCGGTAAAATACACCCGGTGAAAAGGCAGCCCGAGATAACCTTTTTGGTAAGCCGCTTCAACCAATAATGACATCTGTAACCGCTTGTTCACAACTTGCGAAAGTCCAAATGCAGCGTTATAAGTATTGCGTGGGCTGCTTCCATAATTATCACCACGGCCTGCGGCAGTGCGTAGTTCAATGGGTGAGATTAAGGTTACGTTGTCCAGGTAGGTCTGTAGCCTGACGGAAACTTCCCGGTTGTTGTCTTTTGATTTTTTTGCAGCGCTTATCCCAAAGCCAAAGGATTGATAATCGTACTCGGTGGAGGATGAAATATTCGCACCAACTGTCGTTCCCTTGTTTAGGTTCTCAACCGACCAGGATAGCGAAGGATAAATCCGCATGTCAGATGAAGATGCCGAAGAGATTGTCCGAGGGTCAATCTTATCGGAAGAGGCGGATGAATAAGTGTCAAGGCCCAAGTCAAATTCAAAACTGTGCTTTCGCAACTTTTTATCGTAGCGGGAAAGTTTTATGTCAAAGGAGTTGGCAAAATCAGTTAGGTGCTCTGTTCCAATACCTCCGGTAACGGCGGAGTTGTTGCCGTTCTGCTGGTAGTAACTTGTTACAAGATTTACTTCATCAAGGTGAAGTTTACGGTCACGGTACGCCGAAGTATCGGCGGTTCCTTTTTGAGCAAACGCTGCCAGAATATTTAGATATAGGCCAATGGTGAAGAGGCAAATCTTTTTCATACAAAGTGCTTTTTAATTACAGCCGCAGCCGCCTCCGGTTTTGCCACCGTTTCCGCCGGAAGCACCTTCACGATAGTTTTGAAAACTGGTTTCTGTCTTTTGCACACGTCTTGCCGACAGTTCCATTTCGCTGTCGTTCAACCGGTTTTTCTGGTATTCCTTCACCGGTTGGCAAGAAGCGGCGATGAGAATTACGGCTGTGAAAAGTGCCGGATAATGTGTTCTTTTATTCATGATTTGTCTTTAACGTGATGTAAAAAGTGTTTATTCAACTTTGTTTTATCTGGAAGCATCACCAGTGAATTATGTTATGTGATAGAAATGTTGTTAGTAGTATGCATTACATTGTTATCGTCAATGATAATGCAGCCCACGTGTTGCAATTGGTTCATAAGGCTAAGGCCAACCTTTGTACCCATGACCATCACTGGTGTCGTCAGGGCATCGCTAATCTCCGCATTAGGGCTGATGACCGTGACACTTTTAATGCCTGTAATCGGCAGCCCCGTTTTTGGATTGATGGTATGTGAATATTTGATGCCGTCAATCCAGACGTGTTTTTCATAATTGCCTGATGTGGCAACCGCTATATCACTTAACGTGAGGTAAGAAAAAGGCTGATTGGCAGTTTCTGGATTAGCGATGCCGATGGTCCAGGGATTGCCGTCGGGTTGCATGCCCCATACCGTAAGGTCACCTGCAGCATTGACAATGCCACTCTTGATGCCGGCTTCTTTCAACACCTGCTTTGCGGCTTCTGCAGCATAGCCTTTTCCTATTCCGCCAAAACCAATCCGCATACCTTTTTCTTTGAGCATAACGGTGCTGTTCCTTACATTCAACAGCACGTTGCGGTAATTAATCAGGTGTACCATTTTTTTTGCAGTGGCAGCATCAGGCAAGCTTTTCATCTGCGGGTCAAAATTCCAGAAGCGTTTATCCATAGACCCATAAGTGATGTCGAAGGCGCCCTGTGTAAGTGTGGAAATACGAAGTGAGCGCTGTATTAATTGGAACACTTCTTTCTCCACTTTTACTGGAGCAATGCCTGCCTGCCGGTTGATGGCATTGGTAACGCTGTCTTCGGAAAATGTGGTCAGCAATTTTTCAATGCGGCTGATTTCTAAAATAGCCTTGTCAATACAGCTATTGGCCCACGCCTCGTTATCGGCAACTACCGAAATTTCAAAGCGGTTGCCCATCAGTCGTAAAACTCTTTTGACAAGTTGCTCCGCCTGTTTGTCAATGCACTGCATTACCTGCGTTTTTTATTTGCTGCACAAATCCCGCAACATTTTCTTTTGGCAATCCTTCCCATGTTTTTAAAACCTTGCCGTTTGCATCCAGCAGAAGCGTGAATGGGAAGTAGCCGTTGGGGTTGTATTGTTCCGCCATCTTCTCATTTGCTTTTTCCTGCTCTTTGGAAAGAGAGTGCTTTTGCTGCCGGGGAAAATCTGCGTTTACCAGCACCAAGGCCGTATCAGCATAGTTTACAAATGCAGTGTCTTCAAATACTTGTTTTTTAAGCTTCATGCAGGGAATGCACCAATCGGAACCGGAAAAGTTGAGCAAGATGGATTTATGCGATTTTGCCGCTTCCTTTTTAGCTTCGGCAAGGTTGGTTAACCATTGGGTGTGCGAAAAAGAAACCAGGACAATTGAAAGGAATAATGCTTTCATGTTTTTTTAATTAACGTGCTTTCAAGTTGTTGCGGTATAAGCTTTTTGCTTTTTATCATTTCGGCAATAAATGAACAACCCGTACAACCGAACGGGCTGTTCGCATTGGGCGGTTTAATCAACTTTCTTTTCCGCTGCTTCACCGTTTTCTACAATGTTACCCTCCCGAAACAGGATGTTCTTCATGACGTCTCGCCAGGTTTCGTTTTTGCGGAGCAGGAACTCCAGATCCATAGCAAAATGCTTGAACTCTTCTTTCTGTGCATTGGCCATGATGGCTTTTGCTTCTTTGTCTTTTTCCAGCGACATGCGCTGCTCGTACCACCCGATTGCCTCCGCTTCTTCAGTCAAAGAGGTCAACATGCGGGCAAACGTTCTTACTTCTTGTGAGAGCTCTGTTGCGGGCTCGTGATACTGCTCAAATCCCATGATTTTAAAATTTAGCGGTTATTAAAAATTTCGTTTGCACCGGTTTGGTCATCCTTGACGAAACCGGTGGTAGCTGCCGCTGCCGGCCTAATTTCTTTGTGCATGATTTCGCCGCCTAACAGGCCGGCTCTTGCCATTAGCCCTGCCGCAATAAGAGAAAGTATAAGCACAACTACGGGCATCACACGCATGGTTTGGAAGCGTTTGACGAACAAAGCAGCCAATGATGCCAGGCCAACGAGCACCATGCACCATTGGGCAATGTTTGAAGCCTCCACATGCCTCTCAATGGTGTCACGGTCGGCCAGCTTTGCCTGCAGGAGCATGTGCTCTGCACCTTCGCCGGTTTGGGAAGCAATAAATGAAAAGACTGCAATAAGAACGAACAGCCAATAAGCAGCTTTAATAACAGCCTCGCTTTTGCGAAGAATGCCATAAGCCAAAACAAGCAATGCTATTATTCCTCCGGTAATGGGGATATGATTAACCATTAGGTGCCAGTGAGCGGGATTGAGGTTCATAAAATTGATTTTGAGTTGTTTAAAAAGTAGGTTTGTTGTTATTCGTCGGCCTTGTTTTTTAAAGCCATGAGTAATGTGTATGCATTTGCACTTACGATGGGCTTACCGGCTAATGCTTTGCTGTTTGCGTCATCCAACGCTACATATCCGTTCTCACTGGCGCCTGTCTGCACGGGTATCATTTCGTAAACGTTTTTCTCTTTCTGCACAAAGACGTAATGGTTATTCTCAAAGCTCACTACTGCCGTTTCGGGTAGAACAAACGCTTCAGCATTTTTAGTTTCTATCTCCGCATTCATAAACGTGCCGGGCAGCAACTTGTGTTCTTCGTATTCAAAATGGCAATGCACCTGTACGCTGCCATCCGGCGCTACGTCCTGGCTGATGAGTAAAATTGTAGCCGGTATTTTTCTAACCGTATCGCTGGTGGTATAGGTTATCACCTTTTGACCTACCCTCAGCTTCGCCACATCTTTTTGAAACACGGTCAGTACCAGGTGAATATCAGCCGGATTTACAAGCTCAAACAATACATCCGTAGGGCTTACATACTTACCGATATTGACGTTCACCTTTGATACATATCCGCTGATGGGTGAGTAGATGTTGACACGTTTGGAAATGTTTCCTTCGCTCAGCCGAGCAGGGTTGAGGCCAATAAGACGCAACTTCTCCTCTAAACTTCTAAGCAGGATGCGCTGGCTTTGGTAATCACTCCGCACCTGCTGCACCATTTTGGTGCTGGTTGCCTGACCTGCATCCAGCGTTTGCTGGCGTTTGTAGTCTGCTTCCAAAAACTGAAGACGCACTTTTGCCGACAGGTAATCCTGTTGCAACTGAATAAACTGGATGTCTTCTAACACACCCAACACGCCGCCTTTTCTTACATAGGTACCGGGCAGCAGGTTGGTGGATTTCAAATATCCGCCCAACGGAAAGCTGACGGAAACCATGTTTTGCGGCGGCACATCCACCTTACCCGTGACTTTTAACTGGTTTGCTATTTCCTTTTTTTCAAGCTGGCCGATGACAATTTGTGCATTCCGTGCCTGCGAATCGGTAAGCTGCACGGTATAGTTGCGGTCCACTTGTTTTTCTTCTTTTACCGCTGTTTCTGTAGCAGTATCTTGCTTTTTAGAAGAACAGGAAAGGATTGTGGCCGCTATTATAAATATGATTAGACGTTTCATCTGAATGCATTTATTGGTTGCCCGTTAAGGTTTGAAGTTGGATTTGAATTCTGTTGAGATTTTGAACGGCATCTATGTACCCGGACTGTATGCTGACGGCTTGGTTGGTGAGCATCACCCATTCCAGGTAATTGATTTCTCCATTCTGAAACTGCAGGTTGGCTGCATTCAACACCGTGGAAGCATTTTTCAGCATCGTTGTTTCATAGGCCTGTACGTTTGCCTGCTGCACACGGTATTGCTCTATCAAGGTGCGGTAGGCCGATAACGTCCTTTGCCCGGCAAGCTCGTATTCTGTTTGCGATTGCAGTATGGCTGTTTGAGCAGCCCGTATCCTGCTTTTTTGTGCGCCGCTAAAAAGCGAGATAGCAATACCCGCCTGTACGCTGTGGAACCGGTTGCCTGCGTCGTAATATTTGTTTACACCGTTAACCAACTGGTTGCCGATGATGCTTTGGTTACTGTAGCCCAATGTAAGGTCGGGCAGCAACTTTGCTTTTTGCAGTTGCCAGTTTTGCTCAGCAATCAGTACGTCATTTTGTTTTAATTGAATGGCCGGATGAAGGGATAGTAGCGCCGTGTCGGCTATGAATGCAGGCTGAGTGCGCAAGCCCGTATCCGCCGGGACAAAATAGTGTCTGCTGTTGAGCAACGTATTGAAGCTGATAAGTGCTGTATTAATATCTGCTTCCATTGTTTGCAACTGAAGGCTGATTTGCTTTCGCTGGTTTTCCGCAGCTGCTCTTTCAACGATGCTTGTTTCGCCGGCTTTATAGCGCAATGCTGCTTTGCTCAAAAACCGGGCATAGATGCTGTCCGCAAACTGCAAAAGTTTTTGTTTCTGTTTTAGAGCAACAATGTCCGAATAGTCTTGCCGCACTTGTTCTTTCAGTTGCAGTTTTGTCCATTGCAATTCCGTCTGGCTCCTGCGGGTTTGCGCCTGGTACAAAGCTTTCTGCCGGGTGTACACCGTTGGAAAGTTGATGGTTTGCTGTACACCCAGTCTTGTATCGGCCTGATAGGAATTAAACTGGCCCACTTCGGCATTAAAAGCCGTTTTTGAAACATCCCGTGCACTTCCCTGCAACTGCTGGTAATAGGCCACGTTCAGTTGTGAAGAACGGACGGCCAGATTGTTCTGAACCGCCGTGTCAAGGGCTTGCTGCAACGTTACAGGTGTTTGCGCTTTTAGCGAAGCCATCCCGCTTACAACGAACAGCAAGCCCATAGCGGCAGCTTTCACAGGCAATGATTTTATTTTTTTCTTTCCATCAAATATGACATACAACATAGGTAAAATGAATAAGGTTAAGAATGTAGCAGTGACCAATCCGCCAATCACAACCGTTGCCAATGGCCGCTGAACTTCAGCACCGGCGCCGCTGCTCAATGCCATCGGAATAAAACCCAAAGAAGCAACCATCGCTGTCATCAATACAGGGCGTAATCGCACTTTGGTTCCCTGCAGTACAATGCGTTTCACGTCTTTCCAGCCTTCTTTGCGAAGGCGGTTAAATTCGGAGATGAGTACAATGCCATTTAGTACCGCCACTCCAAACAAGGCAATGAACCCCACCCCGGCAGAGATGCTGAAGGGCATGCCTCTGATGGCTAGGGCCAAAACTCCCCCAATGGCAGAGAGTGGAATAGCCGAGTAAATGAGCAGTCCCTGTTTGACACTGCGGAAGGCGAAGTACAGAAGTAGGAAGATGAGCAACAGTGATACGGGTACGGCGATACTCAACCGCTTTTGTGCTTCCTGCAGATTTTCAAATGCACCGCCATACGTTACAAAATAGCCTGCGGGTAATTTCATTTGCTGTTCTACTTTTCCCTGTAACTCATTTACCACGCTTTTTACATCCCGGCCCCGGACATTAAAGCCAACGATGATGCGGCGTTTGGCATCTTCCCGTTGTATTTGGTTGGGCCCTTCTGTTATGCGGACATCGGCCACTTGGCTTAATGGGATTTGCGTGCCCGACGGCGTTGCTATCAGCAGGTTTTGCACGTCTGCAATGTTCTGCCGCTGGCCGCTTTCCAGACGTACGACGAGGTCAAATCGTTTTTCGCCTTCGTAAACCTGTCCGGTGCTTTGCCCTGCAAAGCCAGTGTTGATGACACGGTTAATGTCTTCAATCGTAAGGCCGTATTGTGCTATCGCCCGCCGGTTGTAGCGGATGATAATCTGCGGCATACCGGTAACGGTTTCAATATATAAATCGGCGGCACCATCAACTGTGCTTACCACTGCTCCCAGTTTATTGGCATAACTGGCAAGCGAGTCCAGGTCTTCCCCAAAAATTTTGCACACCACATCCTGCCTGGCACCGCTAATCAACTCATTAAACCGCATTTGAACGGGATACTGAAAGCCAAACGTTACACCTGGTATTTCCTGCAAGGCAGCCTGCATCTTCTCCGACAATTCGTCAAAGGTTTTGGCGCTGGTCCAGGTGCTTTTGTCTTTTAAATTAATCATCAGGTCACTGGCTTCAATCGGCATGGGGTCAGTAGGAATTTCACTGCTGCCATTCTTTCCCACCACTTTTTCCACTTCCGGAAATCTTGCCTTCAGAATTTGTGAGGCTTTAAGAAGTGTATTGACAGAGGTGGTGATATTGCTTCCGGTTAGCACCCTTGTTTCTACGGCAAAGTCGCCTTCTTCCAACTTGGGAATAAACTCACCGCCCATCCGGCTTAGAATGAAGACACTAATGATAAACAGCGCTACTGCTGATGCGATAAATACTTTCGATAACCGCAGTGATTTTGCCAGCGCATGCTGATAAATCCTTTCCAGCCGGTTCATCACCCGGTCGCTAAGATTGGGTTTATGTGAGATTTTTTTGCTGATTGCCAAGGAAGTCATCATAGGCACGTAGGTCAGCGATAAAATAAAAGCGCCGAGGAGGGCAAACGTAACCGTCTGCGCCATTGGCTTAAACATTTTTCCCTCAATGCCTTGTAGCGAAAAGATGGGGAGGTAAACAATCAGGATAATGATTTGCCCAAAGATGGAAGCATTCATCATGCGGGATGCGCTGTGTTCTACTTCATCATCCATTTTCTCTTGCGTGAGCCGGTTTACCCCACTGAAATGTTTTGAGTGTTTTAGCTGGTGCATGACGGCTTCTACAATGATAACAGCGCCGTCCACTATCAACCCGAAATCAATGGCACCAAGGCTCATCAGATTGCCACTCACGCCAAAAGCGTTCATCATAATAATGGCAAACAACATGGCCAGCGGAATGACCGATGCTACGACCAGCCCTGCTCTTAAATTTCCCAGGAAAAGAACCAACACGAAGATGACAATCAAAGCACCTTCCGTCAGGTTCCGCTCCACCGTTGAAATGGCATTGTTCACCATTTTTGTCCGGTCAAGGAACGGCTCAATTACGACACCTTCGGGTAATGATTTTTGAACTTGAGCAATTTTTTCTTTCACTCTTCTAATGACCGCAGAAGAATTTTCACCTTTCAACATCATTACAACCGCTCCGGCCACTTCGCCTTTATCGTTAAATGTCATGGCGCCATAGCGGGTCGCATTGCCCAGGTGAACTGCACCCACATCACGAATCAAAACCGGAATGTTGCTTGCGGTGCTGCTAACTACAATGTTGTTGAGATCTTCTTCGTTGGCAACCAGCCCCTCGCTGCGGATAAACAAAACCGTAGGCCCTTTTTCAATGTAAGCGCCTCCGGTATTTTGGTTGTTTTTTGCCAGGGCGGTGAATACATCGTCAACGGTAAGGTTGTACGATTTGAGCTTGTAGGGATTGAGGGCAATCTCGTACTGCTTCAGCTTTCCGCCAAAGCTGGCGACTTCCGCCACTCCTTGGGTACCGAGCAATTGCCGGCGCACAATCCAATCCTGAATGGTGCGCAGTTGCATCACATCGTATTTGCCTTCAAAGCCCGCCTTTGGCCTGACGACATATTGATAGATTTCTCCAAGACCGGTGGTAACAGGTGCCAGCTCAGGTTTGCCAAATTGAGTCGGTATCTGGCTTTGCACCTGCTGTAGCCGTTCGGCTACCTGCTGACGGGCCCAATACACATCAACCGCATCATTGAAAACAATAGTGACGACAGACAAACCGAATCGGGAAAAGCTCCTGATTTCTTTTAGGCCAGGTATGTTGCTATTAACCTGTTCAATGGGAAACGTGATCAGGCGTTCTATGTCGGGAGCGCCAAGAGAAGGGGAAACTGTAATCACCTGTACCTGATTGTCTGTAATATCCGGTACGGCATCTATTGGTAATTGTGTGGCCTGGTAAGCTCCCCAAACGACAAGTCCGAGAGTTAGCAGGCCAATGATTAATTTGTTCCGGATGGAAAAATGAATGATTTGCTTAAGCATGGTAAAATCAATGCTAATGACGAGTAGAGGCACAACAATAACAGTTGCGCTATTCTGCCACTTGATAATGAGATACTAAACGAAGAGACGCTGTTTGAACAGACTTACATACTTTCAAATGAACGTTTAGATGCCACAGAACCATACGGGCCAGTAAACGCACATGACGGAATGAAGGATGGGTCACCTATATACAGGTGCACAACAAGAAGAAAGATAAACAGCGATGACTTGCTTAAGCTTTGGGAGGCTGCCAGATAGCAGATAAAAACTCAGAGGAGATAAATATATCGTTAGCGGGCACGATTTCAGACAAGTGATTGTAAACCGGTGGTTCAACAGTTGTAATCGGGGCAGGAAGTATAGAAGCTACGCTTGCAACCTGATAATGCGTGGTAGTTTTAAAAGGTAACTGCATGTCTCTTTCGTAATCAGCATCCTTTACATCACCATTCAGATAGTGCATCGTCAGGTAGCTTATAAATGAAACATCCTTATTCCCCTGCTTGTGTTCCTGGTAATGCTGCCAAAGTATCGGTAGCTTGAATAACTGCGAGAACTCAGTGGTAGCGCTGAGCTGTATGAATAAAAACAATATAGCAGTTACTTTTTTCAAGTATGCAAAACTACAGGTATTCTCACATTTACATGCCCAAGTTGTAAACTTAACGATAAATTAATAATCTGGAGACCTTTGTTTTATGCAGTCTTGTACTTTCGTCTAATCCAAATTTTTGGAACCGTATATTAAGTACTTGATAATGAGAAAGTTTACTTTACTAATTGTTTTCTCAGCATTGGCATCAATTTGTTTTTCGCAAAATTCGAAAGATAGCTTAAAGCCGCAAGAACTTCAGGAAGTAATGATAAAGTCCTGGATGCGGAACGATATTAACCGGTTAGCAGAGGAAACGGACGGTTATCTGACCAGTGGAAAGAAAAACGAGCTCATTACCCTAAGCGCCGCAAATGCCAACATTGCCATAAAAAATGCCCGTCAACTATTTTCCAAAGTGCCTGGAGTCTTTGTTTATGATATGGATGGGAGTGGCAACCAATTAAACATATCCACCCGTGGCCTCGATCCTCATCGGAGTTGGGAATTCAATGTGCGCCAAAACGGAGTGCTCATCAATTCAGATATGTACGGCTACCCTGCCAGCCACTATAGCGCACCCATGGAAAGCTTCGAAAGAATTGAAGTGATACGGGGAACTGGAGCGTTACAGTATGGCGCCCAGTTCGGAGGAATGATCAACTATAGCACTAAAAGGCCGGATACGGCAAAGACATTTTCTTTTGAAAGCATTAATTCGGCAGGCTCCTTTGGCCTGTTAAGTTCGTATAATGCCATAAGTGGAACCGTAAAAAAGTTCTCTTATTATGCTTACACGTACCGCAGGCATTCGAATGGGTATCGGAGAAACAGTGTTTCCGAAGCCGATGCCCAGTTTGTTCAACTGCAATATAAGGTCAGCGACAAAGTTGGAGTAAAGGCAGAATTAGGGAGATCAAAATATTTATACCAGATTCCCGGGCCATTAAACGACAGCATGTTTTTGACTGACCCCAGAATGAGCACCCGAAGCCGGAACTTTTTTAGCCCGGATATTTATGTTCCTTCAATCAGTTTAAACGCTGCGCTAAACACAAAAACGAAAATTAAACTAACAGCCTCCGGTGTTTTTGGCTTGCGAAACAGTGTGATGTTTGATGCTTTTGCCAACGTGCCCGATGCAATTGACCAGGCCAATCAATCGTACAAAAACCGGCAGGTAGACATTGACCGGTTTAACAGCCGTACATTGGAAGCAAGAATATTGCATCAATATCGATTGGGAAACGTGCAAAGCAAACTCGCTACAGGGGTCGTATATATGAACAATGACCTGCACCGCAGGCAACTGGGAAAAGGAACAACAGGCACGGATTACGATTTAACATTGGTTGAGCCCGGCTTTGGAAGAGATATTCATTTCAAGACCACCAATGTTGCCATGTTTGCCGAAAATTCCTTTCAACTCAGCTCTCGTTGGGTAGTTTCTCCGGGTATCCGTTTTGAAAGCGGCGTTTCCAAAATGAGCGGCATTATCAAATATTACACAGTAAACGAACTGCCTACCACCATCAATCATCATTTTGCCTTATTCGGCATAAGTTCCCAATATATATTGGATAAGGAAAACATGCTCTATGGTGGTTTTTCGCAGGCATATCGTCCGGTAATATTCAAGGACATTGTTCCTGCTTCTACTTACGAGCAAGTTGACAAGGCCCTGAAAGATGCTGCCGGGTATAACCTTGATGCGGGTGTCAGAGGAAAGATTTTCCAGCGCCTGCAATACGACATAAGTGTCTTCCGTCTTCTTTACAACAACCGGATGGGAACTCTGGTGCTACAAGACAATTCGGGGCAATCTTATACTTACAAAACCAACATTGGCAACAGCCGGACCAACGGGGTAGAACTGTTCCTGCAATACAAGCTTCCTGTTACCAGTCATCTATATGCAGGAATATTTACCTCCACCTCGTACATGAATGGCCGGTACACCGACGGCCAGGTTGCAGCAGGAGCAGGGAACAAATCAATCAGAGGAAACAAGGTTGAAGCTGTTCCCGACTGGATTAGTAGAAACGGGTTGGATATTTTATTCAAAGCCTTTAGCTGCACCGTTCTGTACAGCTATACTTCCTCCACTTTTTCCGATGCATTGAACACGCAGGCGCCGCCAGCAAGCGGAGCAAGAGGTTTTACGCCTGCTTATTCCATTTGGGATTTCAATGCCTCCTTTAGAGCCAATGCCCTGTTTACGCTGCGGGCAGGCATTAACAACATTTTCAATAAACAGTATTTCACCAAAAGGCCAACATTTTATCCAGGCCCCGGCATTTGGCCCGGTGACGGAAGAAATCTGTATTTGACACTCGGCATTAAAATTTAAGGCCGCTCTTTGGAACGGGCTGGAGGATTCAATAAGGCTGCCTATTTTCGGCGGATAGTGGATCTATTAACAAAAGGATTTTGTAAAAAGCCAGGTGAATAAATAGGTGAGACGTTTGTCACGCTTCTCTCTGTCGCTACATCTAACTTTGCAGCTATGACAGAAAAAGAATTTGCCAAGTACTTTCCATCCTTGGAAAAAGGTCTTATCGAAGAGCTATCCAAAGTGGGTGAAGTGAAAACATTAGCAGCAGGTGAAGTGCTGATACGTACCGGTCAAAACATTCGTTCAGCAATGTTGGTGTTAGGAGGCCTGATAAAAATTTACAGGGAAGACGACCAGGGCAATGAATTCTTTATATACCACCTGGATGCAGGAAAAGCCTGTGCCATTTCACTCGTTTGTGCTTTGGGCAAGGAAACCAGCGGCTTGATGGCAAAGGCAGTGACCGATGCCACTGTTCTCAGCATACCACTCCACAAGGTAGATGAGTGGATGGGTAAGTACAAAAGTTGGGCACAGTTTGCGGTAAGCACTTACCGGGAGCGCTTTGATGAGCTTTTGCAAACCATTGACCACATTGCCTTCCGAAATATGGATGAACGCCTGGTGTTTTATTTAAAGCGCCATCAAGAGAAGTTAAATACGAATGTTCTTACGCTTTCATATACCCAGGTTGCACAGGAGTTAAATTCTTCCAGAGAGGTCATTTCCCGGCTGATGAAAAAACTTTCTGAAAGAGGCATTGTGAAAATCCAAGGTTCACAGGTGGAGCTGGTTAATCTGGATAAAGCATTATAAAACTACAATCATCTTTTTAGCTCTGCGAAACGGCTTTGTAAACTTCCGTAGCTGTTGTTTCGTTGCAAGCTAAAAAATCAAAATCACCTCGTAATAACTTCAGCGCATAGCGTTCCTTTTCTATTTCTTTTTTTGTGCGAAAGCCCAGCATTCGAAAAGCAGGCAAAGGTGGGCACCATCCCTGAATGGCATGCTGTAGAAAAAAAGCAAGACCAAGGTCGGAAAAATAGCCCACCAAGGGCTGACAAACACGGTTAAGGACAGGCCGATTAATGCCACAATCGGCATGTTTACTTCCAGTGCTCTTTCAATGTCCCACTCCTGGTCCAATTCCTTTATTCTTTGCGAAATAGCGGCCTTCCCTGTGGTAAATACCGGGCAATGCTTTCCTTTATTTTTTCGTCAATTCTTTCATTGACGCCTGTTGTGGTGTGTTTTCTTACCCGCTCTTCCATGCTTTTTGTTTAAGCCGGTCACTCGTTCCGGCCTGGGCCTTCACAGTAAAACACAAACCTCGTGCCTTGCATCTCTATTGCTCAGACTGATGTCCGCTGCGTGACCTGAATCACGAAACGTGCTGTTGAATTTTTTCAGCTTTGCAGGCAAATAACAAAGCATGGAAGTTTTTGGTTACGTGGCATCATTACTTATTGGTATTTCACTCGGTCTGATTGGTGGCGGCGGTTCTATTCTCACCGTTCCGGTGATGGTCTATTTGTTTGGCCTGCAGCCGCTGCTGGCCACATCTTACTCACTTTTTATTGTTGGTTCTACCAGTCTGGTAGGCGCTTTTAATAATTTCCGCAAGGGACTGGTCAATGTCAAAGCAGCACTTCTTTTTGGTGCATCCTCCATTGTTACCGTATTCCTGACCCGCAAATTCATTGTACCGGCTATTCCCAAAACGATTTTCTTCATTGGGGGCGTAGCTATCACTGAATCGCTGCTGACCATGGTGCTGTTTGCCATTCTAATGCTGCTGGCTTCCTTCAGCATGATTCGCAACAAAAAAGTGCAGGCAGAGGAAAAAGAATGCAAGGATTGTATCCGCTTTGGCAAGCTGGTGATTTATGGAACAGCAATCGGCCTTGTTACGGGACTACTTGGCGCCGGTGGCGGCTTTTTGCTCATTCCTGCTCTCGTGTTTCTGTTGAAGCTGCCGATGAAGACAGCAATCGGCACTTCGTTGCTGATTATTGCCCTGAACTCACTCGTTGGCTTTACCGGCGACCTGGGGCACTTTGCCATTGACTGGAGATTTCTTTTAAAAGTAACCCTCCTTGCCACTACAGGCATTTTTATCGGTGGCGCTCTGGGCAAAAAACTGTCCAGCGAGAAACTAAAAAAAGGCTTTGGCTGGTTTGTGTTGGTGATGGGCATTTACATCATTATAAAAGAAACGTTATTCAAATAATCAAAAACAAGCTGTGACCCAAGTCACGATACAACACAGAAAAGCAATCGAATTTTACAACACCAAAAAATACAGAAATGAAAATCGAACAAATTTATACAGGTTGTCTTGCACAGGGCGCTTACTACATCGAAAGCGAAGGTGAGGCGGTGGTGATTGACCCTTTGCGTGAAGTGGAGCCGTATGTGCAAAAAGCAAAACGTAATGGCGCTAAAATCAAGTATGTTTTTGAAACACACTTCCACGCCGACTTTGTCTCCGGCCACGTGGATTTGAGCAAGCAAACCGGCGCACCTATTGTGTATGGACCCAACGCCAATCCATCATTTGAAGCCATCATTGCCAAAGGCGGGCAGGAGTTTAAAGTTGGTAACGTAACCTTTAAGGTATTGCACACTCCCGGTCATACCATGGAAAGCACCTGCTATTTGCTGAAAGATGAAAACGGCAAAGAGGTGGCGCTTTTCTCGGGAGATACATTGTTCATAGGCGATGTGGGCCGCCCAGACCTGGCGCAAAAAGCCGCCCACATGACACAGGAAGAACTGGCCGGAATCATGTATGATTCTTTGCGGAACAAGATTATGCCTTTAACAGATGACCTCATTGTTTATCCGGCACACGGTGCCGGCAGTGCCTGTGGCAAGAACATGAGCAAGGAAACTTCAGATACATTGGGTCATCAAAAGCAAACAAACTATGCTCTGCGGGCGGGCATGTCCAGAGAGGAATTTATTAAAGAAGTAACAGAAGGTCTGGCTACGCCGCCGGCATATTTTCCGTTGAACGTGATGCTGAACAAACAAGGCTATGAAAGCATAAGTGAAGTAATGCAGCGTGGCAAACAAGCGCTTTCCCCGGATGCGTTTGAAGCAGCGGCCAACGAAACGGGAGCCATCATTCTTGATACAAGAGACCCGCAAACTTTTGCAAAAGGTTTTATTCCCAATTCCATCAACATCGGTATTGATGGCAGCTTTGCCCCGTGGGTAGGTGCTTTGATACCCGACATCAGGCAACAAATTCTTTTAGTAACGGATGAAGGAAGGGAGGAAGAAGTCATCACCCGTTTGGCAAGAGTGGGGTACGATTATACCATCGGGTATCTGAAAGGCGGCTTTGCTGCCTGGAAGACCGCCGGAAAAGAAGTGGACAGCATTGCGTCCATTTCAGCCGACGAACTGGCGGAAAGATTAAAAAAGGAAAAGGCTGAAGTGCTGGATGTGCGCAAGCCTGGAGAGTACCTGAGCGAACATGTGAATGGCGCTATAAATATGCCCCTGGACAGTATCAACGATCACATCACACAGATTGGCAGGGACAAGCCTTATTATGTCCATTGCGCCGGTGGTTACCGCTCCATGATTTTCAATTCTATTCTGCGGGCACGGGGTTTTGAAAACCTGATTGATGTTAAGGGTGGCTTCAAAGCCATCAAAGAAAGTGGTACCCTTCCTGTAACGGACTATGTATGTCCGACAACGGTTAGCAAGAAATAACACACTAAGGAGAGAAAGAGGCTTTCTCTTTTTATCCATCACCTCTTAAAAAGAAAACGATGAAAAACATTTTAAATAACGCTGTCTTTGTTGATGTAAGAACACCTGAAGAATTTGCACAAGGTCATTATCCGGGTGCCATGAACATTCCGTTGGGTGAAGTCTCGCAGCGAATACATGAATTCAAACAAATACAGCAGCCCATTGTTACCTATTGCCGCAGCGGCAACCGGAGCGGAATGGCTGCTTCTATTCTACAGCAAAATGGCATTACAGATGTGTATAACGGCGGCGGATTGGAAGACCTGCTGCAACAAAAAAAATAAACAATGCTTAAATTTTTCAAAAGCTTGTTCGGGAAAGATAATCAGGAACTGGTAAGGGCATTTGAAAACGGAGCCGTGATTGTAGATGTGCGAACGGCTGCTGAATTCAGCCAAGGTCACATTCCCGGCTCTAAAAATATTCCTCTGAATGAGCTTAAATTAAAGTCGGATTTAATCCGCAAGTGGAACAAGCCGGTGATTACGGTTTGTCGCAGTGGCAACCGCAGTGGTATTGCCAAAGGGATTTTGAAAGCGACAGGTATTGATGCATACAACGGTGGGGCCTGGACCAATTTGAAAACATCTCAATAACATGAAAGAAAGAATATTGACCAACTGGAACTGGCTACGATTAGTTCGTTTACTCATAGGAGTTGTGGCGGTGGGACAAGGTGTCGGGCAACGAGAGACCTTGCTGGTAATAGCGGGAGTTTTTCTGTTGCTGAGTGCTTTGCTCAATTATGGTTGTTGTGGAACTGCAGGCTGCCCTGTTTCTAATTCAAAAAGGCAAGCCACAAAAGAAGTGGAATATGAAGAAGTGGATGCTTCGAAATAAAGGGTATTTCATTGGCGCTATCTTAGGCAGTTTGGCAGGGTTCTTCTATTGGAAATACGTAGGCTGTCTTTCAGGCACCTGTCCCATAAGCTCAAAGCCTGTGAACAGCACCCTGTATTTTGCTGTGCTGGGTGCTGTTCTTTTGGGCTCTTTCAGAAAGAAAAAAGCTGCTTCCATGCGTAAGCCATAATAATTCCCAAACAAGGGCCAATCGGAAATATTTTACCTAAAGAAAGTGAGATGCTTACGATGAAAGTATTGAAATCAAATTGGCCGGCGGTAGTGTTGTTGGTTGTCGTAGCTATGGTTACGCTGCAGGAAATCATCAGTTACGAGAAGCATAAGACAGGTATGCCACATGAACCTGCAGACAGTACCTGGATTGCTCCAAGCCTATACACTGACCAGATAACAAAGGGTAAAGAAAGGGAAATGATTATCTATGGCGAAGAGCTGATTGCCCATACAGGAAGCTATTTCGGACCGAAAGGCTCTGTTCTGCATATTAGCAATGGCATGAACTGCCAGAACTGTCATTTGGATGCCGGCAGGAAACCATGGGGTAATAATTTTGGTGCTGTGTATTCTACTTATCCAAAACTACGGCAACGAAGCGGGACAATAGAAGATGTTTACCAACGGGTGAACGACTGTTTTGAAAGAAGCCTGAACGGAAAGCCCATTGATACCAGCAGCCGGGAAATGCAAGCTATTTACACTTACCTGAAATGGCTTGACAAAGATGTGCCTAAAGGCAAGAAGCCCTATGGCTCCGGATTGGAAAAGCTGCCCTTTTTAGACAGGGCTGCAAGTACTGAAAACGGCAAACAGGTTTACCTCAACAAATGTCAAAGTTGTCATGGAGCGCATGGCGAAGGCCAGTTAAGTCCGGATGGCTTTACATATGCAATCCCGCCATTGTGGGGTGCCCACAGCTATAATGACGGTGCTGGTTTATACCGGCTTTCCGGTTTCGCTTCGTTCGTTAAAAACAATATGCCTTTTCATCAAGCCAGTCATCAAAATCCGGTCCTTTCCCTGGAAGAAGCCTGGGATGTTGCAGCATTTGTAAATTCACAACCCAGGCCACACAAAGACCAACATAGTGACTGGCCGGACGAAGCGAAAAAACCAATTGATTTCCCCTTTGGTCCTTATGCAGATCCCTTTTCGAAACAGCAACACAAGTTTGGTCCTTTTAAACCTATTGAGATGTGGAAAACGATAACCTACAGAACTCATTAAAATAACACTGAATTATACTATCGTGATGTAAGTCACGAAAAGGCATTTCCACTTTCAACA
This sequence comes from Hydrobacter penzbergensis, assembly GCF_900106985.1. Lineage (NCBI taxonomy): Bacteria > Pseudomonadati > Bacteroidota > Chitinophagia > Chitinophagales > Chitinophagaceae > Hydrobacter > Hydrobacter penzbergensis. Next base: position 384,923 of record NZ_FNNO01000001.1, on the reverse strand, counting down.
ATTTTGCAACTGAATTATTTTGCGTATGATGGAATTACTAAAGCAACCGTGGCCATGGTATGTAGCCGGAGCAATTATTGGCTTGACCGTGCCCGCACTATTAATTTTAGGAAACAAGCACTTTGGCATTTCTGCCAACCTGCGCCATGCCTGTGCAGCCTGTTTGCCAGCCAACATAAAATTTTTCAAGTATGATTGGAAAAAAGAGGTATGGAATTTCTTCTTTGTGGGCGGCATTATCATAGGCGCTCTGCTGGCAACCCATTTTTTATCAAGTTCTGAACCGGTGAAAGTAGCGCCGGGCTTACTGTCTGAATTGAAAGCTTACGGCATTGAAGATCATTCCAGGCTTTTGCCCCGGGAGCTATTTAGCTTTAAAAGTTTAACCACTATGCGAGGCTTTATCATGCTGGTAGGAGGTGGCTTTCTGGTGGGCTTTGGTGCCCGCTATGCAGGTGGCTGCACCAGCGGACATGCCATTATGGGCATTAGTGACCTGCAGGTGCCTTCTCTGATTGCCACAGCAAGTTTCATGGCGGGTGGTTTCATTATGGCCAATTTGATTTTACCTTATATCCTTAGCTTGTAAATCACAAAAGATAAAAGAAATGGCTGAAGTATTAAGCAAAAGACCGACAACCCTTGCAAACGAGCAAACGGTAATAGACACTGATTACGAGGCAAGAGCGTTGGACACCATGTGTGTGAACGACTCGCATTTAAAGCATAAGTGGTATCACAATTTGAAATACGCTATGGTGGGTATCATCTTCGGCATAGCTTTTACCAAGGCAGAAATCATTTCCTGGTTCCGCATTCAGGAAATGTTCCGCCTGCAAAGCTTTCACATGTATGGGGTGATTGGAACAGCCATTGTTGTGGGAATGATTTCTGTATGGTTGATTAAGAAATACAACATAAAAACCATCTATGGTGAGAAGATAGAATTTCACCCAAAGAAGTTCAACAAAGGGCAAATCATTGGCGGATTGATATTCGGTTTGGGTTGGGCCATGACCGGTGCTTGCCCCGGGCCCTTGTTTGCCCAGATTGGTGCCGGTTTTCTGGTGATTGCTGTGGTGCTGCTAAGTGCCATTGCAGGTACGTGGATGTACGGCTATTTTAGGGAAAAGCTGCCACATTAGCCCTGTGAAGCAGTTGTGTTAACAAGTTATTATAAAGAGAATTTTCTCTATTTGTAATTGTTCCTTTTATTTTGCAAAACATGAAAGCAGGTACGAATACACTTTATCACAACGGCAGAAAGGTTTCTTCTGCGATGATATTTGTGCTTGCCGTTTTACTTTTAGTGGTTTCGTGTCCTCTAAAGCGTTTCCTACAGACCAATGCAGGTTCATCTATTACCTTTCAGAAAGGAACAAAAGCACAAACCATTACAAATACGAACTACAAGGCTGCTTCGTGTTGTTCTATCAAAAAAAAGGTTGTTTTGGTTGAAGCCGCCAAATTAAAGCAAACAAAGCCTGCTTCAACTCTCCTTACTATTTACAACCAGCAATCCGGCTTTTCGATACATCATTACCTCAGCAGCTTAGATGCACACGTTTATCCTTCTGGTTCTATAAAGCTTTCTTCCCTTCCTCTTTTCTTGCAACACCGCCGTCTTCTCATCTGATTTTCTTTCCTTCTCTCCGGTTAATTATTGTCTGCTGCACTCTGCAGCTAATTATTTCTATTCCATTTCACTCAGAAAGAAAATGATGAAAAAAATCGTTGTGTGGGCAACTGCCTTTGGGTTGCTGCATCATACCGTTGTATTTGCACAGAAACGGACTTATACACTTCAGAAGGTATGGCAAAAAACATTGCAGCAATACCCTTCTCTTACTTCGAAAAAACAATTGATAGAAGAGCAGGAACTAAAAAAGGAATTAATAAAGCAACAGTTCCTGCCGGAAATAAACATACAGGCCCAGCAAAGCTATGGGTCGGTTCAGAATGTGCCCGGCTCGTTCTTCCCCTTGCCGGGAATTTACACCATCAGCGGTAGCAATAAACCCATTCTTGAGAAAACTGCCGGTTCTAATTTGTACGCTTCCGCCGTATTGCAGTGGAATTTCATGCAATTCGGAAGAGAGCAAAAGAAATTAGACGTGGCCGATGCCGCTATCCGGTTAAGCACAAATGCACTAAAGCAGGAAGAATGGCAGATGTTATCCGCCGTAACCCGCATCTATTTTGCAGCGTTAAGCAGCAAGGCTGCACTGGAAATAGTTGCTGCGGATACAAAACGACTGGCTGAATTATTCAGCCTGATACAGTCTCAGGCCAGTGCAGGCTTGCGACCCGGAGCCGATACGCTGCTGCTAAAATCAGCCTTACTGCAATCTATTGCTAAGGAACACGAACAACAGGCAATTTTAAAGACACAGCTTATACAATTGTCCTCGTTCATCGGAGAGAATATACCTTTTTCGGACCTCGATACTTCTGTGTATTACCGGTTTCAACAAACGGTCATTGGTACAGGCGAAGCGCTTCAAAATCATCCTTATTTGCAGGTGTTGAATGAACGCATTCGTTTTGCAGAAGCCGAAAAAGAAGCCATTAAAGCAGAACGCTATCCTTCTGTTGGTTTGTTGGCCGGTGTAGGGTTAAAGGGTTCTGGCATCCAAACAGACGGTTCGGTTAATAAAGGTATTGCCGCCCCTTGGAACAATGCTTCAGGAAATTACCTTGTGGGTGTAGGACTAACCTGGGGTTTCTCTTCTCTTTACCAAAACAAAACCAAACGTGCTATTGCTGAACGTGTAATTGCTTCAGCCAAAGCTGACCGTGATGCCGTGAAAATACAGCTCAATGCTCAATATGCATCGGCTTTAGCCGGTTGGGATGAACAACGGCAAAAGCTGGCGGCTGCCAACGCCTCATTCAACGCTTCCAAGGAAGCTTATGAACTTTATGAAGTTCGTTATCAATCCGGCTTAATAAGCCTGATAGAACTGCTGCAATTGCAAAAAAACCTGCAGGATGCCGAGAGCAACTACGTTGCTGCGGTATATGGTTATTGGAACGAGCTCATCCAGCAGTCTGAAGCCCTGGGCAACCTTTCTTTATTACTCACCGCTATTCAACCCTAACCCAAACGACTATGAACATTATTCGATTAGCCCTTCGAAAACCAATTGCCGTCATTGTGTTGGTCATGGCGATTGGGTATTTCTCATTTTTTGTGGTTCGAAAAATTAACGTGGATATATTCCCCAAAATCGAAAGTCCTGCCATTTATATCGCCATGCCTTATGGCGGACTGACACCTGCATACATGGATGGTTTTATGGCCAATGAATTTCAAAAGGTCTTGGTCTTTGTCAGTGGTGTGAAGGACATAGAGTTTAAAAGCATTCAGGGCTTTACGCTCATGAAACTTTCATTTTACCCCGGCGCCGATATGGCCCAGGCAGCAGCAGAAGTTTCCACACAGGTATCCAGGGCGATGGGATTTTTGCCACCCGGTTCTGTACCGCCGCAAGTCGTTCGTTTTGATGGCAGCGCCTTGCCCATTGGACAGTTAGTATTTGAAAGCGATAAACGCTCCATCAGTGAAATTCAAAACCTGGTGCTGACAAGAATTCGTCCCATGTTTGTCACTATTCCCGGTATCACTGCACCAGCACCCTTTGGAGGCAACATTCGTTCTATTGTAGTGAAAGTTAATCCCGACCAAATGCGGTCCTACGGCTTGTCGGAAGAACAGGTAATGACGGCTATCGCAAAAAACAATCTTCCTTCGGCGGCCGGAAACGTTCGCATTGGCGAGAAGAATTACATGAGCCCCGTAAACTCTATGGTGAAAGGGCCCGAAGAGTTTCTAAATCTTCCGGTAAAGACAGAAGGTGCTGCTACGGTCTTTATCAAAGACATCGCTACCGTGGAAGACGGCGCTGACATTACCACCGGTTATGCTATCGTTAACGGCAAGCGTTCGGTGTATTTGCCGGTAATTAAGAAAGCCGACGCTTCCACACTGAAAGTGGTGGAGAATTTAAAACAGGCCCTGCCAACTCTAAAAGAAAGTCTTCCGGATGATGTAAAGATTAATTATGTATTCGACCAGTCGGTTTACATTGAACGCTCTATCAAAAACCTCATTCATGAAGGCATTTTGGGTGCCATTCTAACCGGTTTGATGGTCTTGCTTTTTTTGGGTGATACAAGAGGCGCATTGATTGTTGTTCTCACTATCCCCATCTCCGTTTTATCGGCGGTGCTGTTGCTTTATGCGTTTGGACAAACCGTCAATATCATGACCTTAAGTGGTCTTGCGCTGGCCATCGGTATCCTGGTGGATGAAGCCACCGTAACCATCGAAAATATTCACCAGCATTTTGAAAGAGGTAAAACAAAGGCCAGAGCAATCGTTGATGCACTTCTGGAAATCTCTATTCCCAAGCTCCTAATTTTGCTTTGTGTTCTTTCGGTTTTGCTTCCTTCCTTCATTATGTCAGGCATACCAAAAGACATGTTTCTTCCGCTATCGCTGGCGGTGGGATTTTCTATGATTGCTTCTTTTCTCTTCTCGCAAACCTTTGTGCCAGTCATGGCAAACTGGTTGATGAAAACAAAGACACACGAACATCGGGTGAATAGAAACGGTAAAATAAAACTCTCAAGGTTTGAAAAATTCAAAAAACGTTATCTGGTTCTTACCCGCTCTTTTCAGCGCAATAAAAAAACCGTGATTACTACGTATGCCATTGTAGTAATAGGGTTGGTTGCAGTTGGTTTTATGACGATAGGAACCGATATTATGCCAAACGGTGGAACAAGCGACTTGCAACTGCGCATAGTAGCACCTGCCGGCACACGGCTTGAGAAAACAGAGGAATACCTGCATAAGTTAACAGAAATCATTTCAACGGAAACCAACGGTGCTGTTGCCATATCCTCGGCCTTCGTTGGCACGCAACCATCCGGCACGGCCATCAATCCCATTTTTTTGTTCACGAGTGGTTCGCAGGAAGCTGTATTGCAAGTATCGCTCAATAAAGAAACATTGACTACACCTGTTGAGAAGTTGAAAGAAACCATCCGCCGGAGAGTAAAGAAGGAATACCCTGAATTGCAAATCTCTTTTGAACCCATTGAGTTGGTGGAAAAAATCATGAGCCAAGGCACGAACACACCGGTGCAGATCCGGATAGCTGCGCCTCAGTTGGCAGGAGCAGAAGGCTATGCAAAGAAGATTGAGGCAGCCTTAAAGCAGAATGCATTTTTCCGGGATGTGCGAATAGAAGAGGCGGTACACTATCCAAGTTTGCAAATTGAAGTGGACCGGGAACGGGCCGCCCAGTTTGGCCTGACCATGCAGGACGTGACGCAGGTGATTACAATGGCAACCTCCTCCACTCGTTTTGTGAACAAGACCTTATGGCGGGACCCAAAATCTGGATTAATTTTCCAGGTGCAGGTGCAAGTGCCCGAAGCCAGTATGCAGGCGGTAGATGAATTAAAGATGCTGCCACTAAAAGCCGGCCAGGCAAGACCTATTTTAGATGATATTGCAGCCATTTCATTTGGCGAGGAACCAGGACAGGTGAACCGTCAGGGTGCTAACCGATATGTGACCATTGCTGCCAATGTCCACAATAAAGATTTAGGCAGCGCAAACACGGCAGTTAAAAAGGCCCTTGTGCAAGCCGGAGAAAAGCCCAAAGGTGTGATTGTTTCCATTCAAGGGCAATTGCAATTGCTTGCCGATACGCTGGATGGTTTGAAAACCGGCTTGGTCATTGCCATTGTGGTCATCTTTCTGATGCTGGCGGCGTACTACCAGTCTTTTGCTTTGGCAGGCATGATACTGTCTGTGATACCCGCCGTCATTGCAGGGAGCTTGCTGATGCTGTTAGCCTTCGGCAGCACGCTGAACCTGCAATCGTACATGGGCATTATTATGTCGGTAGGCGTATCGGTCTCCAATGCGTTTTTATTGGCCGACCACGCCGAACGCAGCCGTTTCCACCATAAAGTTGACGTAGGTGTGGCAGCAATACTGGCTGCTTCCTCACGGTTGCGTCCCATCATTATGACCACGCTGGCCATGATTGCCGGTATGATTCCGATGGCAGCCGGCCTGGGCGAAGGCGGCGAGCAGGTGGCTCCATTGGGCCAGTCCGTCATTGGCGGTTTACTAATGTCCACCTTTACTACCTTACTGGTGCTTCCTCATTTATTTGTAGTTGTTCGCAAAAAAGCAAGTCTGCAAAGTGTTTCCCTTGACCCTGACGATGCAACCAGTCGCTTTGCAGCTAAAGAAAACTTACTTGTTAACCCTTCCACTAAAATTTTACAATAATGCGCTTGTTCTATTTATTGTCATTGATAGCGATAGTAACGTTCTTTCAAAATTGCTCTGAAGAAAAGGAAAAGGCAAAAGAGGCTGTTACGAATAAGGCCAGGCCGGCCATTAAACTGGCCGTCGTCTTGTCCGACCGGCCTTCCTTTACCGTCACCTTACCGGGAGAATTAAAGCCTTACGAAGAAGTAAACATTTATCCTAAAGTAAAGGGCTTCATCAAGAAGCTGTATGTGGATAGAGGCAGCTATGTTCGCAAGGGACAATTGTTGGCACAACTGGAAGCACCTGAAATTGGCGCACAGTATGCGGCCAAAACATCCACTACCAGTTCAACATACCAGAAATTTCTTTTTAGCAAGCAATCCTATCAGCGCTTAAAAGAAGCGGCAAAGAAAAACGGAGCGGTCGCCACAATCGAACTGGAAAGAGCCTACGCACAATACTTAGGCGACAGTGCAGCGTATCACAGCAGCCGTTCCGAAGCGGCAGCCAGCGGTCAAATACAACGCTATCTCCGAATAACAGCTCCTTTTAATGGAGTGATTACAGGACGGTTTGTTTCGGAAGGAGCACTGGTAGGCGAGAATGGTATGAGTGGGCAACCTTTATTTCAGTTAACACAGGAAAGCAAACTGCGATTACTCGTAGCCATTCCTGAAAAGCAGGCACAATCGCTGGCAGCAGGAACAAAAGCAACATTTACCTTAATTGACTACCCCGGTAAAACATTTACCGCCACCCTGTCCAGAAACAGCGGCGCTTTGGATCCCCAAACAAAATCTTTACTGGCTGAATTTGATATTGACAATGCAAATAGTTTGTTGCGTTCCGGCCAGTATGCAAAAGTTACCGTTCAATTGCAACGGCCACAGTCCACGCTGTGGGCACCTGTCAGCAGCGTGGTACAGTCACAAGCCGGTGTGTTTGTCGTGAAGAACGAAAACAATCAGGCCAAGAGAATACCGGTCACAATTGGTATAACAAAAGACACACTAATAGAAGTTTTCGGCAACCTTAGCCCCGGCGACCAAATCCTGTTAAAAGGCAGCGAAGAGATAAAGGAAGGCACAAAGATTGGGCAAAAATGAGCCCCCAAAAACCTTGAAAAATCTACTTATGCGTATGAAACAATTTATTAGCAAAAGGAACATTGGAAAAGCAGGCAATCTTGTTTTTGTTGGCTTGCTGCTGCTGTTGCTGTTTAGTCCTGATGCAAAATCATGGGTGCTGAAACAATTGATATCTGTTGGATTGTTCCGGGCAGAAATCAAAAAAGAAGCTTTGAATGGAAAAGTACAAGCGGCAAATGTTTCCTTTGATTTTCGGACGGAAAATGGCGATGTATCTTCTGTTGCCGGTTTAAAAGGGAAAGTGGTGTTCATTAACTTCTGGGCTACTTGGTGTCCACCGTGCAGGGCAGAGATGCCATCGCTCAACGACTTGTACAACCAGTTAAAAGATGATAAGCGTTTTGTCTTTTTGTTTATCAATGAAGACGAGGATACGGCAAAGGCAAAAAGCTATTTACAAAACAACCATTATACAATGCCCTTGCTTACCAAAGCCGGAACCGTGCCGGCTGAAATTTACAGTGGCACATTGCCGACAACCGTGGTACTGGACAAAGAGGGTAAGGTGGTTTTAAAACACGAAGGCATTGCCGATTACAATACCACAACATTTATCAATCAGCTAAAGGGATTATTGGAGTAAAAAAATAAAACAAATGAACAAAAAACAATTTGGGAAAAGAGCAATCGTATTCACTTCAGCCGTCTTAATGATAACATTCGTAGCGTGTTCGGAGGATAAGCAGAACGAAACCACGCCTGTATCAACGCAGCACTCCACTACGGTTGACAGCCATAGCGCAACAGCGCCGGCTTCTTTGTTGCCTGCGTTTGCAATGGAAGATATCAATGGCCGTCGCATCAACCTGCAAAGTTTTGCAGGCAAAAAAGTGTTTGTCAATTTATGGGCAAGCTGGTGTCCCCCATGTCGGGCCGAAATGCCATCCATTGAGAAACTTTCAAAATCGGTAGACACCAGTAAAGTAGCTTTTGTGATGCTTTCGCTGGACGATAACTTCGCAAAAGCAAAAAGGTTCATGCGCAGCCAAAATCTGAACCTGCCGGTTTATTATCCCGCCGAGAACCTGCCAACCATTTTCAATGTGGATGCTATTCCTTCTACTTTTATCTACAACGAAAAAGGTGAATTGCTACGGCAAATCAGTGGCGGCAATGATTATAATTCGGAAGCCTTTCGCCAACTATTGAAATAAGGCTCCCCATGTTGTCATTCCTTCTTTCTCATTCACCAGATTTCAAAAATGGACTTTACGCTTAGCAACATAATTTCTCGTACCGTGCGGCCCCCGGACACCCGGCTTGTGGTTTCCTTACAATCTTTGTCCAATCAATTGCAGAACAGTAGCCTTGCCCTTGTGGAATTCTCCTTCGTTCAATTCGATTTCTTTTTGCCCACAGGAGAGTAAATGAAGAAACGGGAAATCGCTGCAAATTGACGGGGCATCATACAGCAATGAAAGGTCTTTGGGCCCGCCGGACTTCATATTGACTTGCTCTTTGGCAAATGCTTCAAACACCAGAAATCCACCGGATTGCAAGGCGTTAAATACTTCCTCATGAAACACTTGTCGCAATGCTTGTGGCAAGTGAACGTAAATCAACGCAACAGCATCGTATCTCTTTGTTGCCTTAAAGGTTGCAATATCTTGCGTCCAATAATTGATACTCGGCCTTAGGCTTTCTGTTAGCTTCAGGGCTTTTGCTGTAGCCACTTCACTAAAATCGAATGCATCTACCCGCCAGCCTTTGGAGGCAGCGTAGCGGCTATTTCTTCCTTCTCCTTCCGCCGGCAACAAGATAGTACCCGGTTTGTGTGTGTCAATGAATTGTTTGAAAAATTGGTTCGGCGCTTTGCCATAAACAAAATCATGCTCGCTATATCGTGTATTCCAAAACTGTCTTTCCATGTACGCAATATCCAAACAAATCTTTCCTTTAAATGTGATAATGGTCACGATGAACAGCTAAGTTAGTTCTGTACATAACCTGCTTTTCCAAAGCAACCTTGCGGTACAACACATTCTTACCTGTGCCAATAGCCCGGCTAAAGCCGTAAGCATTGCCACAATCAGGAGCGTGACAACAATACCAAAAGCATCCGCTAAAATGCCGGACAGTAAAGCACCAATAACATAGCCGCTGTCACGCCAAAAACGAAAGATGCTCAGGCTTTCTGCCCGTTGATGAGGGTGGGTATTTTCAGCTACCACGGTAAGAAAGTTGGGATAAACCAAGGCCGTCCCTAAACCAAGTAACAACATAGAAATAACAGCCGGCGAAAACGTATTGGAAAATGCCAACAGGGTTAAACCAGCAGCTTGAACAAGCATACCCGAAATAATAAGTTGTTTTTTACAGTACCGGTCGCCCAGTTTGCCGGTGACTAATTGAGCAATGCCCCATACAGCCGGATAAACTCCTGCAACAAATCCTGTTTGTGAAAGGGTAAACTGTTTGCCCAAAAGCAAAACAGGAAGCAGGCCCCAAATCACGCCGTCGTTTAGGTTGTTGATAAATCCGTTGATGGTGACACTTCCAAGGTTGTGATGCCGTAAAGTAGTGGCTTCCCAAATATTCTTTAAATACGGAACATTGCTTTTTGCTGCTTCATAAACGACATGTGGCGTTGTGTCCTTTACAAAGAACAGGGTCAGGAATAAGCCGGCCATGGAAAAGAAAATTCCCGGTAAGAAGGGATAGTAGGCAAATCCCTTGTCTGCAGCAATTTCACTGGCTAAATAAGCAGCCAGCCCCACTGATAAATAACCAGCAAATTCGTTGATGCCCATTGCCAGACCACGGTTCCTTTCTCCCACCAAATCAATCTTCATAATGACCGTTGAAGACCACGCAAGTCCCTGATTGATGCCCAGGAGAACGTTCGCAGCAATAATCCAGTTCCAGTCAGGTGCATACATAAGAAGAAAAGGAACCGGAAGGGCGACTATCCACCCTATCAATAGAACCGTCTTGCGGGAAAAAGTTTTTGTCAATTTCCCGGTAAGCAAATTAAAAACAGCTTTACTGCTACCAAATGAAACAAGAAAGGAAAGCATGGCAGTGTAACTGCTCAGGCTAAACTGTTGGCTTAGGCCCGGCAGTACAGAACGTTCCAGTCCTACCATACTGCCAACAAAGGCATTGATGAGCACCAGTAAATAGAATTGGTTGCGGTTTTCTCTTAAACCCTGCATGGAGCGCTGGATTTTAGTACTTAGGCAAAATACATTATCAAGAAGTGAAGATCTGTGATATGTGTCACGAAATACCACTTATGGCTTCAATAGTTTTGAAGTCTTAAACGCATATTTATGGAAACACCCAAGCAGCATCAACATCCCAAATATATTCCAAGCGTTCTAAAGTTAAAGTGCCCGCATTGCAGGCAGGGCGATATGTTCGTTAACAGGCGTTCTTACAGCAAAGGTTTCATGAAAATGAACGACACCTGCCCGGTTTGCGGGCAACCGATGGAAATTGAACCTTCGTTCTGTTATGGGACTGGTTATGTCAGCTATGCTTTAGCCGTTGCAATAACAGTTGCAAGTTTTATTGCCTGGTGGGTCATTATTGGCATGTCGGTGCACGACAACCGGTTCTTTTGGTGGATAGGGTTAAATGCCGTTTTGCTCCTTGCCCTGCAACCTTACCTGATGCGTTTATCCAGAACAGTATGGCTCTCCTTTTTCGTCCGGTACGACAAAGATGCCGCCTCTTGTAACATAGCCAATAGTCACAGTGCAGCCGCATAAATTAGTTTTGATAAGCCTGCCGTGACAAAAGTCACAACCCGAAACCCTACTTTACTATTACTTCACCCTTAAAGATTGGACGCATGCAGATAAAGCAATTTGAAGACAAAAACCTTGCGCAATTTAGCTATGCTGTTTTAAGCGATTGCGAGAAGAAAATAATCCTGATTGACCCTGCCCGAAACACTCAACCCTATCTTGATTATGCAACCGAAAACGAAGCACAAATTGTAGGCGTCATCGAAACACATCCGCATGCCGACTTCGTGAGCAGTCATTTAGAGCTTCATCAGTCAACAGGTGCAACCATTTACACCGGTAAGCTGGTAGATGCGCTTTACCCGCACCAAACCTTTGACGAAGGCGACTCCATTCAGGTTGGGAAAGTAAAGTTGTCCGCTATTCATACACCGGGCCATTCGCCGGATAGCATTAGCGTTCTGTTAGAGCATAATGGAAAGCAAAAAGCCGTCTTCACCGGCGATACCCTATTCATTGGCGACTGTGGCAGACCGGATTTAAGAGAAGGTGCCGGTAAAATTCAATCGAAACGGGAAGAGTTGGCAAGGCAGATGTATCACTCGCTACGGGAAAAATTGATGACGCTGAATGATGACGTTGTCGTATATCCAGCGCATGGAGCCGGAACCTTGTGCGGCAAAAATTTAAGCAAGGAAAGCAGCAGCGCCATCGGAAGGGAAAAACAAAGCAACTGGAGTTTGCAGCCGGTAACCGAAGAAGAATTTGTCAACAATCTTCTATCCGACCAGCCGTTTATTCCGCACTACTTTTCTTTTGATGTGGAGCTTAACCGGAAAGGTGCAGCCCCTTTGCAGGAAAGCATTTCGAAGATTAAAATGAGCGACAGCGGTAATGATGCTGCTGGATTGGATAAAGCTTTATGGATTGTGGACGTTCGCAAAGAAGAACACTTCAAAGAAGGGCATCTGCCACATTCTATCAATATCATGGAAGATGGCAAATTTGAGACCTGGCTGGGCAGCATCATTAAGCCGGGTGAAAAATTCTATCTGGCAGGTGAAAGCAGGGAGCAATTGCAACGTATGATGTTAAGAGCGGCTGCCATTGGTTACGAAACGGCAATTGCGGAGGCATTGATTGTTAGGGACGGACCCGAGAAAGAGGCAGAACTTGATGTAAATATCTTTAAAGAGCAGAAAGCTAATTACACCATTATAGATGTTCGGAACACATCAGAGGTGAAGGCCGGAAAAATATTTCCGGGCAGCCTGCCCATCCCACTGGCAGAATTGAGAGAAAGAGTAGCCGAAATCCCAACCAATAAGCCTATTGTGGTGCATTGTGCCGGAGGTTACCGCAGTGCAGCCGCCAGTTCGCTTATTCATTCAACGTTGAACGAAAAGGCAAGGGTGTTTGATTTGAGCGATGCTGTTAAAAATTTTATGAAGACCAGTTAAACACAAATAATGAGAAGAATAAAAACGATGGTCCTTTGGCTGGCATTGACCCTTTTGTACGCAACAGGTCACACACAACAAGTCAGCAATTACGACTTTCATGGAGCAGAGGCAACATTGAATGCATACAAGGCTTTGTACATTCTCAATCAATCGGACGACAAAAAAATAAGGGCTGTGGTTAGAAACATCAATAATGCTTTAGAGGATCCACGGCTAAAGGGTAAGTTACAGGTAGAGTTGATTGCCTTTGGCGATGGTGTAGAAATTTACCGGAAAAGCAATCGCTACGATACACTGCTCATGGGTTTGAAGAGTAAAGGTGTACTGCTGGCACAATGTGAGAACACGTTGCGGGAGAGAAAAATCAGCAAAGATGAGTTATGGCCGTTTGTATCTTATGTACCAAGCGGCAACGGAGAAATCATCATCAGACAATACGAAGGCTGGGCTGTCGTACATCCTTAGTTGTGCTGGAATAAATATCCATCTATAGACAACAAAAATCTAATGTACATGAGATAATAGTGGAACATGGTTTGTTTCAATTATTTCATGTTTGATTAAGTATAAATTTTAAATAATCCCGTATGACGTGGCTATCAATTCACTTTGCATGCATCACCTGCAACAAGCATATCCGGGAAGCAATTTGGAACAGCGCTTTTTTCCCTAACCTGCTAACCATGCTTTCAGCCTTCATTGTGCTTGCCGTTGTAGTAGTGCTTCTTTCCGCACTGTCTGCAAAGCGCTATAAAACACGGTTGGCCGCCTATCCCGAAAGCGAGGAACTGACACCCGTTCCCTTGACTACAGCGGCAATGGTGCTGGGGATTGGTTTGGGCGGATTTGTAGATGGTATTGTGCTGCACCAAATTTTGCAATGGCATGAGATGTTATCGAAAAAAATTCCGCCGACAGATTATGTAAACAAAAGTGTAAACATGTTCTGGGATGGGGTGTTTCATGCGTTTTGCCTGATTGTATTGCTGGTAGGTGTCGTGTTGCTTTGGAAGCTATTGTGGCGTAAGGACATTGCCCGTTCCGGCAATTTGCTTGTTGGCGGCATGCTCCTGGGCTGGGGCCTATTCAACATTATTGAAGGCATTATTAACCATCACCTTTTAAAACTACACAATGTAAGAGAGGTGGCCTTGAACATACCGGCATGGAACTGGGGCTTTTTGGTTTTTTCGGTACTGCTGATTATAGCAGGCTACAGTCTGGTAAATACAAAGAAAGTAACTTAAGAAATCACTTTTAAAGAAACCATTATGGACTATACAATCAGCAAAAAAGTAAACAAAAATTTCATTGCGGCTGTTGACGCCGTAACAGGCGAATTGAAGAAGGAAGGTTTTGGTGTGATTACAGAAATTGACCTGAAAGAAAAGCTCAAAGAAAAATTAGGGGTTGACTTCCGCAACTACAAAATCCTGGGCGCCTGCAATCCCGCACTGGCGCATAAGGCTGTTCAACTGGAGGACAAGATAGGTGTGATGCTGCCTTGTAACATTTTAATACAGGAGAAACAAAACGGAGAAGTGGAAGTATCGGCCATCAATCCGCTTAACTCAATTGGTGGGGTGGAAAACGAAGCATTACATTCCATTGCAGAAGAAGTAAGCGGCAAATTGCAAAATGTGATTGATCGCATTTGAACACAGGCGCTATGTGGAAATCATTTATCTAATTCATATGGAACAAGTTTTGTAAACGTTTAAAACCTCTATAAAATAAGGATAAACCTACCGACGATCTTGTATTTGTCAATATAATAAAGAGCAGCTTATGAATTACGTTTTCGGATTATTGTTGTTGGGCCTATTTGCAGGATGGTTAAGCGGTATGGTTGGCATTGGTGGCGGTGTTATCATTGTTCCCGCTTGGGTTTTTCTATTTGCCTTTTCTTTCCGAACTGCACAAGGCACTTCTATTGCAGCCCTTGCACCGCCTATTGGTCTCATGGCTGCTTATGTTTATTACAAACAGGGAAATGTAGATGTTAAAGCAGCAGCACTTAGTCAAATTATTTATTAAAGAAAGAAGCAGTTGAAAAAGTTTTAGCTATCGTTTTAATTGCAATCGGTATAAAAATGTTTTTTTCAAAGAATTAATGTACCATTCTGAAAAGATGAAACTATCTGTCTTGTTCTTCAATGATATCCATGGCTATTTACAGCCGCACCCAGAGCTTTTTTATAGCGGTTCCGAAGAAGTGATAAAAATAGCGGGTGGTTATGCAAGAATAGCCGGTTATATAAACGATGTCAGGAGACAGCAGGAGAATGTTTTAGTCTTTGATGGTGGTGATACCTTTCACGGCACTTTTCCTGTGGTGCAATCGAAAGGCGAAGTTGTGGTGCCTATTTTAAACAACATAGGCATTGATGCCATGGTAGGACATTGGGATTTTGCGTATGGTCCGCAACATTTAAGACATTTGTCTTCCCAACTCAACTATCCTGTTTTAGGAATGAATGTGTACAACGAGGCCGGCAGTCTTTTTTTACCTGCCTACGTTATCAAAGAGGTGAATGGTTATAAAATTGCTGTACTCGGCATTTGCTCCAATATCATTGACAAAACCATGCCTAAACACTTCAGCAAAGGGTTGCGTATTACCGATGGCTCAAAAGAATTGCCTGAAATGATTAACCGGGTGAGGAATGAGGGTGCCAATCTGGTTATCTTGCTCTCACACAATGGCTTCCCACAAGATTGTGATTTGCTTTCAAAAGTAAACGGTGTAGATATTTGTTTAAGTGCGCACACGCACAACCGGCTTTATGAGACTATAACAGTTAATGACACAGTTGTCATTCAATGCGGTTGTCACGGTTCTTTCATTGGGCATTTAGATGTGGAAATAGAAAGCAATACAATCAATAGCTATCGCTACGAATTAAAAGTGGTTGATGAAACGCTTCCGCAGGATGAAGAAACAGAAAGGATGGTCAAAGATGCCTTAGCTCCACACGCCGATCTTTTTACAGATGTAGTTGGAACCACTCCGGTTACCTTGCATCGCTATAACACATTGCATTCATCAATGGATAATTTATTGCTTGCGGCAATGATGCGTGTTTCGCAAACAGAGCTCGCCTTTTCCAATGGATGGAGATATGGGATACCGATACTTAAAGGAAATATTTCGAAAAATGACCTGTTCAATATCATTCCACACAACCCTTTCATTTCAACAACGGAATTAACCGGAGAAGAAATCAAGGAAATGCTGGAAGAAAACCTGGAGAGAACATTTTCAGCCAATCCGATGCAACAAATGGGCGGCTATGTTAAACGGTGCATGGGACTTACAGCCTATATTAAAGTTGAGAACCGTAAAGATTATCGCATTCAGGAATTGTTCATTGGCAACAGTCCTTATCAAAAAGATAAACGGTACAGAGCATCTTTTGTAACCGAACAAGGTGTGCCGGAGAAATTTGGTTTCAATCGTCAGCAAACCGAAATAACAGCAGTAGAGGCAATGGCTCTTTTCTTAAATGAAACGGGGCTTGACATAAATATGCTGCATCAAAAATCCTTTGTTCCAGTGTAGTAAAAACTGAGGTTCTAAGCTCTGTAAGTGTAGTAAGCAACAGCTTACGTTTAAAATTCAAATCAATTCTTTAATCAATAAAAATAGAATAACATGGAAACTCTGAAATTGAAAACAAACATCAATTGCAGCGGATGTGTTGCGAAGATTACTTCTTCACTAAACGAAACCGTGGGTGAAAACAACTGGAAGGTAGATACTCAAAATCCGAATAAAATTTTGACCGTTTCAGGTACAGAAGTCAATAAGAATGACGTAGTTAGAGCGGTTGAGAAGGCAGGTTTCAAAGCGGAGGAAGTAGCCTAAACTTTAGAGGTAAGCCGGGTCAGAACAACTGATCCGGCTTATCTTTTTTGAGCTTTTAAAAAGTTAACTTTGTTTACAAGACACTCCCATAAAGACGAACGCCAGATGTGAAAAAGTGTATAGCAACCATATTAGCAGTTCTATACTTTATGACCTCCACCGGAGCCACCATTCACATGCACTATTGCATGGGCAAGATGGTATCCTGGGCTTTATGGCATAAACACGACAAGAAAGATGACTGTAAGAATTGCAGCATGGCTAAAAAGAAGGGCTGCTGCGAGGATAAACACCAAACGATAAAAATTGAAAGCAAATACAACTTTCAGGCAGCTACTTTTTCTCCTTTAAAAATAGCCATTGACCTGCCACAATATGATTGGAATAACTATACCCTGATAGTATATTCCCATTCAATCATCAATTACCCGTTAACGAACTCTCCACCGGGTACAGGCAAAGTACCAATATACATCAGCAACTGCGTGTACCGTATTTGATTAGCTCCTCTCCTTGTCGCAGGACCTTCCTGTCCATTCTATCTGCCTTTACGGCTTGATATCCCTAATTGTTATCAGCTTTTTATTGTGCTACATCCGTTAGCATCATTGGTAAACGTAAAATAACTCAACATGCCTCTATGAAGTTAGCTATAAAGAATATGGTTTGTAACCGCTGTATATTGGTGATAAGTCAGGAATTGAAAAAAGTACGCTTAAAAGCTACCGCTATATCTCTTGGTGAGGTAGAATTAACGAAAGAGCCAACGCCAAACCAATTGGAAAAATTCAGGAGCAATATAGCCGCCCTTGGCTTTGAATTGCTCGATGATAGTAAAAAGCAGCTCACCGAAAAAATTAAGAACATTATAATCACTCAAATACATCATAGTGATAAAGTAAGCAAATACAACTTTTCGCAAATCCTCTCCGAACAACTTAAAAAAGACTATTGCTACCTGAGCAATCTTTTTTCGGAAGTAGAAGGTATCACCATCGAAAAGTATATCATCAATCAAAAAGTTGAAAAGGTAAAAGAGTTACTTGTTTATGGGCAATTAACGCTGAGTGAGATTGCAGATAAATTAGGCTATAGCAGTGTTGCACACCTGTCTGCTCAATTTAAGAAGGTTACCAACCAAACACCCAGCCATTTTAAAAACATTGGCAAAAGTAGACGGAAGCCGCTTGATGAGGTTTAGTATCAACCTATCATTGGTCTCTAATGCTGTGTCTAAAAATTATGTAAAACACAATCAAAATTATGTAACAGCTGGGAAAGATGGCAAAAGTAACTTTGCACTTCAATTGAACTTTTATAAAGAACAGGTTTTTAACTGTGGTGGGGTTTATGGTAGCGTTGTTATCGGCTTGCTCAAAAGACGATAACGGAATAACGCTGCAAAAGCATGATGATAACAAAATGATGATCCTGATGCATCAAATGATGAGTAAGACGGATACGATGCAGAAAACAAATGATCCTGAAATTGATTTTGCTCGTATGATGAAGATGCATCATCAAGGAGCTATTGATATGGCAAACCCTGGAGTTACAGGAAGGTAAAAATGATAGCTTGAAACGCACGGCTCAAAAAATCATCAACGAGCAACAACCGGAAATTCAGCAACTCAATACCATCTTAGCTTCTTTAACTGTAGATAACAGTGACCCATCTTTTACAATTGGAGCAAATGGATAGCATGATGAAAAGCGGCAAGGCTGCAGACATTCAACTAATAACGGGTGATATTGATAACGATTTTGCTACTTTAATGATCATACATCATCAAAGTGCGATTGACAATGCTTCTGCTTATTTGCATCATGGTAATAATGCACAGTTAAAAACGATGGCTAACAATATTGTTATGTCGCAAACGAAAGAGATTGAAGACTTAGCTGACTGGTTAAAGACGAATAAAAGATGAACTACCTGGTATTCATTTAGCTAACCAAATTCATCATGCCAAATGGCTGAAATCAAAAATATAACAATGCAGCTAATGTAGTTTTACTTACGATTTTTCATGTAGTGAAAAAGTTTATAGTCGCCATATTAGCCCTTCTGTATATCACAGCATCATCAGGTGCAACAATGCACTTGCATTACTGCATGGGTAAGTTGATTGACTGGAAACTCTCGAAAAATAAAGGCGGAAAATGCCCGAAATGTGGTATGGCTAAAGTGCCACATAAAGGTTGTTGTAAAGACGAGCATAAACAGTTTAAGGTAGATGATCAAAAGCCTGCTGATAATAGCTTGTCATTGGTGCATCTAACCTCTGTTGCTGTACTCCCTACCTTTTTCGACTTACAATCTGTTTACGTTTCTTCCATAACAGAAGAACATCCACTCGCCAATGCGCCGCCACGCACACAAGGCGTTCCTCTTTTTATTCGCAACTGCGTTTTCAGAATTTGATTTTCCTTTATGAGTGTATGCCCGGCAATTTGTTGGGCTAAAGGTGTTTTATATACCCACTCATTCTCCTTCTGGAAGGCTATTGATCAATTAGCCTACATTCTCTTTTTCAAGTTTAATCTAAGTAGCTACAGCTACAAAACATTTCTTCTAATCAGATAAAATTAATTATATGAAAACGTATTTAATTCTGTTGATACCATTCTTTGCAACTCTGTCAACCTTCGCTCAAAAAAGTAAAGCAAACGTTCCTAACCCCAATCACACAACTGTAGTTGTTCAATACACTTGCCCAATGCACCCGGATGTTGTAAGCAACAAACCTGGCAAATGCCCCAAGTGTAATATGGACTTAACACTTTCCAAAAAAGAACAAATGAAAAGGGAAGTAACAAAGACTTACACTTGTCCTATGCACACGGAAGTTGTTAGCGACCATGAAGGCGTTTGTCCTAAATGCAAGGCGCAACTGGTGGTAGATAGAAGGGGCAGCAAGCAGGCAATTAAAGAATATACCTGCACCATGCATCCCGATGAATACAGCAGCAAGCCTGGCAAATGCCCAATTTGCAACAAACCGCTGGTTAAGGTTAAATCTTAAGTTCTTAGAAGCAGGCTGTCAGCCAACGCTCCATTCAGAAACATAGTCTGCTTCTATCATTCCTTCTATTAACGGCTAAACGGCTTTAATCAGAATTATTATGGTTCAGAAGTTAGTTGAATTTGCTTTAAGAAACAGGTTGGTTGTGTTAATGATCAGCGCAGGGCTTTTTGTCTGGGGCATTTGTTCGATGCGGCAAAACTCCATTGATGCCATTCCCGATTTATCCGAAAATCAAATTATTGTGTTTACGGAATGTATGGGTCGCAGTCCGCAGGTAATGGAAGATCAGGTAACGTACCCATTAGTGTCGAACCTGCAGGGCATTCCTAAAATCAAGAACATTAGAGGCACCTCCATGTTCGGGATGAGCTTTGTCTATTTGATTTTTGATGATGATGTAGATAGTTATTGGGCAAGAACAAGAGTACTGGAACGCCTGAATTATGCGCAACGCCTGTTACCGCAGGGTGTAATACCCACTTTGGGACCTGATGGCACAGGGGTAGGTCATGTATTTTGGTACACACTTGATGCAAGAAATATGGATTTAATTAGTAGTGCTTACCTGATAAACAGCGAGTACATTTTTAAGAAAGGGGCTAATCCAATGGCAGGACATGACATGATCAACATGTAGTTTATTTAAAAATCAAACTCTATTGAAAGAGCATTCAGTTTTTTGAAAAATGATTGATTTGCTATCCTTCTGCGTTTCGGTCAAAAAGCCTAAAGAAATATACTCCCTTCTTAAATCGCAAGATTTGCAAAGTAGTTCCCAAGTTTTGCCGATAACTTTTCAGTAGGAACTTGGACTTTCGTGATTACAAAAACAAACAAAAATGAAGTACAAAGTTTTAGTAGTAGCAGCCGCATTGCTGGCTACAATAGTCGGATTTCATTTAAACGGTCATACACCGCCACATGGAGAATGTCCAATGAAGTCAGTTATGGGTCATTAACAGTTGTCAAGAGGTTGTTGGCTTAAACAGCCTCTTGATTTTTAAAATAGTTTACAGATGACATCTCAATTAAGAAAACTTGTTCTTACTTGTCACATTGCATTCTCTGTTGGATGGTTTGGTGCTGTGGCTGGATTTGTAGTTCTTAATATTGCAGCGCTTACAAGTAAAAACAATCAAACAGTTCTTTCTTCTTACATCGGGATGAATTTAATTGGGCAGTATATTATTCTTCCATTCTGCTTTGGTTCACTGATTACAGGACTTATTCAGTCTCTCGGCGCAAAATGGGGTTTGATTAAACACTATTGGGTTTTTGTAAAATTTCTTCTAACAGTTGGTTCAACCATTTTACTGTTGGTGCATATGCGGCTTATAAATGATGGAGCAATGACAGCATCAAAAGTACAATTGCCAAATTCGCAGTTGTTTGGTATTGGAAGGGAGCTTTTACAAAAAGCGGTTCTCGCCCTTTTTGTCTTATTGGCTATAACCGTAATTTCTGTTTATAAGCCTTGGGGAAAAATACATTTCGGAACAATCAACACTCAAAGCGTGGTTATGGAAAATAACGCAACACAAAAAGCATCGGTTATTAAAATTGTAATTGGAGTAATTATCGTTTTGTTACTCTTTTTTGTGGTTTGGCATCTAAGTGGCACTATGAACCATTATTGATTGAAATAATATAAATGAAGCGTTTGGAAATTTAACTTTATTCCACCATCAAAGTGCAATACATATAATGAGCAATTTGCCTGAAGAATATGTTCACAGAACTAACACCGTAGTGAATTTTATTTTAAGTCATCTCTCAGCAGACCTCAGATTAAAGAAACTTGCTGCTATTGCAAACTATTCTCCTTTTCATTTCCAAAAAGTATTTAAACAAGTTACAGGCGAAACTCCAAAGCAATATATTATTAGAATGCGTTTGGAAAATTCAGCACATTTTATAGTCAATCAAGATTACAAAACTGTAACTGAAATTGCTTTAAGCAGCGGCTTTGCATCGCCATCCACTTTTGCCCGTGCCTTTAAATCCTATTTTGGAATATGTGCCGAGGAATTAAGAAAACTTACACCGAAGGAGAAGATTAAATTCCGAAGATCAATGGGCACAAAGAGTACAAATGTGCACCTTTTTAGCCAAGGTTACAGCCCTGATTATTGGCGCAGAAATTTAGAAGTAAGAGTAAGCAAACTTCAGACAGTTCGTGCTGTATTTGTCAATCTTCCATTATCACAGCCGAAAAAAATTGAGCGTGGATTTAGGAAAGTTATCCAACTTGTTGAAGATTTTAATTTGATAAATGAGGGCTCGAAATTCATTGGCGTTATCAATCCTCATGCAGAACTTTATCAGGCAGGAATAACTTTTCAGTCGGGTCAATCTCTTCCAAAGAATGTAGATATTGCCGAATTAGAAGGTGGAAGATTTGCCATAACTAAAGTCAAAGGACCCTCACTCACAACCTTTCATAGTTTACACGCCATTCACCAATTCTGGCTCCCTAAAAACAACTATAGAATTAAACACTCTTATGTGTTTGAGATTTTAGAACATAACCCGCTTGATGAAGCGTATCATAGAATTGAAAGAGAAATTTTCATTCCTATTGAAGTTGTTCCTTCAATATAATACCGCTTGAGACGAAGAAAAATCAGGAGATCGGCTGTAAAAGTTTAATAGATAAGTGTTGAGAACAACGGCGAATATGAACACGAACCTTCAACCACTCAATCAGCATCAGTAGGGATGAGGTTGTTAAGACAGAGGTAAAAACGTGCTTCTACCCCTTCAATCTAAAAATTCTGTAAATCTTATTAAAAATTATGTAACAGTCGAAAACTTTAGGCTGACTACCTTTGTATATCTTAAAATTACTCTGAATATCATGGCTTATTGTATGAGTAAACAGTAATGAAAGCAAATAGATCCATACAACTTAAAGCGGCTTTTCTGTTAGTCGTGTTCTCACTGAACACGGTTATTGGCTTTGCTTGTTCTGTTGGAATGGATTTAGGCTTCAATACTACTCACCATCATGACGAAGCAACTCAATCTTCAATTCATGTACACGCTGATGGTAAAAAACATCAGCATCATCACCAACACAACCACAAAGCGAAAAACCACAGTCAAGCACACCATGAGCAAAAATCAAAAGATGATAAAGACAATTGCTGCAATGACGGAGTAACAAAATTTGCTCAGCTTGAAAAAACCGTCCCCCAATCCGTAAATGCTGTAATCAATCCTGTATTCTTTGCAGCATTTCTTTCTACATACTTTGATATCGACCTGTTATTTGCTTCGCAGGTTGTTCCGAATATTAAACATTTTGTCCGAAGTTACCATCCTCCCATATCGGACATTCGCATAGCTATTCAGAGCTTTCAGATTTGATTTAATGTTTCATTTCTGCATGGCATTATTTGCCCATGCTTGTACTTATTTTTTAAAACATTAAATCATTTTGAATGAAAAAGCTAATCGTAATAGCAACATTATTTTGCTTCACCTCTACTTCAGTGTTTGCTCAACATGATCTCCGCAGCAATACAACTGAACGTTCTAATTCTGCCACCATTGCAAGCGACAATAAAAACGTGTCGCAGCTACTCAACCTATATTATAATATAAAAGATGCTTTGGTAGCAGATAATGCCAATGCAGCTTCTGCGAAAGCAGCAGAGTTTGTAAAAACTGCCAATAGCATAGACTTTAAGGTTATATCTGAAGGCAATATTAATGCGTTGTTGAAAGATGCCGGACGGATTTCCGAAACCAAAGACATCAAACAGCAACGTAACCTCTTTGCCAATCTCTCAAATAATATGACGGCTTTGGCGAAAGCCGTAAAGCTTACCGACCTGCCTGTTTATCAACAGTATTGCCCAATGAAAAAAGCATACTGGTTAAGCAGCGAGCAGGCAATCAAAAATCCATATTTCGGTAGCAGCATGCTTACGTGCGGCAAGGTAACAGAAACCTTGAAGTAACTCTTCTGCCAAAGCAAGAATGGGGTTGGCTTGCTCCAAACCTCGGCTTTATTCATATTAAAAACTAAGCGAATGAAATCTATAATAATAGCTATAATGACGGCTTCAATTGCTTTTACAGCATGCAATAGCGGCAATAATAAATCTGCTGAAAACAATAGCGCAGATAACAACCAAACTCCGACAACGACGCTTTCTTCAAACCCAACCGGAGAGGCAACGCCAATTAAAGGAATTGTAAATGGTTACCTCAATCTAAAAAATGCGTTGGCTAATGATAATAGTCAGGCGGCAGCTAATGCAGCAAATGAATTTTTAGAGGCAATGAACAAGATAGACAAATCATCTTTAACAGAGGGGCAAAAGAAAGTGTACGCTGACGTTGCGGACGATGCCAAAGAAATGGCAGAACACATCAGCAAGAGTGCTGATAAAATTGATCATCAGCGAGAGCATTTTGATATGCTTAGTAACGATATATATGACATGGTAAAAGCATTTGGAACGGGTCAAACCTTGTATCGTGATTTTTGCCCTATGTATAACGATAATAAAGGCGCTACATGGTTAAGCGAAGTTAAGCTTATAAGAAATCCCTATCTCGGCAAGGAAATGCCTACCTGTGGCGAAGTGAAAGAAGAAATTAAACAGTGAGCATGAGCCGCACGAAAAAAATATTGTTAGCTATTCTAATTGTACTGATTGTTATACAGTTTATACAACCTACCCGCAATACAAGTGGGCAGGTATTGCAAACGGATATAGTAAACATGTATAACGTTCCGCAAAGCATACAAGCTGTTTTTGAAAATGCTTGCTACGATTGTCATAGCAACAATACCCGCTATCCCTGGTACGCCAATGTGCAGCCTATGGGATGGCTTTTAGCCAGGCATGTTAAGGAAGGTAAAGATGAATTGAATTTCAGTGAATTTGGCTCTTATTCATCGAGGCGGCAGGCTAATAAGCTTCGGGCTATAGAAAATAGCGTTAAGGACGGTACGATGCCCTTGTCATCATACCTCTTGCTACACAAAGATGCCCGGCTTACCGAAACATATAAAGCGGAAATCATTAGTTGGGTAAGAAGAACAAGAGACAGCCTTACACAAAACAAATAAAACAATATTGAAACGAATTGGTAAACTGACAGTAAGATTTTTAAAAGCGGTTTTCATCCGCAAGAAAAAGTGTTGTCAATAAAAAAGGAGAAAAAGATGAAAACAGTATTTCTGATGCTTATGCAGGTTTTTTGGCTTACAACAGCATTTGCACAGCATGAAGGGCACAACATGCCTGCTCAAAAGCCAAGTAACCAACAGACACAGAAAATAATATACACTTGTGTTATGCACCCTGAAGTGCAAATGTCAAAGCCTGGAAAGTGTCCAAAATGCGGAATGACATTAGTAAAGAAGACAATAAAAACTACGGCTCCAACGCCTCAACCCCAGATGCCAAAGCAAAAGGCAATGCCGATGTCGAAAGACACGGTGCCTCAGAAAAAAGGTATGCCGGATATGGACATGAAGATGGACATGCCAATGAACGAACATAAAATGGCATCTGATAGTGGTGAAACAGATATGGCAAACCAAATCCCTGCGAAAGTCAACCTTATGCCTGGTAAAAGAGTTCGATACGACCTGTATGTAACGGATACTATGGTAAACTTTACAGGCAAAACGAAACGTGCTATTGCCATCAATGGTTCTATACCTGCACCCACACTAACTTTCACGGAAGGCGATACGGCTGAAATTTATCTGCACAATAATTTAAAGAAAGAGGAAACCTCGCTGCACTGGCATGGCGTGATACTTCCTAACCGCTTTGATGGTGTACCCTATTTAACTACAGCAAGAATAGGTCCCGGAGAAACACATCTGTACAAATTTGCTGTTGTGCAAAACGGAACGTATTGGTATCATTCCCATAGTGCACTGCAGGAACAATCAGGTATGTATGGGGCATTGATATTTAAAAAGAGAGAAGAAGCTCATATGCCTGATAAGAATATGGCGGGTTCTTCCATGCACATGCAAAATAGTTTATTCAACAAAGAATATACGCTTGTGCTAAGCGAATGGACGGATGAAAATCCTACTCAGGTGCAACGCCGGTTACGCACGGCTAATGATTGGTACTCAATTAAAAAAGGAAGTACGCAAAGCTATATAGAAGCCATTAAGGAAGGCTTCTTTAAAACAAAAGTTGTCAATGAATGGAAGCGAATGAAGGCAATGGATGTAAGCGATGTTTATTATGACCGTTTTCTTTCTAATGGCAAACCTGAGAATGCTGCACCACAGTTTAAGGCGGGTGATAAAGTAAAGCTGCATGTAGTAAACGGGGGGGCGTCCAGTTACTTCTGGTTGCAATATGCAGGTGGAAAAATAGCCGTAGTGGGAAATGACGGAAATGATATGGAACCAGTAGAAGTGGATCGGCTGATTGTAGGTACTGCCGAAACTTATGACCTCATTGTAACTATTCCTGAGAACATGAGTTACGAGTTTAGGGCTACACCGGAAGACCGTACAAAAGCAACATCACTATGGTTAGGAACAGGTATGAAAATGCCTGCTCCTGTGCTTCCACGTCTGAAATACTTTGAAGGCATGAAGATGATGAACGATATGATGAAAACCAACGGAGACATGAAAGACATGGGAATGAACATGAGCCTGCAAAGAATGGATATGAATTCGGTGATGTACCCGGAATTAACTGGTGATGGTAGCGACAAAATGAACATGGGTCATTCGGGACATATGAACATGAACGAGCCTAAGAATGACAGCATGCAGGAGATGAAGATGGAAAACATTAATGATATGCAGGGCATGAATATGAATAGCAGTTCCGGCATTGTAACGCTTAATTATGACATGCTACGTTCTCCGGTAAAAACAACCTTACCTGACGGTCCGACCAGAGTTCTTCACTTTACCCTTACCGGAAACATGAACAGGTATGTATGGACTATAGATAACAAGACAGTAAACGAAGCTGATAAAATCTTAATTAAACAAGGTGAAAATGTACGCCTTATCCTCACCAACAATTCCATGATGCGCCACCCTATGCACCTGCATGGACATGATTTCAGGGTGTTGAATTCACAAGGTGATTACTCTCCTTTAAAGAATGTGATTGACATCATGCCGATGGAAACAGATACAATTGAATTTGCTGCTAACCAAAGCGGTAATTGGTTTTTTCATTGTCACATCCTTTTTCATATGATGGCAGGTATGGGTCGGGTATTCACTTACGAAAACTCACCGGTAAATCCTGAACTACCTGATGCTGCAAAAGCATATCGAATGTTTAAGAGAGATAATAGCATGCGACATCTCATGGTTAGAGCGGGCTTAGAAAGTAATGGTAGTGATGGAGAAGCAATGCTCTCTACGAACCGATATGCACTGCAACAAGTTTGGCATGTAGGGTTACATGCAGAGCATGGTTTTGAAAGTGAAACAAACTTCGGGCGGTTCTTCGGAAAAAATCAATGGTTGTTCACTTATGTGGGATTTGACTATCACTACAAAAAAGTAGGGAAAGATGAAATAGAAAAAAATTCATTTGGACAAATAAGCAACAAAAACAATCGAAAAACTTTTGTTGCAGGTGTACAATATGCTTTACCCATGCTGATATTGGCAGATGCAAGGGTTGATGGCAATGGAAAGTTCCGCTTTCAGCTAAGCCGCGAAGACGTGCCGGTTACTAATCGTTTACGTTTCAACTTCATGGTTAATACCGATAAGGAGTACACCGCCGGGTTCAGATACATCGTTTTAAAATGGTTTGCTTTATCAACTCACTATGATACTGATATGGGCTTAGGTGCAGGCATAACGCTAACCTATTAATCAAGAATATTTCTTAACCATAAAATCGCCAATTATGAGCCATGTACAAAACAGGGCATTGTTAGATGCCCTCACCAAATGCGCAGAAGAATGTAACCATTGTGCAGCAGCCTGTCTTGAAGAACAGGACGTAAAGATGCTTGCCCGTTGCATCAAGTTAGACATTGATTGTGCTGAAATCTGTTCACTTGCTGCATCCTTTGTATCAAGGAGTTCAGAACATGCACAGCACCTGCTGCACGAATGTGCCGACATCTGCGAAGCCTGTGCTGAAGAATGCGAAAAGCATGCAAGCATGGGAATGGAGCATTGCAGAAGATGCGCAGAAGCTTGCAGGGCTTGCGCCGAAGCCTGTCATTCAGGAGTGGCAGCGTAAAAGTAGTAAGGATGTTGAGTACTTCGGCATCCTTACTTTTTACCAAACAATTTCAAACTATAAAAACTGAAACCATGAATTTAAAAATCAAATCCTTAGCACTGATCGCAGCCGTTTATCTCTTTACAAGCTGCAATAATTCAACCACCGCAGAAAGCGATAAAAAGGAAAGTACAGCACATGAGCATACCGATACTGCTGCTCATGAACATACTACTACTGAGAATACTACAGCCAATACCGGTACTAACTTAATGAGTGTAATGAATAGCATGATGAACAAAATGCACTCCCTGAAAACGACTGGTGATTTTGACGTGGATTGGGCGAATATGATGATAGAACATCATCAGGGTGGCATTGACATGGCACAGGTAGAACTTTCACAAGGCAAGGATGAAAAAATGAAATCGAAAGCACAAGAGATTATCACAAAGCAAAAAGACGAACAACAGAAATTAAGAGCCATTATTAGTAGCTATAAGCCGTCAGGCATGAAGCACGGGGAAGGTGAATTGGAAAAGCACATGAAAGACATGATGAACACGATGCAATCTATGAAAATGAGCGGCGACGTGGATAAAGACTTCGCAACTATGATGATGCACCATCATGAGCATGGAATAGCGATGGCAGCAATGGAAGTAAAAAACGGAATGAATGACGAACTGAAGAAAATGGCACAGAAAAGTATAACGGATCAGGAAAAAGACGTAAAGGAATTTAAAGTATGGTTGAATACTCATAAATAACAACAGAAACAAACAGTATGGAATTTCTTTTTATCAAATGGAATATCAACCCTGAAATCTTCCGTATAGGTGGGTTTGCACTCAGATACTATTCTGTATTGTTTGCTATTGCTTTTCTCCTGGGTTATGTTTTGGTCAAAAGCATGTACCAAAAAGAGCATTTCATTCAGGAGGAACTAAACCCTCTTTTGATTTACCTTATTGCAGGTACAATAATCGGTGCTCGTCTTGGACAAGTATTTTTTTACGAATTCAGTTATTTCAAAACGCATCCTTTAGAAATTATTTTTCCTTTTCGTATCAATAACAAAGGGTTTGAATGGACGGGCTATCAGGGTTTAGCCAGTCATGGCGGTGCCATTGGTATTCTCATCGCACTTGCATTGTACTGCAAAAGATACCATCACAACTTTTTAAGGGTATTGGACAAAGTTGTAATTGCGGTAGCTCTTGCAGGTTTTTTTATCAGAACAGGCAATCTTTTTAACTCTGAAATAATTGGTAAGCCTACTGATGTGTCTTGGGCTTTTATATTTGAAAGAGTTGATTTATTGCCTCGTCATCCATCACAGGTTTATGAGGCTATAGCTTACCTCCTCATCTTTTTTACTTTATGGAGTTTATATCGAAACAAAGGCACTCATCTTAAAAAAGGGTTTTTGTTTGGATTGTTCCTTGTGCTTGTGTTTTCTGCCCGTTTTCTAATAGAGTTTACAAAAGAGGCTCAGGAACCTTTTGAAAAAGCATTGCCTATAAACATGGGTCAAATTCTAAGTCTCCCTTTTATCATTATAGGAACCTATTTCCTTCTTAGAAAGGAACGGATGAATAAAATAAAGAGTAACAGTTCAAAAAAGATATTTTATGGAACATGATCATCACCATCATGAACACGGCGAACATCAACAGGCCAATACCGGGGCTGTTCGGGAAATGAACCACAGCCATCATGCGCACAAGCATGAACCGGGTGCAGAAACGCAGCATGGCAACATGCATGATAAACATGCAGGACATCATACAGAAGATTTTTTAAAGCGGTTTTGGATTTGCCTTGTGCTTACCATTCCGGTACTGTTGCTTTCGCACATGATACAGCAATGGTTAGGTTTTCGCATAAACTTTCCATTCGATAATTATGTGCTTCTGGCATTAAGCAGCGTTATCTACTTCTATGGCGGCTGGCCTTTCCTTGCGGGAATGGTCAGTGAAATAAGGGATAAGGCAATAGGAATGATGACATTGGTTGCTTTGGCCATCTCTGTTGCTTTTATTTATAGTGTAGCCGTTGTATTTGGCTTGCCAGGCATGGATTTCTTTTGGGAGTTGGCCACCTTGATTGACATTATGCTGCTTGGGCACTGGCTGGAAATGCGTTCTCAAATGGCAGCTTCAAGGGCATTGGAAAGTTTGGTGGCGTTGCTTCCTTCCATCGTACACATTGAAAAAGATGGTGAAGTGCACGATAAAAGTTTACAAGAGTTAACAGCCGATGATATTATCGTCATAAAACCGGGAGAAAAAGTTCCGGCGGATGGAATTGTATTGGAAGGCAGCACCTATGTAAACGAAAGTATGCTGACAGGCGAAAGTGTACCGGTGAAAAAGGAAAAAGATACTAAAGTAATTGGTGGCTCTGTGAATGGTGATGGCTCATTGCGAGTTAGAGTAACCGGAACCGGAAGCGATAGTTATCTGAACAAAGTTATCAACCTGGTACAATCTGCACAGGAAGCCAAATCAACTACACAAAACCTTGCGGACAAAGTTGCCAAATGGCTTACCATCATTTCTATAATAGTAGGCGTAGGCACTTTGATTTATTGGCTTAGCGTAGAAAAAGATTTGTCATTTGCATTGGAAAGGATGGTAACCGTGATGGTTACTTCGTGTCCTCATGCTTTAGGTGTAGCTATCCCGTTGGTTGTGGCTTTGTCAACTACCCTGTCTGCAACACACGGCTTATTGATACGCAACCGTACAGCGTTTGAAATGGCGAGGAAGCTCACTACTATCATTTTTGATAAAACAGGAACCCTTACCAAAGGTTCGCATGAAGTTCAAAAAGTAATCCCATTAAGCAATGAGATTGCAGCCGATGAAGTGTTGCAATATGCTGCCGCCATTCAGCAAAATTCCGAACACCATATTGCACACGGTATAATGCGGAAATTGAAAGAAAAGAACCTACCGTTATGGAAGTCAGAAAACTTCAAATACATACAAGGTGTAGGCGTTACAGGAACTGTCAACGGCAAGCATGTAGTAGCTGCCGGTCCAAATTATTTTAAACAAAATCACCTCTCCCTTCCTGCCATTCCATCTACAGTTGACCAAGATGTAGAAACGGTAAATTTTGTTCTGATTAATGATAAGCTCGTAGGTATCATTACTCTGGCGGATAGCATAAGAGAGACATCGGCAGAAGCAGTAAATGCACTAAAGCAAATGCACATCAAATCCTTTCTGCTTACAGGCGATAACGAAAAGATTGCTGCAGCGGTAGCCAACAAATTGGGGATGGATGGGTACTTGGCAAATGTGCTGCCTCACGAAAAACAAGTAAAAGTTAAAGAGTTTCAGGAAAAAGGTGAAATAGTGGCCATGACTGGTGATGGGGTGAATGATGCACCTGCTTTAGCACAGGCAGACGTTGGTATAGCTGTAGGTTCAGGAACCGATGTAGCGGCAGAAACAGCAGATATTATCCTTGTTAATAGTGAGCCAAAAGATGTAGTGCAAATGATTTCTTTTGGCAAGGCTACCTATAAGAAGATGATACAAAATTTGGCTTGGGCGGTGGGGTATAATGTGGTAGCAATTCCGTTAGCAGCCGGCGTGTTGTACCCCTATTTTACCCTAAGTCCGGCAATGGGTGCTGTGTTAATGAGTTTGAGCACTGTTATCGTGGCTATCAATGCAAGTTTACTTAAAGTGAATAACGGTCTAACTAAATAACAGGTATGAAACACATTTTAATGGTTTTGCTTCCTTGTTCATTTCTTTTTGCGTGTAGCAAAGACAAACTCAAAGCTCATTTGCAAATTGAAGTAGCTTCTTATAATACCAAGGTTATAGCTCCTCAGCAGGATTTAGTTATCCAGTTAAAGTTTAGAAATAAGGATGGTGATATTTCGGGAGGCAAGTTTGTTTATATACCCATTCATACGAATAGGCGTCCATTACCACCTGATTTAGTTTTAGCTCCGGTAGCTTCCACAATACCACAATCTCCCGGCAACACAAGCGGCTTCCTGCAACTCAAATTACCGTGGAATTATTTAAACCGCAGTCCAGTTGAGAATGATACTTTTTATTTCCGGTTTGTTGCGGTTGATCGTGCAGGTAACAATAGTGATACACTTAATTCTGACAGAGTTGTCATATTACATTAAAAAAACAAGAAATTATGATAAAAGCAGAACATAAAGACAAGGACTTGGTAGTTGACATACTTACCAAATCGTTTGACGCCAACCAAAGTGTTAACTACATCGTAAAGCAGGATGAAAAACGAGTACAACGGGTTCGCTCGTTAATGGATTATTCTTTTGAGGTCTGTTATTTATTTGGGGATGTGTTTTTATCGGACGATAAGAAAGGCTGTGCGCTGATAACCTATCCTGATAAGAAAAAGACTACTCTCAAATCCATCCTGCTGGATGTTAAGTTGATCCTTTCGGCAGTTGGTTTAAAGAATATTAAGAAAACGCTTGCAAGGGAAGCCAAGATAAACGAGCTACAGTCAAAAGAGCCAAAGTATTACTTATGGTTTATTGGTGTTGATCCCGAACATCAAAATGAAGGCATTGGTAGTATTCTGCTGGATGAAATCATTGAGGATAGTGAACAAAAGCAAAGACCAATCTACCTGGAAACTTCGACTGTGAAAAATTTACCCTGGTATAAGAAGTTCGGCTTTCAGATATACAATGAGCTTGATTTAAGCTACAAGTTATTTTTTCTAAAAAGAGAGTTGAGTAAAAAATAAATCGGATGCTGGTATTTGGAACACAAATGCACATTGTCACATTTATTTTTGTGAGCATAGAAATAGTTATTTTTTTCTACCTGATAATTTATAAGTTAGCCCGACCGGATGATAAGATAACTTTCCTGAATATCGTTTTAATCTTCCTGCTGATAACCTATAACATTACCGGCGGGTTATTGCCCGACCCCAATATGCCGGGGTCATTCTTTATTCAAGAAACTATTGCCTATGCTACAGGATTTATTACGCCTTGCTATTTCCCTTACTACGTTTACAAAGCCTTTGGCTTAGAGAAGATGAAGTTCCATGCCTATAAGGGCGTTTACTTCTTCCTGATTATACCTTATATCATTTTCGTTGTTGTATTTGCCGTATCCGGTAATTTATCAACTGCACAAAACGTGCTTATTCTTCCGGTGCTATATGCTTTATGGGTGATTTTCACTTTGGTTAAAGCTATCAAATATAAGTATGGCAACCTTCTTACAAGTAAAGCATCAAAGGAAGAAGCGACTGTACTCTTTTTAAGCTTAACACCCTGGGTTGGTTTGCCCATCATTGATTACTTCCATTTAGGGCAAGTAGTAGAAGCATCTGTTACTAATACTGGATTTTTGCTTTTGTTAGCTCTACAGGTATCAAGGCACATCAAGCAGACGAGGATAGAACACCAAAGGTTGATTGCATCTGAACGGCAGCTTTTGAACTGGAATACCAACTTGCAGAATGAGGTAGATAAAAGAACGAAGGATCTTGAAAAGGCAAACGAACAAAAGACAAACAATTTTATCAACCTGGTTCACGAAACTAAAACGCCTTTAACCTTGGTGAATAATTACTTGGAAGAGTATATAAACAAGTACGGCTCGGTTGAGGAATTAGAAATAATCAAAGGTGGTGTAGATAAACTTACAAGGGATGTAACCAGCTTATTCGATAT
This sequence comes from Hydrobacter penzbergensis, assembly GCF_900106985.1. Classification (NCBI taxonomy): domain Bacteria; kingdom Pseudomonadati; phylum Bacteroidota; class Chitinophagia; order Chitinophagales; family Chitinophagaceae; genus Hydrobacter; species Hydrobacter penzbergensis. The sequence continues at coordinate 351,514 of NZ_FNNO01000001.1, read as the reverse complement.
TGAAAGGTTTACAAAGGGAATTGATGTATATAATCATAATCAGATAACGAATTTTACTGAAATCATTAAAAGTAGCCTGGTGTTGTTTGAATACTACTGCAAGAAGCAAATCATTTCATGTCACAGGAACATTGAAGAAAATGTTTTCATAAAAGCAGATCCAAACGCTATTGACCGGATAGTAAACAATGTAATAGAAAATGCGATTAAATTTTCTGATAATGAAGGGAAAATTGAAATAACCTTAAAGACTATAGGCGATAAGGTTCATTTCTCCGTTAAAGATGCCGGCATCGGCATACCACCTGATTTGCAAAAGAAAATATTTGAGCCGTATTATCAGATAAATCATAAAAAGACAGGACTGCAAGGTATGGGGCTTGGGCTGCCGATTGTAAAAAAGGTGGTAGATAGCTTGGGAGGACAAGTCCATATTAAAAGTAATCCTGCCGAAGCTCCCGGCACTGAAGTGACCATTATTTTAAATAAGTACGTTCCGGCAGAAAATGAGTTTCCGGCTGCCAATCCTTTAGAATCAAAATTCCGCATTCCTAATACCGAACGCTTTGAGATAGTGGATTCACCTTCTCTTCCCAACCGGCCTTCGATTTTGCTGATAGAAGATAATAAAGCCATGCTTCATTTTCTTTCAAAAAAGCTAAGTGGCAAGTACAACATCTTTTGTTCTTTGAATGGAGCGGAAGCATTGAAAAAACTACATGAATTACCCGTTGTACCAGATTTAATTCTATCCGATATTATGATGGATAAGATGGATGGATTTGCTTTTGCAAAGGTTATTTCTGAGCAGGACGAATATAACCATATCCCGATCATATTTTTAACAGCCAAATCCACGCCAACTGATAAGCTTAAAGGCTTACGCTTAGGAGCTATTGACTTTATTCCAAAGCCGTTTTCCTTTGAGGAGTTAAACCAAAAGATTGACACCGTGCTGAAAAACATTGGTAAGCAGAAAAAAGCAATCCTGAACTTATCAATAGCTAATCTCAAGAACCTCGGCAATGTAAAGGCAGTTCCTGAAGATGTAAAGCTCCCTTTTAACCTTGAGCAGAAATGTAAATCGTACAATCTTACTAACCGGGAAATAGAAATAGTGAAACTTGTATTAAAGGGAACCAAATACAAGGAGATAGCAAAGACCTTATTTATTGCTGACAAGACGGTTGCAACGCATATTCAAAACATCTTTGAAAAAATTGGGGTTTCCAACAAGGTTGAAATGATTAATAAGCTCAGCGACAAGGAATAACCCTCCAATTGACCTCATTGGCGGGCACCCGAAAATCTAAAAAATCCTAAGCCGGGAACATTTTTTCTCAGCCGCCTGAATTAACTGGTTTCAATAGGGCACTTTTAGCGAAATACTTTCTAAACGACTGAATTGCAACACTATTTGCCTCGAAAGCACTTAAAATACTTCTTTTTACTTAGAAAATTAGTAGAAATGCCGTATTCTTTGGATAGGGCTAAATCGGGAAATTTGGCAGATGAGTACTAATTCTACCCAAATTTTCAGCTATGTGTGGAGGATATACATTGGGGTGGCTGGATTCTCTGATTACTGTTTCGCTTAATCCTGAGAAAACCGATCTGAATACCCTTTCAGATGAAGAAATTTGCTCTGTTATCTCTAAGATAAGTGAGGAGAAGGAGAAGCTGTTAACCATTCTAAAAAACCAAATATTTGGCTTGACAAAGGAAAAGCAGATTGCTCTACTTGTTAACCAATCCCATTCCTTGTTAATTATCCTACTGGATCAGGTATTGAAGTACCGGAAGGAGCAAACATTAAACAAAAGACGCCTTAAAGACCTATATAACATCCTGATTACGAGTCTGGAAGAACTACTTTCATTTATAGAAGTACGCTTTTTTGCGTATTTAAGCCTAAATGAACGGGTGCCGGTAACCTACCTTGCTGTAACAGGCAAGGAGCTAAAACAAAGGGTAGATAAGCTGAAAACCAAGTTGTTAGGCCAGGAAACTAATAAGGAGCTTGCCGATATCGTTTTAAATAGCTTATATGGCTTCATAAACCGTCTAAAAGAAGACTTTCCCGTTACTTTCCGGGAGTTATTGTATCAAAAAGATCTGCTTAAAGAATTGGAACTATTAGAACTTCCCCACTGCGAAACTTGCCTTTTTACCACTTTGGACGAACTGCTTATCTTCCTGAACTTCAATAGCAAGTCTTACATCGGTTATTTTACGAGAAGGCTTGCTGAAAGGCTCAATCCAAATGAGGATATTGCCGATAAGCTGGAAATGTTGCTATTTCATTACAAGCAGTTCAACCAAATGCATCGGAAGCCAGGAGTTATTCTAAATCCGCAATACGGCGACCTGAAAACCGAATTAAGCAACTGGTTTGCACAGGAGATATTCTACCTCGAAAAAAGGCTGCATTTAACCATCGTGCCCATAAACGGCGGCACAGAACAAAAAGGCTCAGGAAGCGTTTCCCCAAAGAATGAACCGCAAAAACTGTTGTGTATATTATCGGTGGACCAAATGGCACTTTTGTTACGTGCTGCAGATGATTTAAAGATTATAACGGCTCGTAGTCTCAATGCTGTGTTTAAAAACATCGTTCCGCATTTATCTACTCCTTATCAGGAAAATATATCGTACGATAGCATGCGCAGTAAATCCTATACGGCTGAAACAAGAGATAAGGAGATCATTATCCAAACGCTTCAACAAGTCATTAAAAAGATAAGGGAGTATTAAATGATTATGTCAAAAAAAGCGCCTGGTCGAATGGATGAATGAAAGGAAGGAAGTGAATTGAATGAAGAAATGAGACGGGGCGCAATACTTTTAGCTTACCGGCTGTAAGTCTTTTGCAGGTGTTGAACAATTTTATTGCAGCGGGTAAGCTATATCTGAAAAACATGCAATAGGTATAAACCATAGGAACCTCTTTTTTATCTTGTAACATCCTCTAAAAAGAGGATTTTTTATTTTCTATACCTTTTTTCTTTCTGATTACCAATAGGGTACAACGGGGTACAAAAAAGATACAATCAAAGTTGTACTTGATAGGCGCTTTGTGCTGATGTTCTTTTGTGTAGTCATTAAAGACAAGCCGGATTAACAACTTAATTATCCGGATCATTAGTGAGAACGAAAAAGCGAAGCGTATGTTTACAAACATTTCCTGGACAACCTACATTTTTGTTGTTATCCTCCTTTTAGCAGTATGGTATCTGTTTATAGGTCTGCGGTTTTATTTCAATGACCTGCAAAATCTTTTGGCACGAAAAGGGAAACGGGACGTAGAACTTGCCCATGACGAGAGCTACTCAACGCCAAACGCTGAATTTACATCCGAACAAACGGAAGTTTCAGACACCGACAGTCTTTTCCATAAAGTGGAGAACCTGACAACGAAGCTAAAAGAAACAATTGCAGATGCTTCTTCTAAAAATTACCACAGAGAAGAATTCATCTTCTTACTGCAATTGACCTTAAAGGAATACCCTCATTTGAAAGGCTCACCATACCAGGTAGCCATAAATAATCTTATTATATCCGAATGTGAAAAATATGGCTCCATCCACCTCAGTGCTGAAGAGCAAGTGATGTTATGGAAAGAGGTTGCGTAGTGGTGGCCGGCTTCCTCCCTCTCCGTCCGTGGTGACGGAGAGGCTTCGGGAAGTTTGCAAAAGTGTAAATGTTCAACTTTTAAATAGTGTGTATTATGAAAATGAAGCGAGTGAGTTTTAAAAGTCTATCCCAAAAGCAATGGTTAAGTGTCTGTGCCGTATTAATCTTAACCTCTATCCACATTACCGCAATGGCACAAGATGCGAATGCCGGTATCAACGAAGCCAACACTAAGGTGCGAAGTTATTTTGCGGCAGGTACAAACCTGATGTATGCCGTTGGTGCCATCCTCGGACTGATTGGCGCAGTGAAAGTGTATCAGAAATGGAATTCCGGAGATCCGGATACCTCAAAGGTGGCGGCTGCCTGGTTTGGAAGCTGTGTATTTCTTGTAGTGGTGGCTACTGTTATTAAGTCCTTCTTTGGTGTTTAAGCGCCTAACAAAATCTATGATTATGCAGGAAGTACTAATTGAAAAGCTGCATCAATATATTGCCGAAAACAATCCCGATTTATTGATTGCTCTTCAAGAGAAAGGCAATGTAAGTGGCTATCTGAAAGAAAAGATAGCAGAGATTGATTTGTTGATGAATGAATTACTTGCCATTAATACTCCTGCATACATCATAGAAGAACGCTGTATGGATGAACTCACAAAGGAGCTTCGCCCGTCAAAGTTCAACTACCTGATTTCGGTTTTAGAAGAAGAATTTACATCAACCTATTACAGACTTAAAGAAGGTGGATTGCTCACCTATGAGGTGATAAACCTTATCGAAAGCTGCATACCAGTATTTGAAACCTTTGGTTTTACCCTTGAAAATGAAAACAACCGGTATCTGCGCTATGCCATTATCGGTGCCGTAAAAGAATATTTTGAAAACAAGCAGTGAGAGTGAAAAGTGAAGTATGGCTTATAATCAATTACAAAAGCTTAATGATAACATAGCGGCTATTCGCATTGCACTGGCATGGGATAAAGAAAAAGCATTGGACAGAGCACAGGTAGAAGCCTTACAAAAGTATTCCGGCTTCGGTGGGATAAAAGCCATCTTATACCCTAATGCAGCCAAAGAGGAATGGATTAAACTAAATGCGACAGACGAAGACCTGCGATTGCACCCTAAAATAATAGAGTTGCATGACCTGCTTCAAAATAACTTATCAGGCCATCAATATAAAGAAGCAATCGGCTCAATAAAAAACAGTGTCCTTACAGCTTTCTACACACCGCCAGTTGTACCGCAAACCTTATACGCAACACTAAAAGAGCACGGCATTGAACCTAAAAGGCTATACGAACCCAGCAGCGGTGCGGGCATTTTTATAACGGAAGCAGTTAAATCCTTCCCTTCCCTTGAAAATATAACGGCTGTCGAAAAAGATATACTCACCGGTCAGGTACTGGCTGCGTTAAACAGTTCCTTAGGTGTTTCTGTAAGTACGCACATTGCCGGTTTTGAACAAACTCCGGTAAATGATAACGGCAAGTATGATATCATTGTCAGTAATATTCCCTTTGGAAACTTCTCCGTTTATGATCGGGCATTACCCGACAAAGAGCTTTCCGGTAAAATACACAACTACTTTTTTGCAAAAGGATTGGATAAGATTGCGAAGGGTGGGTTGCTTGCCTACATCACAACGGATGGTTTTTTAAACAACCCTTCTAATCACATTGCCAGGGAATACCTGTTTAACAAGGCTAATTTTATTTCTCTCACCGTAATGCCGGACAACCTAATGAAAAATACCGGCAATACGGAAGCGCCCAGCCATTTACTGATCGTTCAAAAGAATGAAGGCAAGCAAGCATTATCAATAGAAGAAAAATACCTGGTTGCTACGATTGCACAGGAAAATGAATTTGGCTCTTATCACCTAAATCAATACATACACCGCCACCCCGAAATTATCGCCGGTGATGAAGTAAAAGCAGGTAAAAATCAATACGGCAATGCCAACCAAAGCGTATGGCAATATGGAGACATTAACGCCATTGCTACTAAACTCTCCGAAACAATCGGGAAAGGTGTTGAGGCTCGTTTCAATCAAAGTTTATTCAAACAAGCTCTATCCCTTTCTATGGCAGGGACAGAAACTGCACGTAAGCAGCTTACTTTCTTGCCCGTGCCTGAAGACAGAACCCAAAGGGCGAATGTGCAGTTAGGCTTGTTCGACAGCACACCCGCTGAAAGTATTAACCGGGCAATGGCATACGTGAGTGAGCTGGACAGTAAGGTGGTTCAAAAAGACACGGCACGCATCGTCAGTATGGTTAAGACCACTGCAAAACCTGAACACGAAAGCATAGTTTTCGTTACTGCTAAAGCCTTTGCTTCCAAGCAATATGTCTATAAACTTTATTCTAACGTTGAAGAAATTGCTTTCCCGGCAAACTGGCAGAATGCGGCAGGCATAAACTATGAATTAAGAGGGCTTGCTTTAAAACTACAGGATTATGGTCATGGCTATACCTACGAAGGAGACAAAGCGCTTCAAGCAGCTTTTGGGTTGGAACGCAACCAGCCGGAACTATTTACCAATCTCAAACCTTTCTATAAGGCAGGAACCCTCGTTGTCCATAATGGTGAAATTGGAAGTATTGGTCATCCAGATGCTGAATTCAAGCAGGCAAGTTTTCAACCTTTTTTCTCCGGTCAGCGGGATAAGGGATTTTACGAGCAATACATTACCCTTAGGGATAGCTATCTGGAATTAGCTCAAAAAGAAGTTTCAAATAATGTAGAGTATGCCGGGCTAAGAGACACTTTGCAAAATAGCTATGAAAAGTTTGTTAGTCAATACGGATTACTCAATTATCCTAACAACCGCAAATTAATTGCAAACGATACGGCTTTTGGCTTTACCATTCTTTCTTCTTTGGAACGCAAAGAAGGCGAACGATACCTACCTGCTGATGTATTGACGCAGTCGCTTCATCACAAGGAAGAACAATTCCGCACCGATAATCCTATTGAAGCTCTTGCCCAATGTTTGAATGAAAACGGTAAAGTTGAAATTCGTTTTATTGAAGCGGCTACAGGTTTATCCGAAGCAGAAATCATCGCCAAACTGGAAGGGCATATCTACCTCAATCCGTTACAAAATGCGTGGGAAACAGTTGACCAATATTTATCCGGAAATGTAGTAGAGAAACTTCGTATTGCGCAAGAAAAAGCGTCTGTATATCCGGACGATGTTCAAATACAAAAGAGCCTTGAGGCCATTACCAAAATTCAACCGGAAAAAATACCTTTTGAGCTGCTTGATTTTAACTTAGGCGAACGCTGGATACCTACTTCTTATTATAATCGTTTTGCTTCCGAACTGTTCGAGCTAAATACCAGCGTTAATTATTTTCAATCGGTAGATACTTTCAAAGTCAATACACAGGGATATAATGCCAAAGTATCACAAGAATATGCAGTTACCCCTAAGAGTGGCAGGACAACCTATGGAAATGCCCTTCTGGAACATGCCCTGGAGAACACAACACCTTTCTTTACTTATGAAGTAAAGGGACCGGATGACAAAACTATTCGTTTACCGGACAATGAAGCGATACAACTTGCCCACCAGAAAATTGAAACCATTCGTAACGGCTTTATCACCTGGTTACAGGACTTGCCCCAAGCAGATAAAAAGCACTTAGAAACACTTTATAACAATACATTCAATTGCTATGTGCTTCGCCAGTATAACGGAGAACACCTGACCTTTCCCGGTTTAGAGAAAAAGAATTTAGGAATTGAGGATTTATACAGCTCGCAGAAAAATGCAGCATGGCGTATTATTCAAAATCGTGGTGCCTTAATAGATCACGAAGTAGGATTAGGCAAAACACTTACCATGATTGTTTCTGCCCACGAGATGAAACGATTGGGTATTGTACACAAGCCAATGATACTGGCTCTAAAAGCGAACATCAACCAGATTACCGAAACGTACCGCAAAGCCTATCCAAATGCGAAAATTTTAGCACCAGGTGAAAACGACTTTACACCTCAAAAAAGAATGCGCCTGTTTCATGAAATTAAAAACAACAATTGGGACTGCATCATTTTGACACATGACCAGTTTGGTAAAATACCACAATCACCAGAGATACAACGGCAAATTTTCCAAAACGAGTTGGATAATGTAGAACGTGATTTGGAAACATTGAAGGATTTGGGCGGCGACATATCCAAGAAGATGCTCAAAGGGCTGGAAGTAAGAAAGAATAATCTACAGGGAAAGTTAAAGACAATCATCAATGACATCGAGCAAAAGAAGGATGCAGGCATCAACTTTAAGGAATTAGGTGTTGACCACTTGTTTGTAGATGAAGCTCACAAGTTTAAGAACCTGACTTTTACCACAAGACATGACCGGGTTGCCGGCATCGGCAATATGGAAGGAAGTCAAAAAGCACTCAATATGCTTTTTGCGGTTCGCACTTTACAACAAAAGTTTGATGCCGATTTGTGTGTTACGTTCTTATCCGGTACGCCCATTTCTAATAGCCTTACCGAAATGTATTTGCTGTTTAAATATCTCCGTCCTAAGGAAATGGAAAAGCAGCATATTGAAAACTTTGATGGCTGGGCTGCGGTATTTGCAAGAAAGACAACGGACTTTGAATTTTCCGTTACCAACGAAATCATTGCCAAAGAACGTTTTCGCCATTTCATTAAAGTACCGGAACTGGCTTTGTTTTATAATGAGATTACCGATTATAAAACAGCGAAGCATATCAACTTAGCTAAACCTAATTTGGATGAAACTCTCGTTAACATCAAACCTACACCGGAACAAACCGCCTTCATTGGAAAGCTGATGCAATTTGCTAAAACCGGTGATGCCACTCTTATAGGCAGGGCGCCGCTTACTGCTGAAGAAGACAAGGGCAGGATGCTAATTGCCACCAATTATGCCAAGAAAATGGCTGCCGATATGCGGTTGATAGACAGTAATGTTTATGGTGATCATCCTGACTGCAAGGTTAGTGTATGTGCCCGCAAAGTGGCAGAACTATACAGGCAAAGTGCAGAACACAAAGGCACCCAAATCATCTTTAGTGATATTGGCACTCCCAAGCCAAATGAGTTCAATATCTATGATGCCCTGAAAGAGAAGCTAATCAGAGACTTCAATATACCGGCACATGAAGTCACTTTCATTCACGATTGGACAGACAAGCAAAAGCCAGAGTTGTTCCGTAAAATGAACAATGGACAAATCCGTGTGCTCATTGGCAGTACAGACAAAGCAGGAACAGGACTGAATGTACAACATCGTGTTATAGCAATGCATCATGTTGATATTCCCTGGAAACCTGCCGAACTGGAACAACGTAATGGACGTGGTGCAAGGCAAGGTAATATCATAGCGAGAGATTATTATGGCAATAAGGTACAGAACTTCATTTACGCAGTAGAACAATCGTTGGACAACTACAAGTTCAACCTACTAAAGAACAAGCAAACCTTCATCAGTCAAATGAAGAATTGTGAGCTTAACATCCGCACCATTGATGAAGGAGCTATAGATGAGAAAAGCGGGATGAATTTTTCTGAATACATCGCTATTCTTTCGGGTGATACTTCGCTGCTGGAAAAATCAAAATTGGAAAAGAAAGTGGCGGTGATGGAAAGCCTGAAAACTGCTCATTACCGTGAAGTATCCCGTTCCAAGTTTCAACTGGAAAATCTTCATCATGAAAAAGAAAGCACCATAGAAACATTGCAAAAGCTAACTGCAGACGGTAAGGTTTATAAAGACAATCTGCGCTACGACAAAGAAGGCATAAAAGAAAATCCTGTCCAGCTTAAAGGCATCAACACAGCCGATCCCGAAGCCATTGGCAAACACCTAATAAAGCTCTATCAAAACTGGAAGCCAACGGATGAAGCAAAGATTGGCAGCCTGTACGAATTTGATTTGTATATCCGTCAGCAACGGGAAGCTGTTGAAGAAAAAGATGGGTTTGGATATAAATACTATAATACGCTGTACGCAGAACGTGCCGAAAGCGGTATTAAATACACCTATAACAACGGGCATCCTAATACCGATAATCCAAAGCTTGCTGCACGTTACTTTCTTAATGCCATTGACCGTGTAGAAGCATTGAAAGAAAAATACCAGAACCATTTGAACGAATTGGAAAAAAATATTCCGATGGTGGCAGCCCTGGCTACTAAACTCTTCGAGAAGGAAACTCAACTCGTACAGATGAAAAGCGAATTATCGAAAATGGAAAGAGAGATAGCTATCAAAATACAGGAAAACCAAATGAAGCAAAATAGCTTGCTGGACACGAATAAGCCACAGCAGGAAAATACTTTACCTAAAGAAACGCCAATCATACAAATGATGCCCAAAGGGGCTACACCGCTGCAAGTAGCGATGGCCAAAGTAAACGGAGCTGCAGTAAACGGTAAAGAGCATTACGGGGAAAATCAAATGGAGCAGACATACATAAAACGCAGTAATAGATTTAAACTTTAAAATAAAGAAGCTATGAGCAACAGTGTTTATTCAATCAATAAAGGCATTAACAAAAGCATTGAATTCAAAGGTTTAAAGGCACAGTACATCTGGTATTTCGGTGGGGGTGTAATTGCCTTACTCATCTTGTTCGCCATTCTGTACATTATTGGTATAAACTCGTTTGTGTGCATTGGCATTATACTAACCCTCGGAACTATACTAACCATAAAAATCTATGCATTAAGCAACACCTACGGCGAATACGGAATGATGAAAAAGCTGGCAAAGCGAAGTATTCCCAAAGTAATTAAATCTAAAAGCAGGTCCGCTTTCCTGCATAGAAAATAAAGAAAAAAAGAGGAAATTATTAAAAGGTAAATCAGTGAGTATGGAAAAGCAGTTGCATGAAATTTTACCAATTCTTGGTGTGGAACATGATTGTATCCTTTCCAAACAGGGTGATATAACCATTGTGTTCCGGGCAGAGTTGCCGGAAATATTCACCTTATCTGACCAAGAATACGAAGCTTTTCATCAGGCATGGGTGAAAGCCATCAAGGTGTTGCCGAAGTTGTCTGTATTTCACAAACAGGACTGGTTTATAGATAGCAAGTATAAACCCGACTTCACCAAAGATGATGTTAGTTTTTTAACACAAAGCAGCGAACGGTTTTTTACGGAACGTCCCTTTTTAGATCATAGCTGTTACATCATGCTCACGAAAAAGCCTACTGGCAGAAAATTGTCCAGTTCTCTTTTCTCGAACCTGCTTCGTAAATCCATCGTCCCAGAACAAACGCTTAAACCTCAATTATTACAGGACTTCCTTGACAGTGCCGGGCAGTTTAAACGCATTTTGGAAGACAGCGGCTTCGTGCAGCTTACCCGGCTTAAAAGTGACGAACTACAAAGCCATAGCCGTAAAATGGGGTTGATTGAGCGGTACTGCTACCTATGCGAAAAAGAGAACAGCATCGTGTTCAAGGACATAAAATTAGAGAACGGGTTACAGGTCGGTGATCAATATTCTCAGCTTTACACGTTGGGTGATGCTGAGGATTTGCCAGCGTTGTGTGGTTCACGGATAAACTTTGACCGGTACTCCACAGACAAGACAAAATTCAGTGTGGGTTTTGCTTCAACATTAGGACAACTGCTATCGTGCAACCATATTTACAACCAGTATATTTTTATCGAAGATGCACAAAAAACCCTGCAAAAGCTGGAAAGTAAACGGTTACGGTTGCAATCGCTATCTGCCTATTCAAGGGAAAATTCAATCGCCAGGGATGCAACCAATGATTTCCTAAATGAAGCCATCAGCCAGCAAAGACTTCCTGTAAAAGCGCATTTTAATGTGCAGGTATGGACGGATAAAAAAGAGGAATTAAAGGATTTAAAGAACCTTGTTTCCTCTGCTTTGGCACAGATGGACGCCGCTGCTAAACAAGAGACAGCAGGTGCTCCGCAAATATGGTGGGCAGGCATTCCCGGCAACGAAGCTGATTTTCCCATGAACGACACCTTCGATACGTTCGCTGAACAAGCCACCTGCTTTCTGAACCTTGAAACAAACTACCGTTCCTCTCTAAGTCCCATAGGCATCCGCTTGGGAGATAGATTAACAGGTAAGCCGGTGCATGTGGACATCAGCGATGAGCCGGTGAAAAGAGGGTTATGCACGAACCGGAATAAATTCATATTGGGTCCCTCCGGTAGTGGTAAATCTTTTTTTACCAACCACATGGTTAGAAGCTATTATGAGCAAGGAACCCATATTGTCTTGGTGGACGTTGGGCATAGTTACAAAGGATTATGCGACATGGTGAACGGATACTACTTCACCTATGATGAAAAGAACCCTATCCGCTTTAACCCATTTTACATTGGGGAAGGTGACAGCCTGGATACAGAGAAGCGGGAAAGCATCAAAACATTGCTCTTGGCACTATGGAAGAAGGACAATGAAACCTTCAATCGTTCCGAATATGTGGCTCTATCCAATGCGTTGCAGCTTTATTATGAAAAGTTAGAAAAGAACGCAAACATCTTTCCCTGTTTCAACAGCTTCTACGACTTTTTAAGAGATGAATTTGTAGAGAAGCTGGCAACTGATAATGTGAAAGAGAAAGATTTTGATGTCAATAACTTCCTATACGTGCTGAGGCCCTATTACAAAGACGGTGAGTTTGATTATCTGCTGAATGCCACTGAAAACTTGGAATTGCTTACCGAACGCTTTATTGTTTTTGAATTAGACAACATTAAAGACCATCCTATTCTATTCCCCGTGGTTACCATCATTATTATGGAAGTCTTTATTTCAAAGATGCGCAAGCTGAAGGGCGTTCGTAAAATGATACTCATTGAGGAAGCGTGGAAAGCTATCGCAAAGGAAGGTATGGCTGAATACATCAAATACTTGTTTAAAACGGTGCGGAAATTCTTTGGAGAAGCAATTGTTGTAACACAAGAAGTAGAAGACATCATTAGTTCTCCTGTAGTGAAGCAAGCCATTATCAATAACAGCGACTGCAAAATCTTATTAGACCAAAGTAAGTACCAAAACAAGTTTGAGCAAATACAGGAGCTATTAGGGCTGACTGAAAAAGAAAAAGCTTTGGTTCTTTCAGTGAATAAAGCGAACGACCCTACCAAAAAGTATAAAGAGGTTTTTGTTTCACTCGGCGGTATGCTTTCAAAGGTGTATCGTACAGAAGTTTCACCTGAAGAATACCTCGCATATACAACCGAAGAAACGGAAAAAGTAAAAGTAATGCAATATGCCAAAAAGTATGGCAGTATTCAAAAAGGAATTGCCGCATTGACAAGAGATACGAAAACAAGCAAGTAATACTAACATTTAAAATTTGTAATAATGAAAAAGCTATTGTTCGTATTGGTATTACTGGGAATAGCAACCATAGCACCGACGTACCGATCACAGGCTCAAATTCCGATTGCGGAAATTATTAAAGCAGCCGTTGTAAAAGTTATTAAAGCTGTTGACTTGAAAATTCAACGGTTGCAGAATAAAACTATTTGGCTGCAGAATGCACAGAAGACACTGGAAAATACCATGTCAAAGCTAAAGCTGGATGAAATTACCAATTGGGTTGAGAAGCAGAAGCAATTGTACAAGGATTATTATGAAGAACTGCAAAAGGTAAAAGCGATTATCTCCTATTACAAACGAATTAAAGAAATCACGGAAAAGCAGGTGCACTTAGTGGAGGAATACAAAAGAGCCTGGGGATTGTTTAAGCAGGATAACCATTTTTCAGCCGAAGAGCTTTCCTACATGAGTAGGGTTTATTCTGGTATTCTTGATGAAAGTGTGAAGAACCTTGACCAAATATTCGTAGTCATCAACTCTTTTCAAACGCAAATGAGCGATGCAAAACGTCTTGAAATCATCAATGCAGCCGCTGACCGGATAGAGGTTAATTACAACGATTTGAAAACATTTAATCAGCAAGGTATTGTCATAAGTCTTCAAAGAGCGAAATCGCAAAACGACGTGGACGTAGTAAAGAAACTTTACGGCATTCAATAATCTTTATAAAATAAGTTGTATGAAAAGGCTACTCATTTTACTATTGTTCGCCATCCTTTCTTCGGGCACGAAGGCACAAACATTTGCCGAATGGTTCCGGCAAAAAGCAACGCAGAAAAAATACCTGCTACAACAGATTGCTGCCTTACAGGTGTACATCGGTTATGTGCAAAAAGGCTATTCCATAGCCAGACAAGGCTTAAACACCATAAGCGATATTAAGCACGGTGAGTTTAATCTGCACAAAGATTACTTCAACTCGTTAAAAACGGTTAACCCTAAAATCAAAAATTATAGCAAGGTTGCAGACATTGTTGTATTGCAGGTAAACATTGTAAAAACTTACAAAGAAGCAGTAAAACAGGTAAGACAAAGTGGGTCGTTCAATGTAGATGAAATCAGCTATGTAAACGGCGTTTTTGAACGATTACTGGACGACTGCACCAAAACTATAGATGCATTAATAGCAGTTACCACAAGCGGTGAATTGGAGATGAAAGACGATGAACGATTGAAACGAATAGATGCACTTTATAGCGACATGCAAGATAAATACACATTTGTACAAGCCTTTTCCAATGAAGCAAAGCTGCTTGCAGCTTTACGCATCAGGGAGCAAAGCGACATTCAAACAATGCGTATTCTCAATGGTATAAAAAACTAATGGTATGAAAAAGATAATTCTCATTTTTATTTTATTAAGCACATGCCTAACATCTAAGCTATCTGCGCAAAGCGAAGAAGTGCAACAGTTGTTACTAAATGTCGAGAAGCTGGCACAATTCAAGCAAATCCTTAGTGATCTTAAGAAAGGCTATCAAATAGTCAGTGTTGGTTATTCTACCATAAAAGATTTGTCGCAGGGGAATTTCAATCTGCATAAAACTTTTTTAGATGGGCTAATGATGGTAAGTCCTACTGTAAAAAAATACAAACGGATAGCTGACATTATCAATAATCAACTACTAATTGTAAAAGAGTACAAAACTGCTTTTAATCGCTTTAAACAGGATGGCAACTTCAATCCCGGAGAGATTGAGTACTTGGGCAAAGTATATGGCAATTTGTTTAAACAAAGTCTGAACGACCTTGATGAACTAATGATGATTATAACCGATAGTAAGCTACGGATGTCGGATGATGAACGGTTGGAGGCAATAGACCAGGTTTTTAGCAAAATGCAGGACAAGCTGCTGTTTCTGCGGCATTTTAATAACAATACAACGATACTGGCATTGCAAAGAGCCAGGGAAAAGAACGATGCAGCCACTATGCAGAAAATCTATGGTATAAACAAGTAAACTTTTACATATGACAAAGTGGATAAGAGCTGCTTTAATAGCAGCAGTGGGAATGGTATTGCCTCAACTTTCGCATGCGCAGGGTGTTGCGGACGAGATACACGGACTTCAGAGCGTTTTGGATCAGCTATACGATGAGATGTTGCCGTTATGCAGTAAGCTCATAGGCGTAGGGCAAGGCATTGCAGGGTTTGCAGCAACCTGGTACATCGCTTCAAGAGTATGGCGGCATATTGCCAATGCAGAGCCGATTGATTTCTATCCCTTGTTCCGGCCCTTCGTGATTGGATTTGCAGTAATGATTTTCCCCTCTGTTTTAGGAATGATTAACGGCGTCATGAAGCCAACGGTTACTGCTACAGCAAGTATGGTAACGGACTCGGATAAAGCTATTGCAGAACTCTTAAAGCAAAAGGAAGAAGCCATTAAAACAACCAAAGCCTGGCAAATGTATGTGGGTGAGACAGGCAGCGGCGATAGGGAGAAGTGGTATAAGTACACGCATCCCGATGACCCTACGGGTGCAAATGAGGGCATCTTTGAAGGCATTGGCAATGACATCAAGTTTGCCATGTCCAAAGCCTCTTACAATTTTCGTAATTCCATCAAAGAATGGATGAGCGAAGTGTTACGGGTACTATTTGAAGCGGCTGCACTTTGCATCAATACCTTACGAACGTTTCAGCTCATCGTACTGGCCATATTGGGCCCTTTGGTATTTGGTATTGCTGTCTTTGACGGATTTCAGCATACACTAACTGTATGGTTAGCCCGCTACATAAACATTTTCTTGTGGTTGCCCGTCGCCAACATATTTGGTGCTATCATCGGCAAGATACAAGAGAAAATGCTGAAAGTTGACCTTAGCCAGATACAATCGAATGGCGATACTTTCTTCAGTTCAACCGACGCCGCATATCTCATTTTCCTCATTATTGGTATCGTGGGGTATTTCACTGTTCCTTCTGTTGCCAACTATATCGTGAATGCAGGTGGTGGCGGAGCAATGGTACAAAAAGTAACAAGTCTGTTCAGCACTACATCCAGGACAGCGGTAAATACGATGTCAGGCAGTGCCGGTATGGTAGCGGATGCAATGGGCAATGCTGCTGGTAGGATAAGCAGCAGTATGAGCAGCTACGGAATGAATTCGGGTTATTTCAATGAAAGCGGCTCTACCGGCAATTCCAGTTACATGCAGGATAAAATTTCAGGTAAATCTTCAACCTGAAAACCTGTAACACAAAATACAACTTTTTGAAAACAACAATCTAATTGGTCATGTTTCAACAAATGAAAAACATAGATACAGCCTTTCGCAGCATACGCAGTTTTGCCGTCATTGTCGTAATCGGTTCTGTTTCCCTTTGTGGTTTTACACTGTACAAGAGTTTCAGGCTGGTTGCTGAAATGCAAAACAAGATATACATTCTCGCTAACGGGAAAGCTTTGGAAGCATATGCGTCGGATAGGAAAGAAAATATTCCTGTTGAAGCCAGGGATCATGTCAGGATGTTTCATCAATACTTTTTTACACTTGACCCTGATGAAAAAGTAATACAGGCAAACATTACCAAAGCGCTTTATCTCGCCGATGCTTCTGCCAAACGGGAATATGATAATCTAAAAGAGAATGGATACTACGCCAACATCATTGCCGGTAATATCAGCCAGCAAATCAAAGTAGATAGCGTAATGGTAAACACAAACGAGTACCCGTATTATTTCCGGTGCTATGCTACACAAAACATCATAAGGACTACAAGCACTGTATCACGAAGCTTAATTACGGAAGGTTACATGCGAAACGTGAGCCGTTCGGATAATAACCCGCATGGCTTCCTTATCGAACGTTGGACTACTATAGAAAACAGGGATTTAAAAATTGAAAATCGCTAAATCATGTTATCACTATTCAGAAAAAGGAAAACCAAAGGTTCAGGTAAACGAAATGTTGCACAGGAAAGAGTTGCGAGCAGTATTGTTTCTGCCTGCATTCGCCTGCAGCAAAGGTGGGCAAACTTCATGCAGCGCCATACAGAGCGCCTCTCCCGCAATGGTAAGCTTATCCTACTTTCTTTGTTCTGTCTGACAGCAGGAAGCATAAGCATATATTTCATCGCAAACAGTTTGCTGAGCCGAAAAGCTTCTTCATTTACCGTTGCTCCCCTTACAAAGCCTCCATATGCCAATAAATCGGGTGATGAAAACACAAAAGCTTTCGTAATCATATCGAAAGCGGAATACGAAAAAATTCAACGTTTCCGGTTTTATATGGATAGCCTGGCCAGAAGTCCTTCCTCCAAAAAAGTACATGACAGTATCCTTACTAACCGACCCGGTTTAATGGATAGCATTCTTCTTCTTGAAACGATTTACCAATCACAAAATAAAAAGTAAAACAGTTTATGGAACAGAAAACACATTCACAAAAGTTTCTGCGGCAGCGCAAATTCTTACTGGTGCTGCCCTTATTGGTGCTTCCTTTCATGACTTTGATGTTTTGGGCATTAGGAGGTGGCAGCGTAAACCATGCCGATGCGCAACAAGCACAAAATGGGTTGAACATGCAACTGCCCGGTGCCAATCTGAAAGATGATAAACCGCTTGATAAATTAAGCTATTATGAAAAGGCGGCTTCGGACTCTATGAAGTTGCAACAACTCATGGAAAATGATCCGTACTACAGGCATCATATAGATACCTCTGTTGTTCCAACCGCAGATACCTCTCTTACGAGCCGCAAGTTCGATAACAATATGGTTGCAAGAAAAAGTTCAATCATAAATCATAACAGCACTTATACGGACCCCAATGAAACAAAGGTGTATCAAAAACTCGCTCAACTGGATGCTGCATTAAATAATGCTTCTTCATCTCGAACAAACGCCGAGGAGAACATAAGCACCGTAAAAACGATGCACAATAACACTTCGGTTAATAGCGGTGATATTTACCGATTGGAACAAATGATGCAAGGCATGAACCAAAAGGAGGGCGAAGACCCGGAGATGCAGCAATTGAACGGCATGTTGGAAAAGATATTGGATATACAACATCCCGACCGTGTGCGTGAAAAGATAAAGCAAACATCAGAAACCAAGAAGGGACAGGTATTTGCAGTGGCTGTAAATAATGAGAATAATTCTATCTCGCTGCTGGATAATAGAGGAACAAAAAACCGGAAAAGTACCAACACAAATTATGCCCTTCAATCTAACGGTTTTTACTCCTTGGATGATGAAGCCTCTTTAAACGAAGATCAAAACTCCATACAAGCAGTTATTCATGAAACACAGACCTTGGTAAATGGCTCTACAGTGAAGTTGCGGTTGACAAATGATATTTTTATCAATGGCGTATTGATACCAAAAGACAATTTCGTATTTGGCATAGCAGATCTGAATGGAGAAAGATTAAGCATCAAAATCAACAGCATTCGTTATCGCAATTCTCTTTTCCCGGTGGACCTGTCCGTTTGCGATATGGACGGCATGGATGGTATTTATATCCCTGGTGCTATTACCCGTGATGTGGCGAAACAATCTTTAGACCGTTCCGCACAGGCACTTGACTTTACCACTTTAAATCCCTCAATAGGCGCTCAAGCTGCGGGTGCCGGCATCGAAGCTGCTAAAACGTTGCTTAGTCGAAAGGTCAAGCTGGTCAAAGTAACCGTGAAAGCAGGTTATCAGGTACTACTACGTGACGAAAAGCAAAAACAGGAGAACTGATAATCTAATTATCAATTCCAATAAACATATTGTTTCATTTACAAACTTCATAAGTATATGAAAAAGATAAGTGCAAGAGTGGTAACAGGAATTCTTCTCCTTTTACTGAGTGTTCGGCTATTTGCTCAAAACAATGCGGAAACCAAAGTAACGGTGATTAAACCGTATGTTCTTCCCATTACCTTTTACAAAACCACTAATCTCATTTTCCCCTACGCCATCAAAAGCGTTGACAGGGGGAGCAAAGATATTTTAGTGCAGAAAGCAAAAGGCGTTGAGAACATTCTACAAGTAAAAGCAGGCAAGCCTGGATTTGACCAAACCAATCTTACCGTTATTACGGCTGATGGCAAACTGTATTCTTATATTCTTAATTATTCGGATACACTTAGTGTGCTGAATATCCGGTTTGATAATACAACTGCGGTTTACCCCGAAGCCCTCTTCCCAAATATCAGTATCAATGAAGCGCAGGTAAAAGCGGACGCAGATACGGTAGCGATGACAAAAGAAACTATACATGGCGTGAAGGATAAGAGCTATGGCATGAAGATGAAAGTGAGTGGACTATATATCAAAGGTGATGTATTGTTCCTTCGCCTCACCTTGCAGAACCAAACCAATATCAACTACGACATTGACCAGCTTCGATTTTATATAAGAGACGAGAAAAAGGCAAAACGTACAGCTACCCAGGAGCTTGAAATAAGTCCTCTCTATATAAAAGGCGATACTTTAGTTATAGCGAGACAAACAGAAAAGGTTTTTGTGTATGCACTCCCCAAGTTCACCATACCGGATAAGAAATATTTAGCCATCGAACTGATGGAAAAATCTGGCGGCAGGCACTTAAGAATTCATGTGCATAACAAAACTATCATCCGGGCAAAGTTACTCCAGTAGCCTTCCTTATTGGCAGCTATTAAATGTTAGTGTAGCATGGAAAGTGTGGGCAAGAAATATAACATTATTTATGCGGACCCGCCCTGGCAGTTCAAGGTTTGGAGCAATAGAGGCATGGGAAGAAGTGCGGAAAACCATTATTCAACACAGTCCTTTCAAAGCTTAACAGCATTCAATATTCCAGCTATTTGTGAGAATGACTGTGTGCTTCTTATGTGGGCAACTTTTCCTTGTTTAAAAAGTGCATTAGAATTAGCAGAAGCGTGGGGGTTTGTTTATAAAACCGTCGCCTTCACCTGGATAAAGCAGAATAAAAACAACGAAAAGCTTTTCAAAGGAATGGGATACTACACAAGGGCGAATGCGGAAGTCGTTCTTCTTTTTACTAAAGGAAAACCATTGAAAAGGCTTTGCCGGAATGTAGAACAAGTGCTTATATCTAAAAGAGATAAACACTCGAAGAAACCCAAAGAAATAAGAGAGCGAATTGTAAACCTCTTTGGTGACGTACCACGGGTAGAACTATTTGCCAGAAGTTGTGGGAGCTTATTCTCTAATGAAGAATTTAAAGGATGGGATGTGTTTGGCAATGAAGTTAGCAACTCTATAAAGTTACCTGAATAAGAAAGTCATTCGTTATTAAAAGCTTCAGAAATGGACGAGAAAAATCTTGAATACCTCAAAGGTCAATTAAAAGCACTTGGTTTCCCCCTGAGAGTTGCGGAAGAGTTAGGATATTATATGAAAGCGAATAAAGAGGCACTTCATATTTATTACAGCAATCAAATCAACGAAGACGACTTAATGTATGACTTACATTTTATCAAAAGTTCAAACAACACGTATCAGCTTAAGCAATACGAATTAACGTATAAACATGTAGATATTCCCGACCGGAATATGCAAGGGATAAATACTAAGGATTTGGATGCGAAACTGAACGAAGTAAGCAGTTTATACGACAAGTTCTATGGGGGAGACATTGAGAACACCATGTCCAGGCAAGAATATGAGCAAGCTACTGACTTTATAAAAGCTACGAACAGCGATTTATATACGCTGGCCAATATAGAAGAAGGAAAAGATGTTGCAAAACTTTTAATGTACAAACACCTTCCTGAAAGCGAATATGAAAAATTTTTTCAAGACCATCAAGAAATGCAAAAGCTGAATGAACACAAACATGTGTTTCCTGTAGATGATAATGAGGCATTAACAGCAATGGAAGCTTATGAATTTCTCAAGTCTGAAAAAAATCAGGTAAAACAAGACATTCAAAGTAATGCTATTGATGGTCACATTATATCAGATGAAGTCTTGCATCAGATCAATATAGAACTTCTTCAAGGTAATCAATGGATAGCCTATAATACTGTTCCATATCTTTTAGAGAAGCACGATGTGTATTTCTTTAACACCAGCCATGAAGCAAATGATTTTGCATTAAGCAACATAAGTGAGTTTGATAATTATAACGTTAAAGAAATTAAGTCTCTTAGTGGGCTTAAACAAACACCTCATGGGAAAAGTATTAACACTAATGGAGAAAACCAACACTTACCAACTGTTGACAACAATAGCTTGTATAAGCAATTGGAAGCATTAGGATTTGGCAATAGATTGAATAGAGCCATATCATTTTATGAGGTGTACCCGCAAGAGCAATTTCACCTGCCATTTAAAGAAAGAAAAGAAAATGAAGCCTTAGAGTATTGGTTGCGTTTTGAACAAAACGGGCAACCCGGCAATTACCGGCTGTCGGCTTACGAAGTCACTTTGCGAATATTTCCAGCAATCCCTACCATTTCTATCGAGGGTATTGATGTTGGACAACTTGATAATGCCATGCGTCAATTTGATTGGTCAATTGACCATCATTCAGAAGCTTTAGTAGAAGAACGAATGCAGTCGAAATCCGGAAGGAAAGAGTTAAAACTAATGGACAGCATTCTTCATAACATAACTAAACTCCATGCTGCTTCAAGAGGAAAAGAAATAGCGGAGAAACTAAT
The DNA here is from genome assembly GCF_900106985.1 of Hydrobacter penzbergensis. NCBI lineage: Bacteria > Pseudomonadati > Bacteroidota > Chitinophagia > Chitinophagales > Chitinophagaceae > Hydrobacter > Hydrobacter penzbergensis. Next base: position 329,898 of record NZ_FNNO01000001.1, on the reverse strand, counting down.
GTTCAAATACTGGTTTGATGGGCCTTATGAGCCTAATCAATTCTCCTTAGACTATTTAAAACAACAGTATCAGTTTACCTGCGCTATACCAGCTAATAAGATGGTAGAAAAAACAGCGGTTTATGAACTGCTGAAAGCAACTGCTGTAGAAGCATCAAACGAAACAATTTCATTCACTCCAAAAACAGATTTTATGAACCAGAAAAATTTTGAATACCTGCGTGATCAGGTAAAGTTCACCGGCTTCGGCGAAGGACTGGAAAACGAATTGAAAGAAAAAATGCAGAAGCAAACTCCGGAATTTCAATTAACTCATAACACGAAGTTTGGCAATGATGATGTAAAAGCCTCTTTGCATTTTAAAAAGTCTGACCAGACGGATATGTATTTCTTTAACCGCTACCAGGTGTCCCTAACGCCGGAAGGCTCAAAGGATAGGATGGAGCAAACGTTTTACATCAACAAAGAAGGCAGCATTACACTTAAAGAAGCCTATAACCTGATGAACGGAAGGGCAGTGAATAAAGACCTGACCAATAAGGAAGGACAGGTTTACAACGCCTGGATGCAAATGGATTTTAAACAGACCGATAATAACGGTAATTACAAGCTTAAGCAGTATCATCAGAACTATGGATACGACTTAGTAAGTGCATTGGAAAAGCATCCAATCAAGGAACTAACCAACGAACAGGATAAAACAAGACTGGTGGAATCCTTGCACAAGGGCAACCGGCAATCTGTAACGTTTGTGCAAAATGGTACGGAGCAAAAGCATTTTATCGAGGCCAATCCGCAATTCAAAACCATCAATGTATATGACAGCAATATTCAGCGCCTTCATAGCAAACAAGGACAAAATGCAAAGCAGGGACAAGGTGAAAACCACGCTGCAAAACAAGCATCTAAAAATGAGAGCCAGAAGCAAGGTGCTGCAGATAATAGCGATGAGATGCCAAAGGCATCGCACAAAAGAAGAAAGAAGCAAAGCAATTCTATCAGCTAAGGAATAGCAACCTGATAAGGCTTGCCATATTGATAACAGTGTTTGTAAGCAGGTTAAATGGAGAAACTAAAACCATTATCGGATTTCTTTATAGCCATTGATAAGGACCCTCGCATCAGCATTACGCATATAGGTCTTTATGCGGCTTTGCTCCAGTATTGGAGTGAACATGGTTTTGAAAATCCCGTTCATGTTTTTAGTTATGAAATCATGAAGATTGCAAAAATCTCTACGAAGACCACTTATCATAAAATCATTAAGGATTTAAGCAGTTACGGGTATATAAGGTATGAACCTTCTTATAAACGAAACAAAGGAAGCAAGGTGCATTTCAGTGAAAAATGTCCATACGAATAAGGTGTTTTAAAAGTTGCAGTTCAAAGCCCATAATGGGCTTTTTGCTATCTAAAAAGGAGGTGTGTGATGGATGGAAAAGTGAGAGAGAAAATACCTCTTAATGACGATAAGAATATTGTAAATAATCAGGATGAATTCTCCATGCCTGAACTAAAATTGCTAAATTTGATAGCAGAAATTATTGTCAATATTTCAATCCGAGAAAGTCATGAAGAAAGCAATAAGATATCTTCGTTTCAGCGACAGGAAGCAAAGTAACGGCTCTATCGAAAGGCAGGAATTATATACTGGTCAATGGATCAGAAACAATGACGTTGAATTGGTTGATACATTCATAGACCGGGGATATAGTGCTAAAACCTTTGACAGGCCGGATTTCAAAAAGCTCCAAGAGTTTATCGCTAAACATCATAAAAGGGTTGACTATCTTATTGTTGACCAATTGGATCGTTTCAGTCGTAATGCAAGCGAAGCTATGGGCTACGTCAAAAAATTACAGCAGACGTACAGCATTCAAATCGTCAGTGTTACCGAAGGTATAACATTCGATTACGATACTCCGGGAAGCTTCTTCAGAGCAGGGCTTCAATTACTGCTTGCCGAAGAGGATAATATCAACAGGAGTATTAAGGTTCGTGGCGGCATTTATACGGCTAAAGCGAAAGAAGGGAGATATATATACAAAAGCCCTCCATTTGGATATTACAAAGTAGGTGAACGTAAGGAAAGAAGGCTTGTTATAAACGAATCTGAAGCCAATGTTGTTAAATTCATTTATGATGCCTTCTTGAAAGGAACGCCTATTTATATCATTGTTGAACAAGCTAAAGAAAGAGGGTTTAAACGATCAGGCAATGTAGCCATTCAGCGCATTTTGAGCTATCCTTTATATGCTGGAATGCAATACGTTGAACCATTTAAGAATTATCCTGGAGGATTATTTCCGGCTCAGCATGACCCTATTGTTGATCTGGCTACTTGGGAGCAAGTTCAACGTAAACTGAAAAAACCAGAAAAAGAGAAAGTTGTTGTGAGTGATGAAATGCCATTGAGAGGTGTATTGAAATGTTATTGCGGAAAATCTCTAACAGGCGCTCCATCAAGAGGTAAGTTGGGGAAGTATTACTACTATTATAAATGCAATAAAACGACACATCTTAATCTCAGTGCAATAAAGGCACACGACCAGCTTCGACAAGTTTTTGGATTAATGAGTTTGCCCAATAAATCCATCAGCGTTATCCGCAAAAATGCTGACCTCATTTTTGAGAATAAAATGGTTGAAGACAAAAAACTGCTTGCAGATAAAAAGAGAGAATTGGAAGCCGAAGAGGCAAAGCTGTTCTCCATTGAAGAAAAATGGATTACGAACAAAATTACCCAAGACACTTATGAAAGATGGTTTTCATCCATCAACAATAACAGGATTGCCTTAAAAGCATCTATCGAGCGTTTAAGCGGTAATCAAAACCGGACGTATAAGATTCTGCAAAACAATCTGGAGAAGTTATCCGATTTGGAATTTATTTTCAATAAAACCAGTCCGCTCGAAAAACAAGAACTAATAAACCTGGGGTTCGAGCAAAATCTTTACTATCAGGGGGGTATGTATCGAACCCCAACCATGATAGATTTACTTGCTCATAATGCCCACATTATGAAGGAGAAAGAGCTACTTGTGTATGAAAAAAAATGGGGGAATTTTGAAGTTCCCCCGCTCAGCGGACTGGACGGGACTCGAACCCGCGACCTCCGCCGTGACAGGGCGGCATTCTAACCAACTGAACTACCAATCCGTTCCTCCATCAGGTCTTTACGGACCGTTTTCGGGACGGCAAAGATAAGGGTAAACTGTTTTTTTAAACAAATCTTTCTTTAAAAAAATTCAAACCGTAATTTTACCCGCTCAACACCATACTATGCCCCATTACCCCAATCGTCAATTCCTTGATTTTGAGAAGCCTATCAAGGAATTGTACGAGCAGATAGAGGATACAAAAAAGCTTGCGGAAAAGAACCCCAAAATAGATTATACATCTACAATAGAACAGCTGGAAGCATCTATTATCGAAAAACGTAAAGAGATCACCCAGCACCTCACTCCCTGGCAAAGGGTGCAGTTGAGCCGCCATCCCGACAGGCCCTATACCATGAAGTATATCGAGAAAATGTGCACCCATTTTGTAGAACTGCATGGCGACCGCACTTTCCGCGACGATAAAGCCATGGTGGGCGGATTTGCCCAGCTCGATGGCGAAACGGTGATGATTCTGGGGCAACAAAAAGGAACCAATACCAAGCTGCGCCAGCTGCGCAACTTCGGTATGGCCAACCCCGAAGGCTATCGCAAAGCGCTGCGACTGATGAAACTGGCCGAGAAATTCAACAAACCGGTGATCGCGCTCATCGATACCCCCGGCGCTTATCCCGGTCTGGAAGCCGAGGAAAGGGGACAAGGTGAAGCCATCGCCCGTAATATATTGGAAATGATACGCCTCAAAGTGCCGGTGATCGTAGTCATCATTGGCGAAGGCGCCAGCGGCGGTGCGCTGGGCATAGGTGTAGGCGATAAAGTGCTGATGATGGAAAATACCTGGTACACGGTGATCTCCCCGGAAAGTTGCAGCTCTATTCTTTGGCGCAGCTGGGAGAAAAAAGAAGTGGCCGCAGAGCAATTGCGCTTAACTGCTACCGATATGAAAGGATTCGGACTGGTTGATGAAATCGTACACGAACCCCTCGGTGGTGCGCACTGGGATTATGCAGAAGCGGCCGCCATTTTAAAATCATACATCATAAAAAGTTTGCAGGAAATCAAACAGAAAAACCCGCAGCAGCGCATCAACGATCGTATTGAGAAATACGGGAAGATGGGTTTCTGGACAGAAGCACCCCTCGAAGAAGAGGAGCCCGTGCTCGGTAAAAGAGAAAGTCCCGAAGATAGAATTTAGCCATACAACACAGATAACAAATCAAACAAAACAATGTCTTTACGTAAGCAATTACAGGGTACCGGTGTAGCACTGGTAACGCCATTCAAAACAGATGCACAGGTAGATTTCGAAGCGCTCGGAAACGTGATCGAAGCGATGATCAAAGGAGGAGTTGAATACCTCGTAACACTGGGTACCACCGGTGAAACACCCACACTGGATAAACAGGAAAAGCTGGACATTGTTCATTATACTTTTGAAAAAGTTGCAGGCCGCGTTCCCGTAGTAGTGGGCATCGGCGGCAACAACACACAGGAGCTCATCAAAGACCTGCACCATTTTCCGCTCGAAAAAGCGGTAGCGGTATTGAGCGCTTCTCCTTACTACAACAAACCCTCACAGGAAGGATTGTTCCAGCATTACAAAGCCATTGCCGGAGCCTCTCCCAAACCCATTATCCTGTACAACGTGCCTGGCAGAACAGGCCGTAACCTCAACGCCGATACCACACTGCGCCTGGCCAATGAAGTGCCCAATATTGCCGGTATCAAAGAAGCCAGCGGCGATATGGCGCAATGCATGCAGCTATTGCGCGACAGGCCCGAGCAGTTCCTGATCGTAAGTGGCGACGATGCACTCGCCCTGCCTCAACTGGCCTGTGGTATGGACGGTGTAATCAGCGTGGCGGCCAACGCTTTCCCCAAACAATTCTCAGACATGGTAAGGGCCTGCCTGAAAGCCGACCTCAAAACTGCAAAAAAACTGAACGACCAACTCATGGCCGCGTACGATCTCATGTTCGCAGAGAACAACCCTGCCGGGGTGAAAGCGTTCATGCACGAAGAAGGTTTGTTGCAGAATGTGGTTCGACTGCCGGTAGTACCGCTCAGCGCCGGCCTCCACCAGAAAGTGAAGGCGTACGGGAAACACTGATCCCAAAATTTCGTGATATGACATAAAAAAGAGTATTTTAACCTACTCAAACCCTGTTTATGTCAACCACTGTACTGCCGGGAAAGCAACGGATCGATTCAATAGACCTCTTGCGGGGCTTTGTAATGATCATCATGGCGCTGGACCATGTGCGTGACTTTTTTCATGTAGCAGCAGTTACCGGCAACCCTACCGATATGAACACCACCACGCCGGTGTTGTTCTTTACCCGGTGGATCACCCATTTCTGTGCACCCGTGTTTGTGTTCCTTACCGGCACAGGCGCTTTTCTTGCCGGCAGAAAAATGAGCAAACAGGAATTGTCGGCCTTCCTGTTCAAAAGAGGGTTGTGGCTGATCGCGATTGAACTGGTGATCATGAATTTTATTTTCAGCTTCAACCCGCATTACTCAATAGTTGCCGTGCAGGTGATATGGGTAATTGGATGGTCGCTGGTGATCTTATCTGTGTTGCACTGGCTGCCGCTCAGGGTATTGCTGATCATTGGATTGGTGCTGGTACTCGGCCATAACTTGCTCGATCGCTTCGATGCGCAACCGGGGCAACAGGTATTGTGGTGGGCTTTCCTGCACCAGCAGTTTTTTGATATTGTTACTCCCGATCACACCATTTTCGTTTTGTATCCGCTGATACCATGGCCCGGGATATTATTGCTGGGTTATTGCATGGGCAGCCTGTTTACAAAAGAGTTCGATCCGGTAAAAAGAAGACAGTGGTTGTTGAAAGGAGGATTGCTGATTACCCTGGCATTCTTTGTACTCCGCTGGATCAATATCTACGGAGATCCTTCCTTGTGGGCCACACAAAAGGATGGCGTACATACTGTGCTGTCTTTTTTCAATGTTACCAAATACCCGCCTTCGCTTTTATTCCTTTGTATGACATTGGGCCCGGCATTGATCGCATTGTGGGCATTGGAAACTGCAAAAGGCAAATGGAAGAATTTCGTAGTGGTATACGGCCGCGTTCCCATGTTCTATTACCTGATTCATTTCTTCCTCATACATTTTATATGCATGATCATATTCTTCAGCAACGGTCATACATTGACTGAAGGCATGAAAGGCTTCTTCTGGTTCAGACCCGATGATTTCGGGTATAGCCTGGGTGGGGTGTACCTGATATGGGCAGCGCTGGTGTTGTCGCTCTACCCTTTATGTAAAAGATACAGTGAATACAAGGCATCACATACCCAGTGGTGGCTGAGTTATCTATGAGAATTATTTGAGGAGGTCCTTGATCTCGTTGAGCTTCATCAACGCTTCAACAGGTGTGAGCCGGTTGATGTCGATATCCTGTAGTTTTTTACGGATATCGCCGAATGTTTCAGAATGCGCATCGAAAATAGAAAGCTGCAATTGCGGCGCTGCTATGTTTTTCACGACTGTAGCGATTCCTTTGTCAGCAGTGTCTACATGTTTGGCTTCTAATTGTTTGAGGATATCATTGGCCCGGTTGATGAGTTCAGGCGGCATGCCCGCCATTTTAGCTACATGGATACCAAAACTGTGGGTGCTTCCGCCGGGCGCCAGCTTACGCAGGAAAATGATCTTATTGCCCACTTCCTTATTGGTAACATGGAAATTTTTCACACGCGGCAATTTCTCTTCCAACTCGTTCAACTCATGGTAGTGCGTGGCAAACAAGGTTTTGGGCGATGCGTGTGAACCATGCAGGTATTCCACAATACTCCAGGCAATGGAAATGCCATCGTAAGTAGAGGTGCCGCGGCCGATCTCATCGAGCAGTATAAGGCTGCGGGGGGAAATATTATTGATGATGCTGGCCGTTTCATTCATCTCCACCATAAAGGTAGATTCGCCGCCGCTCAGGTTATCGCTGGCGCCTACGCGGGTAAATATCTTATCGGTCAGCGGAACGTGCGCACTGTTGGCCGGTACAAAACTACCTATATGCGCCATCAGTGTAATGAGCGCTGTTTGGCGGAGTATGGCGCTTTTACCGCTCATATTCGGACCTGTCAATATAATGATCTGGCAGTCCGCCGGATCCAGCAAAACATCATTGGCAATATAAGGCTCACCGGGGGGCAGGTTGCGTTCAATAACAGGGTGACGGCTTTCTTTCAGTTCAAGTGAAAGCCCTTCATGTACTTCCGGTTTTTTGTAATTGAACTGGAGGGCATTGTCTGCAAAACAACAGAGACAATCGAGCACTGCTAACACATGACCGTTGACCTGTATCGGTGCAATATAAGCTTGCAATTCAGATACCAATGCATCGTACAATTCCAGTTCAATGGAGAGTATCTTTTCTTCAGCACCGGTAATCTTCTCTTCGTATTCTTTCAGTTCAGGGGTGATATAACGTTCTGCATTGGCCAGCGTTTGCTTGCGTATCCAGTCGCCCGGCACTTTGTTCTTGTGTGAATTCGTTACTTCCAAATAATAACCGAACACATTGTTGAAGCTGATCTTCAAAGAACTGATGCCCGTTTTTTCTGCTTCGCGTTGTTGTATGTTAACGAGGTATTCCTTGCCGCCGCTGGCAATCTGCCGCAGTTTATCCAGCTCTTCGTGTATGCCTTCTTTGATCACGCCGCCTTTATTGGCGGCAACCGATGGTGTATCGGGTAGCCTTTGCAGAATGGTATCTACAATTACTTCACAGGCATCGAGCATGGAGGCCAACTGTTGCAGGTAACGGTTTGTAGCCGCTGTACACCATGATTTGATGAGCGCCACCTGTTGCAATCCTTTGGCCAGGTGCATCACTTCGCGCGGGTTGATCTTCTTCAAAGGGATCTTGCTCACCAGGCGTTCAATATCGCCACATATTTTAATGGCCTGCACCAGTTCTTTGCGCAGTTCCGGTTGCAGGATGAGGAATTCAACAGCATCTAATCTTTCCTGGATTTTTCCTATGTCTTTCAAAGGGAACAACATCCACCTGCGCAGCAAACGCGCGCCCATGGGACTTGCCGTTTGATCCAATACTTTCAATAAACTGTTGCCCTGTTCTGTTCCGGTGTTCAATAATTCCAGGTTGCGGATGGTGAAACGGTCCATCCACAGAAAATCATCCCTTTCAATCCTTTGCACCGCAGTAATATGCTGCAGGTTGGGATGTTCTGTTTCTTTGAGATAATAAAGAATGGCGCCGGCGGCAACAATGCCGGCCGGCATATTTTCAATGCCGTATCCTTTCAGTGAATGGGTCTGGAAATGTTTGAGCAGGCTTTCTGTAGCAAACGCTTCATCAAAGATCCAGCTCTCCATTGTATAAGTATAGAAGCGGGTGCCGTAATTTTCTTTGAAATGTTTCTGGTAGCTCCGCTGGAAGATCACTTCTGCCGGCCGGAGGCTCTGCAATAATTTATCTATGTATTCCTGGTTTCCTTCGGCAACAAAAAATTCGCCCGTGGATATATCAAGGAAAGCAGCGCCACTGTTGGCCTGGTCGGTAAAATGAATGGCTGCTAAAAAGTTGTTGCTGTTCTGCTCCAGCAGTTTGTCATTCGTGGCTACGCCGGGCGTAACCATTTCGGTAACACCGCGTTTAACAATGCCTTTGACCGATTTGGGATCTTCCAACTGGTCGCAGATCGCTACGCGGTGGCCGGCTTTTACCAGCTTGTGCAGGTAAGTGTCCAGCGCATGATGCGGGAACCCGGCCAGTTCGCTCGATGCTGCCGCACCATTATTTCTTTTGGTGAGTGTAATGCCCAATACTTTCGAGGCAATGATGGCATCTTCTCCAAACGTCTCGTAAAAATCACCTACCCGGAACAACAATACGGCATCGGGATATCGTTGTTTGATGGCCCTGTGTTGCTGCATCAGCGGGGTATCGGCGGCAGATTTAGACATGGCAACAAATATAGGGGAATCATCCCTATACATTTTATGAACAGCGGGGGTTACCTTTGTGCCATGCGCAAACTGAGTATGGACGAATTGGGGCGAAAAACGGTAGATGAATTCAAGCAGTCGGCCAAGAACCCCATCCTGATCGTACTGGACAATATCCGCAGCATGCACAATGTGGGCAGCGTATTCAGAACGGCAGATGCTTTCCTGGCCGAAGGAATATGTCTTTGCGGATACACACCCCAACCTCCACACCGCGATATACATAAAACGGCATTGGGCGCTACTGAAACGGTGGACTGGATTTATTTTCCCCATACCATCGATGCCGTACGGCAACTCAAAGAGCAGGGATACCGTATTTATGGCATTGAGCAAACACAGGGAAGTATTTCATTGGAAGAATTCTCCATTACAGGTGATAAAACGGCGCTTGTATTTGGCAACGAAGTGGAAGGAGTGGACCAGGAAGTGTTGCAATTATGCGATGGTTGCATTGAAATACCCCAGTTGGGCATGAAACATTCATTGAATATATCTGTAGCGGCGGGCATTGTCCTTTGGGAAATGGTGCGCGCTTCCATTCATCATACGTAATTTTAATCATGGCTACCGTTAAAAACTACCTGAGTTTAGTCAAGTTTTCGCACACCATTTTTGCATTGCCCTTTGCCATGATTGGTTTCTTTCTGGGCGTGCACCAGGCATCGGATGCTTCGCACCTCGCCATCAAATTCTTGCTGGTGTTGGTATGCATGGTTACGGCGCGCAGCGCGGCTATGGCATTCAACCGTTATCTCGACAGGAGCTTCGATGCACAAAACCCACGCACCGCCATACGGGAAATACCGCAGGGCATCATTTCACCCGATCATGCATTGCGTTTTGTGATCATCAATTGCTTGTTGTTTGTGATCGCGTGCTGGTTGATCAATACGGTTTGTTTGTACCTGGCACCTATTGCATTATTTGTTATTTTATTTTACAGTTATACCAAACGGTTCACACCTCTTTGTCACCTGGTATTGGGACTGGGACTTTCACTGGCTCCCATCGGAGCCTACCTGGCTGTTACCGGCTCATTCAGCCTGCTGCCGATTCTTTTTTCATTGGCAGTGATCTTTTGGGTGAGTGGTTTCGATATTATTTATGCTTTGCAGGATGTAGACTTCGACCGTTCGCAACACCTCTATTCCATTCCAGCAGCGCTGGGTAAAACCAGGGCATTACGTGTTTCTGAATTATTGCACCTGCTCAGCGCAGCGTGCGTAATCATGGCAGGCTTCAGCGGTGAATTTCATTGGTTATACTGGATAGGGATATTGGTATTTGCAGGCATGCTCATTTATCAACATTCCATTGTTAAACCGAACGACCTGCGCCGGGTGAACATCGCTTTCATGACCGCCAACGGCATTGCCAGCGTTATCTTCGGCCTCCTGGTAATCCTGGATATGATCTTATTATCTAACAACTAACAACTAACAACTATCAACTCACAACTCAAATGCCACGCATCCTCTGCATAGATTATGGCGGTAAACGAACCGGGATCGCGGTAACAGATCCTTTGAAGATCATTGCCAGCGGATTGACCACTGTGGATACTAAAGAACTGATCCCATTCCTGAAAAAATACATGCAAACAGAAGCAGTAGAGTTGATCTTGATTGGTGAGCCACTGGATTTAAACGACCAGGAAACCCATGCCACCCCATTGGTGCGGGCTGCCATACAAAAGTTAAAAAAAGAGTTTCCCGCCATCCCCATACAAACGGTTGATGAGCGCTTTACCTCCAAAATGGCTTCCAGGGCCATGATAGAAATGGGTATGAAAAAGAAAGACCGGCAGAACAAAAAACTGGTAGACGAAATCGCGGCTACCATCATGTTGCAGGAGTATTTACAGCATTCCGGCACAGGTTTTGAGTTCTGACTTACTCTTTTTTAGTTTTTTGCCGGTATTTTTGCGCTCATTACTCATTAAACCAAGCAGATCGATGATTCTTCCAATTGTGGCTTATGGCGCTGCGGTGCTAAGGAAAGTGGGAGCAGATATTACGCCTGATTACCCCAGGCTGGAACAATTAATAGCCGATATGTGGGAAACCATGTATGCCAGTAATGGCGTTGGACTGGCGGCTCCGCAGATTAACAAGGATATTCGTTTGTTCGTGATGGACAGCGCACAGATATTCGAACACCTCGAAGAAGAAGAGAAAAAACAATACAGCGATGCCCCCGGTATCAAAAAGGTATTCATCAACGCGCATATCAAAGAACTTAATGGGCACGAGTGGGCGTACAACGAAGGATGCCTGAGTATTCCCAATATCAGGGAAGACATCAGCAGGCCCGCAGAAGTGGTGCTGGAGTATATGGACGAACAATTCCAGCAACACAAAGAAACCTTCACAGGACTTTCCGCCCGTATCATTTTACACGAATACGACCATATTGATGGAAAACTTTTCATCGACTACCTGAAACCTTTGAAGAAAAAAATGTTACAGGGCAAGTTGACCGATATCAGCAAGGGCAAGACCAAAGTGGATTATAAAATGATATTCATCAAATGATGCGATACTACAGCTTTTTGTTGATATTGGTTTGCTTTCATTCGGCAGCACAGGATACCTCCATACTGATCGATAAGCAACGGGTTACCCTCGCCGAAGTGGTGGTGCGGAATAATTTCGATTACAAAAAGCTGCTGGCCCAGATCAAAGAAGATACTACATTCTATAAAGCTTTTCGCAACCTGCGTATACTCGGGTTCACTTCTTACAACGATATCAAAATGCTGGATAAAAAAGGCGCTGTAAAAGCTTCTCTGAACAGCAAAACAAGACAGAACAGGGCCAATGGCTGCCGTACCATGGATGTGCTGGAAGAGCAAACAACAGGCAATTTTTACGACAGCAAACGGAATTACAATTACATGACCGCGGAATTGTATGCAGGACTGTTCTTTACCAAAGGAAGCGTTTGCGGGGAGAATAATATTGTAAAAGGCCGTATCCTGAACACCAGCGGAAAATCGGGGATAGAAAAACACAAAGAGCAACTGAAAATGCTGTTCTTCAACCCGGGTAAAAAAATACCCGGCATTCCTTTTATCGGCAACAAGCTGGACCTTTACGATGAAAGCGCACACGAACTCTACGATTACCGGCTGGATATTGTTGAATACCACGGCACGCTGGCCTATGAATTTTCTATCAAACCAAAAGAAGACCTCGGTTTCTTAAAGAACGACCGCATTGTGGTTGACCAGATGGATACCTGGTTCGACCAGAAAACGCTGGAAGTATTGGGACGTAATTATTCACTGAGCTACAAAGCGGGCGTATACGATTTTGACGTGAGCATGGAAGTGGAAATGACCAAATTCGAAGGACTCACGGTTCCCCGCGTTTTGCGCTACAAAGGCAACTGGGATGTTATTTTCAAAAAAAGAGAACGCGCCCAGTTCACCGCTACCTTGTTTGATTTCAAAAAGTAAGGGCTGCAATCGCTTGCAACCCTTAACCCCCTGACTATTAAAAACGAAAGCGTTGGTTATAATGAATTGAGGTATTGAAGTATCTCGGTGAGGTTCTTCTGTACCGGTGGGTCGATCACATAACGTGTTACTGTGCCCACATCGTTGATGTTTTTAGTGCCCAGGTACAAATCCGTTCCAATGCGTGATATGGACACCAGCGTGATCTTGCTTCCGATGGGTATACGCCGTGTGGTAAAGGACCTCGAATCAAAATCGTCTTTCAGTCTTACCACTGTTTTCTGGTTGGCGAATACAGCGAATACAACGGTATTCCTATTGGTGAAATTGGGTGGCAGCACAGCAGTGATCTTGGTGCTCGGAAGCGTACTGTCTGTGTACCGGCAAGCACTGATCCATCGCAGGTTCTTAGAAGCCAATTCGTATCCTGTTACAATAGAAGTGTTGGTGCTGTTGGGTTTCGACCAGGTCTTGATCCAGGTAGTATCGAGATCGCGCAACCAGTTATGCATGGTATCAATGTTACCCTGTGTAAGGTAAGGAATGGTTTCAGCAGCATAGAATACCTGCATGTTCGGTTTAGGATCCTGTGTATCACTGAAACGTATGGTAATGGTTGCGCCGGGTAAAAGTTTCAATTCACGGCCATTTTGTGTTACGCGGATAAAGATACCACCGCCTGTCTCCAGCAGGTAACCATTGCTGATAGTAGGTTTGAAGAATTTGATGAAATCGCCTTTGGTTTTCAGACGGAAGAATTCGATGCGTACAGGGCCGGAACATACATTGCTGCCGCCTCCACCACCACTGCCGCCACTTCCACCGCCAGCATAGGTAAAGGAACTGCCGGGAATTTGAATAGAGAGACTATCGCCGTAAGTGAGTGTATCTGTTTTAGAACAATTAAAAGAATCAACGGTGAGATTGGGAAACATCAGCTGGGCCAACTCATTGAGGGTAGCACTGCCGGTTGCATTTTTCATCCAGGCTGTATCGTTCAGCGGATGGTTGGGATAAAGGATCAGATTGCTTGATAATTCTTTTCTGCAAGCTGTAAAGAAAAGGAGCGCAATACATCCGATAGTTATAGTTTTTTTCATAGTTAATGTTATTACTACATCATAGATACAGGTAGTGTTTCGCGCGTTGCCTGCTATCTTCTATTTAAATTATATCTTAAGCCGATGGACAGTCCACCAACGTGAAATTTCTGCGTATAAGCAGCCTGATCAGCAGTGATGTTCGATAAATTATACCTGAAATAAGGTTCAAAAAATAATTGGCTGTTTTCACCCAATCGTTTCATGAAACTGATGCTGGTGTATAACCCCATGCCGATATTGCTTTTATATACAGCAGTGCTTGCTTTGTCAATCGGAACAGTAGCGAGTGATTTATCGAGCACCACACCCTGGTACCAGGAAGAAAGATTGAATATCACACCTGCATTTACACCCACCCTGAAATCATCTTCATCCCTGCCAAACTGGTACCCGATCGTCACAGGTACATCAATGGTGCGGAAATGATTTGTAACAGTATTGTTGCGATAACCGATCTGCCGCAACACGCTGGTATCATTGACCAGTACGGTATCGCCCGGTCCCCGGATGATTTGCCGTTGTGTAATTACCGTGGTTGTTTTGATCTCGTTTTCGCTGCGATAGGTGAATTGTTGGTTGATTTGTCCATATTGCAAGCCTGCTTTCAACACCAGGTTATCACTGAATGGTTTCACCAACCGTACACCTACACTGAAACCCAGTTGTGAACTTTCACTACTGTCTTTACGCTGCATGTATTGCGGGGTAGCCGATACATTCTGCTCTGACTTAAAAGCAAGATCGGGTGAGGCATACATCTCAACATACCAATCGGGGTTCACATACCGCCCGCCTCTTGCTGAAGGGCAAACCAGCATATTGGGAACACGCCTGGTATGTGCAACCGCATTCATCAGTTCCAGGTTTTTCAAATCTTTCATATCGTACAACAAACTGTTCCTGTCTGAAAGAAGAGGAGCGGCTGCCAGTAGGTTGAAACGACGGGCATCATCTGATGCTGACTGGATAGGAGATGCTTGCTCTTGCGATGCGGGATGACTATTATAATTGATACCAGCTGCCTGTGCATTTTTGTAAGCAGTATTGCCGGGCGTTATCTGTGCAGATAATGAAAGTTCATTGTTGTTATTCGATTCGTTGGGTGTATTATTATTATGGAGTGTATTGTTTTGAACGATAGCGTTTGAATTTTCTGCGACATTATTATTAGAAGAAGCTGATTCACTGCCAGCAACGGTTTGCTCCTGTGCATGTTGCTGATCTCGTGTTGCGGTTGCAGATATAGATGTGGATGTGGATGGCTGCTGTGTTGCCGGTTGTAAATACAGGTATCCTCCAACGGCGAAAGCCCCCAGGAGGGCCAGCGCAATCATGTACCTGCCAAGGGTGTTGATCCGGGGCAGTACGAAACCTTTGCGGTCGTCTTTTTCATCGGGCTTGATCTTTTCCCAAAGACCCGGCGGCACAGGGGCAGAATGGTCTTTGAGCTTTGCCCTGATGAATTGATCAAATTGGTTATCGCTCATTTTATACAGCAATTTTTTGTAGTTGTAATATTTGTTGTTGCAGCATCTTCCGGGCCTTTACCAATTGGCTGCGGCTGGTGCCGGGTTGTATGTTCAGCATTTCTGCTATTTCTTCGTGACTGTATCCTTCCACTACATTCAGGTTAAAAACCATCCGGTAACCTTCTGGCAACTGACCAATCAATTTTAAAAGATCTTCTTCACCCAAATGACTGTAGGTGCTGGGATCCATCTTGGGCGCATCGTTGCTGTGGTCATCGATCTCTTTGAAACGGATTTTCTTTTTCTCCAAATGCCGGATGGCCGTATTCACCACGATACGCCTGATCCATCCTTCGAATGAACCTTCCGATTTGAACTGTTCGATGTATTTGAATACTTTGATGAAAGCGTCCTGCAGCATGTCTTCGGCTTCCATGGTATCGTTGGCATAACGCAGGCATACGCTCATCATCTTACCGGCATATCTTTCAAACAGTATATGCTGGCAACCGGTATGTTGCTTGATACATCCCTTGATAAGTTCAGATTCTGTCACCTGCAGGTTGGTTTAGGATTGACTTCTTGCTAAAGATACCCGTTGAGGAGGTTTCGTTGCCTGCGAGAAATTAAAAAAAATAAAAAGTTAAAACACAAAATTTAAAAAACATATTGATTTTCATCATTTTACATAGCTGATGATTGTTTCATGCTAGTAAAAACTGATCATGTATGTAGTCAACCACGCTCGCCAGGCTATTGGTTTCCTGGTAAACGGCCAGTTGCCTGTCGGCCCCGGTACCCTGTTCAAATATGGTGTGGATATAGTTGATTGAATGCCGGGAACCCAGGTCATCCACCACATCATCTACAAAATCCATGAGCTCGTAAATGAGGGCACGGGTATTCACTTCGGTCTCCTTACCAAAATCGATCAGGGCGCCATCGATGCCATAACGACTGGCCCTCCATTTATTTTCATTGATCACCGAACGCTGGTACATCATGAAGTTGAGGTTCTGGCTGCGCAGCTTGTATATTTTGGCGCAGATGGCCTGGAACAAGGCGGCAATGGCAATGGTCTCATTAACGGTCAGCGGCACATCGCAGATACGGAATTCCACGGTATTGAAGAAAGGATGCACACGCAGGTCCCACCAGATCTTTTTCGCATTGTCTATGCAATTGGTCTTGATGAGCAGGTTCACATAATTCTCGTATGCTTCAATGCTTTCAAAAAAATCAGGTATGCCCGTACGCGGAAACTTATCGAATACCTTGGTACGGAAAGATTTATAACCGGTAAGCCTGCCTTCCCAGAAAGGCGAGTTGGTACTGAGTGCATACACATGCGGTAAAAAATACCGTGCGGTATTGGCAATATGCATGGCCATCCGGCGGTCTTCCATGCCTACATGCACATGCAATCCAAAAATAAGGTTACTGCGGGCTGCTTCCTGCAACTCATTTACGATCTCGTTGTAACGGGCGTGGTCGGTGATGAGTTGGTGTTCCCAGTGACTGAAAGGATGCGTGCCCGAAGCGCCCACCCATAAACCGAGATCACCTGCAATTTGTGCGATCGTTCCCCGGAGGGTAGCCACGTCTTTGAAAGCCTCATCGATATTGCGGCAGATATCGGTACCCACTTCCACTACAGCCTGGTGCATTTCGGCCTTCACTTTGTCTTTGATGATCTTCTGACCCTCCAGTACGATCTTTTGTTCATGGCTTTTCAGCTCACGTGTATGCGGGTCGAGCACCATGTATTCTTCTTCTACGCCCAGTGTAAAGTGCGAGTAATTGATATCTCCCATCGTCTAAATCAGTTTTTGTTTGGCGCTGCTTCTTTTTACATATTCTCCCCAGGTAAGGTTATCGATGCCGGGTGTTACAGACAGCGCTTTTTCTATGGCATAGTTGGCTGCGGTTTCCACCACCCATTCAAAATTATCTGCTCCTACACTTTTCAGATCGGCATCGGGTGCGGGGTTGCAGAAGTCAATGGCATAAGGAACGCCATCGCGCAGCGCGAGTTCCACCGTGTTGAAATCATAACCCAGGTATTGGTTGATGCGCAATACGATCGATTCCATTTCTTTCAGCTTTTCTGCCGAAGGAGCAAAATCGGCCACATAACGCAGGTGGTGCGGGTTACGGGGTTCGTATGGCATGATGCGTACGTATTTACCGCCTATGCAATAGCAGCGATAATATTCTTCGAAAATAATTTCTTCCTGTAACAACATCACGAGCTGACCGGTCTCGCTATGTTTTTCAAAAAAATCATCCATGCTGGTGAGCTTGTATACATTCTTCCAGCCACCGCCGGCAAAGGGCTTCATATAAGCGGGGAAACCTACATAGTGGAAAATACTTTCCCAGTCGAGCGGGTAAGCCAGGTTGCTGAACGATTGATCGGAAGTGTCGGCCGGCAGCTCGCGAGAGGGCAGGATAACCGTTTTGGGAACCGGCACATTGATCTGCGTGGCTAAACAATTATTGAAAAATTTTTCATCGGCACTCCACCAGAAGGGATTGTTGATAACGGCGGTTCCACAGAGCGCTGCATTTTTAAGAAAGGCCCGGTAAAAAGGCACATCCTGGCTGATGCGGTCCACGATCACTGCATAATCGGTTGCCACACCCTGCATCACTTTGTCTATCCGAACGGGTTCTGCGCTGATGCCTTCCACGTGCTTGGCGTTGATGCGCTCAACAAAAGCCATGGGAAAGCTTCTTTCCTGCCCGAATAGAATGCCGATCTTTTTCATGTTGGAGGTTTTGAGGTTGGATTTGCTTTCAATTTACCGACAATTTTCATATTTCCAATTACATTATTTTTGACGTTATGATTGATGGAAAAACAGCGTTACAGGTGGCGGTGGAGCAACATACCGTTTTTTCAGACTACCTGGAAAGAGAAGTGCGTTTTGATGTGTATCTGCCGGGTAAAATGGACAAACCCGAGCAATGGAGTTTGTTGTTGATCAACGACGGACAGGACCTCGTAAAAATAGCATTCGAACAATTGCTTGAAGAAGTGTTGGTCAGCCAGGAAATGGAGCCGTTGGTTTGTGTGGGCATTCATTGCGGACCGGAGCGTATCATGGAATACGGTACGGCCTATGCCGCCGATTATAAGGGCAGGGGAGCGTATGCAGGTCTGTATACCAAATTCATTTTTGAGGAACTCCTGCCTTATTTACGCAAAGTGTACCAGGCTCCTTCGTTCAGGGATAAATCCTTTGCCGGGTTTTCGCTGGGCGCCCTGAGCGCGCTCGACATTGTGTGGAACCATGCCAACGAGTTCAGCAGGGTAGGCGTGTTCAGCGGCTCATTGTGGTGGAGGCGTAAAGGATATGAAGAAGGATATGATGATGAAAAAGACCGCCTCATGCACCTGCAGGTACGCAAAGGTGATTTTTATCCCTGGTTGCAGTTCTTCATTGAATGTGGTACGGACGATGAAACGGAAGACCGTAACAAGAACGGTGTGATAGATTCCATCGATGATGCACTCGATCTCATTGTTGAATTAAAAGCCAAAGGATATACCGATCAGCACATTCATTATATGGAACTCAAAGAAGGCACACATGATGTGGAAAGCTGGGCAAAAGCCTGGCCCGGGTTCCTCAAATGGGGATGGGCCAAATAAAAAACTTTGCCCTGAGCTTAAGCCCAGGGCAAAGTTTTTTATGGTATATATGAATCATTATTATCGGTTCCGTACTGAGGATGCAGAACGTGAAGATTGATCATTGAACAGGTACCTGATCCCAATCTGTCCCTGCCACCTGGAGAAAATACCGGAGTTATCCTGGAAGCTGTTTACATAAGGTATCTGGTTAGCTGGATCCTGGTACAGGAAAGAATAGCGGGGCTTACCAGCATTCGGATCTCCCGCAGGGGCAATGCCTTCAAATTTCAGGAAAGAGTTGCTGCTGAAGGTTTTGGCAATACCCCAATTTTTATTGAGGAAGTTACCTACGTTGATGATGTCAAAACTTAAACGCAAAGTATGTTTGTTCTTCAGGTAAAAGTCCTGGGTAATGTTCAGATCAAGGTGTTTGAACCAAGGCAATACCACGGCATTCCTTTCTGCTATTTGTCCGCGGTGTGTGCTCATGTAAGGATCCTGCTGGATGAAAGAATTCAACTGAGCCCACATTTGTGATGCTGTACGTGTATCGGTGATAGTACCTCCGCCGGTATTAACAGGTACCAGTACAATGTCTGACTTGTCTTTGGGAATATAGATCAATGAGCTGTTACCACCTGTGTTGGCGTTGATCAGGTCTCCCTGGTATGTATAAGAACCTACACCATTGGGTGCTGCTTCAAATACCACACCTACTGAAGTAGCGAAGTTTTTCGCATATTCTTTACGATAAGAAGCATAAGCGATCACGCGATGAGGCTGGTAGAAGTTAGAATAACCAATCTCATCACTGTTGGGATCACCTTTTACAGGCCTGTCGCGCCAGTTACTGGCGGCAATAGATCCACCATCATTGATGGATTTAGACTGGCTGTAGGTATAGGCTACACTGGCATTGAAGTTGCGCAGCGTTTTTTCGAGTCTTGCCGTAACCATATACGAATAACCTTTGTTGGAATTCCTCATAAGAATGGCATTGGAAATATTAGGGTTGGTAACAGAAGCGCCACCTGCACCATTCCAGATTTTGCTGGAATCGTAACGGATCCTGTTATCAGAGCCTACCAATGGCGTACCGGTAGAAGGCAGGTTTACGTTCTGGAAATAAACAGCGTTCACTTCTTTTGAATAATTGTATTCAACAGTAGCTACCAGGTTGCCAGGCAGTTTCTGGTCAACAGCGAAGCTGAGCTTCATGACCTGCGGATACTTGAAGTTGGGATCTGTGAATACCAGGTTGTAGGAGGTATTGGCAGCTCCTGCAGCAGGTCTGTATGCATTGATATCAGGACTAAATACATAAGGCTTGCCGGTTGCAGGGTTCTTTGAGTTGCTGAATGAACCGAACTGTACACCGTTGTTGCTGGCCTGGTTGCTGATCCATACAAAAGGAGGAGGGCCGGAGAACCAACCAAAACCGCCACGCACCTGTGTTTTATGATCGCCGAATACATCCCAGTTGAATCCAAAACGGGGTGATACCAACAGATTACTGCCTGGTTTCTGGCCTACATCGTAATGGTTACCATTGCGGAATGCCAGCTGAGAAGCATAAGGGTTCGCATCGAATTTATTCTGGAATACAGGCAGGTCGAAACGGAAACCACCGGTAACAGTTAAATTGTTTCTGATGCGCCATTTATCCTGGATAAAAGCACCCCATTCTGTAGCGCCGATATTGGCGAAGGGGAAAGAACCGTCTTTTGTCAGGGAATATTGTACTGCATAGCTCTTTGCATTGGCGGTACCATTCATCGCACTGCTATAGAAATCAGAGAGTGTGTTGAACTGGTAAGCGCCTTCATAGTTGGGAGCAAAACCATTCTTAAAATTCTTCACATAATTCTGTGTTCCCAATGTGATCTCATGCTTACCTGTATACATGGTAACGATATCAGAGAACTGGAACACATTTGTGTTGAGTACGTTATTATAAGTAAAGGGCTCATAACCGAAAGCAGTATAGCTCTGTCCCTGACCGTTCAGGATATCTACCAGCGGGAAGTCTCCACCTCCAAGGCTGGCGCGGTAATCCCTCAATGCTGTATAACCTATCTGCAACTTATTAGAGAGTTTATTGCTGAAGCTGGTATTCAGTTCAGCAATTGCAATATTGAAGTTGTTGTTGATACGGTAGCCGCTGCCGCTGAAAGGCAGACCGGTATTACTGGGTTGCCTGTTACCATTGGGAGCGCCGCTGTTACTGGCTGAAATGTCCCTGTATGATTTCAGGTAGTTGTATTTCAATGTCAGCGTACTCTTACTGCTTACATTCCAATCAACCCTTACAGTGAGTTTATCACTATAAGTATCATAATTATAATTCTGGTATGATCCTGGGTTGTAATTGTATTTCTGCATCAGGAAAGTGCGCAATGCATCCAAAGTATCTGCTACGGCTTGCGATATTACCCCGGGAACGGCTGTTTGTCCGGGTTTATTGGCAATAAAACTAGTAGCAGGCTGACTGATTCTTTCTTGTTCACCACTCACGAAAATGAACAGCTTATTTTTAACAATGGGAGCGCCAATAGATGCTCCCCTCTGATTATAAGTGAAACTTGGTTTGGGAACGGTATTGGTTCTTACGTTATAACCCTGTAATCCCGGGCTTCTCAGGTATGTATAAACAGAAGCTTTTACTTCGTTGGTACCACTGCGCGTAACAGTGTTCACGCCAGCACCCGAGAAACCGCCTTGTCTTACGTCGTAAGGGGCAATGTTCACCTGAATCTGCTCAATAGCGTCGAGACTGATGGGTTGTGAATTGGTTTGTCCTCCTAATACACCTGACAATCCAAATGCATTATTGAAGTTGGCACCATCAACAGTAATGTTATTATATTGACCGCTACGGCCACCAAAACTCATAAAGCTACCTGATGAAGAAGGAGTTAATCTGGTAAAGTCTTGTAAACTGCGGTTGATGGTAGGTAGTTTCTCAATTTGGGCACGACTCACCACCTCCTGACTACCTGTTCTGTTGGTATTGAAAACCTTGTCCTGCCTGCCGGTAGCGGTTACCACTACTTCAGCCAGTGTCTTGGTATCTGTCTTCAAAGAGAAATCGGCTTTGAATTCCTGGCCCAGTACCAAAAACACATTTTCCTGTTTTTGTTCTTTCTGGCCGAGATAGCTCACGGTAATAGTATAAGGGCCTCCCACTTTAAGGTTAGGCAGGTTATACCGGCCGTCTTTACGGCTGGTAGTAACATATTTTGTACCTGAAGGGAGGTGCAACGCTGTAATCACTGCGCCGCTGAGTTGACCATTCTCGCTGGTAATAGTACCTTGAATGTCAGAAGTGGTTTCCTGCGCCCTGGCAGTCAATACGCTTATGCATACGACTATGAGCAGCGCAAACATGGAACGCATGGTTCTTCTCATAAATTGTTAAAGTTTAGTTTGATTTGCAAAAATATCCGCATGTGTACCTACGGGGCTTAATTCTGCATTAAATGATTGTTACCGATGATGAAAACTGTTAATAACTTATTATTGACAGCTTATTTGAAAAAAGTAGCTATTTCAAAAAAAAGAGAGGCTGTCAAAAGGGCAGCCTCTCTTTTGTAAGTTTAGAAGTTGAAACGGACTCCCACCTGACTTATCCAACGGTTTGCATAAGCTGGCGTTGCGGTACTATTGAAGTTCCATGGCTTGGTAATGGTAGGATTGAATTTGTATTGTGGTGTAAGGTCAGTAGCGCTCTTATAACCAACAAAATTGATCAACCCAAAAGTGTTAAAGCTGGTAAAGTAATTATGTCCCCAATCCCTGTTCAGGAAGTTGGTAAAGTTGAACATATCCCAGGTCAACTGCAACTGGTAATGGCGACCACCTAGTTTTACGTTGAAATCCTGTGTGATTTTCAGGTCCACCACATTTGAAAAAGGAAGTCTGGAACCGTTTCTGTCGGCAAACTGGCCGCGATTGTTCCTGAGGTAAGGATCTCCCTGGATATACGCTTCCAATGCATCTTTTTGCTGTTGTGGTGCATAGGTAGTGCCACCAACTGTATTGGGCAGGAAAGTCATGTTGCTGAGCTCACCGGATGTAGGTATGTAAATAAGATCGTTGCCCCCACCTGAACCATCATCCCTTGTCATACTGCCGACGCTATATACATAGCTGAAAGGAGTACCGCTCTGTCCTGTATATACCAGGGAAACAGTAGTGGCCATTGCATTGTGCGCATAAGAGAATTTTTTACTGACAAAAGCAAAAATGCGATGCCCCTGGCTGAAGTCAGAGATATTACGAGTCAGGAAATTCCTGCCGTTCACTGTTTGGATGAACCTCCATTGGCTCAGGTTTACAGAGCTGGTCGCCTCATTCCAAACAAGTGAGTTGCCAAAAGCATAGTTGACATTGAAATTGAAGCCGGTTTTTGTTTTTTTATCTATGGTCAATGCCATGTTATAGGAGAATCCCTTTTGCGGGTCGTCGTTATTGGAAACGAGGATGGCGTTGTCATAGGGATTGGTGCCATTGCTTCTGATAGGTATCCTGGCTGCTGTACTTGCACTTTCAAAATTATATACGTTCCGGGATCCGGGAGCTACAGAAGTGCCTGCAGGGGGCAGGATGTTGATGTTGGTATAGTTGATCTCATTGATATTCCGGCTGAACATTCCCTCCAATGTTGCACTCCATCCATCGCCGAGTTTTTTATCTACGGCTAAAGATGTACGTAATAACTTGGGCATCCTGAAATCCTGGGAAATTAAGTTCAATGGCCCTTTTGTCAAGGATATTCCAAGGTTGTTGGCAGTCCAAATGCTGTTATTGATATCATTCGGGTTCCAACGGAAGCGCACCTGGCTCAATGCTGCGCCGGAAGCAGTAAATCCACCTACGAAAAGTCCATTATTGTTGTAAACGCCACCCGGCCATACCAATGGCATACGGCCGGTAAACAGACCAATACCTCCTCGAATGGTAATATTTTCTTCAGGTATTTTGTAAATGAATCCAAACCTGGGAGAAAAAGAAATAGGGAAGTTAGGGCGTTGGCCTGATCTTGCACCTTTCAGATCATAATACTGAGCAAATTTAGATAGCGCGGAATCATTCGTAAATTGGTCAGTAGCGGGGTTGGACAAAAACTTCCAGTAATCAGCCCTTAAACCAAAATTTAAAGTAAGATTTTCAGAAGGCCGCAATTCATCGGTCCAATAGAGTGCACCTTTGGCTACTTTGAATTTGGCATTGGCATTAGTATTTGTATTCAATAAATTATCAGTCAGCGGATATCCTACCTGGTAAGAGCTAGGTGCGGCATTATTAGCCATAAATGCGGCAACAGAGCTGTAGCGATAGTTGCCATAAGTGTTTTGGATGAAAACATTCAAATCATCAAAATACTCATAATCGACACCAACAGTCATGACATGTTTACCAACATTAAATTTGAAATTATCAACCAGGCTGATATTCTTTTGCTTGAGAAGGTTTTGCGTAGAACTGTTGTCTGATCCGAAGTTGAGGATACCACTGCCATCGGTAATGGCCACGCGTGGGAAAGGGTTACCAAGAATACTTCTTTGATCCAATACGCTCGTATAAGTGATCAAAAGCTTATTGGATGAATTTCTGCCAACCATGCTTTTCAATTCTCCTGAAAAGGAAGACGTGGTACTTGGGAAATACACACCTCCATTATAAAAGTTAATCGAGGTGCTGGAGCTGCCGCTTGGTGTGGTGGAAATCGCCTTATTGTAACGATAACTTAACGAAAGCTTTTGCCTTGCATTGATATTCCAATCTATCTTGGCTACAATCCGGTCTGCATCAAGCTTCCTTTTGGTACTAATGTAATCTCCCATATCGTATCCATAAGAAGTCTTCACATAATCGACAAGGCTTTGAATACCTGCTGCTGTATTCGTATTTCCTTTGTAGGTTGTAATATCAAAGGGTTGCGGGGTTTGGTCTCTTTGTTGTTCCAGACTCAAAAAATAAAACAATTTATTCTTAATCAATGGGCCACCCACTCTTAAACCATAAGTTTTATTTTGAAAATCGGGGAAGCGGGTCGCGGTCTCTTTGGGTGCTACAGGATCCTTGCCTGCCAGGTTCTGGTTGCGATAAAAATAATATACAGATCCTTCGGTCTTGTTAGTACCGGATTTGGTAATGGCATTGATGCCACCGCCTGTAAAATTACCTACGGATGCATCATAGGGCGATATGGCTATTTGAAACTGATCGATCGCATCAATAGAGATCGGAGCTGCACCGGTTTGTCCGCCGTTTGTTCCGGAAGCAGACAGACCGAATACATCGTTATTGATAGCGCCATCTATATAGAAAGAATTATAACGGTTGTTCTGACCGGCAATGGTTACAGCGCCTTCGGAGCCAGGGATCAATCTGGCCTGGGGTACAGCGCGAAGGTAGTCATAGATATTGCGTCCTACTGTAGGGAGACCAGCCATCTTATCGCGTCCTATAACAGACTCGGTACCGCCTTTGCCTGAACTTTCAGTGGTTTTCCTCACACCAGATACAACCACTGTTCCCAGATTAGCGGCTTTAGCTGAAAGTACAAGGTCAACTTTGAATCCTTCACCCAGACTTAAATAAATATCAGTTTTCTTTTCATTGGCAAAGTTGATAAAAGAGGCTTCCACTGTATATGGGCCTCCGGGATTGAGGTTGCTGACGTCAAAACGGCCTCCAACACGGCTTTGTACGCGATAAACAGTACCGGTTGGTTCATGGGTTATCGTTACAGTAGCACCCACCAAAGGATCTCCGGTAGATGCGTTTACAAAACCGCCCAAACTACTGGTAGTGATCTGGGCGTTTACCAGTGCCGGACATAGCATTAGCAATACAATAAAACATTGTAGGATTCTCTTTTTAAGCATAGGTCGAAATGTTAGTTCGCACAAAGAAAGTAAAATATCTCTGTGTAATTACAAGGGGATGTTAACAAAAGGTTGCCCGATTTGAGCATTTTGTGCAGTTATCCGCCGGATTGTGTATTTTTTGTTCAATTATTAAGGTGAATCTATGCAGCTTTTTGTATAATATTCAATCCGTTTTATATATCTCAAAACTTAGTTTAGGCTGTTACCCTTCAGGAGCCGTAATTTTGCAATTCAAAAATCAGTTATGCTCGATAGGATCCAGGATGCCATTGATGATATACGGGATGGCAAGATGATTATAGTGGTGGATGATGAAGACAGGGAAAATGAGGGCGATTTTATCATTGCGGCCCGTCATGCTACTCCGGAAGTCATCAATTTCATGAGTAAGGAGGGCAGGGGGCTTATCTGCGCTACCTTAACGGAAGACCGTTGCAAGGAATTAGGCCTCGACCCGATGGTGAGTTCCAATACCTCTTTACATGAGACGGCTTTTACCGTTTCGGTAGACCTGCTCGGGCATGGTACTACTACGGGTATTTCGGCGCACGACCGGTCCAAGACCATATTGGCCCTGGTTGACCCAGAAACCAAACCTTCCGATCTCGGACGCCCCGGGCATATATTCCCTTTGCGTGCTAAAAATGGTGGCGTATTACGCCGTGCCGGCCATACAGAAGCTGCGGTAGACCTGGCGAGACTGGCCGGACTGGAGCCTGCCGGTGTACTGGTAGAAGTGATGAATGAAGACGGCACCATGGCGAGACTGCCCCAACTGCTGGAGATCGCTAAAAAATTCAGCCTGAAGATCATTTCCATCAAAGACCTGATCGATTACCGTCTCAAAACCGACTCACTCATAGAAGAACTGGTTAGGGTAGACATGCCTACCAGGTATGGTCATTTCAAACTGGTGGCTTTCAAAGAAAAAGCTACAGGCGGCGAACACCTGGCCCTGATCAAAGGTATTTGGGTGAAGGACGAACCCGTGCTCACGCGTGTGCACAGCAGTTGTTTTACCGGTGACATCCTGGGCAGTTTCCGCTGCGATTGCGGCGAACAATTGCACAAAGCCATGTCGATGGTAGAGAAAGAAGGCAAAGGCATCATATTATATATGAACCAGGAGGGCCGTGGCATTGGCCTCATCAATAAATTACGTGCATATAGGTTGCAGGAAGAGGGCTTGGATACCGTAGAAGCCAACCTGGAACTGGGTTTTGATAAAGACGAACGCGATTATGGCGTAGGCGCACAGATACTCCGTTATTTAGGCATCAGCAAACTCCGCCTCATGAGCAATAACCCGCGCAAGCGTGCCGGATTATTGGGCTATGGTCTTGAGATAACAGAAGTAGTGCCCATTGAAGTGCCTGCCAATCCGCACAACGTAAAATACCTCGAGACTAAAAGAGACAAGCTGGGGCACAAGATATTAGGGGAGTAGTTCAGCCATTTATACGTCATCCTGAGCGAGCGGAGCGAGTCGAAGGACCTGCTTGAAGGTTCGGTCAGATCCCTCGGCTGCGCTCGGGATGACGTATAAATTAGTGTCTAATTTCTTGTTCTTCCTTCTCCTTCTCTTTTTCGTAGGCTTTGATGATCGATTTCACCAGCTTGTGACGCACCACGTCTTCTTCATTCAGCTCAATATGGGCAATGCCATCGATGCTTTTGAGTATACGGGTGGCTTTGGCCAGTCCGCTCCGCTGGTTGCGGGGCAGGTCAATCTGGGTAGGGTCGCCCGTGATGATGGCTTTGGCATTGGCGCCGATACGTGTAAGGAACATTTTCAACTGTAAGTCGTTCGTATTCTGCGCCTCATCCAGGATGATGAATGCATTATCGAGGGTGCGGCCACGCATATAGGCCAGCGGTGCCACTTCAATGGTACGCGTACTCATATAATAACCCAGCTTATCGGCCGGTATCATATCGTCCAGCGCATCATACAAAGGCCGCAGGTAGGGATCAATCTTTTCTTTCAGGTCGCCGGGAAGGAAACCGAGGCTTTCGCCTGCCTCAACCGCAGGGCGGGTGAGGATAATTTTCTTCACGACTTTGTTCTTCAATGCGCGCACGGCGAGCGCTACAGCGGTATAGGTTTTACCTGTACCAGCCGGGCCTATCGCAAAGACAATGTCGTTCCGGTCGGCCGCCTGCACCAGCTTTTTCTGGTTTTGCGTGCGGGCGCGGACGGTTTTGCCATTCGGACCGAACACGAGCACATCGTTGGGATGGCTCTCAACGAAATTGTCTACGGTTTCACCGTCATCACCACCCAGTATCTGTTCGAAATAGTTTTCACTGAGGTGACCATTTCTTTCCAGGTACTGTATGATGAGGTCTATTTTCTCCCGGGCAGATTCGATCTGTTCGGGGGCGCCACTTAGTTTCATTTGTGTTCCGCGTGAAAGGATTTTTAAAAGGGGGAATTTCTTTCGCAGCAGGTCCAACTTTCCATTGTTTACTCCAAAAAATTCAATGGGGTTAACAGTCTCGAGGTTAATGATAGCTTCTGTCAATCTGTTCAGTTTAATGTATGACGGAATAAATTTGATACTTACCCTTGCATCTGTCTCAAATTTAATTGGATATATCTATCAAATCCTAGCATTTGTTATGCACAGGGTGTGGATAGAGATTGTTAATTATAACGCTTTGAGCGCCTCAATTGTTTTAACGGGATCGTCAGATTTAAAAACGGTATTGCCCGCTACCAGTACATCGGCGCCGGCATGCACAATGGCAGCTGCGTTTTGAAGTGTTATGCCGCCGTCGATCTCTATCAGTGTAGGAAGGTTTCTGTCTTTGATCATGTGCCTGAGTGCACGGATCTTATCAATGGTATGCGGAATAAATTGTTGACCACCGAAGCCGGGGTTCACACTCATGAGGCAAACCAGGTCAATATCACCCAATATATCTGAGAGGAAATTAACAGGTGTATGCGGGTTCAGGGCTACGCCTGCGCGCATGCCCAGGCTTTTGATCTGTTGGAGGTTGCGGTGTAAATGCGGACAAGCTTCATAATGAACAGTCAATATATCGGCGCCGGCTTTCTTGAATGCCTCTGCATATTTTTCAGGCTCTTCGATCATCAGGTGCACATCGCATATCTTTTTGGTGGCTTTTCTCACGTGTTCAATGATGGGAAACCCGAAGCTGATATTGGGTACAAAACGTCCGTCCATCACATCGAGGTGGAACCAGTCGGCCCGGCTTTCATTCAACATTTCACAATCCTGCTGCAGGTTCAGAAAATTGGCACTCAATAAAGAAGGGGCAACGATGGGCATGATGCTTGGTTAAGGATGCGCAAAATTATTGCAATTATTTCAGTTCACTCCCAGCTTTTTTAATGCGGCCGTAGCCTCGGTAATGCCCGGGTCGAGGGCCAGCGCCGTTTGGTAACTTTTGATGGCCCCTGCACGGTCGTTCTGTGTTTCCTGGCATTTGGCCAGCCAGTACCAGGCATCGGCATAATTGACCCTTACAGAAGTGGCTGTTTCAAACACTTTGCGGGCTTCCTCCGTTTTCCGTGCATCGAAATACAGGAATCCTTTCTCCATATAGGCTTCCATATAAGTATAGTCGTTGGCAATACAGCGATTGAACAGGTCAATGGCTTTGGAAGCATTTCGGGTACGGGCATAATACACGCCGCTGATAAAACTGGTATGAGCGGTGTACTCCCTGCCCAGTCTCATCGCATCTACCTGCGCACATAAAGCAAGCGCTTTGTTGTTTTTCTGTTCGGCATACAGGTTGGCCATGGCCAGCAATGCATCGGGAGAAGGATAAATACGGGCGGCAAAATGGTAAGACTGCAGGGCGCCGCTGGTGTCTTTGGTATGTTCCTGCAAAGTGGCTTTGCGAAACCAGAGTCCGAAATTGAGACTGTCTTTCCGAAGCAATGAATCCATCTGCTGCAAAGCAGGCCGGTAATCACCGGCACTGTCGAGTGCATTCACCAGCAGCAGGCGCAAACCAATGCTGTCGGGATAGCTGGCAACACTTTGATACAATCGTTTAACCAGGGGTGATGGTTCCTGTACCCTGGATGTTGCTTTGGGAGATTCTTTTGGTTCATGGTTGTTACACGCAGCAGCGATGCTAACCCACAACAGAAGGAAGTGCCAACGTTTCATGTTGCGAAAATACAGATTGTGTATTTGTTAAGTGAATACATGAAAAGATATGCAGTTGAAATAGCGTTACTTTGTGCTCTTTAAAACCAATCATTATGGATACAGGACTTCTGCATTTACACAATTTATTGCGTTGGGTGATCTCGATACTGCTGCTGTTGTCTATCTACAAAGCTTATACCGGGTGGAAAGGCAAGAAAACTTTTTCTGCCGGTGATCGCAAAACATGGTTGTTCACGTTGATCAGTGCGCACATCACCTTGCTGATCGGGCTGTACCAGCTTGCAGTAGGGCGATACGGTATTTTCAAAACGAACCTGCCGGAAGGCGAGTCGCTGATGAAAAATCATTTTTTCCGTTTCTATTGGATCGAACACCCGGTAGCGATGATCTTATCGGTGGTATTTATCACGCTTGGTTATGGCATGGCCAAGAAAACCGTAGCCGACGAAGTGAAGTACCGCAAAGCATTTATCTTCTTCCTGCTGGCCCTGCTGCTGATACTGGCTGCTGTTCCCTGGCCCTTCCGCGCCGATATAGGAAGACCCTGGTTCCCGGGCATGAATGCATGAAACAACGTCATCCCGATCTTTTATGCGTCGTCATCCCGAGCGCAGCCGAGGGATCTGCTCGAACGTTCAGCAGGTCCTTCGATTCGCTTCGCTCACTCAGGATGACGCGGTTTAAAGTAAACAAGTGATAATTATATACGTATCTTTGATGGAGATTGTTTTGCTATGCCATTCCATCGGAATTTCACATATTGGATCGATAAGCGCGTATGGAAATATTATTTCCTTATGCTCTCTCTTCAATTGGCAAAGTGTTGGGAAACACACAACCATTATTCGTCACCCCGAGCGTAGCCGAGGGGCCTCATCAAATCCTTAACAGCTCCTTCGACTCGCTCCGCTCGCTCAGGATGACGTGCAGATTATTTCTTTACTACAATATTGCACAGACATGCCTCACTACCATAGCTTAGGAACCATTCCTCACAAACGTCATACCCAGTTCCGTAAACCCGACGGGACCCTGTATTCCGAACAATTGTTCTCTACCGAAGGATTCAGTAACGATTATTCGCTACTGTACCATCACTGGCCGCCAACGCAGATCATTCATACAGATGAACCAGTGCCTGCAATGCCCGGCGTAGCGGAAGAAAAAATGCTCAAGCACCGCAGTTTCGAAGGGTTTCATATACGGCCCGAAGCAGATTTTTTGACAAGCCGTAAACCCATACTGGTGAACAATGATTGTCATATTGTACTCGCTGCACCGGAGGAAAGTATGAAAGGGTATTTTTATAAGAACGCAGATGCCGATGAACTGATCTTTATTCATGAAGGAAGCGGTATCCTGCTTACACAATACGGACAAATACCTTTTGCTTATGGCGATTACCTGGTGATACCCCGCGGAACCATCTACCAGGTACAATTCAACGACAAGCATAACAGGCTGCTGATCGTTGAAAGTTTCAGTCCTATCCGCTATCCTAAAAAATACCTGGGTAAATACGGACAATTACTGGAACATTCACCGTATTGCGAACGGGATATCCGCACCCCTCAACAACTCTTAACGATCGATGAAGCGGGAGACTTCCTCATCAAAACCAAAAAGAAAGGGGTACTGTATGGTCTTCATTACGCCCATCACCCCTTCGATGTGGTAGGATGGGATGGCTATTGTTATCCTTTTGCATTCAGCATACACGATTTTGAGCCCATTACAGGGCGTGTGCACCAGCCACCGCCTGTCCACCTCACTTTCGAGGCCCATAATTTTGTGGTGTGCAGTTTTTGTCCGCGCCTGTTCGATTACCATCCCGATGCGGTGCCTGCACCTTATAACCACAGTAATATCGACAGTGATGAAGTGTTGTACTATGTAGCGGGCGATTTCATGAGCCGCAAGCATGTTACCAGGGGGATGATCACCTTGCACCCAGCCGGTATCCCGCATGGGCCGCATCCCGGCGCCGTGGAAAAAAGCATTGGTAAAAAACAAACCGATGAGCTGGCAGTGATGATCGATACCTTCCATCCGCTTCAGTTGACAGTGGAAGCATTGGAAATAGAAAACCCCGGCTATACCATGAGTTGGGCGGAATAAAAAATCAGAAATCTTCAAATCAGAAATCAGAAATTTCTCTTAACTTTTGGTTCTAAACAAAAAAACTTGCCACATGATCAAATTCAGCGACATCAAGATCGGCGACTATGTCCGTGCAGAGTTTGAAGGAAAAACATGGAACGGAGAAGTGGTCGAATTAAACGGAGATGAAAAACAAATTTGTGTTCAGACCGATGTACAGGATTTTTGGTTTGAACAGGACCAGCTACACCCGATTCCACTGAATGAGGAGGAATTGACGAAACTGCATTTCGAAAAACAAGCCAACGGCGAAGGATCGGTTAAATACCTCAAAGGTCCCTTTCGCATTGTAACGCCCGTTGCCGGCGATTTTTCGCAGATGGAAATCTGGTATCGCGAAGACCGGAGGCATAACCCCGATATCCACTACGTGCACCAACTGCAAAATCATTATTTGCAGATGACCAAGGTTCACCTGACCAAGGATCCGGTGCATTATTGATCACATATTGAACGTATCAACCAACAAGGGCCTGCTGTTTTGCGGGCTCTTCGTTTTTCCTCACTGCCCACATCACCAGTGCAACTGCAAGGATCAGTATCAGGTAACTCCAACCCAGGTTCCTGGTATCATTAGCGGGCATCAGGTACACCATGCCATAACTCAGTACAGACACGATTATGTACATAATACCGCCTGTTAAACCACTGGCGATGCCTGCGTTCCTGGGAAATTTGCCCAGGCAATAAGTGAAATAAACATTGAAGGCAAAACCGGCACACACATGCACAAGAAAAGCGAAAGACGCCAGCAGGAAAATATTCTCAATAAATGAAGCGCTGAACAACATTACCAGGCAAATCAGCACCTGGATGGCGAGGTTCAAAGACAGCTTTTTCACAAAAGGTTTGTGAATGGTGGCCTTGCCAATAAAACCTCCTATCATCCAGGCAAACCCTATGATCAATGAACAGTAGCCTGCAATAACGGCAGTGAAATGCAAATGATGTTCGATGATGAAAGGACCGGTCATGTTGTACACCATCACCATTGAATAGGAGATGCCAATAATGAGCAGTCCCAGTGTAAAGCTGGTAGTACGCAACATACTGGTATACACCTGCACAATGCTTTTGAAATGAAAAGGAGAAAAGTGTTTCAGGCTTTCCCTGTTGAAAAAATATTCGAGCAGTGCAAACAATACGGCCCATATTCCCAGGAAATAGAAATTTGATTGCCAGCCGAAATTATTTTGCAGGTAGCCGCCTACAAAAGGTGCAACAATAGGACCGGTAGACCATATAATGGAGAACAGGCTGAGGTAATGCTTCAGACGGTCGCCCGAGAATACATCTACAAAATAAGCCCGTTTGGATACTACAATGGTGGCTGCTGTGATACCGTGCACCACACGCATGAGATAGATCAGGTAAATATTGTGCGACCGGGCAATGACAAAACTGGCCAAAGCGAATACCAGCAGGCAAACCACGCCGATCTTGTGCCGGCCAAAACTATCGAGCACACTGCCGATGAACAACTGTGAAATCCCGTAGCTGATCAGGAAAATGCTCAATGTAAACTGTGTACGGATCTCTGTAATACCCAGCGATACCGACATGCCCGGTAAAGAGGGAAGATAAATATCTGTGGCAAATCCGGCCAGGGGTAATAATGCAAATGCCAGCCATGTGCTGAGCTGTTGATCCTTTCTATTCGTATCCTTCATCTGTGTTTGCTCCGTTGTTTTGTTTCGCGGCACAAAATTACCATACAACGGGCATAATGAACTTGTGCAATTCAAGCCATTTTTTGCAAAATTCAAACCTGCGCTGTTTTGCTGGCATATAGATTGCAGTTGAGATTATTGATGAGATATAGACAGGTGTATTTTTTTAATTATATTGAAGGCAAAAATCCCATGCGTTTTCGTTCGCTCGTTCTGCTGGTTGGTTTACTATCGGCCATATCAATGGATGGTTACGGACAAGTATTCGGAGGTAATCCTCCGTCTACAAAGTGGCGACAGATCAACACAGATACAGTGCGTGTGATCTTCCCCAAAGGAGATGAACGCAGGGGCGAAAGGGTGGCGGCTACGGTGCACCAGTTGCAACGGAAATATGCAAATACCATTGGCAATAGTCTTCATAAAGTCAATATTGTTTTGCAGGATGAAACCCTGATCTCCAACGGGTATGTGGGATTGGGGCCTTTTCGCAGTGAGTTTTATACCACACCTCCCGTCAACGCGTTTTCGCTGGGGGCTGTTAACTGGACCGATCTGCTGTCTGTTCACGAGTTCAGGCATGTGCAGCAGTATAGTAATTTCAGGAAAGGTTTATCGAAATTCGCATCGATCATTTTAGGCCAGGAAGGACAAGCCATAGCAAACGCGGCGGCCATACCCAACTGGTTTTTTGAAGGAGACGCCGTATTCAATGAAACGATGCTCACCCGGCAGGGCAGGGGCAGCCTTCCGCTGTTTTTCAGCAATTACCAATCGCTCTTCAATGCCGGTATTCATTACAGCTACATGAAAATGCGCAACGGATCGTACCGGAATTTTGTGCCCGATCATTATGCATTGGGTTATTTGCTGGTGGCTTATGGAAGAAAGCAATACGGCGATGATATCTGGAAAAAAGTGACGGACGATGCGGCCCGTTTCAGCCCATTGTTCTATCCATTCCAGGGAGCTGTGAAAAAATATACCGGCGAAAAATTCCCCGATTTTGTGCGGCATGCAATGGGTTATTACCAGCAGCAATGGGCAGGCGCAAAGACCGCCAATCCGCATTGGCTTACAACAGGTAACAATGACCGGGTGGTCAATTACCGCTATCCTTATGCTGCGGACGATGGTTCGCTGATCGTTCTGAAAAACAGTTATAGCCGCATCCCCGCTTTTTACAAACTGCTCGGGAATGGTAAAGAAGAGAGAATTGGTGTAAGGGATATCACATCGGACGATTATTTCGGTTACAACAATAACCGCATCGTGTACACAGCCATCAGGCCCGATCTGCGGTGGGGTAACCGGGATCGCAATGTGATCCGCATACTGGATATTGCATCGGGCCAGGTAAAACAAGTGGCGGGCAAAGGACGATATTTCACGCCCGATATATCGCATAACGGGAAGCTGGTTACAGCAGTTAAGCAGGACAGGGACACTACACGCTTATTGGTGATCAATGTGGAAGACGGAAGCCGGATGGGCGAACAGAAGCAAAGCAACGAAGTGTACACGTATCCGAAATTCTCTGCCGATGATGCATCGGTTTATTGGATTGTACGGAACGACAAAGGCCAGATGGGTATCCGCAAATGGGAAACAGGTAGTGGAAAAACAGAAACCATCGTTCCTTTGAGCAACCGCATCATTGGTTTTTTGCAGGTCAAGGGCGACACCTTATTGTTCAGCACCACGCATGATGGGCGGGATGAACTCTGGGCCTGCATCGACCGTGCCGGCCAGCATAATACTTACCGCCTGGCGGCTTACAGCACAGGCATTTACCAGGGAACACTGGACCAGGGCGGCCAATTGGTGGGATCAACGTTTACGGCTGGTGGGTACCGACTGGGAAGGTTCAGTCCGCTTTGGGAAAAAACAACCCCGCGGGATGAATTGCATACTTTGTATGTAGGTGATGCTTATCAGAACAAAGACCATGGTATATTGGATTCATTGGGTAACGGGCATTATCCTGTGGGTCGTTATTCCAAAGGTTTCAACCTGTTGAATTTCCACAGCTGGCGGCCATACTACGATTATCCTGAATATTCATTCACCATCTACGGCGAAAACGTGCTCAATACTTTCCAGTCACAACTTTCGTATACCTACAACAGGAACGAAGGCAGCCACAAAGTGGGCTATGACGGAATTTATGGTGGCTTCTTACTGCAGCCTGTATTCGGCGTTAACCAAACATGGCAGCGCAGCGCGCTCTGGAACCAGGACACCACGGTTTACTGGAACGAGCTGGGCGCTTACGGCGGCCTTCGCCTGCCCCTGAACCTCACGGCAGGGAAGCAGTACCGGGCACTGGTATTGCAAGGCACGTTCAATACCGACCAGGTTAAGTGGACCGGCGTGGGGCAAAAACTGTTCAGGAATGTGGGTGTGAATTATGCGGAAGGGGTGTTGGCTTACTATGGCCAGGTACAGCAGGCGGCGCAACATATTTATCCGCATTGGGGGCAGTCATTTTTGCTGCAATACCGCAACAGCGTAAATGAATTTACGGCGCACCAGTTCCTGGCAGCAGGTTCTTTATACTTGCCGGGCCTGTTGCGCAACCATAGCCTGGTGATCAACCTGGCCTACCAGGAAAGGGATACCGCCAGGATGTATTTTTTCAAAAACAATTTTCCTTTTTCCAGGGGCTACCAGGGAATCGATTTTCCCAGGATGTGGAAATGGGGCGTGAATTACCATTTTCCTTTGTTGTATCCCGACTGGGGAGTGGGGCAGATCGTTTATTTTCTGCGGGTGAGGGCCAATGCCTTTTTCGACTATACGGTAGGCAAGAGCCTGCGTACTGGTAGGGAAACACCATTCCGCACAGCAGGGGGTGAATTGTACTTCGATACCAAATGGTGGAACCAGGAGCCGGTAACCTTTGGGGTGCGGTACAGCCGTTTACTGGATCAGGAGCTCTACGGGGTTACTAATCAAGGGGTTTGGGAGTTTATTTTACCCGTTAGATTGTTCAAATAACTTATTTTTGCCCTGTTTTGCCCCTGGATAAGAAATTTTTACATTAAATTTTCATATTTCGGTTGCTCTTTAGTATCTTTGCAGCCCCAAAAATTGTATGTCGAAACAACCGTTGATTAAACAAGATGGAGTGATTCTGGAAGCCCTGAGCAATGCTATGTTCCGGGTGAAGTTGGAAAATGGGCATGAAATACTGGCCACCATCTCTGGGAAAATGAGAATGCACTATATCAGGATATTACCTGGTGATAAAGTGGGAGTGGAGATGAGTCCGTATGATTTGAGCAGGGGAAGGATCATATTCAGGTACAAATAAGGTACTTATAATAGTTTAAAAACACAGCAATGAAAGTCAGAGCTTCAATCAAAAAACGTAGCGCGGATTGCAAGATCGTGAAGAGAAAGGGGAAGTTATACGTGATCAACAAAAAGAACCCACGTTATAAACAGCGTCAGGGGTAATTAAAATTTTTTAAAACTAAAATCAAGATATGGCTCGTATTGCCGGTATTGACTTACCAAAGAATAAAAGAGGCGAAATTGGTCTGACCTATATTTTTGGTATTGGTCGCTCAACTGCTCAGTATATTTTAACCAAAGCTGGTATTGACTTTGACAAAAAAGTAAGCCAGTGGAACGACGAAGAGCAGGCTGCCATCCGTAACATCATCAACAATGAGTTCAAGGTGGAAGGCGCTTTGCGTAGTGAAGTGTCTATGAGCATCAAGCGTTTGTTGGATATCGCCTGCTACCGTGGCCTGCGTCACCGTAAGGGACTGCCGGTTCGTGGCCAGCGTACCAAAACCAACAGCCGTACCAGGAAAGGTAAGCGTAAGACAGTTGCCGGTAAGAAGAAAGCTGCCAAGAAATAAATAAGGTGAGTCGTGAACAGGGGTACCCTGTTCACGATTTCTTATATAAAATCCGGTTCAGCTTGGATCTCCCGATGAGTCGGGAAGGAGAGTGAAACGGTTCCCGAGCAGATCGGGATTTTTCATTGTTAAACGAGTCCTGCTGAAAACGGGATGACTACCTCAAAAAGAGAACATGGCAAAACCACAAAAAGCGCAGAACAGTGCAAAAGCTGCTGCCAAGAAAAGGATCGTAAAAGTAGATGCAGCCGGTGAAGTGCGCATCTCCGCTACTTTCAACAACATCATCATCAGCTTTACCAACAAAGCCGGACAGGTGATCAGTTGGAGCAGCGCCGGTAAAATGGGCTTCAGGGGTTCTAAAAAGAACACACCTTATGCCGCCCAGACGGCCGCTGCAGATGCAGCCAAAGTAGCCCTGGAAGCTGGCGTAAAACGCGTAGAAGTATTCGTGAAAGGCCCCGGTTCCGGACGCGAAGGCGCTATCCGTTCTATTTCTCAGTCAGGTGTTGAAGTAATTTCTATCAAAGACGTTACTCCTTTACCGCACAACGGCTGCCGTCCGCCCAAACAAAGACGCGTATAACAATTAGCCCGTCACCCTGAGTGAGCGAAGCGAACCGAAGGGCCTCATAAAGGTTTCAGCAGGTTCCTCGACGCGCTTCGCTCGCTCGGAATGACGATTAAAATAAAAGGATTTTCTATTGATTTTAGATTTTTACTGATAGGAAGTCGTCATTAAAAAATCACAAAAAAGAACAAATGGCACGTTACACTGGTCCCAAGACCAAAATTTCAAGAATCTTCGGCGAACCCATCCTGGGTAATGGCAAATGGCTGGGTAAGAACAGCAACCCTCCCGGTCAGCATGGAGCCGCCCGCAAGCGTAAAACTTTAGGCGAATACGCCCTGCAGTTGAGAGAGAAACAAAAAGCCAAGTATACTTATGGTGTATTGGAGCGTCAGTTCCGTAAAACCTTTGAAGAAGCACAACGCCTGAAAGGTGTTACCGGTGAGAACCTGATCAAACTGCTGGAAGCACGTCTCGACAATACCATTTTTCGCATGGGCCTGACTGCCAGCCGTCCCGAAGCAAGACAACTGGTGAGCCATAAGCACATCACTGTGAATGGCGAAGTAATGAATGTACCTTCTTACCAGTGCCAGCCGGGTGATATCATCGCTTATAAACCCAAGAGCGCCGATAATTCAGCTGTTACCAGCAAGAACCGCGGTAAGAACCCTAAGTTCAGCTGGCTGGATTGGAATGAAGCCGAGAAAAAAGGCACTTTCATTACCTATCCCGAGCGTGAAAGTGTTCCTGAGACCATCAAGGAACAACTGATCGTCGAGTTGTATTCTAAATAAACCTTAAAAACAAGTTTTAATATGGCCATATTAAGCTTTCAGAAGCCTGACAAGATCGTTTTACAAAAAGCAACTGATTTTGAAGGACAATTTGAATTCCGCCCCCTGGAGCCAGGCTTCGGTCTGACCATCGGTAATGCCTTACGCAGGGTATTGCTGAGCTCTCTGGAAGGTTATGCTATCGTAGGTATCAAGATCGAAGGTGTAGACCACGAGTTTGCTACCGTGAAGGGTATCACAGAAGACGTTACTGAGATCATCCTGAACCTGAAGCAGGTGCGTTTCAAAAAGCATGTAGAGCATGATGTTGCCAACGAAAAGATCGCCATTTCCATCAAAGGCCGTACAGAATTTACTGCGGGCATGATCGGCGAACTTTCACAGAATTTCCAGGTAATGAATCCCGAGCTGGTAATCTGTACCATGGATACTACTTCTAAAATGGACATTGAACTGACCATCGCCAAAGGCCGTGGTTATGTTCCTGCCGAAGAAAATAAGATCAAGGAAGCTCCTTTCGGATACATCGCCATCGATTCTATCCACACACCGATCAAGAATGTGAAATACAGCATTGAGAACTACCGTGTGGAGCAAAGGACCGACTATGAGAAACTGGTTCTGGACGTAGCTACCGATGGTACCATCCATCCGGAAGAAGCGGTGAAGCAGGCTTCACGCATCCTCATCCAGCACCTGATGATCATCACCGATGAGAACATCACTTTCGATAACAAAGAAGACAAGAAAGAAGATGTGGTAGATGAGCATGTACTGCAACTGCGCAAGGTATTGAAGACCCCGCTGGAAGACCTCGATCTTTCTGTGCGTGCCTTCAACTGCCTGAAAGCCGCCAAGATCAACAGCTTAAGCGAACTGGTACAGTATGAGCAGGAAGACCTGATGAAGTTCAGGAACTTCGGCCAGAAATCGCTCTCTGAAATTGAGCAGGTGCTGACTGAACGCGGTCTGAGCTTCGGTATGGACCTGAACAAATTAGGACTGGATAATTTAGATAATTAAATTTTTCAACATCTTGTAATTCCTGACACGGTACAAGATCAAAACAACAAGTCATGCGTCACGGAGACAAAATCAACAACCTGGGTCGTAAAAAAGCGCACAGGGAATCCTTACTGGCCAACCTGGCCAGCCAGCTGATCACGCACAAGCGTATCGTTACCACCCTTGCTAAAGCCAGGGCTTTGAGAACATACGTAGAGCCGCTGATCACCAAGACCAAGAAAAGTGAAGATACTGCTACCATCATGCACCAGCACAGGGTAGTGTTCAGCTACCTGCAGGATAAAGCAGCTGTGAAAGAATTGTTCACAGTGGTAGGTCCCAAAGTAGCCGGCCGTCCCGGTGGTTATACCCGCATCATCAAACTGGGCATTCGTCCGGGTGATAATGCAGAGAAAGCCATGATCGAACTGGTAGACTTCAACGAGATCTACGGTAAGCATGTTGCGAAAGCAGCAGAGCCTGCCAAGAAAACACGACGTAGCCGCGCCAAGAAAGCGGAGACCGCCACTGAAGCAGAAGTGGTTGCCGAAACACCGGCAGCTGAAAATCCTTCAACAGAAGAAAAAACGGCAGAATAGTTTGATCCCAATTCATTCACATAAAGGCAAGACTTTTTATAAGTCTTGCCTTTTTTGCAAACAGGCAAATCATTATTTCGTTTCTTTGCAAACAAATTATAAACAAAGCAGCAAGATGCCCCAATCTACCTCACCCGCGATTTTAGTATTAGCAGACGGACTCGTTTTTCATGGACAAGCATTTGGAAAAATTGGTACCACTACCGGGGAAATATGTTTCAATACCGGCATGACAGGATACCAGGAAGTATTCACTGATCCCAGTTATACGGGACAGGTACTCATCATGAACAATGTGCACATCGGCAATTATGGGGTGAAAGATTCGGATGTGGAGAGTGACAGCATTAAGATACGCGGACTGATCGCGCGTAACCTGGAAGAGCAGTTCAGCCGTATGCAGGCCAGTGGAGATGTGAATGCTTATCTCCAGGCGAATAATATTGTGGCCATCGAGCACGTCGATACAAGGGCCCTGGTGGCGCATATCCGCACAAAAGGCGCCATGAACTGCATCATCTCTTCCGAGATACTGGATGTGGATCAACTGAAAGCCGAGCTGGCCAAAGTACCGAATATGGATGGACTGGAATTGTCGAGCACCATCAGCACTACCCAAGAATATGAACTGGGCGATACCAATAGCCCCCTGAAAGTGGCTGTGCTCGACCTGGGTGTAAAGAAACACATACTGGATTGTCTCGTACAACGCGGCGCACACGTGCGCGTGCATCCGGCCAAAACACCGTTGAGCCGGATGAAAGAATTCAACCCGAACGGATACTTTATCTCCAACGGCCCCGGCGATCCCGCTGCCATGGATTATGCAATTACCACTGTAAAAGATATACTCAACGAAGACAAGCCTGTGTTCGGTATCTGTCTTGGTCACCAACTGCTGGCGCTGGCCAATGGTATTCGCACTTTCAAAATGCACCACGGGCACAGGGGATTGAACCATCCTGTTAAGAATCTCATCACAGGTACCTGCGAGATCACCACACAGAACCACGGCTTTGGTGTAGACCCCGAAGCGGTGCGCAAACATCCCGATGTGGAAGTAACGCATGTGAACCTGAATGATGAATCGATCGAAGGGATCAGGCTCAAACACAAACCGGCTTTCAGTGTGCAATATCATCCGGAAAGTACACCGGGTCCGCACGACAGCCGTTATCTCTTTGATCAGTTTGTAGCGATGATGCGATGATCCTTGTTCGTCATTCCGAGTAAGCATAGCCGAGGGATCTGTCTGAACGATCGGACAGATCCTTCGACTCGCTTCGCTCGCTCAGGATGACGATAATTACTGTATTTTCGATGCATGAAAATCGCCATCATCAATGGACCTAACCTGAATTTGCTCGGTAAACGGGAAAAGGATATATATGGGAACCAGTCCTTCACCGATTACCTGAAAGAGTTACAGCATATATTCCCCAACGTTGAATTGCATTATTTTCAAAGCAATATCGAAGGCGAGCTGGTAGATGAGCTGCAAAAAGCAGGTTATGCCGATTTTGCCGGTATTGTATTGAACCCTGCAGCGTACACCCATACTTCAGTAGCTATTGGGGACGCCATTGCTGCTATCAACGTGCCGGTGGTGGAAGTGCATATCAGTAATGTGCATGCAAGGGAAGAGTTCAGAAAGCTATCGCATGTATCGGGCAAATCGGCCGGTAGTATTTTCGGATTGGGACTGAAAGGATATGAGTTGGCCATCCATTGGCTCATACAACACGCACAAACAAAGTAAGGTACGGTATTTGCTTTTTGCTGCATCATGCGTCAACAATATGCGAATAAGGTTTTTTGGCTGATCATCATCAGTGTGATCGTGAAACTCGTTGCGGCTTCCTTGCTGGAACTGGGTAATGATGAAGTGTATTACTGGACTTATTCGTTACAACCCGATTGGAATCATTTCGATCATCCGCCGATGGTGGGTTGGTTGATACGCCTCACTACTTTCAATGAGCTTTGGGTGAATGAGACCACGATGCGACTGGGCGCTATTCTCTGTGCAGCCATTGCTACCTGGATCATTTTTAAATTAGGCAAACTCCTGTCGAGCGAAAAACTGGGCTGGTATGCTGCGCTGGTATACACTTGCTCTGTGTACACTGGTTTTATTGCGGGCTTCTTCATCTTGCCCGATTCGCCGCAGCTATTGTTCTGGACAGGGGCATTGTATGTGATGGCAGAAATGTTCCTCAAAAACAATGAGCGAAAGCTGGGCAGATGGTTGTTGTTGGGTTTATTGATAGGATTGGCCACATTGTGTAAAGTGCATGCTTTGTTCTTGTGGGCAGGCTTCGGACTGTTCCTTTTGTTCACGAACAGTAAATGTTTGTTCAACTGGCGCTTCTATATGGGCGTATTGGTTACAGCAGTATGTATCTCGCCGATCGTTTACTGGAACATCAAAAATCATTTTATTACTTACCGTTACCATTCGGAACGTGTTACCCATACTTCTATGCAATGGGATATGTTGGGAAGAGAGATAGGAGGGGAATTTGCATATCAAAATCCGGTGATCTTTTTGCTGATCCTGGTGTCGGTGATAGCGCTCATCACCCGGAGGATATGGTTCTCTTTTTCGGGTAACAAGATTCGTACCTGGTTGTTTTGCATGAGCCTGCCCATGCTCCTGTTGTTCTGGGGCATCTCCTTGTTCAATCCTACTTTGCCGCACTGGGCCGGACCGGCTTATATTCCTCTTTTCCTGGTGGCCGCGCTCTTCCTGGAGAAAAAAGCCAGGCATGTTTATCCGCCTTTTATTACAGTGGCCATGACTTTGGTGGCGATCGTATTGGTGGCAGGTATTGGATTGATCCGTTATTCGCCTGTGAATTTCGGCAGTCATGAAAAGGAGAATTATGGAGAGTACTGTCCAACATTGGATATGTCGGGCTGGCAGCATTTCAGTAATGATTTCAGCCGTTTGGTAGCGGAAGATTCCAGTACCGGCAAAATGAAAGCCCAGGCTCCGATACTGGTAGACAAGTGGTTCCCCGGCGGACACCTCGAATTTTATACGGCGCGCACCACGGGCATGATCCTATTGGGAGTAGGCAGCCTGCAGGACATCCATAAGCTTGCCTGGCTCAATAAAGAACGAAGGTGGTTGCAGTTGGGTGATGATGCGTATTGTATTGTTCCCTCCAATCTTCCCATGAATGTTACCGCGAAATACGGCCGTTATTTTACTTCAATAGCCCCTCCAACTGTTATTAGCCAGATCCGGGGTGGGAAGGCCGTGCGTTATTTTTATGTGTACCGGTTGAAATCATGTAAGCTGGTACCGCCGATACCGCTCTGAGTAACGGCCCCACTAAAGAATAGATGATACAATTTTCTATTTATCGCTTGATACACTTGAATCGGGCGGCTGCTTGAATTCGATGTCTTTCTCTTTTCTTCCGAACAGGGTTTCAAAATCTCTCCGGTAAGAAATGCTGGCGCCCTGCCGGTTACGGCGGCCCAGGCTGGATCCGGCAATATCAAGACTGTTCTTGCTGAAAATGATCATTCGCAGTTTGCGATCTTTCGATAACACGATCTCTATGTTGAGATCAGGCAGCCACTGGAAGTTACCATTCTGAACAGCAGAAGTATTACCCAGGTTGAAATCCAGGTCGCCACCGAAAGTAACGACTACATTATCATTAAAGAAACTTTTGCCGAATTTAAAATTGATACGCGAGCGGTCGAGGCGGTTGCTGTTGGCCACCAGTCCATCGTTGTTCAGATCGAGACTGGAGCTGCTGTACAACGATGTGCCCAAGTCGAAGCGCAGGCTTTTATCTCCAGTAAGTTTATACAGGATATTCGAGAAAACTTTGTTCACCTCTTTGGTCAATACCTGTGAAAGGGTATTCACGCCCACTGTAGTAAGTGAGTAGGGGTTGGTAGTGTTACTGCCTCCTGTCTGTCCAATTGGCGAAAAAGAATTGAATGCGATCAGGAATGCTACTTGCTTCAGCATTTCATTCTGGTCTTTCTCTATCCTGGCCACATAATTGGAAAAATCATTGTCTATTTTAGCCGGACTTCCCGCAGGGAAGTCAAAACGGAAAGTGATCTCCGGTTTCAGCAACTGTTTACG
Source organism: Hydrobacter penzbergensis (assembly GCF_900106985.1). Taxonomy (NCBI): domain Bacteria; kingdom Pseudomonadati; phylum Bacteroidota; class Chitinophagia; order Chitinophagales; family Chitinophagaceae; genus Hydrobacter; species Hydrobacter penzbergensis. Next base: position 285,263 of record NZ_FNNO01000001.1, on the reverse strand, counting down.
TAACTCTACGATCACATATACATCTCCGCGATAAGCTTTGATGGTGCCGGTGAAATTATTGGTACCGATGAGATCGCTGAGGCTGACGCCCTGGGCGGTGTACTGCGCATCTATGTTCATATTGGCTTTGAAAGGATCGCCATTCCATTCAATATAATTGCCCGCTTCGGGAAGCATTTCAAATGGTTTACGAACCAATCCCTGCATGTTGAAATCATAATTTCCTCTTTCAATGTAGTAACGCCCGCGAATGGAAAGGGGCTCTGTAGAACCAGCCCTGATCTTTAGCGTTCCATGACCGGTAGCCTTGATCACCTCGCCCGCCAGATCATCCAGTATAACGTCGATCTGTGTACGGTTGTTGGCAGTAATATCCAGATCAACCAATAAATTGAAATTAGAGTTGTTATCAGCTTTGGCCATTTCGGTACCATACTGCTTGAATACAATAAAGTCGGCATTGCCACTTTCTTTGCTCACCGAGTTAGGTATGAAGATATGTGAGCTGTCTTTTGTTTCCCCAATGATGGTCATCCTGGCAGCACTTTCGGGCCCTTTCAAGCTGAGCTTGGCCGAACCGATGGCTTTGCCATAGAATTGCTGGTTGTCTTTCAGCTTTGTATTGAGCAACAGTAATTTGGTAGTGTTCAGATCAAAATCGAATGCCAGGTCTTTAAAGCCATGTTCATACAATTTTCCTTTTACCGTACCTGTATTCTTGTATATATCCGCGATCTTGAATTCACCGAAATTGATACCGTCTTCTTCAAATTTGATATCAGCCGAATCGATTGCATAATATACCTGCGTATAGTTCACTTTCATGCCTGCATTCTTCAGCTTGATATGTCCCAGCAGGTTGGGCGCATTGGGATTGCCGTTGATATTGAGCGTACCGGTTGCTTTTCCTTTGATATCTGTGAACAGGTCGCTCAGGAATTGATGAAGGATATCGATTTTGGAATCATTTAGTTTGAGATCTACATTGAGTGGCTGGCCAATAGAGTCCTTCAGGTTATACAATCCTGCAAAAGAAAAATTATAACCATCGTTTGGCGAAACAGCATCCATGGAAATTTTACCTGTTTTGCTGTCATAACCGGCTTTGAGGTTCACAGTGCCAACGGAGTCGTCGTTGAGCCGGAACTGTTCAGCTTTCAATGTTGCATCGGCTCTGAACTGACCAAAGAAATCACTCAAGACGATATTGCCGTTGGTAACGCCCTCCAGGTGTGGCTGCTTCATGAATAAGGAAGTAATATCACCCAATACCACATTCTTCAGCGATACCACAAGGTTGTTGGTATTGCCCCCGTCTTCCTCCTCTGTTTTAACGGCAATTTCCTGGAAGCCCTGCACGAACTTTACATTTTGTGCGCTTACAAAATGAGTACGTACTATCAGCTCTCCTTCTTTTTCAATATTCCATTTCTTTTCATTCAGCACAAAAGAAGAAGGCCTGAACAACACCCGAACGCCATCGTCCAGCGTAAATACATCTGCATTCAGACTTGCATCATTCAGGGTAATATCGGCGCTGGTTTTAATGGATACAATGGAATGGTCGCCTTTGGATACAATATTGAGATGGGTATTCGGGAACCGCAGGCTGTCGCCAATTTGTGTACTGCTGATTTCTCCCTTTAAAGAAAGGGTATCCATATTACCCACCCCTTTCAAGTCAATGCCAGTAATACTATAGTTATCATATTTACCAAAAGGCACCAGGCTGGTGATGTGGAGTTCATTCTTGCGTGTATCTACTGTTCCTTCGAGGCTGGCATCATTGAAGCCGCTCAGGTGCTTATTGAAAATATGCAGGTAAGGTTCAATATAATTGGTATGCAGACTTATATTGAACTGTTGGTTTTGTGGTGTGTACCGCGGCTGCTTGATATAACTTGGGAAATAGTGACTGAGGAAGACCTGAAAACTGGCGGGGAGATCCAGGATGGTGAACCTGCCGGAGATAGAAGCGGCAAAATCATTGCTGTTCAATTGCAGATACTTGACGGTGTCAAGATAATAGGAAGTAAGGTTTACTGAGTCGAAGTTGAGTTTGATATCCGGGCTACGGATCTCTGCGTTCAGGAATTTAGCAGTACCCAGGAAGTTATCGATGTTGGTACCGGTGAAGTTCACATCCAGCAGGCCTGTTAGTTCTATGTTTTCTTTCATGAAATGCAACGCGTACAGGTTTGAATTCACCAGGTCGCCCAGGATGTTGAAACTGGGTTGGGGCTTTGTGAGGTCAATCTGCACGTCACTGGTGAAGTTGAGGTTGGGGTCATTGATTTTTACTTCACCACTGAAATATTTTTTCTGGAAAGTACCGTTGGTAACAATATTGGTATACGTGTAATCATTAAACTCGATGGAACTGATATTGCCATCGAGTTTAGTTTTCAATTTTTCTACATTGAAACTGCTGCCTGTGATCTTTCCTTTGAAGTCGGCAAGCCCCAACTGGTCGTTGTTGAGAAATTTACCGATGTTGAACCGGGAGGTCTCTATATTACCGGTATAGGAAGGTTCTCCTCTGCGCGGCAACTGCATGCTGATATTTGTTTTCACACCGCCCAGTTGGGAACTCAATATGCCGTTGGTGGTGAAATTGCGCACGGTGCCGTTGAAGTTACCTCTGTAAATGATGGTACCCAACGCTGCCAGGTTGGGTTCGGTAACAGTTTTCAGCATGGGCACGAAGGTGGCCAGGTCGTGCTGGTTGCTTAGCAAGGTTCCATTGCTCCAACTGATACGGGTAGTGTTGATATCGGGCAGTCCCTTCATGCGCAGATTGCCCATGAGGGTAGTGGTAGCGCCCACTTTCGTTACCAGGTTGGTAACGTTGAAATGACTTACGGTTCCCTGGAAATGACCGCTTAATTGCGCCACCCTGTTCCAGGATTTCAATTCAGGAGCGAAATAAGCAATGTCTTCCGTATTCACTTTTGAATCGTGGAACCGGGCTTCCATGGTTACATTGGTAATATAATCACCAAAGTCGCGGTTGAAATCGGTGAATTTCATCGCATAATAATTCCCTAACCGGCTTTTGCCGGTTTGCAGATCGAGGGAGGCAAACTCCATGATCTGCGGAGTAAAACGGAATGCTGCTTTGAGTTTTTTCAGCTCAAAACCTGAGCGGTCCCTTACTGTGAGGTCGACGTTGGCACGTAAAGTGTCTTTGACAAAAGCAATATGTTTAAAGGTTCCGTTGAGCCTGCTAAGATGTATATGCGAACCATCGAAGCCTGCAGCGGGTGTTTGTTTATTTCCATCGATATTCAAACCGCCGTTGCTGAGCCGCAGGTTAGCCACTTTCACGAGCACATTGCCGGCATTGAGGTACATGCCTGTATCAGGGGTAGCAGGATTATGGTGCGCGAGCGAATCGGGCCGCAGGGGCGGCAGGTTCAGTATGGAAAAGAAGGGCTTGTCGATCGACACGTCGTTGATCAGGAAAATGCTTTTATTGAGGTCTATTTTGTCTGCATCGAGCACCAGGCTTCCTACCCGCGCTTCCATCCGCTCACCACGCCACAGGTCGTTCTTGATGAGCCGGAGATTCTTCAGGTCAACCTTTTTAAGGTTCAACGCCAGTCCGCCGCCTTCTTTCTTTTTAGCGGGTGAAGGTGAGGCCAATGAATCGATGATGAACTGGTAATTCCAGTTCGAATCGCTGCGTTGTAATTTAACAACGGCATCTTCCAGTCCAACGTATTTTAATACGGCAGTATCTTTCAAAAAGAACCAATCGGTAATACGCACTTTCAGTTGACCTGCATACAGGATGGTGTCTTTGTGCAGATCACGCACCAGCATGGTATCCATGTTGAGGCGGTTGAAAAAGGAGAAACTTACTTTTTTAATGCTCACTTCTGTTCCCAATGTTTTCGACAAACGTTTGGTAGCCATACCTACCAGCCAGTTTTGTATCACGCTGGTCTGGAGAGCAATCCACACACCCAAGATAAAGGCAATCAGGAAGAGGATGGTCCGGCGTAGTATTTTAAAGAATCGCTTCAGAAAGGTCCGTTTGTTTTGTAAAAATAGGCAATAGGTATTGGCAGGCAAATTCAATACCAAACTAAGGGGGCGTTAAAATTGGGGGAAAACACTCAGGGCTGCTTTGTTTAGCCTTTTTTAACACTTTCGTGGTATTGCTGGCTATGGCCTTTTGGGATGCTGAGAGAAGACCATTCCTCGTTACGCATCATTTTGCCCAGGTAAACGATCTGCCCTACATGGTAGGAATAATGTGCCAGCTGCCGGAGGATGGCGTCATATACATTGATGCTTTCGGTGCGGATGGTTATTTTCTTCAGCAGGTCTTCAGGTTGAAGACTCTCCAAAGTTTGCAGCAGGCAGTTCCAGCCATCATTCCATAAAGCATCAATTGCTGACCTGGTATGCTGTTTTGTTTCGAATTCAGCATCCCGCTGGCGCCAGCTTTTTTCCCCGTCTTCTGTAAGAAAATTTGTCCACCTGCTGAGCATATTCCCATGCAGGTGCTGGATGATCATGGCAATGCTGTTACTTTCTGTTGTAGGAAGATAATGCAGTTCCGTCTCCGATAATTGGGCCAGCGTTTTTTCACCCAGGTCTTTATAGTTCCGGAAACGCTTGATACTGTCTTTTAAAAATCCTTCTGCTAAATTCATGCAACGATGTTTTTTTACGTCTTACGTCATCCTGAGTGAGCGAATCGAATCGAAGGACCTGCTTAATACTCGGCAGGTCCCTCGGCTACGCTCGGGATGACGGGCAAAATTAATAACCCGCTACAGAATCATCTCCGCGGACATCTGCCACTGCCTCTCTTTTTCCTCCATTCATGATCCTGATCGCTTCGGTGCGGCCGATGCTTGGGCGCTCCTGGATATGGTACCCCATGGCTTCGAGTTCCTGTTTGGTGGCGGCAATAAACTCTTTCTCTACATATACTTCATCGGGTAACCACTGGTGGTGGAATTTGGGTTTGTTGATGGCATCGGAAAGGGTCATATTGAAATCCACCAGGTTCACCAGGGCCTGGTATACAGAAGTAGGGATAGTGGTTCCGCCCGGGGTTCCGATGGTGAGGTAAGGCTTATTGTCTTTCATCATCAGCGTAGGAGTCATGGAGCTCAGCATGCGTTTGCCGGGCGCAATGGCATTGGCTTCGCCGCCCACGGCGCCGTACATATTGGGCACACCGGGTTTGACGCTGAAATCATCCATTTCATTGTTGAGGAGAAATCCTGCGCCACCTACTACTGTTTTGCATCCGTAACCTCCGTTGAGGGTAGTGGTAACCGATACCAGGTTACCATCGGCATCAATCACACTGAGGTGCGTGGTCTCTTCGCTTTCTTTGATGATGCCGGGTTTTACATGAACACTCTGGCCGGCTTTTTCGGGCTGGTAATCGGCCATTCGTTGTGTGAGATAAGCATCGCTTGTTAAAGCACTCACCGGTACTTTCCAAAAATCGGGATCGCCCATGTGTTCGGCCCTGTCGGCATAAGCCCTGCGTTCCGCTTCTATCATCAACTGCACCGATTTGGCCGATTGAAAGCCCATGTTCTTCACGGAATATTTTTCAATCATCTTCAGCATCTGCGCCAGCAAAATACCTCCGCTGCTGGGTGGCGCAAAGCTGATGATATGGTGCCCACGGTATTCAAACTTCAGTGGCTCTCTCAATTTGGCAGTATAGTTTTTCAGGTCTTCGAGTTGAATGATGCCATTGCCCCGTTGCATTTCTTCTACGATCAGTTGCGCGGTCTCTCCTTCATAAAAACCTTTGGCGCCGTTTTTTTGTATGCGCCTGAGTGTAGCCGCCAGCTCTTTCTGCACCAGCGTGTCCCCGGCCTTCCATTTCACAGGCTTTACAAAAATTGTAGGCTTTGTATTGTATTTGATAAAAGATTCGCGCGAATTATTCAGGTTATTGGCTTCTCTTTCCGTGATCACAAAGCCTTTCTCTGCCAGGTCAATCGCCGGTTGGATCAGTTGTCTGAATGGCAGGCGTGCATAAGTGAGCGACGCAAATAAACCAGCGATGGTACCCGGGATGCCCGAAGCAAGGTGTCCGTTTTGTGAAAGTGATACCTGTGCATTTCCATTTTTATCGAGGTACATATCCCTGCTGGCTTTGGAAGGGGCCGCTTCGCGATAGTCGAGTCCAATGAGTTCTCCATTAGTTCTTCTCGCTAGTAAAAAACCACCACCGCCAATATTACCTGCACCCGGATATACTACGGCCAGCGCCAGTTGCGTGGCAATGGCCGCATCAAATGCATTGCCGCCCCGTTTCAGCATCGCAGCGCCTACCTGGCTGGCCAAAGGATGGGCGCTGGATACCGCTCCGTGGCTATAAACAGCATTTTTTACGATGCTGTACTTGTAAGGGTTTACCGCTTTATAAGGACCTACGATAGAAGGGACGGGTTGGGCGGATAGTCCGCACAACAGTATTGCGGCGATAAAGGTTAGATTGGTTTTTTTCACGATAGGAAATTAAGAACTATTTGACAATCCGGCAACAGGCATTGGATGAATGGTTTGATCTGATACTGAATTCTTTGTTACATTTATCCATAATTACGCTTAGCTTATGATAAGATACATCGCTGCATGTTTATTGACAATTCTTTCGTTTACGCTTCGGGCGCAAAGTTTGCAAAGTCCCGAACAATTCCTGGGTTATAAGATAGGAACGCATTATACCCCGCATTATAAGATCGTCAATTATTTTAAAGCGGTTGCACAGGCCAGTCCGGCTGCTGTGAAAATACAAACGTACGGACAAACCAATGAAGGCCGCGAGCTGATGCTGGCATTTATTGGAACGCCTGAAAACATACAGCAACTGGATGCCATACGCATCAACAACCTGCGAATGGCAGGCATTGACAAATCAGGACCGGCCAATACCGCCATGCCGGCGATCGTATGGCTGAGTTACAATGTGCATGGCAACGAACCCTCGTCTTCCGAGGCGGCCATGCTCACCTTGTATGCGTTGGTTGATCCTTCGAACAAACAAACGAAAGAATGGCTGCGCAATACGTTGATAGTGATCGACCCTTGCATCAACCCCGATGGCCGCGACCGCTATGTGAACTGGTTCAACTCGGTAGTGGGGGCACATTTTAATGCAGACCCGCAATCGCGCGAACATGCAGAGCCCTGGCCCGGAGGAAGGAGTAATCATTATAATTTCGATCTCAACCGCGACTGGGTCTGGCAAACACAGGTAGAGACACAGCAGCGCGTAAAACAATACAATGCATGGTTGCCACAGGTACATGTTGATTTTCATGAACAGGGATACAACCAGCCTTATTATTTCGCGCCTGCGGCGGAACCTTTTCATGATGTGATTACACAGTGGCAGCGCGACTTCCAGGTGATGATCGGTAAAAACAATGCCGGTTATTTTGATCAGAACGGATGGTTGTTCTTTACCAAAGAGCGATTCGATCTGTTGTATCCTTCTTATGGGGATACGTATCCTATTTATAATGGAGCCATCGGCATGACCTTTGAACAGGGCGGGCACAGCAGGGGTGGATTGGCTGTTGTGAATGCCAGTGGTGATACGCTTACGCTGGTAGACCGTGCCATGCATCATTATACAACAGGACTGTCTACAATAGAAACCGCCTCGCGTAACAAAGAAAGGTTATTGCAGGAGTATCAGAAATTTTATACAGATAGCCGCAATGGCAAGGTTGGTGAATACAAGACCTATGTACTCACTTCAAAGGATGAGCATAAGCTACAGGCTGTTGCCGCATTGTTGAAGAAAAATGGAATTGAATCGGGAGAGCTTGGCAATACTTCTTTCAGGGGATTCCATTACCTGAATGGTAAAGAAGAAGCATTCCAGAACCAGGGGCATCACCTGGCTGTTAGTGCTTTTCAACCGCATGCAGTGATGGCGAAGGTTTTATTGGAGCCCAGGACAACGGTGGTAGACTCTAATACTTACGATATTACTGCATGGAGTGTTCCTTATGCTTATGGTGTAGATGCGTATGCCGTGAAAGAAAAGCTGGAAGTGAAGTCTTCGGAAAGGGTGATAGTTTCTCCGGTTACTGCCATGAGCGCGGCTTATGGTGTGCTGATACCGTATACTTCGTTTAACGCTGCCCAGGTGCTGGCACATCTTTTACAAAATGATATCAAAGTGCGGTTCTCTGAGAAAGCTTTTGATTATAAAGGGAAACATTATGAACCCGGCACGCTGATTGTGCTGAAAACAAGCAATCCCGCTAATTGGAACGAAGTAGTTGACGAAGCATGTAAGCAATACAATGTGAGCCCCGATGAGGTAGCCACCGGTTTTATGGATAAAGGTGCCGATTTTGGTTCGCCTGAAATAAAGATCATCAACGCTGCACCCAAAGTGGCATTGTTAACAGGTGAGCAGGTTTCATCTCTGGGGGCAGGCGAAGTATGGCATTTCTTTGAGCGGATGTTGAATTATCCGCTTACATTATTGAATGCAAATGAATTCAACAGGCTCAGCTTGCGCAATTACAATGTGCTGATCATTCCGGATGGCTTTTACAGAAGCCTGAACGATAAAAGCGCCATGGATAAACTGAAAGAGTTTGTAAGGAACGGCGGTAAAGTCATCGCAATGGAAAATGCCGTGTCTATGTTGGCAGGAGCGGACTGGGGCATTAAACTGAAGGAAGACAAGTCGGCCGATGATTCTTCGCACATTAAAAAATATGGAGACCGTTTGCGTGAATCATTGAGCAACAGCATACCCGGCGCTATTTATAAACTGGAGCTGGACAACAGCCATCCATTGGGCTTTGGATATCCCGACTATTATTTTACAATCAGGCAGGACAACAACCTGTTTGAGTTTATGAAAGATGGCTGGAATGTAGGCGTTCTTAAGAAAGATGCTTATGTAACAGGTTTTGCAGGCGTTAAGGTGAAAAATAAAATGAAAGATGGTCTGGTATTTGGCGTACAGGATATGGGTAATGGAACCGTGGTATACCTGGCCGATGATCCTTTGTTCAGGAATTTCTGGGAAGCGGGAAAATTACTGTTCTCTAATGCAGTGTTCCTGGTAGGACAAATAAATTAATACATGATGAGTAAACGCTGGTTGATTTTGCTGGCAGGATGTTGTACTGCTATCATCGCGGGAGGGCAGACGCCTGCCATTTATAACAGTGCAGATATTTACCTGCAATTGAAAAAACTGAAAGTGCTGGGCACTGTATTGTATGTAGCGGCACATCCCGATGATGAGAACAATTCCCTGTTGCCCTACCTGGCCAAAGAAAAATTATACCGTACGGCTTACCTGAGTCTGACACGTGGCGAAGGCGGGCAAAACCTGATTGGCAGTGAGCAAGGAGTGGAGTTGGGATTGATCCGCACACAGGAGTTGCTGGCAGCCAGGCGCGTAGATGGTGCGGAGCAATATTTTTCCAGGGCTTATGAGTTTGGGTTCAGTAAACACGCCGAAGAGGCCCTGCATTTATGGGATAGTGATAAAGTGTTGGGAGATATTGTATGGACGATCCGTAAACTGCAACCCGATGTGATCATCACACGTTTTCCAGGCGATGCAAGGGCCGGTCACGGTCATCATGCTGCGTCGTCCATACTGGCCAACCAGGCATTCAAAGCAGCGGCAGACAGTACACGTTTTCCTGAACAGTTCAAACTCGATCCTGCACTCAAACCCTGGCAGGCCAAACGCATACTTTGGAATACCTACAATTTCGGCAATATCAATACAACTGCCGGTGACCAATTGCAAATGGAAGTGGGTGCTTATGATCCTTTGTTGGGTGTGAGCGCCGGCGACCTGGGTGGCGAAGCACGCAGTATGCATAAAAGCCAGGGAGAAGGCCGTCCATGGCGTAAAGGAAAGCTGTATGAGTATTTCGCTACAACCGGCGGAGAAGCGCCGCAACATGAATTGATGGATGGCGTGGCGACTGACTGGACGAGGGTTAGCGGTGGCGATAAGATACAGGCGCAAATTGATGCTATCATCGCACACTATCAGTTTACTTCACCGGAAGCATCTGTGCCTGCCCTGGTAGCATTGTACAAGCAAATGCTGAAGATACTGCGACCAAACAGCGATGCCATCGTTAGACAGAAGATAGATGAAGTAAAAGAATTGATCCTGCACTGTGCCGGACTTTATATGGAAGCCACCACACAACAGGAAACAGTATTGTCGAGCGATACGGTTGTGGTGAATTGCTTCGTGAATAAGAGAAATAATGCCAATGCCTTGATCTATGGCATTTGGGTGAACAATAATGTACAGGATACGGTGTTGCAACAATCCCTGGAAACCAATCAGAATTATAATTACCCGATCAAAATAACACCGGGTAATATGGTTGCATTGTCCTCCCAACCTTACTGGCTGTTAAAACAGCGACAGAAAGAAGGCATGTTTGAAGTGCCCGATGAACGCCTGATTGGTAAAGCCTGGAACGACGCTGCATTCAACGCCGTATTCAAACTGGAAATAGAAGGCGTTTCTTTCTTTGTAACTGTCCCCGTACAATACAAATACACCGATCCAACAAAAGGAGAGCTGTACCAGCCATTCATTATGGCGCCACACATGGAACTGTATTTGAGTCCCGATGTGGCTTTGCTGAACGTAAAAGATCAACATGGTAAACAACTGGCCGATTCCATGATACATGTAGTGTATAGACCCAATTTTTCGGCCCATGCAGTACCTGCTACTTTATATGTGATGCAGAACAAAGTGCACACCATTTTTCAGGACCAGCCATCTGATCTTGAAAAGGGGAAGCGATATGTAGTGGATGTTCCGATAAAGCAGGTGTACGATTCCGCTAAAGGACGATATATAGAAGGTGCCATAGAGATACAGCTGGGGAATAAAAAAATGACCTTCCCTAATTTCTTCAAATCAATCGAATACCCGCATATTCCCAATATGCATTACTTCTTCAGGGACCATGTGAAATTTGTTAACGAGGAAGTGAAAGTAGTAGGTAAAAAAATTGCTTATATACCCGGTTCGGGAGATGCCATACCGGATGCATTAATACAAATGGGTTTTGAAGTGAAACAATTAAGCGATGCAGATATTACCAGCGAGAACCTGAAACAATTCGATGCGATCATTACCGGCGTGCGTGCTTATAACCTGCACGAATACCTGTCCAATAAATACGACGTGCTGATGCACTATGTTGAGCAGGGCGGCAACCTGATTGTACAATACGTGCGTAATATGCAGGTAGGGAGTAACAAGGCCAAGGTTGGTCCTTATGCTTTTGCCATTAGTACTGGCTCCAGGGTAACAGAAGAAGAAGCGCCAGTTCATTTCTTATTACCCGAACATCCTGTTTTAAATTATCCGAATAAGATCACGGATGCAGATTTTGCAGGCTGGGTGCAGGAACGAAGTACCTACCAGGCCGATCAACCCGATGCCCATTATGAAGCGCCATTGGGTATGCATGATCAGAACGAAAAGGAATCGAATGGCAGCCTGATCACCGCTAAATATGGGAAAGGTAATTTTGCTTATGTAAGCCTTGTGCTGTTCAGGCAACTGCCTGCAGGTGTACCCGGCGCTTACAGGCTGCTGGCAAATTTAATAGCTTTGCCCAAAAACAAATAAACATGCATCCGCGGAGAAGAATAGGTGTTGTTACCATATTGTTGATCGGACTGGTATTGGGATATGCCATTAAAAATGTGAAGGTCGGGCTGATCATCGGATTGGGACTCGGATTGCTGGCGGGCGGCTTGCTGAGCAGTAAAAGATGAACCATTGAAAGATCAAAATAAAATACCACTCTTTTCAACCTGGCGCCGCTGGTACATTTTTGTGCTGGCCGTGCTGGTAGTACTGATTATTTTTTTCGTGTGGTTCACTAAATATTTTTCATGAGCAGACTCGATTGGGTTGTACTAACGGTTACCTTACTGGTGATTATTGTGTACGGCTTGTATAAGAGCCGTACCACTAAGAACCTGGAAGGATATTTTTTGAATAACCGTACCATGCCCTGGTACCTGGTACTGCTGAGCATTATGGGTACGCAGGCCAGTGCCATTACTTTCCTTTCTGCACCCGGACAGGCATTTACCGACGGCATGCGGTTCGTGCAATATTATTTCGGATTACCCATTGCCATGGTGGTGTTGTGTGTAACGTTTGTGCCTTTGTTCAACCGGCTCAAACTGTTCACGGCTTATGAGTTCCTTGAAAAGCGCTTTGATCTGAAAACACGATTGTTCACTTCTTTCCTGTTCCTGCTTTCACGCGGGTTATCAACGGGTATCAGCATTTATGCGCCTTCTATCATCCTTTCCTCTTTGATGGGTTGGGATATTTTCTGGACCAATATTGTAATGGGTGGCCTACTCATCGTTTATACTGTTACCGGCGGAGCCAAAGCGGTAGCCTATACACAGCAATTGCAATTGCTCATTATATTTTCGGGCATGTTTGTGGCAGGTTACCTCATCGTGCACAACCTGCCCGAAGGGGTGGGGTTAAAAGAGGCGCTCATGGTAAGCGGTGCATCGGGAAAGCTGAATGTGATCACTACCGGTGTTACCGGCAATGGGTTTGACTTGAAAGACAAGTACAATATCATCAGCGGCGTGATAGGAGGTTTCTTCCTGGCGCTTTCTTATTTCGGCACCGATCAATCCCAGGTGGGGCGTTACCTCACCGCTAAGAATACGACCGAAAGCAGGCTGGGATTGCTTATGAACGGTTTGGTGAAAGTGCCTATGCAGTTCCTGATCTTATTGCTGGGCGCTTTGTTGTTTACTTTTTACCAATTCCATCCTTCACCCGTTTTTTTTAACCAGGCTGTGGAAGACCGTGCCCTGGAAACACCTTACCGCGATTCATTGATGCAGTTGAAAGACCAGTACGAGAGCAAGCAGGCAGTACAGCAGCAGTGGAGTGTGGCCTATGCTGCAGGCGGACAGGATTTTTACAAAGACAGCTTGCATACCGGTACCCAAAAAATGGAAAATATCCGGCAGCAATACCGCGATGTGGTGAAAAAAGCAGTACCGGGCGCAGACACCAACGATACCAATTATATCTTCCTGCGGTTTGTGGTAGACTTCCTGCCCAAAGGATTGGTAGGACTGTTGATCGCCATTATTTTCCTGGCTGCCTGGGGCTCTATCGCTGCCGCGCTGAATGCACTGGCTTCCTGTACGATGGTTGATTTTCATTTGCGTTTGAAAGGAGAACAATACAATCGAGATAACCAGTTGCAAAGCGAAAAAGAATACCGCTTATCCCAATGGTACACGCTGCTATGGGGTGTGTTCTGTGTGATCACTGCTGAATTTGTTACGGGCATGGGAAGCCTGATAGAAGCGGTAAATGTACTGGGCTCCTTGTTCTATGGTGTGATATTGGGCATATTCCTGGTGGCATTTTACATGAAAAAGATACAGGGGCAGGCTGTGTTCCTGGCAGCCATCGTAGGCGAACTGCTGGTGATCGTTTTCTTCCTGCTCGACCGTTACAATATCATCGGTCTTGGGTTCTTATGGCTGAACGTGCTGGGTACATTGGCTGTGGTGGCCCTGGCTTATCTGTTCAGTTTTTTGACCAAAAGATAATACAGCCGATCATGCGAGGTTGGCATAACAATTGGTAACTTCATGGGATGAAGCAATCGTACCAAATGGTAGACTGGGCCATGGGGGCTAACGTGTATGAAGTGAACATACGGCAGTACACACCCGAAGGCAGTTTTGCAGCATTTGGACAACACCTTCCGCGGTTGCGTGATATGGGCGTTGAAATATTATGGTTGATGCCCGTTACGCCTATCAGCCTGAAAGAAAGGCAGGGTGCGTTGGGCAGTTATTATGCATGCAGCAGCTATACGGCTGTTAATCCTGAATTCGGTACGCTGGACGATCTGAAAAACCTGGTAGTGCAGGCGCATCAATTGGGTATGAAGCTCATCATCGATTGGGTGGCCAACCATACCGGATGGGATCATCATTGGACTACCGAACACCCGGAATGGTATGTAAAGGATGACAAAGGCAATTTTACCGAAAGAAACGGCTGGCACGATGTGATTGACCTGGATTATACTTCGGGTGCCATGCGGTCTGCCATGATCGACGCCATGAAATATTGGATACAGACCTGTGATATCGATGGTTTCCGTTGCGATATGGCCCACCTGGTTCCGCTCGATTTTTGGATAGAGGCAAAGCAACAATGCGAATCGCTTAAACATTTGTACTGGCTGGGCGAATGTGAGCAGCCGGCTTATCACCAAGTATTCAATACCAGTTATGCCTGGTCGTGGATGCATGCTTCGGAACAATTGCAAAAGCAGCCGGATGGGTTGAATGAAGTGATGAATGTATTGCACAGTTATTCGCAATATCCTGCGGGCGCTACTAAACTTTTCTTTACCAGCAACCACGATGAAAACAGTTGGAATGGTACAGAATATGAAAAGTACGGACCTGCTGCGCAGGCATGGGCTGTGTTCAGTTGTACCTGGCCCGATGGCATGCCGTTGATCTACAGCGGACAGGAGAGTCCCAGTAAGAAACGGTTGAAATTCTTCGACAAAGACCTCATCGAATGGCGCCGTCCTTTGCAGATGGAATCGTTTTACAATGTGCTGTTGTCTTTCCGCAAAGAGAATCAGGCCATCAGGGAAGGGGAGACGTTTATCCTTCCGTCGGAACACAGCAGCCAGTTGATGTCTTACCTGCGCAGAAAAGGAAACGATGTGGTACTCGTGCTGCTCAACGTATCGTACGATAATAAACTGAGGATAGAAGTAGCACATGACTGGCTGAAAGGCCGCTTCAGGAACCTGTTTTCACAAATGATCTTCAACTTCGATGGCCGGGAAGATTTTGAGATCCAGGCCGGGGAATATATGATATATGAAAGAGTCAATTGATTCTTTCCCTAATTTAGCGCCAAAACTCATCAAACAATGAAATTATTCTCCCGCTTTGCTACAGGATTGTTGTTGATTCTGGCTGCGATTACAGGTTTTGCATCAAATGGCAGAAAAGCTGCTGCCAGGTCTTATTACCAGATCAAAGTATACCGGATGAAGAGCCAGGAACAAATGGCGATGGTGAATGCTTATCTCAAAGATGCATTCATTCCCGCCTTACACCGTTATGGCATTGCCAAAGTGGGGGCTTTTAGTTTTGTTGGAAACGATACGGCTGCTGAAAAGAGTTTGTATGTTTTTATTCCTTTGCGTTCTCCTGCTCAGTTGGTGGAGATAGACGAGAAGCTTAGCAAAGATGCAGCCTACCAAAAAGACGGAGCAGCTTACCTGAATGCAGCGTTCAATGCACCGGCTTATACGCGGATGGAATCGATATTGCTGTATGCTTTCAACGATATGCCCGGCTACCAGGCGCCTGACCTGAAAGGTGAACAGGCTGAACGCATCTATGAACTTCGCAGCTATGAATCGGCCACAGAGCAACTCCATAAAGGTAAAGTGCGCATGTTTAATGAAGGTGGGGAGATCCCTTTATTCAAGCGCCTGGGCTTCAATGCTGTGTTTTATGCGCAGGTAATATCTGGTAGCCACATGCCCAATCTCATGTACATGACCAGTTTCGACAACCGTGCCGAAAGAGATGCACACTGGAAAACTTTCAGCGCCGATCCTGAATGGAAGCGATTGTCGGCATTGCCCGAGTACAAGAATACGGTATCGAAAATCGATATTGTATTCCTGCATCCTACGGCTTATTCAGAATTATAAGTTAGTATTACCGGTAAACAGGCTAGGGCTTAATGATGGCCCAGCCTTCCGATTGACGGATGATCAGCTCGCCATTGGCGCTGGGTACGATGCCGATGAAATCATATAATTGATCGCGGCTGATCTTTCTTTCCTTCAATGTATTGCCGCATTGCGCCACGATCACGCCCTTTGCTACCAGGGCTTTCAGCTCGTTCTCGTATTTGCTGCCCTTCATATAAGCTTCGGTACCGCCGGCAAAAGCCACCAGCTCAATTTGTAACTTTCCCTGCAGGCGCGGGTCTTGCAATACGTTGTTGATATTGCGAAGGGCTTTCTCAATCACTTTAGGTTCGTTACTGTCCAACTGATAAATGGCGTGGTAAGATTTCTTCGTAGCGCTTGCTCCGCTGAACGAATAATTTTTTTCAAGAAGAGGATCTTTCGATTGCGCCATTGTTATGGTGCCAATGAGCAGTGATCCGAACAATACTAAAAACGATTTTATCATGTCTTTTTTATGAAGGCTGTAATATACAGCCCTTTCTCATTACTGTAGTCGTTTATTCCATCAATAAACAGTAATTTAGAGGGTATCTAATCAATACCATACTATGAATTCCCGACGCGATTTCCTGCAAAAGCTTACGGGTTCTGCCCTTGCTTTTTCACTCCTGCCACGATATGCCAATAGCAGCATACTGCATATGCATGCTTACGAAGGTCCTGTGTTGCGAGTAGCGTTGATGGGACTGGGCAGTTATGCCACAAGAGTAGCAGAGGCCATGCAGGCCTGTCAGAAAGCCAAAATAACCGGGTTGATCAGCGGAACGCCCGCCAAACTCAAAACATGGCAAGGGAAATACAATGTGCCTGATCAAAATTGCTATAACTATGAAACCTTCGATGCGATCAGAAATAATCCTGATATCGATGCAGTATATGTGCTAACGCCCAACGCACTTCATCACGATGAAGTGATCAGGGTGGCAAAAACAGGCAAGCATGTTATTTGTGAAAAGCCCATGGGGTTGAATGCCAAAGAAGGAGCGGAAATGGTTACGGCTTGCAAAGCAGCAGGCGTGAAACTATTGGTAGGGTATCGCATGCACTTCGAACCGAATACGCTTGAGATCATCCGCATGCGCAATGAAGGCGCGTTTGGTAAGATCAAATTCTTCCAGGGGTTGAGTGGTTTTCGCATTGGCGATCCGAAGCAATGGCGATTGAATAAACAGCTCGCTGGCGGCGGCTCATTGATGGATATAGGCATTTATTCCATCAACGGCGCCCGCTATATGACAGGTGAAGAACCGCTATGGGTAACGGCACAGGAAACCAAGACCGATCCGGTGAAATTCAAAGACGGCGTAGATGAAACCATCCAGTTTCAACTGGGCTTTCCCAGCGGAGCAGTGGCCTCTTGTTTGTCTACCTATAGCATGAATTACCTGGATCGTTTTTTCCTGGATGGAGAAAATGGTTTTGCTGAGCTGCAACCGGCTACAAATTATGGGCCGATCAAAGGTCGCACACACAAAGGAGAACTCAACTATCCTCATATAGCACACCAGACGCGGCAAATGGAAGAAATGTCGGATATCTTGTTAGCTGGCAAACAACCCATCGTGCCTGTTGATGGAGGTGAGGCGTTGAAAGACCTGAAGATCATCGATGCCATCTACCAGGCTACTCAAACCGGGAAAAAGGTGGAGCTATCTGCACTATAATTTCAGGAACCATTTTTTTCTGTATAAAAAATATAAAACAGAGAATTGGATCAAAGCCACGCCTGTCCATACCAGGGCCTGGTTATAAGGAGCGGGCGCCTGGTTGATCAATCCTCCGAACAGGAAACGGGAGCTGTGTTCAAAATTCACCAGGCCATGTGTGGCCATGTATATTAAAATAGAATTGGCGCCCATCCATACAAAGGGCATACACCATTTTTTATATCCCCATGCATCTATGATCGTATAAAACAGCGACAGCAACAAAAGGCTCCATCCTCCTGTGTATAATACAAAAGAGCTGGTCCATAATTTTTTGTTGATCGGGAAAACAAGATTCCAAAGCAGGGCTAATAACAATAATAAGATACCTGAAAGAAATAATATCCATCCTTTCTTTTGCGGGGCGAACCGGTTATCACGCAAAAAGCGACCAGTGAACATTCCCAGCATAGCTGTTCCAATGGCAGGAATGGTAGAGAGCCATCCTTCCGGATCATAGATCACCCGGTGTAGTTTGCCTGGAAGCAATAACCTGTCTATATACGATGCCAGATTACCTTCGGGTGTAAGCACACCGGCGCCATAACCGGGAACAAGCACCCATTGCATGAGTATCCAGTAACCCAATAACAAGCCAGCCACCCATATTATTTGCTTGCGAAAAGAAGTATTCAGATAAATGAGCGCTGCAAAAAAGCAACTCAATGCAATGCGCCCTAATACGCTGGCAAAACGGGTTTCGTGAAATCCTTTCCATTCTAACAGGCCGTTCACTACTGTTCCCAGGAACAATAAGACCAGTGTGCGCTTGATGAGTGAACGGTAGATATGCTTACGCGCAGTTGCCTGATCGGCTCCGGCTTTTTCCAGTTGATTATTGAAAGAATAATACATGCTCACACCTGCAATAAAAATAAACAGGGGAAATATGAGATCGTAAAAAGTAAAACCATTCCATACGGTGTGGCGCAGCTGGTTGCTGATACCTACAAAAACTCTTTCAGTCATTGTCAATGTACTGTTGATCGCAATCTGTTCGTCGTCTATGTTTTGAACCAATGCATGTTTTTGTGTAATGACCGATGCGATGCCATGAAAAATAGCTTCCCCGCAAACGATCCAGAACATATCAAACCCACGCAGGGCATCCAGTGAAAGCAGCCTTCCAGTGGCCGGATTTTTATTTGCTGATGAGTGATTGGGTAGAGTAGTTGGCATATTGCTGGTTTTAGAAGAAGTGCATACTGACTGTTGTAAAAAAGCTTTGTCCCGGACGCACCGGGACAAAGATACGGCTGCTTACTGACAGCGGTTGACCAATTGCAGGGTTTTGAACTAGTTTGATATTGGTGGTCAATGCCGCCGTGGATATTGGAAAATACGGCCTAAATGATAATATGTATGCCACCTGTTTTTGTTCAGAACTTTAGTGTTGAAGGGAGATATTTTGCAATGAGCGCTTCGTAATAAGGACGCAGCTTTTCCCAATCCGGCGGCTCGGGGTTTTTCGAATAGAGATCATAAGGATTGAATAATTGTACCCAGGGCAACATTTTCTTATCATGTTCATCTAGCAGATAGCTGTATTCATTTTCGCGGTGCCATGCATAAAACGAGTGATAACGCAGCATGTACAGTCCTTCTTCCGGCAGGTGATCTTTCAACATCTGGTATACATACTCATCGTGCCCCCAGCTCATCTTTACATTCCTTAATCCGCAATGGGGTTCGTAAACGCCGTATTGCGTATTATACTCACTGTTATTATAATCGGGATTGTCTTTGAAAAATTCAGAATAAACCACTTTATTCGAATAAGCACAACCAACAGGAAAAGTGTCTCCCACAACCGCCCATTGCGGTTCACCAAACAGGCATAATACTTTACCCATATCGTGCATTAAACCTACCAGTACCATCCAATCGGGATGCCCGTCGCGCCTGATGGCTTCAGATGTTTGCAGCAGGTGTTGGAATTGATCAAGATCGGTATCGGGATCTGAATCGTCTACCAATTGATTCAAAAACTGGAATGCATCCCATACCGACATTTCCTTGCGGTTGAATCTTAAAAAGTCTTCCCGTTTCTGTACTACAAAATCATAGGTCTGATAGGTATGATTCAATTTGTAAAATTCCCGTACTGTATCTCTTTCGGGAGCTTCGTAATTGCGATAGGCTTCGGTGCTTTTGGAGGTGGCGATGGACTCCGGATCGGGGTATCGGCGCAGCACGTCGTCTTCCCACTGATCGAGGCTGGTTAATGGACTGGCATTCGTAGTGCTCATAGTGGTATGGTTTCGTTATGGAAGCTTGTACTAAATTGTTGTTTTTTTGGTCAATAAATGTCATTCATGCGCGTATTTATTTACGAAACCGGTTTCGTAAAACCCCTGAAAATTGTTTATTTTCACTGTAGTTGGTTCATTTCGTCCAACAACGATTATTCAGGACTCTTAATATCAATCTGTTGAACGGTACTACCATTAAGCAACTGGCAAAAGAATTGAACCTGTCTGCAGGCTCCGTTTCCAAAGCGTTGAAAGACAGCCACGAGATCAGCAGCGAGACCAAACAAAAAGTATTGGCGCTGGCTGCCAAATATCATTATACACCCAACCCCTATGCGAGCAGTCTCCGTAAACGAAAAAGCAAAACCATTGCAGTAGTACTGCCCGAAGTGGCGGATAGTTTTTTTTCGCTGGCCATTAATGGTATTGAATCCGTTGCGCAAGCCAAAGGATATCATGTATTGATCTATCTTTCACATGAAGATTTTAAAAGAGAGGAACAAATCCTTTCAGCCTTCAGGAGTGGCCGGGTAGATGGTATTTTGATTTCTGTTTCGGAAGAAACTTCACAGGCCGATCATATCAAAGAAGTACTTACGGCAGGTATTCCCGTGGTTTTTTTCGACCGTATTTTCGATGATATTGAAGCTGCTAAAATCTCTACCAACGATTTTGAAGGCGCTTATGAAGCCACGCGTTGTTTGCTGGAACGGGGTTGTAAAAAGATCAGTTTTTTATCCATCGCAGCCAACCTGTCCATCACTTCGAAAAGGGTGC
The DNA here is from genome assembly GCF_900106985.1 of Hydrobacter penzbergensis. Classification (NCBI taxonomy): domain Bacteria; kingdom Pseudomonadati; phylum Bacteroidota; class Chitinophagia; order Chitinophagales; family Chitinophagaceae; genus Hydrobacter; species Hydrobacter penzbergensis. Next base: position 264,704 of record NZ_FNNO01000001.1, on the reverse strand, counting down.
AAGGCTTTCAAAAAGCATTGCACGATGCGCACATAGGCGCAACAGATGCAGATGTATTGCTTTGCAGTAACGATATGGAACAGAATTGCAGATTGATCAGGCAATTGCTGGAGCAAAGGGATAAACCGGATGGCATCATTGCATCTGTTGAAAAACTGGTTACACCTGTTTACCTGGTGAGTAAACAGCTTGGTATGGCTATTCCTGATGACCTGAAAGTCATTGGTTTTACCAACCTGCATTCCGCATCTATCCTGGAACCTTCTCTGACCACTGTTACACAGCCGGCTTTTGAAATAGGGAAAACAGCCGCTACTGTTCTTTTCAAGGGATTAGAAGAAAAGCACTTTACATTGTCTGCGCAAACCATTACGATACCTTCCATGCTGGTTGAACGGGCATCTACCCGAGGGAATCAGTAGACGAAAAAGTAGTAATTTGCCATTTAGTTAGCGGAACGTTTTCATTTAACAGGAGAAATATTAGCGCTAACCGGGTTTTGAACTTTTGCTGGCCGGATTCCGGAGATGCCATACGAATCGCCAGCCTCTCAGTGCACTGTACGGGAGGGCAATACCCATCATCACGGAGAGCCCTGTGCACAGTAAGAAAAACTGGATTATCACATCCAGGTGATAAACGGGCAGCGCGTCCCATAATTGCATTAGCAGATAATACATACATAGCAACCATATAGCAGATGCATACAACAGGATGGCAGGGAGCCGCCAGCGCATGGGAGGGACCAAAGCCTTGTATGCTTGTTTTACGATATAGAGCCGCAACCTGTTGAAGACCTCGAAGAAGCCTAGTTCTACTACAATAAAGTATAGTTGCCCCACAACACCCCACCTGTGATACCGTTCCAATACATCATCTGCACAGGCAAAGATGAGAAAGCGCATAGCTACATACATGCACCAGGCAGCGGCGGGCAAACCGGCAGCCAACCAACAAAATTGTTTCCAAAACTGTAAATGCATTGGCATAACATAATATTTTTTTCTGCTTAATGGTTGAAACAGAGGAAGTTACCTGATAGTAGAATTTAATCTACTATTAAAATTTCATTAAAAATAATATGTTGTAATTAAAAATACAACTGCTGCTTATGGAAAAAGATCCCAACCTGTTATCTGTGTGGGAGCTTAACAGCATTAAATCTGTGCAATACTTTACCTTGCAAATCGAATATTTTATGTTATTTTTGCAAGGATGATAAAACGGCTAGCCCAACCAGAAATTGCTGAATTGCTGGAAGAATTTCCAGCGGTAGCTATTCTTGGGCCCCGCCAGGTTGGAAAAACAACCCTTGCTGAGGAGATTGCAGCTTCGATGAACCCGGAGCCTATTTATCTAGACCTGGAAAGGCCTTCCGAAGCAGCGCGGTTGAATGAGCCGGAAGCATATTTTGAACTGCACAAAGGAAAGCTGATCATTCTTGATGAAGTGCAGCGTGTTCCTGAACTTTTTCAAATTTTACGGGGTGTAATAGACCGCCGCAGGAGGGAAGGTCTTAGGAAGGCTCAATTCCTTATTTTGGGGTCGGCATCGTTAGAGCTTTTGAAACAATCATCAGAAAGCCTGGCTGGGCGAATTGCTTACAAAGAGTTGTCTGGTTTTACAGTCGCCGAAATTGATCACAAAAAATCAAAAGACATTGACCGCTTATGGTTGCATGGCGGATTTCCTGATAGTTTTCTTGCAAAGAATGACGAAGCCAGCTTACGGTGGCGGTTAAACTTCATCAGTACTTACCTGGAGCGGGATGTGCCCCAGTTCGGCCCCCGGATACCAGCTGTTACGCTGCGCAAGCTTTGGACCATGTTAGCTCACAGTCAGGGTGGGCAGCTTAATATTGCGCAGCTCGGAAACAACCTCGATGTAACCGCGCCAACTGCCAAACGGTATATTGAATTGCTGGAAGATTTACTATTGATCCGCACGCTTCGACCCTGGTCTGGCAATGTGAGTAAGCGACTGGTTAAAGCTCCTAAAGTATATATTCGCGACAGTGGGTTGACGCATGCCCTGCTTAACTTAACAACATTTGATGATCTGTTGGGACACCCTGTTGTGGGAGCCAGTTGGGAGGGATTTGTTGTTGAAAACCTCTTATCATGCCTGCCTGCAAGTGTAACAGCATGGTTTTATCGTACGGCTGCCGGCGCTGAAATTGACCTGGTGATCGAAAGGAACAGTAAGGAGCGATATGCGATTGAAATCAAACGTTCCCAAGCCCCGTCTGTTTCAAAAGGCTTCCACCTGGGTTGCGAAGATATTGCAGCTACAAAACGTTTTATTGTTTACCCGGGCAAAGAGCGCTTTCCGGTGACGAAGGATATTGCTGCAATTCCATTGCTGGATATGATGAATGAGTTGAGGGGTATGTTGTGAGAGTTGTGATTTGCTTTCAAATTAAGTTCTTCCGATCTTTGTTTTATTATTAACTTCACATTCGAAAGCAAATCACAATAAGGATTATTCCGTTGTGAAAACATTTAGCGCCTCGCCTATCTGCGGGGCTTTTTTTGCTTCTTACTCAGAACGTAGTCCAAGGAGGGAGTTTGAACCGAAACATGAATGTAAAACTTTTTTAATAAAAAAAGAAATCGCCCCGTTAATTTTAGCAGGGCGATTTCTTTTCATCAACGGAAATGATTTTCTTTGCTACTCTTTTTCCAAATTCAAGAATGCGTTTAAGAGTCGTCACAATCGAGAGCAAATCGGCATTTAGAATGCCAATTCTATAATATTTAATTATTATCCAACCGATAGTCATTAAATATGAACATAACCCGCTACTAAGAGATGCTTTTATTTAATTCTTTTATCACAAGATCTTTTATCTCTAGCGTGATTTTGTAGAAAAATTGCGTTTCTTCCAGTTCGGGTCTTAAAAAGTCGTGTGGATATCTACCGCGGACTGCAAAATCTTCCAGGTTTTTTAGATCTATCACGGTAAACGCTTCTTGATGGACAGAACAGCTTTGAATCAGTAAATCCAAATTATGGGTTCTGGGAAATTCTTCTTTTTTAAATATTAGGAAGGCTTTTAAATATTTCTCCACAGCCTGTTGGCAATGAAAACAAGCAACATCCAGTATCATGGGCTGGTGTTCAATAATTAATTGAGCAGCGATTAAATCATGCTCAGCCTTTTCAATCCATTGATTTAAGTGTGTTACTTCGGCCTCAGTCATAATTCTACAGCCTCCTTCATCGCATAATAGACGATATGCCCGGTTAAATTCTTTTTTTCATTTATTTCCTTCTCGCTTTCTAAAATAACATCGAATGGAGCTTTTAAGGAATGAACCAGCGCTTTTCTGATTTTACTTTCCCAATTCATTTTTACACGTGGCTCAAATGTATCGGAAGTAATAACCAGCAGATCATAATCACTTTCCTCATCGGCCTTGCCTGTTGCCCTGGAGCCAAATAACAGTACTTTGGAATCAGGCAAAAAAGACCTTACCGTAAATTTGATGGACTGAAGCGTTTGTTGGTAGTTCATTTAATATCAAATATACAAAATCGATTAAAAGATTGCAATGGATGGTTCAATGAGGCAAGTTAGGCTTTAAGGATACAGCAAATACTTCTTCCGCATTTCCTTGTAGGCTTTCAGCCCCGGCTCCCAGGTTTTGCGGATTTCATCGGCGGATAAGCCGGCTATGATCTGTTCTTTAAAAGCAGTAGTGCCAGCCAGTTTATCGATGCTGCCCATTTCCTTGCTTTGCTTGAAGTCGAAGAACTTTTCTTTGTAAGGATAGGCTTTGTACATTTCGATCATCCATTCAATATGCAACCGCTTGCTTTTGTGCAATGCAGCAACATCATATTTGCGCAGGTCGAGCCCATAACAGGTGTTGTTCATGTGTAAAGGTGTTTCCGCCATTCCCTTGATGCTGGTGGGGGTGAAAGAAAAAGAATACCCTTTCAAATCAGGGTTACCCAATACGGCGAAAGGAAAATAAGTGCCCCTTCCCTGGCTGATCACTGTTCCTTCAAACAGGCATAAAGTGGGGTAAAGTAGTATCGATTGTTGTGTATTGAGATTGGGAGATGGTTTTACAGGCAAAGTATATTCCATGTTGTGGTTGTAATTGGCCACAGGTATGATGCGGATATTGCATTGCAAATGATTGGGCAACCAGCCTTCACCGTTCACCATTTGGGCAAACTCGCCAATGGTTAGCCCGTGTGCAATAGGAATCGGAAACATGCCGATGCCCGATTTCAGCTTCATATCGAGTATGGGGCCGTCTATCAGGTAGCCATTGGGATTGGGCCTGTCCAGTATGAGCAACTCTTTATTGTTTTCTGCACAGGCTTCCATCAGCCTGGCCAATGCATTAATATTGGTGTAAAAACGGCAGCCGACATCCTGCAGATCATATACCATGATGTCTATATCGGCCATATCGGCTTTGCTGGGTTTGCTTTTGCCAGATCCATACAAAGAGATCAGCGGTATACCCGTAGCGGAATCTACTTCATCGGCCACATGGGCGCCAGCACTGGCATTGCCGCGAAAGCCATGCTCCGGACCAAACACTTTCACAATGTGAATGCCCAACTTCAATAAGCTGTCTACCAGGTGAACATTGTGCTTACCGATGACAGATGTAGGGTTTGCCAGTATGCCTACTCGTTTTCCTTTCAGATAAGGCAAATATTTTTCTGTTTGATCAGCCCCCGTTTTAATGCTAGCAGAAAGCTGCATTCCAGGCAAAATGATCGCTGCAGCCTTGGAGTTTAAAGAAGCTGTTAATAATACAAAAGCAAATAAAACAACATACACGAATCGCATAAAAAGTGATTAAGGTTTAAATATACAGATTTGCGGTTTATACCTGATTTGTGCAGGAGTTTGCGTTAACGGTTATTTTTTTCTGTTAATTACAATCGTACCGAACACAGGATGGGAAAGGAAAGAAAATAAGTTTCTAAATATGGAAACTATTGTTTAACTTTGTAAAATCTAAACTGTGAGGTATTTTGAAACGAGGTTTTTAGAGGAGGCATCTTCTTTTATCAATGGGTTGAATCCGAAGATCGTAAACAAGCTATTGTATAATATAGCATTAGCTGAGCAATCTAACGATCCACGGTTGTTTAAAAAACTTCACAACGATATTTGGGAAATACGTGTGAGGTATGCGTTGCAACAAGTCAGGCTGCTGGCATTTTGGGATAAAACAGATGCCAATAACACGTTGGTACTGGCAACGCATGGCTTTATAAAGAAAGTAGATAAAGTGCCAGCTAATGAGATTGCAAGGGTCTTGCGCATCAGGGAAAATTATTTCGAAGAAAAAAATACCTAAAGAGTATTCGATATGGAAAAAACAAAAATGAAATCGTATAGCCTGTCCGAGATGATAGACAAGCACGTAGGCAAACGTGGCACCAAAGCCAGGGGAGCTTTCGAGCACAAACTCAACATGGCTGTACTAAGCAGCATGATCAAAAAAGCGAGGAAAGAGCGCAATCTTACGCAGGAACAATTGGGAGAACTGGTAGGTGTTCAGAAAGCACAAATATCCAAGCTGGAAAACAACGCCAACAGCGCTACCATCGACACCATTCTTAGGATATTCCAGGCACTGCAAGCAGAGATACATTTCTCCGTTACGCTCGGGGGTAAACAATTGTCACTGGCATAATTTAAGAAAGAGACTGCGGTGGTCATGACACCAAAAGAAAAGCGGCTGTTCCAAAAGAACAACCGCTTTTCAATAAAAGGGAAATGCAATCAATTTAATTATCGTCTCCCAGGTTCAAAGGATAAGTATATGAGCCTTCAAAGCCAGGATAGAAGCCATCGAGGCGTATATTGCTGCCCTTGTATACGGACAACAGTTCTTTCAATTCATCGAGGTTCTTCACTTCTTTTCCGTTCACACCTGTGATCACAAATCCGTCCTGCATCCTGCTTTTTTTCAGGATACCATCGCCTACTTTTTTCACCAGTACGCCGCCCGCTATTTCATTGGCCTGCGCCACTTTCTTATCGAGGTTTTCCAGCGTGCCACCCAGTTTTTCTATGAGACTACTATTCTTCACCACATCCGTATTGCCGGCCTTGTTCTTCAAGGTAACACTGGCAGTATTTTCCTTGCCCCCGCGCTTGTAGGTGATGTTGATCTTGTCGCCGGGTTTGTAACGCGCTACCTGCTCCTGCAGTTCCGGACCATTGGTAACCGGAACGCCATTGATCTTGGTAACGATATCGCCTTTTTTCAGTCCCGCTATTGCTGCAGCGCCTCCTGCCGGAATTGCAGTAGCATACACGCCTTCGCCTTCTCTCAGTGAAACACCCAGCTCTTTTTCCAACTGCCGCTTGTCATCATCACTCATATTTTCTAGCGGAGCATATTGGATGCCGATATAAGCGCGCTGTACAGTGCCGAATTTCACGATATCGGTCACGATCTTCTTCACAATGTTTACTGGAATAGCATAAGAATATCCTGCATAAGAACCCGTAGGAGAAGCGATGGCCGAGTTGATGCCCACCAATTCACCAGCGGTATTGATGAGTGCGCCACCACTGTTGCCGGGATTAACGGCCGCATCGGTCTGGATAAATGACTCCACCGGTGTTTGGCTTTGACGGCCATTGATGCCGATGGACCTTGATTTGGCGCTTACAATACCGGCTGTTACCGTAACATCGAGCGTAAGCGGATAACCGATAGCCAGTACCCACTGACCCAGTTTCAATTCGTCGCTATTACCATATACCAGGTAAGGGAATCCCTTCCCTTCGATTTTGATAACGGCCAGATCGCTGCTGGGGTCGGCGCCGATCACAGAAGCTTTATAAGATTTTTTATTGGCAAGGGTTACATTGATCTCATCGGCTCCGTCGATCACGTGGTTATTGGTTACGATATAACCATCATCCGTAATCAACACACCACTACCGCTGGCCAGCTGCTCGGGTATCACCCTGGGACCTCCAAAGAAATCACCCAGATCATCACCAAACAGATCGGAGAAAGGATTACGCTGTTTGCGGTTGTTATTGTTCACCTGCCGGGCCTTTGTTTTTGTTTTGATATGCACAACGGCGGGTGTGCCTGTGGTAGCCGCAGGCGTAAAGTCTACGATGGCGCCATTATTACTGCCATTTCCGAAAAAGCCTGCATAGTTCACAGGTAATTTGCCAGCCTCCTGTACGCCTGCATGCTGGTGTTCCACGTATTTACCATATCCCCAAACACTAGCAACAGCAGTGCCTGCACTGATGGCTACAACGGCTAAAATGCTTTTAAAATTCATGTTCATGGTCTTTAAATTAATTCAGGTACGTCAAATGATATGCCTATTGGATAGCAAATAAACAAAGCTGTTTAATTGTCAGTACACCGGTCAACGCATTTAACAAATGTTTTACGGCGATCCTCGTAGATCCAGTGATTAAAGTTAGCAAATTTTACAGCGCCGTTAAGAACCGGAGGGTATCTACACCATCGGCATAATCGCCCAGGGAAGGGCGTTGCGCTTCGCCAAAAGCAAGGGCGCCATGCCCTACCACACATTGGATGTCGTTGTTATTTTTTAACCGGTCCCATACGGCTGCCGCATCGTTGTAATACTGGTAATGCACCTGGCTTACTGGCGAGAAAGGAGAGGTGTTTTCAGTCAAAATGACGGAATCATTGTTCATATAATACTTATTGCCCATGATGAGCAGCGCCAGGTGGTAATCGTAATTGTGCTTGTACTTATGGAAGTCAAGAAAATATTCATATTTTTTTAAAGTCGTCAGCAGGGGAATGAAATCATATTTTTCCGGTACATACAATTGCGTGATGTTCCGGCATCCGAGTCCGAAATACAGCTGTATATCTTCTGCCAGCGCTTCCAGTTCGGTCCTGGTTTCAGAACCGTCCAATACGGCTACGGAAGTCCGGTTGCGACGGATGATATGCGGATATTTACCGAAATAATATTCGAAATAACGTCCCGAATTGTTGCTGCCCGTAGCGATATAAGCGTCGCAACCCTTTAACTGCTCGGCAAAAGCTACCCGTTCGGCTACAGACGGCTCCCATTGACTGAGCTGTTCCACCAGGTGCCTGATCAGGACTTCGTCCTTAGAAGAAGCTTTGATCAATACAGAATGGCCGCTCAGGAAAACGCAGAGAAAATCATGAAAGCCTACCAGGGGAATATTACCTGCCATGACCAATCCTACTGTTTGCACTTTTGCAGGCGTATCCGGCAGGTTATATGACCCCACCCAAGCCTCCAGCAGGGGTGCCTGTAAGAACCGGGTACAGATACTATCGACCGACCGGTTGATGAATTCCGGGATGAACCAGGCATTTTCGCGGTAAGCCCTTGCTTTGGTGTTCTCCCATCCGGCATCCGTTCCCTGCATGTAGACACCCAATCTGGCCATCAGCTGAATTCGTTCTTGTAAAGTCATTTGTCAACCGTATTTTTGGAACTGCAAATGTAAAATCACTAATCCAACAAACTCTTTTTTTGTATGGCAATCAAAATAACAGAAGAATGTATCAACTGCGGCGCCTGTGAGCCCGAATGTCCGAATAACGCAATCTACGAGGGTGGGGTGGAATGGGCCATTGCCGATGGAACCACTGTTAAAGGCGAATTTACCCTGATGGACGGCTCGGTTGTAGAAGCTGATAAGCGTTTTGAACCCATCAGCGTAGATACTTACTATATAACTCCCAATAAATGCACCGAATGCCAGGGTTTCCATGAAGAACCCCAGTGTGCAGCCGTATGTCCGGTTGACTGCTGTGTACCTGATGAAATGTACCGCGAAACAGTAGACGAACTGCTGGCCAAGAAGGAAAAAATGCACATCTAATGCACAGGCGCCTGTGCTAAACTTTAGCAGGAAAATACTTGCAAAAGCGCGTGGATTTACTTAGCTTAGTCCTAATTAATTGTTGCCATTCAAAGAGACAACAACTTGTAACGGCGGGTGATATTTCCTGCCAACGTGAGGTGAAGAGACGGGGAGTTTCTTCACCTTTTTTTATCATCCTCATCCCTATATTTGCCTACATGTTCGTCATCCTGAGCGTGCGAAGCGAGTTGAAGGATCTGCCGAACCTTCAGTGAGATCCCCCGGTTGCACTCGGGATGACGTTAAAAACAAGGAAATGAAAAAAAAGATAGCCCTGGTAACAGGAGGCTTGAGCAACGAAGCACAGATCAGTTATAAAAGCGCTATCACCGTTGGCAACAATGTAGACAGAGAGCGGTTCGATGTGTACCGGATCGATATCAATGCCACCGGCTGGTGGTATGAACCTGTGCAGGGAGAAAAATCGAAAGTCAACCGCGACGATTTCTCAGTTACTGATAACGGCAAGAAGATCAATTTCGATGCGATATTGCTTTGCATTCATGGTACGCCGGGAGAAGATGGCAAGTTGCAGGGATATTTCGATATGCTAGGGTTGTCTTATACCAGTTGCGATGCGGCTACTTCAGCGCTTACTTTCAACAAAAGATATACAGTGGCTGTTGCAGCATTCGGGGGCATACATGTTGCACACTCCAAACATATTTTCAGGCATACCCCCGTATCCTCCGAAGCCATACTGACTGCCTTAAAACTACCTGTGTTCGTGAAACCCAACAACGGCGGCAGCAGCATCGGTATGAGTAAAGTGAGTGTGGCGGATGAGCTGGAAGCTGCGCTGCATAAGGCTTTCCGGGAAGACGACCAGGTGCTGGTAGAAGAATATATCAGCGGACGCGAGTTCACGATCGGTGTATTCAAGTCGAAAGGAAAGATCATGGTACTGCCTATTACGGAAGTGAGCACGCAAAACGAGTTCTTCGATTTTGAAGCGAAGTACCAGGGCAAAAGCGTTGAAACAACACCTGCGCTTATTGATGATGCAATGAAAACAAAACTGGAAGCGGCCGCTAAAAAAGTGTATGAGGTGTTGAACTGCCGCGGTGTGGTACGCATCGATTTTATTTACAACGAAGCACAGGGACAACCCTATATGCTGGAAGTGAATACGGTTCCGGGACAAAGTGAAGCCAGCATCATTCCTCAACAGGTGAAGACCATGGGATGGAACCTGAAAGATTTTTATTCTGCATTGATAGACGAAGTCCTTAATTAATAAGTAAGCATGAGCAACCTGGTTAAAAGAATTACTGGAAAATCCATTTGGGTAAACATACTCGCAGCGATCGGTATCCTCGTTGTATTACTGATCCTTTTTTTCAGTTCATTAGGATGGCTTACGGGCTATGGGAAAGTGGAGAAAGTGCCATCGGTAACAGGACAAAACGTGCTGGCCGCCCAACAGATACTGCAAGCCAAAGGATTTGATGTAGTGATACAGGATTCATTGTATATCGATAGCATTCCCAAACAAGCGGTGATCCGCCAATCTCCTGAGGCAGACGCTACCGTGAAATCCGGCCGCGCTGTTTATCTTACTGTCAACCGCAGCATTCCACCGCAGGTAGAAATGCCCAATATGGCAGGCTTTTCCATCAGAAGCGCGGAAATGTACCTGCGCAGCCTGGGATTGAAACTGGGTGAAGTGACCTACAAGCCTGATATAGCGCGTAACTCTGTGTTGGAACAGTATTACAACGGCGCCCAGATAACAGCCGGAACCAAGATACCGTTGGGCAGTACCATTAGCTTTGTACTGGGAAGCGGTGTAGGCGGCAGCGATATTCCTGTGCCCGACCTGGTAGGCATGACCTTGCTGGAAGCGCGTACTTACCTCGCTACGGTGAATGTGAACATTGGTTCTATTGTTGCTACCGATGCCGTCAAAGATTCAGCAGCAGCTTTTATAGTAAAGCAGTCGCCCACGGTTTTGTCTGATGTGCTGGGGCCAACAGGACAAAAAGTACCCAATAAGATCAGGCAGGGGCAGGTGATGGATATCTACATCAGTTCCATAGCGCCTGTAAGGGATTCAACAGCAGCGCAAACACCTGTGAATCATTAAACCAGGTTCACTTCCCGTTCAAGGTGAATACCGAATTCCTCTTGCACACTGTTGATGATATCGGTTGAAAGTTGCACTATTTCAGCGCCTGTGGCATTACCGTAATTCACCAATACGAGCGCTTGCCGTGCATGACAGCCCGCATCGCCTTTCCGGTAACCTTTCCAGCCGCATTGCTCTATCAGCCAACCGGCGGCAACTTTCGTTTGGCCTGCACCCGCAGGATAGCCAACAATTGCGGGGAATGATTGTTGCAATTGTTCAAACTGAAGAGTAGGAATAATGGGGTTTTTGAAAAAACTGCCGGCATTACCCGTCTCGGCAGGGTCTGGTAACTTGCTGCGCCTGATGTGTATTACTGCCTCTGAAATAGCTTTTATAGAGCGTTCCTGCACACCCATTTTTTCCAGTTCCTGTTCTATCGCCCCATAACTTGTATTGAACACCGGTTTTTTGCGTAAACGGAAAGTCACATTCAAAATGATGAACTGGTCTTTGTATTTGTTTTTGAAAACACTTTCGCGATAGCCGAATGAGCAGTCGGCAAGCGTAAAGGTTACCAGCTTTCGCTCTTCGCGATGAAAAGCTTCCAGCTCATGAAATACGTCTTTGATCTCCACACCATAGGCGCCGATGTTCTGCATGGGAGAAGCGCCCACATTACCGGGAATCAAACTGAGGTTTTCAACGCCGGCATAACCTTGCGCTATGCAATGCATCACAAACTGGTGCCAGTTCTCACCGGCAGCGGCTTTCACGTAAAAATAATTGTCATCTTCATCTATGAGACGGATGCCTTTGCATTCGTTTTTCAATACCCATCCATTAAAGTCGCCGGTGAAAAGAATATTGCTTCCGCCGCCGAGCACCAGCATTTGTTCATGACCGGCAGCACTAAGCAATTCCTCCAACACCATCACCGATTCAAAAGCAGCAAAATATTTTGCTTTCACGTCGATGGCAAAACTGTTGTATGGTTTGAGTGATAAGTGCTGGCTAATTTGCATGGAGATTAGGTTGGTATAATGATTTAAACAGGATCTGCATCGGGCTGTATCACAACCGCCCTGTATCTTTTATTGGATTGGATGATGACTGTTTGCTGATGAATTTCTTTTTTACACTGATGGATGAAGCGACTGTCTTTCGGCAGCTTGAGCAGTATTTCCCAAAGGTATTGATTGCGTATACGATCTACCACCGGTTGCGCAGGACCGGAAAGGTATTTGCCAAAATGGGTTTTCAATCCCTGCGCCATGATATGGGCGGCCTCTTCGGCAATATGTTTTTCCCTGTGTTTGAAAACCAGCCGGATCAGCCTGGTATAGGGCGGATAGTCGAACGCTTTCCTGTTATGCAATTCAAATTCAAAGAGCTCGGCATAACGATGGTCTTTCACGAATTGCAAAACCGGGTGCTGCAGATTGCTCACCTGTATCAGCACTTTCCCTTCATCGTCTTTGCGGCCGGCTCTTCCGCTCACCTGTTCCATCAACTGAAATGCTCGTTCATTGACCCTGAAATCGGTGAAGTTGAGGATGCCATCGGCATCAACAATGCACACCAGGTTCACGTGTTCAAAGTCCAGTCCCTTTACCACCATCTGTGTACCCACCAGCAGATCAATACGCTGCTGTTCAAATAATTTGATCAGCGCATCGTGATCGTGTTTGCCTTTAACGCTGTCGTAATCCATCCGGGCGGTCCTGGCTTCGGGAAATGTTTCGCCCAACAATTCTTCTACCTGTTCCGTACCAAAATTTTTCTGTGTGAAATGATGGTTGCCACAGGCCAGGCAGGTTTGTATCACCGGGTAAATGGTGCCGCAATAATGACAAACCAGTTGATTTCTTGTTTTGTGATACGTAAGCGTTACATCGCAATCGCGGCATTGCGGTATCCATCCGCAGGTATCGCATACCTGGTAAGGGGCATAGCCCCGCCTGTTCTGAAAAATAATGACCTGTTTCTTTGCGTCCAATGATGCCTGGATGGCATCGATGAGTGGTGGTGTAAATACAGGTTTTGGTTTGGCAGGATATTTTTTTATGTCGATGAGTTCAATCGCAGGCAGACCTGCATCGCCGAATCTTTCAGCAAGGGTTACCAGTCCGTATTTATCCTGCATGCAATTGAAATAACTTTCTACCGAAGGCGTAGCGCTTCCGAGTAATACCTTAGCGCCGAACAAGGATGCATAATAAATAGCGGTGTCTCTTGCATGATAGCGGGGTGCAGGTTCCTGTTGTTTATAAGAAGCATCGTGCTCTTCATCGGTAATGATCATACCCAGTTCCCTGAAAGGAAGAAAAAGAGCAGAGCGGGCGCCCAATACTACTTTGATATCGCCCGATTTTACTTTGTTCCATATCTCAACCCGTTCATTCGGATTGAATTTGGAATGATAAATGGCAATGTACCCGCCGAAATGTTTTTGCAGGCGGCGGATGGTTTGCGCAGTGAGTGCGATCTCCGGCAGCAGGTACAACACCTGTTTACCCTGCATGATCTGTTCTTCGATGAGTTTGATATAAATCTGTGTTTTACCGCTGGCTGTTACGCCATGCAATAAAGTAACCTGTTTGTGTTCCAGGGTTTCCCTGATGGCAGCGAGGGCTTTCTCTTGTGCAGGAGAAAGTGTGAAATCGATGGCGATATTCCTGGGCAAAGGACTGATACGATCAATGGCCCTTTTTTCGGCAACCAGGATATTTTTTTCCAGTAATCCTTTCAGTTGCGCATCAGAAGCGCCGGATTTTTTCAACAATTCTGCTTTGGTTACTTCCCCCGCTGTTTTTACGAGGTGCAGGTAAGCGAGCAGCAATTCCATTTGTTTGGGTGCACGGCTCCAGTTGTTTAGTAAATCTGCCAACTGATCTTCGTTCCGGTATGCGGCTGCCAGTGAAATATAGGTTTCAGTTTTGACTTTGTATTTCTGCTTCAATTCTTCCCACACATAACAGATATTCTTCTCTATGAGTTTTTTGATAACAGGATAAACAACAGCAGCATCCAGCAACTGTTGCACTTCGCTCAGCCGCAATTCTTTTTTGAGTTCCAGCGCTTCCGTAACCAGGTATTCGGCGTCGGAAAGATCAGAGGGAGCATAGCCTGCCGCTTCATTCCAGATAAGCACGCTCTCACTCGATAATTTCAGGTTGGCAGGAACGGCGGCCTGCATCACTTCTCCCTCGCTGCACATGTAATAATCCGCTACCCATTCCCACAACTGCAGTTGAGAAGTATAGAGCAGGGGCTCGGGGTCCAGCACGTTTAAAATGTCTTTGGGTTGAAAGGATTCCGGTTTAGATGGCAATACGCGTTTTACAATGCCGGCATATTTTTTATTCCTGCCCAGCACCACTTCCACACGTACGCCAGGTTGTACGGCATCCAGCAAATGCGGGGGTACCGACCAGGTGTAATTTTTGGGAAGGGCGAGTGGTATAATGACTTCTACAAACAAATCAACCTAATTTCTTCAAAAATAAGCTTTAAGCAGTTGGATAGTTGCGATAGCGTCTGAGTGCCGCTTCCATGGCATCGTATACTTGTTGTTTCAGAGACAGGATATCTCGCATGGTAAGTCCAGCTACAGGAATTTCTTCCAGGAAAACAACACGGCTTGGTCCCGGTGTGAGTTCAAAGATGCTGCGGTAATGCAGGCGGTCAACGGTATCTACCAGTAAAATGGGCTTGATAGGTGTAGCAGTTTCAATAGCGATGCGAAAAGCGCCATCGAAAAAATTTTTCAAAGGATTACCTGTTTCGTTGAAAGTGCCTTCAGGAAAAATAAAGATGGAAATGCCATGCCGTAATGCCGCTTTGAGCGCCCGAACACTCCTGGCCCTTGTTTCTGCATTGCTGCGGTTAACCAGGATCACAGCAGCGCGATAGATCCACCCGAATACCGGTATCCTTGTCATGTCAGCTTTACCCAATACCCTGATCGGTTGGTGAGCAATCAGTACCAGGGGCGGAATATCCATATAAGAAATATGGTTGGCCACGAAGATGTATTGCTTTTGCCAGTTATGTGGCGCTTCATAGATCTCCCGGTGTTGTACGCCAATGAGAAAGTACCAGATCTTTCCCCAGATCATGCAGAGTGCATAAATGATGTTACCACCGCGGATCTTTCCCAACAGTAATGCGAGCAATACCAACGGGAAAATAAGAAGCATCAGTATAATAAAAAGCAGGAGCGCATAAATACAATACAGGTATTGCAGGAGACGTAACAGTCTTTTCATTGGCCTAACTTAAGTAAAAACCAACAAAAAAGCCCGCCTTCGCTAAAGCTACGGCGGACTTGTCAGGTATTTAAAAAATATTGCGGAACGAATCAGGCAACATTTTTTATTTCTTTCTTAGCCAGTAACAGGGCGAATACGCCGATACAGGCAATAAGACCAATAACCAGTAATGTACCTTCATTGGTTACATCCAGGGTTGATTGTGCTGCTAACAAATTCATGGTTTGATTTTTTATTTGTAATAAAAGAACACCACAAAGTTGAACCAAAAAAGCACAACTTTTACATAGTGCGCCTGCACAGAATTGATGGGTTATGCAATATGAAAAATGATAATAAATGTTTTGGGCTGACTATCGGGCCTGTTTAAAACAGCAGATGGCCTGAGAAGTTTTTTTTGTTGAAAAAACCAAAACGAATGAGGGTGGGGTTAGCAAAAAAAGCGGGTTTGTACGGAAGCCTGTTTTTTCAAAAAAAAGTAAAAAATTTTTAAAAAATTTTCCACAAGGCTGCGTAAAGCCCGTAAAATGGGCTTTTTGGGGAAAAAGAAGGGGCACCATGCTAGGATGATGCCCCCTTTTTGCCTGTCATTTATCTCAAAAAATGTGGCCGTTTGTAAAGGCGGAATGATTAATCCTGCACATGATATGCAGAGCTGCCATGCTCAAACAAATCAAGACCGGGGCCTGTTTCCGCTTCAGGCTCTACACGTAATTTCCATGGATAGGGCAGCTTATTGACGATCAGCATGAGTACGATGGCTACCAAAAATGTAGCGATGGTTATGACTGCACTTCCGATCAATTGTGCTTTGAATACATCCCATCCACCACCATAGAACAATCCTTTTACGGGAGCAGAATTATCGGCTCCTGTGGGTCCGGTTGCACCATATTTACCACAGGCAAACAAGCCCAGTGACAGAGTACCCCAGATACCGGCAATGCCATGCACCGGAACGGCGCCAACAGGATCATCGATACGAAGTTGTTCTAGTAAAAGGGTTCCGTAGTAAACTACTGCACCTGCAATAAGACCGATAAAAATGGCGCCGAGGGGAGATACCCAATAGCAGGGGCAGGTAATGGCAACAAGACCAGCGAGCAAACCATTGATGGTGAAAGGAAGGTCGTATTTGCCTTTGTTAGGGCCAAAGTACAAGGGTAGCAGCATGGCTGTTAATGAACCTGCGCAAGCCGCAAGGGTGGTATTGGTTGCAATACGACCGATACCATCGGCATCCATACCAGATAAAGTACTACCGGGGTTAAAACCATACCAGCCGAACCAGAGAATGAATGCACCCACAGCAGCTAATGGAAGGCTGTGTGCAGGAGGCAGGCCTCCTTTTTCTTTGTCGTCTCTTTTAAAAATGCGACCGATACGCGGACCCAATACCAGTGCACCAGCCAATGAGATCACACCACCGATGGTATGCACTACGGTTGAGCCTGCAAAATCGCGGAATCCCTGACCCAATGAGGGTAAGAAATTACCAGTGCTGCCCATCATTGCCAGCCAGCCATCGGGGCCCCATGCCCAGTGACCAATGATGGGATAGATGAAACCGGTTACGCCAATGCTGTAGAGGATATCGCCCCTGAAGCTGGTGCGGCCGATCATCGCGCCTGAAGTAATGGTAGAAGTGGTATCGGCGAATGCAAACTGGAATATCCAGTGTGCGAGGATGGGTACGCCCGTGGTTTCATAAGTGGCCGGAACGCCCGACAGGAAGAACCAGTTCTTCCCTATAAAACCATTACCATGACTGAACATGAAAGCATAACCAATGGCCCAGAAGAGGATACCGCAAATAGCAGTATCGAAAATACATTCGAGTAACACATTGACGGTCTCTTTGGTTCTTGCAAAACCGGCTTCGAGCATTACGAAACCAGCCTGCATACCAAATACCAGGAATGCTGCCACCAGTGTCCACACGGTGTTGATCGAATTCATGATAGACGTTTCGTGGGCCGAATATGTTTCCGCTGCTTTGGCAGGTGTTGCCAGTATGCCCGGTAAAACTTTCATAACGGCAAGCACGACCAATAAGCCGAGGATCTTTCCGGCGAAAAGGGTGATTCCAATTCTCCATCGATCGGCTTTTGAAAGTGTGAGTGTGGCGGGGGAAGCATTAGGTTTCCTTTTGCCCAGTTGCTTTAGCGTAGATAATGTGCTTGAAAACATGGCGTAGGGGTTTGAAGATGATGAATATTGCAAATTCAGCAGGATAGGGTATTATAAGTGCAGTTAGAATTTATAAACAGCAGCCAGGATAAAACTGGCATCGGTTTTGGTTGCGGCCCCGGAACCTTTAAAAAAGGTATTGTCCTTCGCATTGTCGAGCCTGAATTCAGGAATGATGGTCAGGTTGTCTAAATGAATATTGCCCGAGAGGGTTGTTTGAAAAATGCTGGTACCCACGCCTGCAACCGATTTTTTGTCGTCGAAATATTCGCCGCGTAATGTGAAGCCGAACTTGCTGGTGGGATCGTAATTAAAATAAAGTGCATTGCTGGACCAGCTTTTATTGGTACCTGCTATTTTAACGGTCTTAACAGTACCATCGTAGTTGATGCCGAACTTTGAACTGACCACACCATTCAGTACCAGGTCGAATTGACTGAAGCCGTCGCCGCCCTGGAAATTGAGGAAGGCCTTGAGTTTGTCGTCCTTCGTACCTGTGCTGAACTGCGCCAGCGCTACTTGGGAAGGGGAAGTGGTAGTAGAATTGTCGGTAGGGTTTGCTACACCAATCATGATGGCGCTTTTTCCGCCAAGAGAGATATCGGCTTTAAGACCCGTATGGAAGAATGGCCCGTAAGAGAATCCATAGCTCATGCTATAGTTACGGTTAGCGTAAGCATCGAGCAATTCATAACCCACATGGGTGGCCCATTTACCGATGGTGAACTTGATAGCAGAAGAAGGTGCATAACTGAGGTATGCCTGTTTGATGACTGCCAGTGTGAGGAAACCATTTTTGCCGGGTGACTGTCCGTCGTTGTACGAAAATTCTTCTGCTCTTCTGCCAAACCCGAGGTCGGCAGTAGCAGCGATCTTGCCGAAAGAATGATCTGCCCTTACAGAAGCCATCCCCAGTTCGAAAGAGTTTTTTGAATTGGTAAAACTCGTGAGGCTGTTGGTGGGATTGGCTACCGAAGCAGGTGCATCATTAAAGTCGTACCGGTAATAGGCATCCACTGAATAGGTGAAAGTGGTTGCCGGGGCTGCTTTTTTGGTAGTGTCAGTTTGCGCATGCAGCGCAGCCATGCTTAAAAATCCGCATCCGAGTGTCGAAATTTTCTTTAACATTGTCTTGGTTTTATGATTAACAAAGGGTACAGCCGTTCAACTTGGTCAGAAGTTCAACATAAGGCTGTACCTTTTTTATGGTACACCATTCAAAAGCAATCAGCAAAAGAAAATGCAGTTGTACCACACCCGGTCAGAGATGTAGTACAACTTAGTATGTTAGAACTGTTCATCCAGCAGGGTTTCTTTGATGTTCCCATTTTCATGGACCAACAAAGTTCCTTGCAGGTATTTTTCATCGTGCTGGGTAGCGTCCAACCCCAGTTGTTCTTCCACAGTGCTTACCCTCAACGGCAGGATGAAATTGATGAATTTGAAAAGAAGAAAGGAAACGGTGAAACTGTACGCAACCACGATCAACAGTGCTTTCACTTGTGTAAAAAAGAATGCAGCGTTTCCATAAAATAGACCATCATTACCGCCACTGTTTACGGTTTTGGTAGCGAAGACCCCGGTGAGGAGCATACCAACCATACCACCCAGTCCATGACAGGGGAATACATCGAGGGTATCATCCAGACTTGATTTGCTTTTATAATAAACTGCAAGATTGGAAATCAGTGCAGCAACAAAGCCGATGAAAATACTTTGTGGGATGGCAACAAAGCCCGCAGCCGGTGTAATGGCTACCAACCCTACTACTGCGCCGATACAGAATCCGAGTACAGAAGGCTTTTTGCCACGCACTACATCAAAGAACATCCAGGCCAGTCCGGCGGAAGCCGCTGCTGTATTGGTAGTGGCAAATGCAGATACGGCGAGTGCATTGGCTGCTCCCGCAGATCCGGCATTGAACCCGAACCATCCGAACCAAAGCAAACCGGTTCCGATGAGTACATAAGGGATATTGGCAGGAGGAATTTCTTTGTGTTCAATATGCACCTGGCGACGTTTCAATACGAGTGCACCGGCCAGCGCTGCACATCCGGCAGAGATATGCACTACGGTACCACCTGCGAAATCCAGTGTGCCCATCTTAAAGAGGAACCCGTCAGGGTGCCATGTCCAGTGTGCGATCGGTGCATATACCAAGAGGCTGAACAGCACAATGAACAAAGTATAAGAAGTGAAACGGATACGCTCTGCTACCGCGCCTACTACCAATCCGGGTGTAATGATGGCGAACATCAATTGAAACAATGCAAACAAGGTGAGCGGAATAGTAGGTGTAAGGCTCCAGGGGGCACCTGATGCTACACCTTTGAAGAAAAGGTGTGTCATGGGATTACCGATGAAGCCGCCGATCGACTGGCCAAAACAAAGACTATAGCCAACCACTACCCAAATAATACTTACCACACCTGCAGCTACCACGCTCTTGATCATGGTTGACAGCACGTTTTTCCTGTGTACCATACCACCGTAAAAGAATGCAAGGGCAGGTGTCATTAAGAATACCAGGGCCGTTGCCACGATGATCCAGGTAATGTCGGCCGCGTTGTATTTACCGGTACCATCGAACAGGTTAAACGATGGCACAAAGATGGCCCCCAAGGCTACCAGAGCCAATATTGCGAAGGGCGCGATTTGTTGTAAAGTAATTTTTTTCATGGTTGAGATAAATGACATTAATAAAAAAATCAATTAATGATTATAAAGCTAAAGTATGAAGTTTTTCTTATTATTTTACATTAATTGCTAACATTTAATATTATTTAATGTATATGTCCGTTTAATTGAAAAATGTTTAAATTGGAAATGACGATTAAATTATTTGATGGGAGAGAAAATTAGAACACAAAAAAGCCCATTTGATTTCTCAAACAGGCTTAGCGAGGGTTAACTATACATATATACTAAACACTAATAAGACAGCTTTCATCCTTCTTTTCGAGCATAGAAAATCCCATAATGTATTCATCTACTTTACGGGCGCATTCCCGGCCTTCACTGATGGCCCATACCACGAGCGATTGACCGCGACGCATATCTCCGGCGGTGAAAATCTTGGGAATATTGGTCTGGAAGGCTTTTTCACTGGCTTTTACATTGCCTCTTTCATCCAACTCTACACCCAGTTCCTCTACCAGGCCCTCATGCTGCGGGTGCACAAAGCCCATGGCCAGAAGGGCAAGCTCACAGGGTATCTCCCTTTCGCTTCCGGCTACTTCCACGAATTTAGCCGGGCGGCCATCTTCCGAAAACTTCCATTCCAGGTCTACGATCTGCAATGATTTCAACTGGCCCTTTTCATCGCCGATAAAGGCTTTGGTAGCAATAGCCCACTGGCGGTTAGCGCCTTCCTCATGCGAAGAAGAGGTTTTCAGCGTCATAGGATAAGTAGGCCATGGCATGAAAGCGGTTCTGGATTCGGGCGGCTTGGGCAGCAATTCGAACTGGGTTACAGAAACGGCCCCATGCCTGTTGGAAGTGCCCACACAGTCACTGCCGGTATCGCCACCGCCAATGACTACCACATGCTTCTTACCTGCCAGTATATCGTCGCCTTCAACAGGTAACTTGCTTATTCTTTTATTCTGTTGTTTCAGGAATTCCATGGCGAAGTGTACACCTTTCAGTTCCCTGCCTGGGATAGGAAGGTTCCTGGGAATGGTAGACCCGCCTGCCAGTACAATAGCATGGTATTCCCTCAGCAGGTCGTTGATGCTGATGTTCACACCCACATTAGCATTGCATTTGAACACCACACCTTCTTCTTCCATGAGTTTAACCCTTCTTTCCACTACCCATTTTTCGAGTTTGAAATCCGGTATACCATAACGCAGCAGTCCGCCTGGCGCATCATCCCTTTCAAAAACGGTCACGGAATGTCCTGCATAGTTCAGTTGCGCTGCAGCAGCCAGTCCGGCCGGGCCAGAACCAACTACCGCTACTTTCTTGCCTGTTCTCAGGTTGGGTTTGCGTGATTTTACAAAACCTTTATCAAAAGCAATTTCAATGATATGTTTTTCAATCTCCTCGATGGTAACAGGTGGTTGGTTGATGCCCAGCACACAAGCGCTTTCGCAGGGAGCCGGACAAATACGTCCTGTGAATTCGGGGAAGTTGTTGGTAGAGATCAGTATCTCATAAGCTTCTTCCCAGTTCTTCCTGTAAACAGCGTCGTTGAATTCAGGTATGATATTACCCAGCGGACATCCGCTGTGGCAAAAAGGAACGCCGCAGTTCATACATCTTGCTGCCTGCTGGTTCAGTTTCTGTTCGGGCAGGCGGTCAACAAACTCGTTATAATCGTCCAGCCTTTCACGCACGTTACGCTTGGTTGGCAGTTCTCTTGTAAATTCCAAAAATCCGGTTGGTTTACCCATACATTCTATTTTGCGTTCGCTACAACCCTTACGGGTATTGCGACAAGGTTCTTAAAGTTGTTGTGTGGCTGTTTCCTGTTTCAGTTGCAGCGCTTTCTTGTAATCTCTGGGGAATACCTTGATGAAATTCTTCAACTGGTTTTCAAAATCATCCAGGATGAATCGCGCCACGGTACTGCCCGTATGCGCATAATGCCTGGTGATCATGTCGTTGAGGAAGCCGATATCGTTGATGCTTACCGGATCGAGGTCTACCATCTCCTTGTTGCAGAGCTCGGCAAAATTGCCCTGTACATCGTACACGTAAGCAATACCGCCACTCATGCCCGCTGCAAAATTGCGGCCTGTATTACCCAGGATAACAGCATGTCCGCCCGTCATGTATTCACAACCGTGGTCACCCACACCTTCCACCACCACATTGGCGCCGGAATTCCTTACGGCAAAGCGTTCTCCCGCTTTTCCACGGATAAAAGCTTCACCCGATGTAGCGCCGTAGAAGGCAACATTACCAATGATGATGTTTTCTTCCGGTACGAATGAAGCGCTCTTATGCGGATACACCACCAGTCTCGCTCCACTCAGGCCTTTACCGAAATAGTCGTTCGCATCGCCTTCCAACTCGAGGGTCACCCCTTTGGTATTGAAGGCACCGAAACTTTGTCCGGCTGTACCGGTGAAGTTGAAATGGATGGTATCATCAGGTAAACCTTCTGCCTTGTATTTTTTGGTGATCTCGTTCGAAAGAATGGTACCCGCTGTACGGTCTGTATTCTTAATAGGGAAAGAAGCTACCACTGTTTGTCCGTTGTCTATGGCTGGCTTGGCCGCTTTGAGCAGTTTCCAGTCGAGCACTTCGGTTAAACCATGATCCTGTGCTTCCTGCTGGTACAATCCGGTGTACAAAGAAGTAGGTTCTTTGTACAGAACAGGAGAAAGATCCAGCTTGCTGTATTTCCAGTGTTTGATATCATCCCTTACTTCCAGGTCATCTACCTGGCCGATCATTTCATTCACAGTTCTGTAACCCAGTTCAGCCATAAGCTCCCTCAATTCCTGTGTGATGAATTTGAAGAAGTTTACCACATGATCGGGATCGCCGGTGAAACGCTTACGCAGTTCGGCGTCTTGTGTGGCTACGCCAACCGGACAAGTATTCATGTGGCACTTGCGCATCATGATACATCCTTCCACCACCAGTGCCGCAGTGGCCACACCCCATTCTTCAGCGCCCAGCAAAGCAGCGATGGCAATATCGCGACCGGTTTTCATTTGTCCGTCTGCCTGCACTACGATCCTGCTGCGCAATTTATTTTTCACCAATGTCTGGTGTGTTTCGGCCAGTCCTAATTCCCAGGGCAGTCCCGCATGTTTGATAGAACTGATGGGAGAGGCGCCGGTACCGCCGTCGAAACCGGAGATCAATACCACATCGGCCTTTGCTTTGGCTACGCCTGCAGCAATGGTACCAACGCCGGCTTTGGATACCAGCTTCACGTTGATGCGTGCTGCGCGGTTGGAATTTTTCAGGTCGAAGATCAACTGTGCCAGGTCTTCAATAGAATAAATATCGTGGTGCGGCGGGGGAGAGATCAATCCCACACCCGGCGTTGCGTGTCTTGTTCTGCCGATCCAGTCGTCTACTTTATGACCAGGTAACTGTCCGCCTTCACCCGGCTTCGCACCCTGCGCCATTTTGATCTGCAATTCATCTGCCTCGGTAAGATAGTAACTGGTTACGCCAAACCTGGCCGATGCTACCTGCTTAATTGCAGAACGCATAGAGTCGCCGTTGGCCAATTGCTGGTAACGGATATCATCTTCTCCACCCTCACCGGTATTGCTTTTGCCGCCTAAACGGTTCATGGCAATGGCCAGTGTGGTATGTGCTTCCCAGGAGATAGAACCGAAGGACATAGCACCTGTAGCAAAACGTTTATAAATGTTTTCTGCCGGTTCTACTTCTTCAATTGAAATAGAAGGACGGTTACGCCTGAAACGGAACTGGCTGCGCAACGTGCAGGCTTTCTCGCCCTGGTCGTTCACCAGCTTGGAATATTTTTTGAACGTATTGTAATCGTTCATCTTGGTTGCATACTGCAAGAGGTGTATCGTCTGCGGATTGAACAGGTGAAACTCTCCCTTGCGTTTCCACTGGTACACACCACCAACAGACAACCGGTTTACGGCGCTGTCGGTCTTGCTGAAAGCGAACTGGTGCTTGGCCAGTGTTTCTTTTGCAATTTCATCGAGTCCCATGCCCTCTATGCGTGAAGTGGCGCCGCTGAAATAAGTGTCCACCACTTTTTTATTAAGGCCGATGATCTCGAATATCTGTGCACCCTGATAAGATTGCAGTGTTGAGATACCCATTTTAGAAAACACTTTCAGCAATCCTTCATTCACTGCTTTGATGTAATTCTTTTTGAGGTGCTCTACATCCAGTTCCGTATCTAACTGGCCATTCAATTTCATATCGCGGATAGAAGAAAGCGCGAGATAAGGATTGATGGCTGTAGCGCCGAACCCGATGAGACAAGCGAAATGGTGTACTTCCCATACATCGCCCGCTTCTACTATAATACCAACCTGTGTGCGATAACCTTTTCGGATGAGGTGATGATGCACAGCAGCGGTAGCCAGCAAGGAAGGAATAGGTGCGTGGTCTGAATCGATGGCCCTGTCGGTAAGGATGATCACTTCAAAACCATCTTCCACTGCATCCACTGCATAACGGCAGAGGCGGTCAAGTCCCGCTTTCAGCGATCCCGGTTTGCCATCGGCCCTGAAATAAGTTTGCAGGGTCTTTGCCTGGAAGATACCCGTATCGATACTCCTGATCTTTTCGAGTTCGTGGTTGCTGAGTACGGGTTGTTTGAGTGCCACACTGTGACAAGCCAATGGATCTTCGTTCAACAGGCTTCCGGTACTTCCTGCGAAAGTAGCCAGCGACATTACCATCTTTTCACGGATGGGGTCGATGGGCGGGTTGGTTACCTGTGCAAACAATTGTTTGAAATAACTGCTCAGGTGTTGCGGTTGATCGCTCAGTACTGCCAGCGGCGTATCGGTTCCCATTGAGCCAATGGGTTCTTTACCATCGATGCACATAGGTGCAATGATGGTATCCAGGTCTTCGGTAGAATAACCGAATGCTTTATGGTATTTAAATATCTGGTCGTGCTCGAGGTGTGTGAACATCACCCTTGGCTCGGGCAGTTCTTCCAAACGTATTTTGTATTTGTTGAGCCATTCTGCATAAGGCTTTTGCGAGCAGATGGTCTGTTTCAATTCTTCATCGCTGATGATGCGGCCCTGTTCCATGTCTACCAGGAACATACGGCCGGGCTGCAGGCGTCCTTTTTCTATGATGATGGAAGGGTCTACCGGCAATACGCCTGTTTCGGAAGCCATGATCACCCTGTCGTCCGATGTAACGCAATAACGTGAAGGACGTAAGCCGTTCCTGTCGAGTGTGGCGCCGATGGTCTTGCCATCGGTGAATGAAATGGAAGCAGGTCCATCCCAGGGTTCCATCATACAGGCATGGTATTCATAGAATGCTTTTTTCACCGGATCCATCTGGTCGTTGCCATCCCATGCTTCGGGTATGAGCATCATCATTACATGCGGTAATGAGCGGCCGGTGAGGGTGAGCAATTCGATCATGTTGTCGAGACAGGCTGAATCTGATTGTCCACCCGTTACGATGGGCAACAACATATCCATTTCTTCCTGCGAGAAATAAGGACTGGTGAATCCTTTCTCACTCGCGCGAAGCCAGTTGAGGTTGCCCTGCAATGTATTGATCTCTCCGTTGTGTGCGATGTAACGGAAGGGTTGCGCCAGTTTCCAGGAAGGAAAAGTGTTGGTAGCAAAACGGGAGTGAACCAGGCCAAAAGCAGATACCACGCGTTTGTCGCTCAGGTCGGGGAAATAGCCGCGCACCTGTGTGCTGGTGAGCTGGCCTTTGTAAACGATCGTTTTATGAGAAAGTGATGCCAGGTAGAAACCGATTTCGTCCTTTCTGACTGTATTAAAAATGGTATGACTTGCATAATTACGCAGCACAAACAATTTGCGTTCAAAATCATCGGGGTTGATGATGTTGTGCGGACAAGCAATGAATACTTGTTCCATTATCGGTTCAACAGAAAGGGCAGAGCTGCCGATGTCTTTCTGGTTTACCGGAACCTTGCGGTAGGTAAGGATTTCGAGTCCGAGTTTCTCTGCTGCGCGATTGAAAATATCGCGGCACTCTTCACGAAGCTGTAAGTCTTGCGGAAAGAAAATAACGCCCACACCGTACTTGCCAAAAGCAGGCAGGTGTACGCCCAGTTTTAAGCATTCATCGAAAAAGAATTCATGCGGAACCTGGATCATGATACCTGCACCGTCGCCCGTATTGCTCTCGCAACCACAGGCGCCACGGTGCTCCATGTTTTCCAGTACGGTTAAAGCATCTGAAATGTGCTGGTGGGATTTGCGGCCTTTAATGTTCGCTACAAAACCAATACCACAGGCATCGTGCTCAAAGGTAGGGCTATAAAGTCCCTGGCTGTTTGCTGAAACAAGCATGTACAATCGAATTAAGGATCAGGAATAATATGGCAAGCAACCGAATCGGTTGGTAAATTACAAAAGAATTGCTAAATATTATCCAGCATTTCTAATAAATTTTGAAAGAAGTGTATAATATTCAATAAAATTGACAATCTGTTGAATAATTTCTATTCAAAAAACTAACAACCGTTCTTAAAGCGGGGAAATTTCTTTTATACTGTGATGTTGTTCAATGGAAGATTCAAGATGCCGGTTGGCTGGAAAAATGCCAAAAAGGGTACTGCCGCTCCCTGTCATGGAAGCGTAAAGGGCGCCGCTTTGGTAGAGTTGTTCTTTGATTTGTCCGATTTCAGGGAATTGTTTGATAACGGGCGCTTCAAAATCGTTCAACAGGATATCCTTCCATTGCTCAATGGGTTTTCGGATGGCTTCGGATACCGGTATAGCCGCAGGTTGTGGCTTCAGTTGTGCGAAAGCCCAGGCAGTAGATACATGAATGGCCGGATTAATCAATACCATGCGGTAAGCATTCAGGTCCAATGCCAAGGGTTGCATATCCTCGCCTCGTCCGGTTGCAATGCAGGGCGTATTGCGGATGAAAAAAGGACAATCGCTTCCCAGTTGCAGCGCGTAACCCATCAATTGCGTAGCATCAAGACCCAACAACAGTTTTTCATTAAGCATTTTCAGCATGAAAGCCCCATTGGAACTGCCTCCTCCCAAACCCGCTCCCATAGGGATGGCTTTGTGGAGATGCACACGCACAGCAGGAAGTCGCGGAAAATCTTTTGCCAGCAGTTGATAGGCTTTGGTGCATAAATTGGAATCGGGATCGCCTGCGATGGGCAGGCCACTTGAGTTGAACTGTATGCCGGGATAAGGAGCTTCCGGGGAGGTCACTAATTCCAACGCATCATTCCATGCTACGGGATAAAATACGGTTTCCAGGTTGTGGTAACCATCCTTTCTTTTCTCAATGATGTTGAGTCCCAGGTTGATCTTACAGTTGGGAAAAAGAACCATTATTTTCTTTTATTGATCTCATCCCTGATGGCTATGGCGCGGATATAATCTTCGTGTTCCAATACTTCATTGAGCAGGTTCTGCAAGTCTTCAAGGGGCATGGAACTGAGGTCTTCCCGGCTGCCGCTGGCGGCTTCGGAACCAACCGATTCTCCTTTGGGTTTCTTTTCGGGATTTTCCTCCATCAGGATACCGGCGTTCTCTAGGATATGTTCGTAGGTATAGATGGGGCAACCAAAACGAACGGCCAATGCCAGTGCATCGCTGGTACGGCTGTCGATCTCAATGGTATCGTGTTCGGTATAACAAACAAGCTTCGAATAAAAAATGCCTTCTTGCAGGTCACTGATGATGATCTCCTGTAATTCCACATTGAAAGCGTTCATGAAATTCTTCATCAAATCGTGTGTAAGGGGGCGGCTGGGTTGCATGTGTTCCAATGCCACTGCAATTGCCTGGGCTTCAAAACCACCGATGACGATGGGCAGCCTGCGCAATCCACTGATCTCGCCCAATACCACTGCATAAGAATGGGTTTGCGTAATGCTGTGGGAAAGGGCCACTATCTCCAATTCTATCTTTTTCATAGCTGACACGAAAATAACTTAATTTGTTTAATACTGGATGCCGGAAACCTATAGCTACCCATATCTTAACACCATATCGTAATTTGCAGCATGAACCTCGATCTTACCAATAAAACTGCCCTGGTCTGCGGCGCCTCGCAAGGATTGGGAGCGGCCGTAGCATCCGAGCTGGCATTGCTGGGTGCGCATGTGGTGGTGCTCGCCAGGAATGAAGAAAAACTCAGGCGGGTTGTACAGTCACTCGATATTTCGCTTCGGCAACAACACAGCTATATAGTGGCAGATACAGCACATCCCGATCAGTTGGCTGCACAGATAGCATCCTTGCTCACTAAAACAAGACAAGTACATATTTTGGTAAATAATACCGGCGGACCGCCAGCGGGCCCGTTATTGAATACAAGTGCAGATGAACTGGAAACTGCGTTCCGTTCACAACTCAGCGCTGCGCATACACTTGTACAACTATTGGTGCCTGGAATGAAGGAAGCAGGTTATGGCCGGATCGTGAACATCACTTCCACTTCGGTGAAACAACCCATCGGAGGATTGGGTATTTCCAATACGGTTCGCGCTGCAGTGGCCAACTGGGCCAAAACATTGTCTAATGAATTGGGACCGTTCGGGATCACGGTGAACAATGTATTGCCGGGCTCTACGCGTACCGATAGATTGGATTATTTATTTGAAAAGCAGGCTGCTTCCGCAAACAGTACAATAGATATTATCATGCAGCAAGCAGTTGCACAAATTCCTGCGGGCCGTTTGGGAGAGCCGGAAGAACTGGCGGCTGCCGTAGCTTTTTTATGTTCTCCGGCAGCCGCTTATATCAATGGTATCAATCTGCCGGTGGATGGCGGCAAACTGAGTGGATTATGATGCTTTCATTTTGCGGATCTCTTCGGTGAGTTTGGGCACCACTTCAAACAGATCGCCTACAATACCGTAATCAGCTGCTTTGAAGAAAGGCGCTTCGGGATCTTTGTTGATCACTACGATCACTTTACTCCTGTTCACACCTGCCAGGTGCTGTATGGCTCCGGAAATACCCAGCGCAATGTAGAGATTGGGCGCTATCTGGATACCGGTTTGTCCTACATGCTCATGATGCGGTCTCCAGTGTGCATCTCCAACCGGACGGCTACAGGCAGTTGCTGCGCCCAGTTCTTTGGCGAGGTCTAACAAGATGCCCCAGTTTTCAGGGCCCTTCATGCCGCGTCCTCCACTCACTACTATGTCGGCTTCTGTTAAAGGAATTTCGCCCGTTACTTTATTAACCGCAGTTACTTTTACTTTAGGAGCATCTACTGCAATGTTCAGTTGGTTCACTTCCGCAACACCTGCTCCAACAGTAGTGGTATAGCTGTTCGGACTCAGCGAAATAACCTTGATAGAAGAAAGAATATTCACATGCGCAAAAGCCTTGCCGGAGAAAACGGTTTTGCGAACCACAAATCCGTTCGAAGTATCGGGCAGGGAAGAAGCGCCGGTAACAATACCAGCTTTCAAACGCGCCGCTACCCTCGATGATATGGCTTTGCCCGTTTGGTTATGCGAAAATATTACCACGTTGGCATTTGTTGCTGTTACGGCTTCTGCAATGACTTTGGCATATACCTGTGCATCGAGGTGATTCAATGCATCGTTGTTTACCTGGTGTACTTTTTTGACCCCGTATTTTCCCAGTGCGGCCAGGTCATCGTTTACCTGACCCAGTACCAGGCCTTCGGCAACAGTACCCAGTTGTTCGGCTACTTCGGCGCCATAGCTCATGGCTTCGAAAGAAGCTTTTTTGATATGACCTTCGCTTTGATCTATATATATCAGTACCATGATGTTTGTGCTTCGTTTTTGTTGAAAGATTTAGATCACTTTGGCTTCTTCGTGCAGAAGACGTACCAGTTCGGCTACATTATCCGGACTTACCAGTTTCACTCCCGCTTTTGCTGGTGGTAATTCAAAACCGGTAATGGCAGTAAGCGTATCTGCTGCTACAGGCTCTACTACTTTCAAAGGCTTGGTCCTGGCAGCCATGATGCCGCGCATATTGGGAATGCGTTGCTCTGCTACTCCTTTCTGGCAGCTTACTACTACAGGTAATGCTACTTCTGCTACTTCTTCTCCACCTTCTATCTCACGTGTAACGGTAGCGGTGGTTCCCTCAAGATTGAATTGGGTAGCCAACGAGAGATAAGGCGCATCGATCAGTTCAGCGACCATGCCGCCGATGGAAGATCCGTTGTAATCAATGGTTTCCTTTCCCGTTAAAATAAGATCGTAACCACCGTCTTTGATCACTGCTGCTATTTGAGAGGCGATGTAATAGCTGTCGCTGCTGTTGGCATTGACACGAATGGCTTCATCGCCGCCCAGTGCCAGCGCTTTCCGGATGATGGGCTCTGTATCGGCGCCGCCCACAGTTACCAGGTGCAGTACCACGGAAGGATCTTTTTCTTTCAGTTCAATAGCTCTTACGAGGGCATACCATTCGTCATACGGATTGATGATCCATTGCACACCGGCTTCATCAAATTTGGTATTGCCGTCGGAGAAGGCAATCTTGGAAGTGGTATCTGGCGTTTTGCTTACGCACACTAAAATTTTCATAATAAATGCAGATTTAATTCATCCCGGAATTAATAGTTGTTTATGCAACTATTAGCAAATATAGGGATGATTTCAACGCGGCAAAGGTTAGGATAAAATTTAATCTGCAAAAACTTTATTCACCGGCCTCGGCCTAACTTTACGGGATGACAGACCGCATTTCCAAGCTCAGGGAATTCCTGAAAGACAACCCACAGGATAATTTCCTCCGCCATGCGCTGGCCCTGGAATACATCAAGCAGGAGCAGGACCAGGAAGCCCGCGCTTTATTTGAAACCATCCTTACCCAATCGCCCGATTATATCGGTTCTTATTATCACCTGGCCAAACTGCTCGAAAAGATGCAGGAAAAACAACTGGCCATCGAATGGTACGAGAAAGGCATGCAAGCGGCCAAACAGGCGGGCGATCAGCACGCTTACAACGAATTGCAGGCAGCTTATGAGGACCTGGTTTATTGATGTAACTGGCGCCGCTTTGTTTTCTTACTTAGATTTGGAATAGAAACCTGTTCATGCATCGTTATTGCCCTATTGTTGTTCTGATTTTTTTTGCTCATCCGGGAAAAGCGCAAACCCTTGGGGGCAATGCCGTTTTCCAGTTCCTGCAACAACCCAATACGGCAACCTTATCTGCACTGGGTGGTATGAATGTCTCTGCTATTGGTCAGGATGTAGGTATGGCATTTCAGAACCCGGCCCTGTTGCGTCCTGATATGCATTTGAAAACGGATTTTTCTTTCAACGCTTTTTTGGCTGGTATCAGTAATTACAGTCTTACTTCTGCGATGCACCTGCGCAATGAAAAAACAACCGTTGGGGTAGGCGTGAATTATTTCAACTACGGAACCATGCCACAGACCGATGCTTCCGGCAATGTGTGGGGTAGTTTTTCGCCGCGCGATTATGTGGTGCAGGCCATGATCTCTCAGCCGTATAAAGAAAGATGGTGGTATGGGATGAGCCTGAAATTCATGCATTCCGGATATGGTATGTATCGTTCATCCGGACTGGCCGTTGACGCAGGAATTGCGTATTACGACGAAGAAGGCCAATGGCAGGCCAGCCTGGTAGCCAAAAACATGGGCACACAACTCAATACCTATGATGGCAGCGCGCGGAAAGAAGAATTGCCTTTTGATGTGGAGGCGGGCATATCCAAACGCCTGGCCCATGCGCCTTTTCAGTTCTCACTCACTTTACATCATTTACACCGGTTCAATATTTACTATAACGATACCAGTTTCCGTGCTTCGGAAGGCGATATCAATTACAAGAACAGCCCGGTGACGCAAAAAATATTTTCGCATATCGTGTTGGGTACGCAATTATATCTCAGCGAAAAATGCACCATCCAGGCAGGTTATAATTTTCAGCGCGGGTATGATTTGAATGCGTACAATTTTACGAGCGGACTCAATGGCGTCAGCCTTGGCGCCAGTCTGTTGCTGAAAAAGCTGCATGTGCATTATGCAACAGGCTTCTATCAACAAAGTTTGTTCCATCACTTTTCCATCACACTATAGTTGTTCAATGATTTAAGCCCGTCATCCCGAGCGCAGCCGAGGGATCTGCCTGAATCCTCAGCAGCTCCTTCGACTCGCCTCGCTCGCTCGGGATGACGTACCTCGACTCGCTTCGCTCGCTCAGGATGACGTACCTCGACTCGCTTCGCTCGCTCGGGATGACGCACTTATTTAATCATTGGTTTTTCTTCGGCATGACCGCTTTTGGATCTTGTCCGGGTTTATTAGCAGAAGGAGGTGGGTTGATGGGTTTAACAGGCGTTTTGGATTTGTTATTGTTGTCGTCCAGTTTGATCTGTGATTCCGGCGCTATGTCTTCCGGTTTGATGTTTTTGGGTACTTCATAATCTTTCGATTGACCGGTACCCATGTCTTCTCCTTCTCCACCCAGTACCGGCGTATTGCCATTGATGTAATCGATGATGAGATCATTGCTCATTACATCCGGTTTCACAAAGGTCTGTTTTGGATCCAGTCCGCAATTAGGGTCTTTGACAGCTTTGCTGTAGAAATAGGCCCAGATGGGCATTGCAGCGCGGCTACCTTGTCCGTTCAGGTTGTCTTTATCAAAATGGATGAACCGGTCATCGCAACCCACCCAGGCGCCGGCCATCAGTTGAGGTGTATAACCCATGAACCAGGCATCGCTGTTTTCATTGGTGGTACCTGTTTTGCCGGCCACTTCCATATTGGGTACATCGTACTGCCAGATACCGCGACCGGTACCAATGGTCATTGTTCCTTCCATCATCTTGATAATGGAATAAGCTGTTACATCGCTGATCACTTCTTTTCGCTGGGGAATAAAAGTGGCCAGCACATTCCCGTTCCGGTCTTCGATGCGGGTAATATACATGGGCTTTACGTTGAAACCCCTGCCGGGGAACATGCTGTAAGCCTGCATCATTTCATACAAAGAGATTTCACAAGCGCCCAGGGCAATAGAAGGGTAGGGTTCTATCTTGGTTTTGAGATCGCATTTTTTCAGGAAATCAACAAAACGTCTTGCGCCATTATTGCCTTCATTGTCGAGCTGCTTCATGATATAAGCCGAAGCGCAGTTTCGCGAGAAGGCCAGTGCATTGGCCATCGGTATGGCTCCTCCTTTACAGGATTTGCTGGTGGCAGGCACCAATCCGTATTGACCAAAACTCTGCTGTTCATCGTATACGGTTGTATTCGGTGTGAATCCCGCTTCTTCAATGGCAAGGCTATACAACAATGGTTTCATGGTAGAACCAACCTGACGCCTGGTGTTGGGGTTCGCATGATCGAATTTAAAAGTTTTGAAATCGATACCGCCCACCCAGGCCCTGACTTCTCCGCTAACGGGTTCCATTACCATGAATCCCGCCTGTAACATCTGACGATTGTATTTGAGTGAATCATAAGGTGTCATCACCGTGTCTTTTCCACGTGAATTATTCCAGGCAAAAATGTGCATGGGGGTTTTGACAAAAAAAGTTTTGCGTATCTCATCATCACCCATACCATCTTTCTTGAAGTTGCGCCAGCGGTCGCTTTGCTTCATGGCAGATTCCAGCACATTCTCATAACCTTTCCATACAGAACCCTTTTTGATGTTTTCCTGCGTGTTCAGCAACTTCTGCATATAACTCATGTGACGCGCTACTGCTTCTTCTGCATACAATTGCATGCGTGGATTGATGGTGGTATAAATCTTCAATCCATCACGGTAAAGATTGTAGCTATCGCCATTGTTTTTCTTGTGTTCTTTACACCAGGTCTTCATGTATTCACCCAATACCATCCTGAAATAAGGGCCCAACCCGTTGTTCTCGTCCAGTTTTTTGTAATTGAGTTCAATGGGTTTTGTCTTCAGTTTGTTTGCTTCTTCGGCGCTCAGGTAATTACTGCTTACCATGCGATTCAATACGAGGTTTCTCCTATCGAGGGCCTGCTTGGGATTGCGGCGAGGGTTATATAAAGAGGGTGCGTTCAACATGCCTATCAGTACGGCAGCTTCTTCCACACTCAAACGGTCGGGCTCCTTCTGGAAGAAAGTGCGCGAAGCATTCCGGATGCCATACACATTATCGCCATAAGCTACTGTATTGAGATAAAGTGTTGCGATCTCTTCTTTGGTGAAGTTCCTTTCCAGCTTAACAGCGATGATCGATTCTTTGACTTTTTGGAGGATGCGCAACAGAAAATTCCTGGTATCCCAGTTATCGGTGAAAAGATTTTTAGCTGTTTGCATGGTAATGGTGCTGGCGCCACCTTCGCCACCCAGGTGGGCAACAGCGCGGGCTAGTGACCATGGGTCGATACCACTGTGAACATAGAAGCGTTTGTCTTCAGTGGCTACCAATGCATTGATCACATATTTACTGATGTCTTTGTAATCCGCATTCACCCGGTCTTCAATATAATATTTACCCATGGGTGTTCCGTCCTGGGCAAAAACCTGGCTCGCGAGCGACGCTGTTGGGTTTTCGATATCCTCCAGGTCGGGCATGGCCCCCAGCCAACCCCAGTTGATCATGAGCAACAAGAGGATGAAGCCTGCAAAGCCCCAGAAAAAAATGCGCCAGAAAATTCTCACCGGTTTAGACATGGTAAATCTGTTCTATGATTGTTTCGCAATGGTACGTAAAACTAAACAACAGTTCGCCAAAGATCCTTATCTCTCCGTTAAAATTACTCGGGAAGCAATTTTTGCATAAAAGCCCTGAACTCATTGATGTCTTTGTTGTTAAGTAAAATGGCCAGGTTAGCCGGACTGATGATGCTGAAACTGTATTTATCCGCCGGTAGCCAGGGAACGATATTTGTTTTTGAAAGGGGCTTTACCGCATCGATATAAGAAGCGGCTGTAGCAGCGTTCATGAATGGCCCGAGTAATAAAAGCTGCACATCGCTTGTGAGCCGCATGCTGCTGCTGACGATCTTCAGCCGTGCATAACGTTCCCTGTTGAAAATATTGAATGCGTTACGGCTTTCACTTGCATAAACAGGATCCACTTTATTCATGATGATGACTACATACTGCGAGTCTGTTGGTACGAACCGGTACACATCGTTGCTGATGATCACCGGTTTGTTTTCCTGTTTTAATTCTTTGGAAACGATTGCTGTGGGTGGCGGCGCCAGTTTGCTGCTGTCTTTTCTCTTTTCGGCCGTAATGGTAGTAAGTGGCGATTGCAGGTCAACCCGGCGCGAAACAGATTCATCTCCTCTTTCGATATTCAGGTTGGTCAAATGAGCTTCTATTTCATTCCTTCTTTTCAGCACATCGATCATGGTGGCGGCTTTCGCGGCCATGGGAGATTGCCCGAATTGTTGGATGATCTCCTGCAAGCGGTTAATGGCAATACTGTCCTGCCGCTCCCGCACATAGCTGATGGACTCAATGAACAACAACTGGGGCGTCCAATGCGAATGACCGAACTGTTGATCGGCTTTCAACTTGGCAAGGCGTGCTTCATTGAAACGTCCTTCAATAAAGAGGCGGTAAACCGATTCGTATGTTTGCGTTGGGGCATCGGGTTGGTTGGCCGATTGTGCCTTACGTAATAAAGCGGTATAGGAGCCGGCCGGATAAGATTTGTTCAAAACGGTCCGTATCGAATCGGCTTTGGCAACGGCATCGCTCTCCTGGTAGCAAAGCGATAAGTTGAACAGCACCTGCTCTACGGAAGCGCTTTCAGGGAAACGTTTCAGAAAAGCTTCATAAGTGGCGATGGCCGAAGGGTAGTCACGCAATTGATTTTGGAAGGTAAGCGCACTCGAAAGCAATGATTGACTGATCAATTTATTGGATGCATCCAACTGCGCTTCGGTAAGTGGGATTTCTGCGAGCAAAGTTTCGAGACTGAGCTCTTTTTCTTTTGGTGCCGGGCTCGTTTCGGACTGTGTTTTCTGTGTGTTGACTGCCTGGGAATTGGCGGTACTGAAAGATTTGTCTACCGCAGCCTGCCTGCGCCAGTTATCAACGTTGGGCCTGTTACCCCAGCGGGTTTTGAATTCAGCCGCGCCTCTTGTTTTCAACGATGCATTCTGGAAATAGAAGCCGGCGGTATTGTTATTGAATAAATCTATGGTAGCTGTGTTACCGGAAGCTCCGCCTGTTTCTGTTGTTTCAGTTTCTTTCAATCCTTTTTCTTTTCGCAACCGGCGGATCATTTTTTTTGCGGCAGTGAGCCTTTCGCCGGCCGGCAA
Source organism: Hydrobacter penzbergensis (assembly GCF_900106985.1). Classification (NCBI taxonomy): domain Bacteria; kingdom Pseudomonadati; phylum Bacteroidota; class Chitinophagia; order Chitinophagales; family Chitinophagaceae; genus Hydrobacter; species Hydrobacter penzbergensis. The sequence continues at coordinate 228,389 of NZ_FNNO01000001.1, read as the reverse complement.
CGTTGCCAGGCTTTGCAGGCTATCCTGGTGACGGACAACAGACTCATTTGCTGCAATGAGTTGCAGGGCAGGTTTGAGATTGGCGATCTTTTGCTTTGCCGCTTCGTCTACTAATGAAGTCTCCACACTATCGTAAAACCTGTATGCATTGGCATAGGCTTTACGGTTATAGTTGAGGTCTCCGAGCAGCAGAAAGCTTTGTTGTTTTAGTGCGGCATTGCCGGTATTGTATTGAATGCTTTTCAGCAGCAGTTGTTGTGCGGCCGAATCGCGATGGCGTTGCAGTTCCAGTTGAGCGGCTGTGTGATAAATAATGTCACGATAGATGATGTACTTGTCGCGACGCGCCATTTTCAACAGTTCATTCAGGTTTTCTTGCAATGCATTGTCTTTTTTCCCGCTTGCCAGGGAGGCAATATTCAAACGGGCATATACTTCCATCACAGGATCAATTGCGTGGCGGATGGAACGCTGGAACATTTCCATTGCCTGATTATCTTTTTTGGCCAATTGATAAAGTTGGCCGGCGAGGTATTCTCCTCTTGCCCGCACAGCGCCTGAAGCAGGCAGGGATTTGGAAAGCTGGGATGCAGCGCTGTCGTACATTTCCTGCTTGTAAAACCAATAAGCGCTGAGTTCATGTAAAGATGGTTGGAGCCTTGAAGGAAAATGCGGGTCCTGCCGCAGAATCTCGAGTAAACCTGCTGCGTCGCCCATTTTCTGTTGCTCGAGATAAGTGCGTACCTGCCATGTCAATGCTTCATTTCTGCTGGGCAGTGTGGTGAAGATTTTTTTCAGCAGGGTTCTTTTTTCGTCGGTGGCAACGGTGAATACGCCCCCGGTATTGCTGGCATTGCTTCCCAGGGGAATGTCATAACCGTCATCTTTGGGAGCGTACACATAATTGATGTATTGGAAGACGGCAGTGGCTGAATCAAAATTTTTGCGGAGCAGGTAAGCTTTTCCCATCAGCACATACAAGTTATCTACCCAGTCGCTCCGCAGGTCATGCAGCAGTATGCCTGCATTGCATTTATAAATAACGGTATCGATCAGGTCTTTGGCTGTTACATCCAGGCTGTAATCATAGAATGACAGCAGTTGCCCGTAATCGTCTTTGTGCTGTTGCCTTGCCCTGTTGATGATATCATTGACCAGGTTGTTGGCATTGAAATAATAATTGAACCGGCTGGTGGCATTGGTAAAGATGCGCCGGGGAATGGTGAATTTCCTGTTGCCCGTTTTTTCGGCGGGCAGGCTTCTTTCGGTGTACGGCTTTGGTTTTGTGAGTTCAATAGTGGTATTGGGTTGTGCATGCACTACCTGGGCTGAATAGCATATCGCCAATACAAAACCAACAAATGTGACCCACTTTGGGAATTTCGACATCGGATACATAAAACTGTCTAAAAGTACAGCTATTTATGAATACCTTTATCCTGATTTAACAGCATCGTGAAACCGGAAAATAACAATAGTCTCAAGCGCCTGCGCAACAGTTACCGCCTGGTAGTGATGAACGACGATACCTATGAAGAAGTGGTAACGTTCAGGCTGTCGCGCCTGAGCGTGTATGTAGGGTTGAGTACCGCTTTTGTTTTGCTGGTGGGGCTAACCATTGCCCTGATCTCATTTTCCCCGCTCAAATATTATATACCCGGTTACGGCACCCGTGAAAGCCGGAGTGCGTTGCAGGCTTTGAAGATACGCACCGATTCGCTGGAACAGGCGCTTCAATACAAAGAGCAGTACATCGATGGTGTAAAGAAAGTGCTCACAGGTAATACACCTTCCCAACTCGATACCATACCGGCTGTGATTCCCAGGACCGAGACCACCAACGAATAAATATGGGGCAAAAAAAAGCTGACATCCTGGTGCGTTATGCAGGATTGGCAACTGAATTGATAGCCGGACTGGTTATTGGCGTGTACCTGGGCGGATGGCTGGATAAAAAAATGGATCTTGTAAAACCTGTTTGGCTTTGGCTGTTACCTTTGTTGGTATTGATGGTGTTGTTGATAAAATTGATTCGGGATACTTCAACAGATAAGAATGGAAAAAGAAAATAAAATGAGATTTTGGCCCCTGCTGGCAACATTTTTCTTCGTTAGTGGGGTTGCAGTGTTTTTAAGATCAAATATGGATGATTGGGGAATTGATAGTAAGGTGGTTATAGTTTCTAACCTTTTATTGTTTGTGATAGGGTTGTTCAGTATTATCCTGCAGGAACGTTCTTTACGCAGTAATAACCCCAATGCATGGATACGGATGGTGATGGTATCTACTTTTATCAAATTGATCGTATTAGGGATTGCTGTGGTTGTCTATATGACAAAAGCAGGTGTTCACAAGAATAAATACGCCATTTTCATATCTATGGGGTTATATGTTTTGTATACCTGGATAGAAGTCCGCACCAGTCTGAAATTGAATAAAAAATCCAATGCCGGTAACTGAGCATCCCATGCAGGCGTTGGCAGCCTATTTGCCGGAAGGGAGTTTTGAACAAGTGGTGGAATACCTGCATCATTACAAAGTACACCTCACCGTTACCAAACAACGGAAATCAGTGCTGGGCGATTATCGTCACGCGGGAATGGGGCGCAACCATCGTATCAGTATCAACGGCAACCTTAACAAATTCGAATTCCTCATTACTTTATTGCACGAACTGGCACACCTGCTTACATTTGAGCAGTATGGCAACAAGGTAGAGTCGCACGGGAGGGAATGGAAGCATTTGTACAGCCACCTGCTCGTGACCTTCATACAACATAAAATATTTCCTGCCGATATAGAAAAAGCCTTGCAGGCTTCTGTGCTCAATCCCGCTGCTACTGCCAATGGGGAAACGGCGTTGTTGCTGGTGCTCAGGAAATACAACCCTGTACAAAAAGAAGATCATGTGCACCTGGCAGATCTGCCGGAAGGAGCATTGTTCATGATGGATAACGGTAAAATATTCCGGAAGGGACTCATCCGTCGCAAAAGATTTGATTGCGAAGAAATAAAAACCGGGCTGCACTATTCTGTGAGTCCGGTTATAGAAGTTAAAATGATGAAAGAAGGGTAATTAAGCCACTGCCTTTTTCACGAGCGATGCAGCTTCACTGAGTTCGATGGCTGACTGCACTTTGAGTCCGCTTTCATCGATCAGTTTTTTCGCTTCCACTGCATTGGTTCCCTGCAAGCGTACAATGATGGGGATTGTAATATTACCCAGTTTTTTGTATGCTTCAATTACGCCGGCAGCTACCCGGTCGCAACGCACGATACCTCCGAATATATTGATGAGAATGGCTTTTACATTGGGGTCTTTCATGATGATGCGGAAGCCGGCTTCAACGGTTTGTGCGTTAGCGGTACCGCCTACATCGAGGAAGTTGGCTGGTTCACCGCCGCTGAGCTTGATCATATCCATGGTGGCCATGGCCAGACCGGCGCCGTTTACCATACAACCTACGTTTCCGTCGAGCTTTACAAAGTTGAGGTTGTACTGACCTGCTTCCACCTCGGTAGGATCTTCTTCCGTGATGTCTCTCAGGGCAGCTGTATCGGGATGACGCATCAGGGCATTATCATCAATGTTCATTTTACAATCCACTGCAATAATCTTGTCGTCGCTGGTTTTGAAGAGCGGGTTGATCTCGAGCATGCCGCAGTCGAGTCCCACATAAGCATTGTATAAATTGGTAACGAACTTCACGCAGCTCTTGAAAGCTTCGCCGCTCAGACCCAGGTTGAACGCAATTTTACGTGCCTGGAATCCCTGCAGTCCGCCGCCGGGATATACCCATTCTTTGAAAATTTTGTCTGGCGTATTGTGCGCTACTTCTTCAATGTCCATACCGCCTTCGGTGCTGTACATGATCACGTTCATGCCTTTGGCACGATCGAGCAGGATAGACAGGTAGAATTCTTTAACAGGCTGAGGACCGGGATAATATACATCCTGGGCTACCAATATTTTACTTACTTTTTTACCGGCGGGACCAGTCTGGATGGTTACCAGGGTACCCCCTAAAATATTTTTGGCAATAGTGGCTACGTCTTCCACGGTTTTGGCAACAGCTACTCCACGTTGCTCGGTACCGGCAACCTTACCCTTACCACGGCCTCCGGCATGTATCTGCGCTTTGATAACGGCAAAGTTGTTGCCTGTTTGGGTTTTGATCTGACGGTAAGCTTCTTCTGCAGCCATTACTGTATCAACCGCAATGCCTTCCTGCACAGGTACATTGTACTTTTTCAGTAATTCCTTGGCCTGATATTCGTGGAGGTTCATGTGTGGGAAAATTTTCGCGAAGATAAGCGAATCGGGCATTCATACCGTTCGTATTAATTATTTATCGTTCTAACTTTAATTGCCTTATTTTTAGGAGTAACCCCTTTATAAACCAAACCGTGAGAACGTATATGAAAAAAACAATCTTTGCATTGCTGGGTACTGCTTTGTTAGCAGGTATCTATTCTTTCATCCCTCATACCGCTAAAAAAGAGGTAGCTACGTACAGCGTAAGCACTGAGAAAAGCCGTATCGACTGGGTGGCGGCTAAAAAAACCGCCTATCATACAGGTTTTTTTCCTTTGAAAAGCGGGGAAGTACAGCTCGATGACAATAAACTGAAGGGCGGCAAATTCGTGATTGATCTGGCCAACCTGAAAGTGACCGATGCCGGTGGTGGTGACAGGCTCACAGGACATTTGAAAACCCCTGACTTCTTTGATGTGGCCAAATTTGGAGAAGCCACTTACGAGATCACAGGAGTAAATTATACATCGGATAATACGGCAGATATCAATGGCACACTTACTTTGAAAGGAGCCAGCTTCCCTATTAAACTAACGGCTAATATCCGCGGTGTAGATGAGAAGAATTTCTTTGCACAGGCTTTCTTCAGTCTGGACAGGACCACTATAGGTATCAATTTCAACGGACCTGCCAAAGATGTGCAGTTAGCTGTTCACCTTTTTGCCAGCAAATAAGTTTTACTGCCGGCTATTGATACAACATGAGAAAAACCCCATGCATTGCGTGGGGCTTTTTTATGGATCAGAGATACCGTTCTTCAACAATATTTTGATGGTGCTTCAGGTGGCCGAAGATAATGAAGGCAAGTGCGTTGGCTGTTGTGCGGTGATTGCTGGAGATGCCGGCAGAAGAGAGTTGCTCTTCCGTTAAAGATTGCAGAAGCAGGTTGGTGGACTTCCGCAGGGCCAGAAATTCTTCTTTCAGTGAATGGAAACTTCTTTTATCGGCCATAGCATTGGCGGCAAAACTGTTTTCATCAAAGGAAGCGTTGGGTGTAGCATCTTTACGGGCAGCACGCAGCAAGCGATAGACCATGACTCTTTCTGTATCTATCAGGTGTTGCAGGAGATCCTTCAGCGTCCATTTGCCTTCTGCATACCGGTAATCGGCTTTTGCTTCGGGAAGGTTCAGGTAAAAAGTTTCGATGGGAGCAGCTTCCTGTTCAAGGATGGTCTTTACATCGTTGCTCTTTACTTTACTGATATAGGTTTCAAAATAAGGGCCATAATCATTTGCAAGTGGACGTGGCATTATCTATTGGCTTTGGTGGTATTTTTTTTAATATCGGTCGTGACTTTGTATTGTTCAGCCAGCTTCACTGCATTGTATGCGTTGACGATACCGCCGCTTTTGGAAAGATCACTGAAAGATACAACAGATTTTTTATCACCCGGCTTAAAACTGGGTACCGATGCATCGGGTATCAATACCGATTGCTCGATGATCTTTTTCACTTGTACGGCGCTGAGTTCAGGATAATAAGAGCGGATCAGCGCGGCGAGGCCGGAAACAACAGGTGCAGACATACTGGTGCCCTGCTGGTTGCCATAGGTATGAGTACCGGGGAGGGTAGAATACATTTTTACACCCGGTGCAAACACGTCTACATGTGTTTTGCCATAATTACTGAAGTCCGCGGCAATGCTGCCATTGATCCTGGGATCACTGCTGGCGCCTACCGTAATAAAATTTCCGGCATTGGTATTCCATTCTTTGAGCCATGGATTGGGATAGCCTACGGTTGTATCGAGGTTATAAGATTCATTACCCGATGAGTGCACGATGAGTACATCTTTCATTTCTGCATAATGCACAGCGCTGTCTACCCACATTTTCTCGGGCGAATAATATTTGCCAAAACTCATGTTGATGACCTTAGCGCCATTATCTACTGCATAACGGATAGCGAGCGCTACGTCTTTATCGTATTCATCCCCATCCGGCACCACCCTTATCATCATCAGTTTCACATTATCTGCTACGCCATCGATGCCAATATGGTTGCCGCGTTGGGCGCCGATGAGTCCGCATACATGGGTGCCATGCATAGGCGATGGGCCCATCACATCATTGTTGCCATAGAAGCGATCGGTAAGACTGTTGTAATTATCCTGCACAATCTCTGCCCGGTTGTCTTTTACTGATTCTTTCGAATCAAAAGCTGCTTTTTTGCCTTCTACATATTCCTCCAACTGGCCCAATATGCTCACATTGGTTTCGCTGTTCCTTTCTTCATCCGGTATACCAATCATTTTCATGCTGGTGAGATAAGCCAGTTTGGCTTCTTTGCCCAGCCTGGAAACGGGTTCGAACTTTTCAAGTTTGTCGCAGGTATATTCATCGCAACCCATTTCATGGCGCAATACTTTATCGTGCCGTTTCAGGGCTTTGCAGGTGATGTCGAGGATCATCAGCTCCATCTGTTCGTCGGGAGAGAAGTTCAATTCATTCACCGCCTTGGTCCAAGCCTGGTAATGGTCTTTATCGACTGGAGAAAATGCGCTGGTATCGGGTTTGCCTTCGAACCGGCTTTTCCATTTGTGGAAGATACGGGCGCGTTCATCGGGCGCACGTTTGAGGTTGCGGCCATCTTTACCGCCGAGAAAATTCCATCCGTACACATCATCTACATAACCGTTGCCATCGTCGTCGATACCGTTGCCCGGAATTTCTTTCGGGTTATGCCACAGCATGTTTTTCAAATCCTCATGTGTGGTATCCACGCCGGAATCCAGCACGGCAACCACAACAGGAGTGGACTTCCTCTTTTTGTCTTTCAGGAAATCATAGGCCCTGTTCAGGCTGATACCGTAAAAAGAATCCTGCGAATGGTCCATCTGGTACCAGTTCTTCGGTATACTATTCTGGGCCTGGCCGCAAACGAAGAAGAGTGGCAATGCCACAACACTTAAAACAATCCCACGATGCATCATCAGTGTAAATTACTTATCCCCGCAAATTTGCAGAATGATAATGATAATATAACGCACCCGGGTCAGTTTTAGGAAAATCTTATCAGAAAACCGGGTTTACACCCACATAATTGGAGGGGGTGATGGATTTTAATTCTTTTTTCAGTGCACTGCTGATTTTCAATGTACTGATGAACTGGTGGATGGCTTTTTTGTCGATGGTATTATTGCCCCTGGTAAGGTCTTTCAGCGCCTCATAAGGGTTGGGGTAATTTTCGCGACGCAGGATGGTTTGTATGGCTTCCGCCACAACGGCCCAGTTGTTCTCCAGGTCTTCTTTGATTTTGGCCTCATTCAGCACCAGCTTGCTCAGTCCTTTTTCCAGCGATTTAAGTGCAATGATCACATGCGCTACCGGAACGCCCAGGTTCCGTAAAACGGTAGAATCGGTAAGGTCGCGCTGGAGCCGGCTGATGGGCAGTTTGGCCGATAAATGTTCCAGAATGGCATTGGCTACTCCCAGGTTGCCTTCGGCGTTTTCAAAATCGATGGGGTTTACCTTATGGGGCATGGCAGAGGAACCAACTTCTCCTTTTTTTGTTTTTTGTTTGAAATAATCCATGCTGATATAGGTCCAGCAGTCGCGGCAAAGGTCTATGAGGATATTGTTGATCCGCTTCATGGCATCAAAATGTGCTGCGAGATTATCGTAATGTTCAATTTGCGATGTGTACTGCATGCGTTGCAGACCCAACACCTGGTCTACAAATTCATTGCCCAGTGCGATCCAGTTCTTTTTAGGGAAAGCAATATGATGGGCGTTGAAATTACCGGTGGCGCCCCCGAACTTGGCGGCATATGGTATGCTGGAAAACAACTCTACCTGGTTGTGCAGTCTTTCTACAAAAACCATGATCTCTTTACCCAGGCGGGTGGGCGAAGCAGGTTGTCCGTGTGTGCGCGCCAGCAATGAAATATCTTTCCATTGTGTCGCCAACTGGTAAAGGTTGTTTTGCAGGTTGATGATGGAAGGCATGTATTCATGCTCCATGCAATGTTTCCAGCTCAGGGGAATAGAAGTATTGTTGATGTCCTGTGAAGTGAGTCCGAAATGGATCCACTCTTTCAGTTCAGGTATACCGGCTTTATCGAGTTGCTCTTTAAGAAAATATTCCACCGCTTTTACATCATGGTTCGTGATGGACTCAATCTGTTTGATCTGCTGTGCATCGGCAATGCTGAAATCATCGGCCACTTTCTTCAAGTGAAGCCTCGCTTTGGCGGGCAGTTTGAAGAATTTTTTGTTGGCCAGGAAAAAGAAATACTCGATCTCCACCAATACCCTGTATTTGATCAGTCCGTATTCAGAAAAATATTCATCGAGGTGATGTACTTGCTTGCGGTAACGCCCGTCTACAGGGGAAATAGCGGTGAGTGGGAGCAATTCCATGGTTTAGGGTACTTGTTTTGGGTTTTGGTTAAATAACCGTTCTTTGCATGCAAAAGTAACCTAATTGGACAAGAGAATACGTGTTGGCGTTGTTAGTTATTTAAATACCAGGCCTTTGTTATATGGGATCAGGCGTTCGGGGCTGATGGATAAGATTGATCTGGTAGAAGGTTACCCCGCCCATATTGCCGGCATGTTGCTGAATGATGAAATAGATGTGGGATTGGTTCCGGTAGCCATCATTCCCCAGTTGAAAGAGTCATATATCGTTACCGATCATTGCATTGGTGCCGATGCGGAAGTAGCTTCCGTAGCTATCTTCAGTGAAGTACCCATGGAACAGATCACCACGGTATTGCTTGATTATCAGAGTCGCACTTCCGTTAACCTGGCAAAAGTGCTTCTGAAAGAGTACTGGAAAAAAGAGGTGGTATTTGAAGATGCGGGTGAGGATTTCCGTTCTCATATCAAGGGGACTGCAGCCGGCGTAGTAATAGGCGACAGGGCCTTGGAACAGCGAACCCAATCGGCTTATATTTATGACCTGGGACTTGCCTGGAAGAAATATACCGGGCTGCCTTTTGTTTTTGCAGCCTGGGTGTCCAATAAACCACTGGGAGAAGATTTTGAAGATGCATTCAATCGTGCAAATGGATACGGGTTGCACCACATTGATGAGGTTGTGGCGGATATTGACTGTAACTGGTACGACATGAAAACCTATTACACAAAAAACATAAGCTACCGGCTTGATGCGGAAAAAAGAAAAGGGCTGGCTTTGTTCCTGGAGAAAATACAGCAGTCCGCTAGTATCTCTTCTTCCCAGGTATGAGTGCCTTCAATTTAGCAGTGATGAAGTCGCTTAAATCCGGTGCAACACGTGTATAGTGGATAATTGGCATAAACAGTGCAAGGAATGCGATAGATCTTACCAGTATATCCATGTAAAGATTATTGCTTTGCGGGATATAGTAGATGCACCCATAAAGCAATATAGTTCCAGCCAGGATATATAAATGTGTAATCGTGTATGGCTGCAATCCAAATTTTCTCCACAGAAATACATATCGTACTCCGTTGTAAATAGTTAACGCTATGAGGTTTGAATAAGCAAGGCCCATCAATCCGAATGATTTGATAAGTATGAAATTCATAGGAATGGAAAGGATAGTATAAAACACATTGGTGAAGAAGTCGAAACGCCAATAATTGGATGTGCCGATGATCTGTCCATTCACACCTGTAGCAAGGTCCAGTACTTTGGCTAATCCCATTACCAATACCACTGGGCCGATGATTTCGTAATTGCCTTTGCTGCCCGATGAAAGTTTATTAAGGAAGAGTATCAGGTTGTGTATATTCAGCCAGATGAGCCCGAAAAGGCCCAGTCCGATCACTAATAAATTGGAAACACTTTTAGTGTAAATATTCCTGATGTTATCCATTTGCTTATTCTTCCAAGATTCAGATAAAACAGGTATGCTGATGGATGTGATGCTACGCTGCGGTATTTCCAGCGCAGCGCTGACGTAAGTAGCGATGGCAAAGATGCCTGTATCGGCTAACCCGCGTAAACTGATTACCAGTATTGTATCGTTGGTCTTGGCAAGTACATTCAGAAACTGCGCGCCAAAAATGAACAGGCTGAAAGCAATCATTTTCTTTTTTAATCGCCTGGTAACATTGCTGATGGGCAGTATGTGCAGTTGCCATTTACCAGAACGAATCAATACCACCAGCAACACTAAGGCTGGCACTAGGTATAGTGCACTAAAAGAATGAATGAATTGTTTCAGGTTGATCCAATGAAATGCATAAAAGAGGATCAACAGGGTGGTAAGTAAACGAATTCCCGTTTCCCGTAGAAAATTAGTAAGAGCGGTTTTTTTCAAACACCAACCAAATGCTTCGAGCCAGGAGAAGAGCAGGAGGCAAAAAGTATAAGGATAGATGGTATAAAAGTAATGTGCAAATTCAGGAGACTTACCAAGTTTGCGTATGATGAAATCCCTGAAAAAAAATCCGACCAGGCAGGTGAACAGAAAGCCCATAGCGCAAGCAATGGCGGTGATCATGGGTAGATCGTTTTTATCGGGTCCTGTATAATCGTTGTAAAAAGGGAAGAACTTGTAGATCACTGGCAGGGAGCCTAGGGTACACAATATCGACAAGGTAAGTGATATATCGATCATGGCCCTGGTGAGGCCTATTTCTCCCTGTGAGAAAAAACGGGGGAACAACACCAGGATATTCACAGCGCCAATGACAAAGCCGATGAATATATAGATGGAAGACTTGAAACTTTGTTTTTGTATGATTCCCATAATGCAATCGCCTAAGTTATGAATATTTCTTGCGAAGCCTGTTTATGATCATGCGCCATATAGTAAGGTAGGCGATTCTGCTTTCAGTAAACAATACCTGTTTGTTGTTCACCAGCTCTTTGAGGCATTGCAGGTACCAATCGCCATGCTTACTGATGATGTAGTTGATGATCTCCTGACGACGTGGCGTAGTATCATTTTTAAGCGTAGACCCCGGTGTTTGCCGGTAAAACAATAATTTCTCGGGGATCACTTCTACTTTCCATCCCTGTTTGGTAATGCGTATATAAAACTCCCAATCTTCATAGCCCATGGTCATTTGTTCATCATATCCTCCTACAGCATCCCAGCAGCTTTTTCTGACCATGGCACAGGCGGGGCATTCACTCGAGAAAAGAAAATTATAAGCATTGCCCCCGCGGGGCCGGGCGGTTTGTTTGTAGTCGCCGAATAACTGGATATGACTGGTTACCACAGCCACTTCTGTTTTCTTCTCCAGGATGGCAATAGCTTTGGTAAAAAAGCTGGGATGGAAATAATCATCGGCATCCAGTGCAGCAATAAGGCTGCCACTTGCATATTGTACACCGTGGTTCCGGGCAGAAGACATGCGGCCGTTTTCTTTGTGCAACACTTTGATGCCTTTTTGCGAAAGCTCTTCCAATACCTGTAATGTATGTGCATCAGTGGAACCATCGTTCACTACAATGATCTCGAAATGCGAATAGGTCTGCTGTTGCAGGCGGTCAATCGTTTCGGGCAGGTAAGCGCCATCATTGTAACAGGGGATAACCACGGAGATTAAAGGTGTGGATGTCATGCACTATTTTTTATAGCAGAAAATATTTAACTGGACATCGTATTGTGCCGTGCCCTGTTTTTCTGTGAAAGGATGAACTAGGCTGTCGGCAGCATTTCGGATGTATACCATGAAACCCTGTTGTTGAACAATGCTGAGCAAATTGGTCAGTTGGATATTGTCGGATGTGCGGCCGTGGTATTCCAGGAAAAGGTTGCGCACACGATGCAATTCATCGGCACAATCGGGAATGACTTTGTGTTCACCGCCTTCAATATCCATTTTCAGAAAATCGACCTGATCAAAGTTGCGCAATACACCGGCCAGCCTGACGCAGGGCACCTGTTGCCCATTTGCTGCCAGGGATTCATCGGTTATGCGACTTGCTTCTGTACCATTAGCCAGGAAAGAAACATATCCATCTTCTACCCATACTGCTTTGGGCACGGCTTGCACATGGGACAAATGGTTGACGGCAATGTTTTTCTCCAGCAGGCGGAAATTATTTTCATCCGGTTCAAAAGCCCATATGTTGGCATGGGGGTACAGTTGTTTAAAATACAACACACTTAAGCCAATATTAGCGCCACAGTCCAGTATCACAGGCTGGTCGGTCACCGCCTGAAAACGGTACATTTCCCCGACGAATAGTTCATCATAAGTGTGCAATAGTTCATAAGGGCGCTGGTAATACACCGGCATTCCATTCAACGTTTTGCTTTTTTCTTGCTGGTCATCCTCGTGCTTCAGTATTTTTTCCTGTAGCCAGCCGATGGATTTGAAACGACCCTGGTGAGTAGGAGGTTTCAGCCTTCCAACGATACCTTTGATTATATTTGCCAGAAAATTGCTCATAATTTTTAGCTTATATGTCGAATCCGCTGATCAGCATTTGTGTTCCTGCCTATAAGAAACCTGAATTTGTGGTCCGTTTGCTGGATGCAGTGCTCCGGCAAAGTTATAAGCAGGTAGAAGTGATCCTCTCGGATGATTCGCCCGACGATGGTGTAAAAATAGCTATCGAGCCCTATAAAACGGAATTACGCATCCAATATTATCAAAATACTCCGGCACTGGGAAGCCCTAAAAACTGGAATAGGGCTATTGAGAAAGCAACAGGTGATTATTTTATGTTGCTGCACCAGGACGATTGGTTCAATGATGAGCATGCCCTTGCCAAATATGTAGCTGCTTTCGAAAAAAATCCTTTGGCTGGCTTCGTGTTTTGCAAGAACACTGCCATATCCGAGCAAGGGAACAGTATGGTTTTACAATACATCCCCTCCCTGCTACCTGAATTGAATAAACGCCCCTTGCATCTATTGCTGGCCAATGTGATTGGCCCGCCCAGCAATACCATGTTGAAAGCGGCTGTTAAAAAAGAAGTGCAATATGAAGAACGTTTCATTTGGCTGGTGGATGTGGATTATTATGTACATGTTTTGCAGAAAGGCTACACTTATGTTTACCTCGATGAACACCTGGTGAGCATCGGGTTGCACGAAGACCAAACTACAGTGTTCTGCAGGGAGAACGATGAGATCATCCTCAAAGAGAACATCCTGTTTGCACAAAAGATCGGAACAACTGCTTTCCGTGATCTTAAAATATATGATTATTACTGGCGGTTGCTCCGCAACCATGAAGTGCGTACCGAAGCTGTGATGGTGAACAGCGGGGTGGAGCCTGTAGAGATTTTACCTGTATTGCGTCATATGTTGAAATGGCAGCAAAAGGTTCCGCTGCGCTTGTTGCGTATGGGCGTTGTTTCCAAAACATTCATGTTCCTGAATTATCTTGTGAGTCCAACAGCTTAACCAGTCGATAGCATGAAACTATCTGTCATCTTAGTCAATTACCGTTCTGCCGCTTATATCATTGACTGTATTCGCTCTGCCACTGCATTCGAAAGTGTAAGCAGTTTTGAATGGATAGTAGTGGACAATGCATCGGGCGATGACAGTAGGGAAAAGATACTGCAACAATTTTCTTTTGTGCAATGGGTGGATATGGGATACAATGCCGGCTTCGCAAGAGCCAACAATGCCGGCATCAGGCAGGCTACAGGCGATGTATTGTTGTTGCTGAACCCGGATACCCTTATTTTGAATGATGCAATTCAGCAATGTTACCTGTCATTTGTTCAAAGCTCTTATGCAGCTTGTGGTGTACAACTTCTGTATGAGAACGGTGCGTCTCAGATATCGGGAAGCTATTTTATGAAGGGTGGTATCAATCACCTGCTCTCCATCCCTTACTGGGGTCGGTTTTTGCGATGGTTGGCTTTTCAATTGCATACGCGCAAACCGGGAGTAGAGCAGGTAGCTGATGAAGTAAAAGTGGACTGGATCAGCGGAGCCTTCCTGATGGTGAAAAAAAAAGCGATAGCAGTAGCCGGACTGATGGACGAAGATTTCTTCCTGTATGGGGAAGAAGTGGAATGGTGCAGCCGGTTGAAAAAGACAGGAGCATTGGTATTGTACGGGAATATTCGCATCGTCCACTTGATGGGGGAATCAATCAAAGACGCTACACAAACAAAAGATAAAACTTATGATAACCTGTTTGATAAAAAAGGATTGCAACTGATCGTGTCCAATCATGTGCGTATCAGGAAACAATATGGGATCGGTTGGTTCGTATTTCAGTTGTTGAATTATACCTGGGGGGTGTTGGTATTCGCAATATGTGGCACCATATGGCCATTGATACGCGGGAAGTCTCCGGTTGGTGAATGGAAAAAGATAGGGGGGCTAACAAAAAATGTTGCAGTAGTGTGGTCATTATTGCCAGTGATTGTGAGGAACAAACCGCATTTTTATAAAATGCTTTAAACAGTGGTGCGGCTGTCGAACAATCCTTTTAGTGCATCTATCCTGAATTGTATAACTGGCTTTGCTTTTGCCGGATTCCCTTGTAATGTGTACAGAATGCCCAATACTACAGAAGCACCCAACTTGAAAAAATATTCAATGATCTTTTTGTAGTAAGCCATCCTGCCAATGGCTTTGACTCTTACCTGTTCACCTCTTCCAATGCCACTGGCAATGCGGTACATGTATTCGGGTGTCAGCTTCTTGACCTCTACTACATGTTCCACGCAGATAGAGGGGTTGTAGTAAATATTGCCACCCAATGCCTGTAATTTGAAGAAGAATTCCTTCCCCTCGCCACCGATACGCAAAGTGCCCGCCACACCTGGCAAAGCCGTATTGAATCCGTTGACTCTTATGAAATAGGCTTTTCGTACGATCATGTTTGATTCTAACGGGTATTTACCTGGCTTAAATAATGTGACTTCCTGCGCATAATCGAAATTGCCAACAAGAGAGGATACATAATAACTCATCCATGCAGGCTCTGAAGGAATATACCTGGGTATGATTCTTCCGCCTAATCCGATCGCATCGGCATGCTGATCGAAAAAAGATACGATACGCTCCAGGTAATCGGGTGCTGCAATGGCGTCATCGTCCATGAAACACAAGAGAGGAGACTTGCTTAAAGCAGCGCCGGTGTTCCTCGCGAAGGAAGCGCCCTGTTTCGGTTCGTTAAGAAATTGAAAAGAAGCATCGGGATGTGCGGCGATATAAGCATCACAAATACTGGTAGTATTATCGGATGAATTGTTGTTGACGATGATCACCTCATAATATTGCTTGTCAAGGCTTTGCCTGTACAAACTTTCCATAGCATCCACAATATAATCGGCCCGGTTATAGGTGCACACCACTACAGATATCTTTGGCATCGTACTCATGCAGTCTCTTTTCTGCGCTTGCGCAGCCCCGCTACTATAGCAGCTACTAACAACACCCAAATTAAGAACGATGCACTTACAGCCGCTTTAACACTGTTGTAATAAGAAGCCGGCCTGAATTTGAACAGGATCGTGTGTTCTCCAGCAGGAATGGCCAACCCGCGAAGTACATAGTTGGTCTTCACAATCGGCGCTTCCTTCCCATCGATGGTAGCTTTCCAGCCACGATCATAAAATATCTCGCTGAATACGGCGAACTGGTTGGTTTTACTGCTCGACTGGTATTTGATCTCATCGTTGTCGTTGTACACCTGTTTTATGTGTGCAGTACTATCGGCTATGGGTTCAAATGCGATGTCTTTTTTGTACGACTCTTCTACAATGGCAGTATCTTTCGGGTTGAAATGATCCAGGGCTTTCATGGCTGCAGCCGGGCCATTCGTATATTGGATGTGCTTTACAAACCATGTCTGCCCCAATGCATCCGGGTTCACTTGCAACATCGGCTGACCATTCTGCTGGTTCGGGAAAATGAAATATTTGGTATTGAGCATATTCAATACTGGTATGTTCATGGGTTGCTTACGCAACTGGGAGCTGATCAGGTCATCATAAATGCTCAGCTTGGCAGGATGGTAACCGCCAATAGAACGATGGTGATAAGAAGTAGTGGCATCTGAAAAGGGGGCACCCGTGAGGTTGAATACGCGCGGACGGGTAGTGTCTTTCAATATTTCAAGGTCAACAGGGGTGGCTTTGAAATTATTGTCGCTGATGGTTTCCTGTTCCTGGAAATGCGCATCGTTCAAATATCTTTTGTCAACCAGGAAAAGATCGAAAGAACTCAATATCAGCAATGCAATGATGGCATGCATGGGTTTGAGTTTGTCTTTCAAAGTGAGCCAGAGTAAAGTGACAGCCGCAGCAACCAGTAAGATGCTACGGAGCAGGTCGGCGCCGAATAAGGCTTTGCGGTCTTCTTTTAGTGCATTGTAGAAGGCACGTGCGTCTTCCTGCTTGCCGCCCAATAATTGAGCCATATATGCTTTCAGGTTCTCGTCACCGCTGGCTCTATAGTCGAAAGAAAGATAACAACCCAGTGCTATCAACAGAAAAGCACCAGTGATGTAAACAGCTGTTTTCAGTTTTTTCAACGCTGCTGCCTTATCGGTTTCTTCAAAGAAAAATTGTTGCAAGGCCATGATGCCAATCAGCGGAAACAACAATTGGGGAATGATCAGTATGATGCTCGGCGCCCTAAACTTGTTGTATAAAGGCAAGTAATGAAAAAGGAAAGTATTGATAGTGGGCAGATTCTTGCCCCAGCTCATTAGAAGGGCTACCAGGCAAATGGCAAGTACCCACCACTTGTGCCATGTTTTGAGGTAAACCATGCCGAAGATGAAAAGAAAGCAAATAATAGCCCCGAGGTACACAGGTCCTGCATTGCCAGGTTGCTCGCCCCAATAGGTAGACCCGGAAACGATTTGAGTGAATTGTGCAGCCTGATCTTCAGAGAGACCTTTTTCGAGCGCAAGCTTGGTAAAATGAGAGCCGGCATCTAAAGAGGAAAGGTATCCGCCCCCGTAAATTGATGGTACCAGGAAGGTGAGGCTTTCAGCTTTGCCATAACTGCCATAAGTGAAAGCATAATCTACAGTCAGGCCAGTGCTTTTTTTGCCCGAAGCAGTGGTATCCAGACTAAGCGCACTGCCTCCGCGCATGGTGGCTTTGGCATACTCGGCAGTAGTGGCAAGACTTACCATATTGGCTACTATACCTACACCCGCGGCAGCAAAAGTGACCGCCAGTGATAATACGAGGCGTTTGTATTCCCTGTTCTTGATCCATTCAACGGCATAGGCAATGCTCATGAACCCGGCCATCATAATGAAATAATAAGATACCTGCAAGTGATTCATGCCAATGAGCAGGCTGGTGAACAAAGCGGTCAACGCCGCACCCCACCAGTATTTTTTCTGAAAGATGAGCCAGACAGCACCCAACAAAGCTGGCAGGTAACCCATGGCCTGCATTTTGGTATCGTGTCCCACTACGGCTATAATGGGACTATAAGTAGCATAAGCATACGCAAGGCCTCCCAGGATACCCAACCAGGGTTTGATACGCAATACTTGTGATAAAAAATAAAAGCTGATGCAGAGTAAGAAAAAGAATCCCGCAGGCTTGGGCAGAAACAGCATGAAGAGGTAATGGAAATAAATAGGAGAGAATATATTACCTGGTTCCATGACTATCTGATAACCGGGCATTCCACCAAAAAGGTTGTTGTTCCACAAAGGCCAGTGGTTGTTGTGCTTTTCCTTATAATTCACCATATCCTGTGCCATTCCCTGCCAATGTATCACATCGGATTGTGCGAGTACTTTACCTTCCAGCGCAGGTTTGCAGTAGATCACTGCCACAAGAACAAATACAACTACCGCAATAGCGTGGGGTAATAATGCTTTCCACTGGAAATTCTTCATGATTCCTTTTTTACGATGTTGGCAAACCTACAGGAAAAATATTTGATTTTTATAGCACAGATGGTTATTTATATACAGCTTGACTGTAATTTGTGGGGAATATGAAGAGTCTCGCTTTCCTTTCCCGGTTGGCCCTTATTTGTAACCTGCTGTTCATCGTTTGCCTCATCATCCAGCGAACCCATGATTTCATTGGCAGGGCAGAAGTGAGTCATACGATTATCATATTGGGCTGGTTCATAGCACCCTTCCTGAATTTGTTGGTACACAGTTGGTACGGGATCAGGTTGATAAAAAAAGAACCCGTTTTATTGCCCAAATGGCTCATCATCGTTAATTTGTCGGTATTGTTTTTACAATTCTTCATTTTTTTCATACTCCCCTGATGATACACAGCATACTGAAAGACAAACCCACCAAATTGTTTTTAGGGATCAGCGCTTTTTTTGTGGCCAACGCACTCATTGCGGAATGCATTGGCGGAAAGATTTTTTCGCTGGAAAAAGTTTTCGGGTTGAACCCGGTTCAATTCAACTTGTTCGGACAGTCAGGCATGTCGTTCAATCTTACCTGTGGTGTGTTGTTATGGCCGCTTGAATTTGTGATCACCGATGTGGTCAATGAATATTACGGACCAAAAGCCGTGCGAAGAATCAGTTATACTGCGGTAGCACTGATCGGTTATGCCTTCCTGATGTTTTACCTGGCCATGCAAATAGCGCCGGCCAATTTCTGGATCGCTTCCAAACAGGCCGATGGTATTCCAAATATGCAGCAGGCATTTAGCGGAATATTCGGACAAGGCATGTGGATTATCCTGGGTAGCCTTACCGCATTCCTCGTAAGCCAGATTGTGGATGTTACCGTATTTCATCGCATTAAAAAAGTTACCGGCCACAAATGGGTCTGGTTGAGGGCAACCGGTTCTACGGTTGTGTCACAACTGGTAGACAGCTTCGTGGTTCTTTTTATCGCATTTAAAATAGGTAATGGCTGGAGCTGGCAATTGGTGCTGGCCATTTGTGTAGTGAATTATTTATATAAATTTACTATGGCGGTTGTGCTTACGCCGCTGATTTACCTGATCGAAGGAAGGATAGAACGGTATGTGGGACATGAAACGGCCCACAAGATGAAGCTGGCGGCGATGGGCAAATCGGAAGAGTGAACCGTTTAAATGCAACTTAAAATGAACCTCTTTTTTTGATGCTGGCAGAGTTGTAAGCAACTTTGCAGCGATTTTTAATAAACCCCATGAAACGATTATTTGTCCTTGCATGCTTGTCTTTTTGCGCCCTGACCCAATTAACTGCGCAGGATAGCAGTCATGCCTCCCAATGGCGTTTTTCAGCCGGAATCAACCTGATAACCGTTTCAACGTATAACATCGTTGGCACCGATACGGGTTTTAACAACTCACTTTCCTTTGGTCCAACCCTTTCATTCGGTAACAACAGTGGTTTTGCCATCAGCTATTCGCCGCGGTTTGTAATGGGTGGTACCAATAAAGGATTGTATATGCATGCAGTGAGTATGGGTTTTTCCCGTTACGACCTGCCTGTTTTTGATTATGCCATTACTTATGGGCATTATTTTTTTACCGGTAACAAGAGCGTTCCCTATTCGCCTATGAGCAATGAAATATATGGCGACCTGACCTATAAAAAAACCTGGTTGATGCCCTATATCGCTGTGGGAATCGGGTTTGGCAAGGACACTTCGGCAAGACCTGCTTCTTCTGTAAGTGATATTGGATTGACTGCAGGCTTCAGCCATTCATTCGAATGGGAGAGTGGAGATGTTGGATTTTCAATGATCCCTTCGGTGGGACTGAATGCCGGCACGAACGATTATTTTTCCTTTCTTAATACCACCAGGTATATAGGTCATAACTCAAAGTCTGTCAGCTATGTGAAAAAAGGCAGCGGAAGTACTGCCAGAAGAGGGGGCAGGCGTGCTGGTACTGGCACAGGCACAGGTGGAGGAACCACCACTACAACTTCTTCTGCACAGGGTTTTGGTATAACCAATGTGCAACTGGATCTTGAATCAGCTATTGACATCAACAATTTGTCTATTCGCCCCACAGTAAGCCTGTTTATTCCTGTAGGAAATGCAGCATCTGGGAACAGCACTACTGCTTTCTGGCAATTGATGTTTGAATATAGATTTTAAACAGTGCGTTGCGCCAGCACTTTCTGAACAACGATCTTATCAATGGGCAGGGTCATGATATCTTCATGTACCTGCTCCCATGCAATCCAACGAAAGACCTCACTTTCTCCCTGCGGATCTGCTACCTGGTGGGGGGCAAAATCGAAAGGACGATCTTTTGTTTCGAGTTGAATGGGTTCTGTTGTATGCACGTAATAATAAATGGAGATGATCTGGTCGCCCGGATGAAAAGCGGAAGGCTGGTAATAATCAGTGGTATAAATATGGTCGCCGATGGTTACAGAAAGACCGGTTTCTTCCATGAACTCACGTTTGAGACAATCCCTCGTGCCTTCGCCGAATTCCAATCCTCCTCCCGGCAGTTTGGTAAAATACCCGCCGCGAATGAATTCATCGCTTACGAGTAAACGTTGGCGACTGTCGAGCAGGATGCCATATACCCTAACGTTTATTTTTGCCATATCAGAACCATTTCTTTTTCATGAAATACCAACTGATGATCACCGATGCGATTAACGAAAGTACGATTGAGACATAGAATGCATATGGAGAATGCACATAGGGTATGCCTATGTTCATGCTATATATACCGGCCACTAACGCGGGGAATGAAATTATAATGATAATAGAAGTCAGGCGCTTCATCACACTATTCAGGTTATTGCTGATAATGCTGGCAAAAGCATCGAGTGTACTGGTGAGGATATTTGTGTAAGTATTGGCCATTTCAAGGGCCTGGCTGGTATCCACGATCAGGTCGTTCAGAAATTCTCGTTCTTCTTCGTTCAGTCCCAGGAAATTGCTTCTCTCCAGTTTCATCATCAACATCTCATTGCCGCGCAGGGCGGTAACAAAATACACCAGGCTTTTTTGTATCCGCATGAGGTTGAGCAAGTCTTCGTTGCTGTTGCTTTCGTACAAACTTGTTTCGTACTGGTTACGGCGGTGATTGATCTCTTTGAGGAATTCCATAAAATTCTGCACCACTTTTTCAAACACTTTCAGGATCATCATATTCTTTTTGTCGGGATGACGTTTCTGAAAAGAGTTGAGGAATTTTTTGATGGCTCCGTTGTCGAATGAGTTTACCGTAACAATCTGGTTGTGCGTGAGGATAATGCAGATGGGAATAGTAATATAGTAAGCATCACTGTCGTTGAAAGAATTGTTTTCGGTGGGCGTTTTGATAACAATGAACCGCACATTGTCTTCCAGTTCATAGCGTGGCCGCTCGTCTATATCCAGTGAATCGCGCAGAAAGGCGATGGGTATTTCCAGTTTTTCTCCCAGTTCAATGAATTCTTCTTCCTTGAAAGGAGGAACAAGGTTCACCCAAATGCCTGCTTCCGGTTTATTGATTTCAATCGTTTGGCCGTCTTGGTTCTTAAAGTATTGTATCATTGGCTATATCTCTATCTCCCCTTTGAACACAAATGTCGCTGGTCCGCATAACCAGATATTCTCAAAACTGTGTTCCCCTGTCTTGTCGAATTCAACTGCGAGATGCCCGCCCAGGGTTTGCACTTCCACCTGGTTAAATCCTTTGTCGTTATGAGCAGAAACCAGTGCAGATGCAGTAACACCCGTTCCGCAACTGAAAGTTTCATCTTCCACACCACGTTCATAAGTACGCACAATGATTTTTTTATCATCGTTCTCTACAAAATTCACGTTAATGCCTTCGGCTTCAAAGTCCTTGCTATAACGGATCTCCCTGCCGGCTTTGAAAACATCGAGGTCCATCACATGGTGAACGTTCTTGACATAATGCGGAGAACCGGTATCGAGCAGGAGGTCGCCATGGTATTCTTTTACTTCGTTTACATCCTGCATTTTAAGCCTGATCCATCCGTTTTCGTCAAGCTCTGCCTGGTGATCGCCGTCTACTGCTCGGAATAAATAGTTTGCTTTGTGGATACCCCTGTCGAATGCAAAGCGGGTCAGGCAACGGCCTCCATTGCCGCACATACTGCTTTCACGTCCATCGGCATTGTAATAAGCCATTTCAAAATCATAGCCATCCAGCTTGTTGAGGAGCATCAGGCCATCTGCCCCAATGCCGAAACGCCTGTCGCACAAAAATTTCACTTGCTGGGTATTGAGTGAAATGGAGCCATCCCTGTTATCGAGGATCACAAAATCATTTCCGGTGCCCTGGTATTTGTAAAAAGTAAGTTGCATGTTGTTCAGATTCAAAAGCCAAAACTAATATTATTGCTGTTTAATTCATCGCCAGTATTCCCAGCGTTTTTACGATCAATTGTTCTATTGCGGCTGCACTATCTTTGCTGAATTCTTTTTTTACCCTGTTGGCCACAATAGCGCTCAGGCTCAAACAGTGATGACCTAACAATTTTCCGATGCCATAGATGCCGCTGGTCTCCATTTCAAAATTAGTGATACGATGGTTTCCAAAGCGAAATGCTGTAAGCAAGTCTATAAAATCGGGGTTTATAAGGCCCAGTCGCAGTACCCTTCCCTGTGGACCATAAAACCCCGGGCAGGTAACGGTGATACCGTGGTGGAATCCTTCTACAAAATGCTTCAATACTGCGGCGCCTGCACCGGCAATATATGGAGCAGCCATACCACCTGTTAATTGGGTATGGGCGGTAAATGCTTTAAGTATGTGCAGGTCTTCATCGTTGTTTTCCTGGCGGTAAAAATTAAGCAGATTATCCACCCCTAACCCATGTGTGCTGGCCACAAAACTGTCCACCGGAATATCGGCCTGCAAGGAGCCGGAAGTGCCTATGCGCACAATGGTTAACTTACTCAGTTCCTTTTTGACCGTTCTGCTGGTAAAGTCTATGTTCACCAATGCATCCAGTTCATTCAATACAATATCAATGTTGTCGGTTCCAATGCCGGTAGAAACTACTGAAATCCTTTTTTGCCCAATACGGCCTGTATGTGTTACAAATTCCCGATGTTGGTATTTCCCTTCAATGTTATCGAAATGCTTGCTCACTTCTTGTACCCGGTCAGGATCGCCTACTGTAATAATGGTATTAGCCAGCTCTTCCGGCCTGAGGTTCAGGTGGTAAACAGCGCCGCGGTTATTGATGATCAGCTCACTTTCTGCTATGCGATTCATGGTCCATACATTGTTCGTGTACAAATCTCGTGTATTCGGGCAAAGAATTTAGAATTTTGAAATTCAACGGTTTGCTTTATTTTCGCAGCCTGATTCAGGAAAGGTCCTGTGGCCGAGTGGCTAGGCAGAGCTCTGCAAAAGCTTCTACACCAGTTCGAATCTGGTCGGGACCTCTTTTTTTCCTCATAAATTCGTATATTCGTACAGTATTCTACATGCTCTTTCTTCGGTTCGGTTGACCGTATCTCTTGCGTGACCTGTTGCACGCGTTCGTTTCTTGCACATATTTTTCGAAGCCTGCCGCCTGCGTTTCTTGCCTGCGAACTGTATCTGTTTTTCTAAATGAACAAAACCGACATACTATGAAAAAGAAAGGTTTTCTTATCGACATGGACGGGGTGGTATATAAAGGCAACGAACCAATCCCCGGTGCAGTAGCATTCATCAATGGCCTGCGTGAGAAAGGGTTTTCCTTTCTGTTCCTGACCAATAACAGCCAGCGTACGTCTAGGGATGTCTGTTATAAACTGCGCAAAATGGGCTTTCATGTGAATGATGAGGACATTTTTACCTGTGCAATGGCTACAGCCCGGTACCTGGCTTCGAGAAAAGAACAAGGTACGGCTTATGTGATTGGGGAAGGGGGACTGCTCACGGAATTACACAATATTGGTTATTCCATTGTAGATGATCATCCCGATTATGTGATCATCGGTGAGGGAAGAACGATTATGTTGGAATCGGTTGACAAAGCCATCAACATGATCATGGGCGGGGCCAAACTGATTGCCACCAACCTGGATCCGAATTGCCCGGTAGGTAATGGAAAATACCGTGCAGGCTGTGGCGCCTTTGTTGCCATGCTGGAATTTGCTACAGGCAAACAGGCATTCAGTGTGGGTAAGCCCAGCCCGGTGATGATGCGTATGGCCAGGAAGATATTGGGATTGTCTACTGCGGAGACCATCATGATCGGGGATACCATGGGCACCGATATCTTGGGCGCCGGTTCCATGGGGTTCACCACTGTACTTACTTTATCGGGCGTAACGAAAGAAGAGGACCTGGATCATTACGGATACACACCTGATTTCATCATACCCTCTGTGAAGAGTTTGCTGGATGAAGCTTTGTTTACAAAAGTACTGTCCAAACAACATGAACAATTTTCATATGATGGTCACACGATGGTTGTGCATTAAATAAAAAGAGAGCGGCTGAGGAATCAGCCGCTTTGTCTATCCTGTATT
Organism: Hydrobacter penzbergensis; assembly: GCF_900106985.1. Taxonomy (NCBI): domain Bacteria; kingdom Pseudomonadati; phylum Bacteroidota; class Chitinophagia; order Chitinophagales; family Chitinophagaceae; genus Hydrobacter; species Hydrobacter penzbergensis. Next base: position 203,818 of record NZ_FNNO01000001.1, on the reverse strand, counting down.
CAAAACCAACCCGTAAGAAACGGGTACCTAAACTCATGGATAATAGTAAACTTTTTACATCGGCCGGATTTGTTTTAAGAAATAAAAGTAACGATCGCGAAAAGTATCAGTGTGGCCACTATAGCCGGTAACACCAATGCCAAGATCATACCGAGTTTATCGGGGATTGTTTTTTTCTTCATGCCTATTGGGTTTAGTTAATGAATTGGTTTAGCCCTCCAGTGTAAGTCAACAAGCGTGCCAATCTGTTTGAGCCAGGCACAGCTTGAGTTTCATCGTATCTATTGATGATAGATGTAAGAGAATAAGCCTGAGCCTGTATAAAAAGAAAGCGGCTGAAGAATCAGCCGCTCTGTCTATCCTGTATTTAAAACCAAACCCGCAGGTACGGGAATCCTAAGCCTTATTTACTTGTGCAGTGTAACAGTAGGAAGCTCTGTATTATTTCCTTTCATTACCTGTACATTAGTGATCGTAGTGTCCCGGTATCCGTTACTTGATTTGAACGATACACTGTAAGTGCCAGTCTTTAATCCACGAATCTTGAATTCTCCATTACCTGTTTCTGGGATCGCTGTTGCAGTATCTGTTCCGGAATAAGCTTTCACTATTGCATGTGCATCGAGCGGTAATACCTTGCCTTCAATGCTGCCGGATTGTTCCATGCTGAATGCTTTTAATACCGGTTTCAGGTAAAACTGACCATTGTACTCACGGATGGATTCTGAAAGATCAAAGTCAATCCAAAGACTCACCTGGCCACCTGCATCATCGATCTCTTTTTCGTCAATCTTTACATAGAGATAGTTGTTCTGGCCTGGAGCCAGAATCAGCGGTTGTGATACTTTGTTGGCTAACACCACTGAATTGTTGCTACCCACGGTAATCCGGATCTTCTCGATCCTGCCCACAGGAATATTACCAGTAGCCAATACAGTGTCCAATCCATTCCTGAGTTTCATGATATCATACACACCGGGTCTGATGTGCAGGGTATCCCATTTACCAAACTGGTCATGGTCTGTCCCGTCATTATCGCTGTCTTTATCAGCATCGTCGAAATGACTGTCGTGATTCAAATCAGGGTCGATTTTAACTTCCACTGTTTTAACGTCAATAAAGACATCGTTGAAAAGTGCAGGGTCATCTGTTAAATGCACTGTCAGGAATTTGTTTTGCGGAGTGCTCGCCGATTTGTTACAGGCGATTGCAAAGAATAATAAGAAAACCGGCAATACCATTGCCATCATCATGCCGAAGCGGTTCAAAGTAATTTTTTTCATACATCTGGGTTTTTGATAAGGGTATCAGCTATCTGTCAGGCTAATCGCAACAAGTATGCCAGCCTGTTGTGCAACTGTGTTTTATAAAAAGACAATGGAGCGGAAAGAAGGTCCTAGTGGGAAGCCCAAAAAAGGTAAAAATAACTTCAAAAGAAGATACTTGACTTGAAACTAAATACTTATGCATTATTGTTAATTACCTCTTGTTGTGGCGCCTGCAAATTGCTGTACGATTGCAGGCAAACGGGGCAAAGACAATTATCAAATTGTTCCCTCAATAAAGCGAGGGTGGGGGCATCAACACAGACCGATTCGCACCAGCAGCCCGGCGCTTCATTCTTGCAGCCAAACGTGGCTCCGCATTTTGAACAGGTCTTTTGCATGGGATGCTAAATTAATATTATTAATGGAGTAGCAATACCGTATATGCCCTACATTTAATTTGCAGAATATTAAATGAACGCATGTATGCAAGAGGATATCATTAACCAGATCAGCAACCGTTTACGGGAACTCAGGAAGGACAAGAACATCACATTGCAGGAACTGGCTGATGCAGCAGGCGTTTCCAAGGGAATGCTCAGCCAGGTGGAGAATAACCGAAGCATCCCCTCTTTAACAGTGTTGCTCAACCTGATCAAATCTTTGCAGATAGATTTTAATGAATTTTTTAAAGACATCAACCTGCTCTCCTCCGATCACAAAGTGATCTACCGGAAAAAAGAACAGTATCAGCCTTTTGAAAAAGAAAACGCCCATGGTTTTTATTACCAGCGGCTGTTCTCCACTACCGTACACGATTACCATGTAGATTTCGTGCTCCTTCGATTGGAAAGCAATGCCGAACGCCAAATGGTGAGTACGGATGCCTTCGAGTTCAAATACCTGCTGAAGGGTAAAGTTGAATATACCATTGGCGAAGAAACTTACCTCATGGAGGAGGGCGACTCTCTCTTTTTCGACGCCGGAGACCTCCACAACCCCCGCAACACCAGCCAGGAAGACGCCCTGCTGCTGGTCATCTATTTTTTCAAAAACAGATCGGTATAAGACCAGGGTATATTTTGTGTTTAGTATTTATAAACGTAAGACCTTTTAAAGACTGTATTTGTTTACAAATACTTTACTTTTAGTTAACTTTAACTAAACTATTTCATAACACTGCGCTGATACTTTTGCCTTCTAAAACATCAAAACCCTTGTTTATGAAGCATCAGTTGATTCGCTATTTCAAGGCTTTGTTACTGTCGCTTACGACCCTTGTGATGTGCGCACATTTGTCTGCACAATCCGTTTCCGTAAAAGGAAAAGTAACAGATGCCGCTACCAAGCGCCCCGTGGAAGGGGTTAGTGTTACTGTTAAGCATACCAATATTGGCACTACTACCAATGCAAATGGTGAATTTGAACTGCATGTTGCTCCTGCAAATAGTCAGTTGTTGATCAATTATGTTGGATATGCACAAAAACAAGTGAATGCAACCAGCCAATTTTTGGATATTCTTATTGACCCTTCGTCAAAACAACTGGACGAAGTGGTGGTAACCGCCCTGGGTGTGAAAAAGGAAACCAAAAAACTGGGTTACGCTGTTCAGGAAGTAAAAGGTGCCGACCTTGTAAAAGCCCGGGAGCCTAATCCCGTCAATGGCCTGGTGGGCAAAGTTGCGGGCCTGGATGTGGCCATCAGCAGAGAAATGCTGGCTGCACCAGCCGTATCTCTCCGCGGTTATAATATCTCTTTATATGTAGTAGATGGTATACCCATCACATCCGATACCTGGAACCTCAGTCCGGATGACATCGAATCTTATACTGTCCTGAAAGGCCTCGCCGCTACTGCTATCTATGGTAGCCGTGCCCAGGATGGCGCTATCCTTATTACTACCAAAAAGGCTAAGAAAAATGATAAAGGCTATACCATAGAATTCAATTCATCTACCCAGCTTGACAAAGGTTTTATAGCCGTTCCGAAAACCCAGGCGCTCTATGGCGGAGGTGATTATTCGCAGTATGCGTTTGGAGATGGTAAAGGTGGTGGTATCAATGATGGAGACTACGATGTATGGGGACCTAAATTTGAAGGACAATTGGTTCCCCAGTACGACAGTCCTATCGACCCGGTAACCGGAGTTAGAAAGGGAACGCCTTATATTGCCCGTGGTGTGGATAACCTGAAAAAATTCATCCAGGCCGGTCTGTTAACCACCAATAACCTCAGCTTTTCATCTGCCAACGACAGATCCAATATCAGGATGTCGCTGTCTCATACTTACCAGCAGGGCATTGTACCCAATACCAAATTGAATACGGTTAATTTCAACATCAATACTGGGTACAACCTGAGTGATAAATTGAAGATTGAGGGTAGCCTGAACTATAATCGTCAATTCTCTCCCAACTTTCCTGATGTTGTGTACGGTCCTAACAGCGTGATCTATAACCTGACCATCTGGACTGGTGCCGATTACGATGTGAATCAACTGCGTAATTACTGGCAGCCTGGCAAGGAAGGTGTTCAATCCATATTTGCTGAATATCAGCGTTACCACAATCCCTGGTTCATGAGTTACGAATGGTTGCGCGGTCATTATAAAACAGATGTGTACGGAACTGCTGCGTTAACCTATAAACCCAATTCGCATATCGAAGCCATTCTGAGGACGAACGTGAGCACTTTCGATATAATGCGTAATGAGAAACTGCCTTATTCGGCGCACCCATACGGCAGGGAACTGAACCGTGGCGATTATTCTGAAGACAGGCGCTCAATGTTCGACAACAACGTAGAAGGCTTGGTGAAATACACCGGTAAGATCAGGGGTGGGTTTACCATTGACGGCCTTGGTGGTGTCAATGCCCGCAATTTCAGCTATAACTCCAGCTTTGTGAAAACGGACTACCTGAACGTTCCGGGGCTTTATTCTTTCGCCAATACCCTGAACCCGCTGAAAGCTTACAATTTTAATTCGAAAATGCTGGTATTGAGTGCTTATTACTCTCTCAGTGTAGATTATAAAAAATACCTTTCAGTAACCACTACAGGCAGGGTAGATAAAAACTCTACACTCCGTTTGAACAATAACACTTATTTCTATCCTTCGGTTTCAGTAGCATCTGTTATTTCAGATTATATAGACTTGCCTCGTGTCATCAGCTTCCTGAAAATCAGGGGAAGCTATGCTACGGCAAAAGCGCCCAGTACCAGCCCTTATCTCGGGCCGGCCGGTTACCCGTTGGGTTATGGAACTCCTTATACAACGGTATATGGCGGACCTTCTTATTCATTGTCTGACCCTGCTTATGGTATTGGAACTGTGTACAATAACCAGACAGGCGCTTATGCACCGGGTAATAAAGTAGATCCCAATATCAAGTCTTCCGTTTCTACCAGTGCAGAGTACGGTCTGGATATCAAATTCCTGAAAAACAGACTGGGCTTGAGTGCTACTTATTACGACAATATCAAGGGTCCAGGCATCGTTACTTCAGCGCTTTCAGAAACATCCGGCTTAACCGGTATCATTACCAATGCGATCAAAACAGAGATCAAAGGTGCTGAACTGTCGCTGACTGGTTCACCCATCCAAAACAGGAAAGGCCTGTCATGGGATGTGTTGTTGAACTGGTCTACTTTCCGCGAAACTTATAAAGAACTGCCTGCTAACCTTTCGAACTACCAGTTCCAGCAGGGCGACAGGGTAGATAAGTTATACGCAAGTGTGACAGCCAAAACTCCCGATGGACAAGTGATCAATGACGCATCAGGCTATCCTGTTTATTTGCCGAAAGCTCAGTATGTAGGAAATGGGGATGTGGATTGGAGCTGGGCTGTTTACAACAAATTCACTTATAAAACCTTCAGCCTTGCTTTCCAGTTTGATGGTAAAGTAGGTGGAAAGGTACAGGACAGGGTATTGAGAAAAGGCATCGAAGGCGGAAGTAATATCGAAACCGTACAAGGTGCAGTAGGTGCAGCCAGGGAGTACGAGTTCCACCATTATACAGATCCGGGATTCAAAGGTACTTATGTAGGTGAGGGAGTACAGATCATCAGCGGTACACCCAAGTACGATCCGGTTACAGGCGTGATCACCAACTATAAAGACCTGCAATTTGCACCCAATAAATCGGTGGTGAATTATATCCAGGACTATGTGAGCAGTTATTTCAATGATTTCGAACACACTTCTGTAGCCAAAACCTACGCAAAATTGAGAGAAGTAGTGCTGACCTATTCTCTTCCCCAGCGATTCCTGGGCAAGAAATCCTTCATTACCAAAATCGATGTGTCGCTGGTTGGCCGTAATCTGCTGTATTTCTTCCCTTCCCGTTTTAAAGACATGGATGTGGACCAGTACTCTGGCAGAAACATCTATTCCGGCAACAGCAGGGAACCGAACCTGCAAACGCCAACAACGCGTAGCTACGGATTTAACTTAAACATTGTTTTCTAAACGACAAATAACCAAGCATGAAAAAGAATACAATAACCGGAACGCTCCTTATAGCTATTGTACTGGTAGCAAGCAGTTGTTCCAAGAAGTTCGAAGAATATGCAGTCAATCCCAACCAGCCTGTGTCTGTACCTGCCTACCTGTTGTTAAGGCAGGTAGAAAATGACATCGTAGAATTTCCCGCAGGCGATGCTGATAAATTTTGCCAGTATACATTGTCTACTTACACTTATTATGGCCTTAACGAATATTGGAGTGGTGGTGCAAGCTTAAATTATGGTACCCTGCGTAATGTGATAGCCATGGAAAAAGAGGCCGCAAAGGCATCCGGAGATAATAATCCGTACAGCGCCCTGGCTAAATTTTTCAAGGCCTATTTTTTCGTGAAGATGAGTCTGAAAGTAGGCGACATCCCCATGAGCGATGCATTAAAGGGATTGGATAATCCCAAACCGAAATATGATACACAGAAAGACGTTTTCAAACAGTCTTTGCAATTGCTTGAGGATGCCAATACACAACTGGCAAGTCTGATTGCAGCATCTAATACCTCTTTATTGGGTGATTTCTACTACCAGGAGCGTATCAGTGGCGCCAAGGATCCGCTGACGGCTTTAAAGCAGTGGCAGAAAGTAGTCAATACATTTAAACTCCGTGTGCTCATCGAACTGAGCAAGAGAGCGGATGACGCTGACCTGAATGTAAAGCAGAAGTTCGCAGATGTATTGTCGAACCCTGCCAAGTATCCTATTATGAACGATCTCACCGATAACCTTGAGTATGTTTATAACGATGCTTTCAACCAATACCCCAACAACAAGAACAACTATGGTAACGATGCATTGAGGTTGTGTGTGGCAGCAACATGGTTGAATACGTTGGCCGGACTGAAAGATTTGAGAGCGATGAAAGTAGCTGAACCTGCACGCGGTCTGGGTTATTCTGATACATCCTACCAGTCATTTGTAGGTGGAAGCAATGGTGCGCCTACCAGTAACCTGGGTGGTGATGTGGTAGCGTTCAGGATATCCGCTATTGGCCGTAAAAGGTATTACGACGGATTCAAAGGTGAGAACACTTTTATCATCGGCTTCCCGGAAATGTGTTTCAATATTGCTGAAGCCATTAACCGTGGCTGGGTAACAGGCGATGCCAACAGTTGGTATCAGAAAGGTGTAAAAGCCATGTTCGCTTTTTATGGTGTGAACGACGGAGCCAATACTGTTAGCTTCTTAAAAACAACAGCACCTGGCGTATATGTGGATTATAATATTACCTTTAATTACAGCGACTATTTTGCCCAACCCGCAGTAAGTTATGCAGGTAATAATGCAACAGGGCTCAACCAAATCCTGATCCAGCGTTACCTGTCATTGGCCCGTAACTCAGGAATGGAAGCTTATTACCAGTGGCGCAGAACAGGGGTACCGGTTTTTGCTACCGGTTCAGGCGTAGGTAACGGAGGGGTGATTCCGATAAGATACCAGTACCCGGCTTCTGAATTGTCTACCAATAAAGACAATTATACTGCGGCTGTACAGAGCCAGTACAATGGTAATGACAATATCAATGCAGCCATGTGGCTGATCAAATAGATGATTTGTTCTAAAAGAATATAGTTTTCAGATTGTAAAGGTGATGTCTGTAAAGGCATCGCCTTTATTTTAAACATTCATTGTTATGACGCAACAGGAGGTAACCCAGATCGTAAAAGAAATCCTTGCGCTCTATGAGCAATATGGAGATGCCGATTACATAGGCGAGCCGGTGTCGCAACTGGAGCATATGTGCCAATGCGCGCAACTGGCGGAAGAAGAGGGCTATGACAATGAAGTGATCCTGGCCGCATTCATGCACGATATAGGGCATCTCTGCGGTAACCTGTTGTCTGCCGCAGAGATGAACGGATTCGGCATTGTAGACCACGAGAAATTGGGCGAAGTATACATCAGGAGCAAAGGGTTCTCTGAAAAAGTAGCCAAACTGGTAGGGTCGCATGTGGCATCCAAAAGATACCTTACTTTTAAATATCCCGAATACTACGCAAAATTATCACCGGCCAGTAAAGAAACGCTGGTGATGCAGGGAGGTACGATGACAGTGGAAGAAGCGGAAGCATTTGAGCAGGAAGAACTGTTTCACCTGTATGTAACCCTTCGCAGGTGGGACGAAGAAGCTAAAAGAGAAAACGTTCCATTGGTTTCCCTGCAACATTATGAACGTATAATGGAAGAACACTTATTAAAACAATAGAGATCAAGAGATGAATACAGCATTGGTAGTTTTTGATATCGCCGGTACAACGGTATTGGACAAAGGAAACATAAACGAAGCATTCCGCATGGCTTTTGCCGCATCGGGCATTGAAGTGGATGCACCAGCCATCAACAAAGTGATGGGTTATCGTAAGATAGAAGCTGTGGAGATTATCCTCGACCAGTTTGCACCTGGCAGGAAAGTAACAGAGCCCGAACTGATAGCTGCTATTCACGATGTGTTTACGCAGAACATGGTTCGTTTCTATGAAAACGACGACACACTGCAGCCATTGCCTCATGTAATGGAGACATTTGAATGGCTGCAATCAAAAGGTATTAAGATAACGCTCGATACCGGATTCACACGCATCATCACAGATACCATATTGAAGAAACTGAATTGGGACAAGCATCCGCACATAAATGCCGTGATTTGCAGCGATGAAGTGCCACAAGGCAGACCCCATCCTTATATGATTCAAAGCCTGATGCAACAAACGGGCATTACCGATCCGGCACGTGTAGTGAAAGTGGGAGATACGGAAGTGGATATCCAGGAAGGACGGAATGCAAACTGCGGGCTCGTAGTGGCTGTTACTACCGGCGCTTACGCACGCGAGGCATTGATGCCTTATAAGCCCGACTATATCATCGATTCTATGCAGGAACTGGTTGCTAAAATTCAATAGGTATTGGAAACGAAACGAAAAAAGTGGGTTGCCCTGTATGCAGCTGTTATAACCTTCCTCACTTATGCTGCTGTATATGCGTTCAGAAAGCCTTTTACAGTAGGCACGTTTGAACATGAAAAGAATGTGCTGGGCTTGCATTATAAAGATGCCCTGGTCATTTGCCAGGTGCTGGGTTATATGGCCAGTAAGTTTTATGGAATTCGCTTTATAGCAGAGCTTAAAAGAATAGGCAGGGGCAAAACCATATTATTGCTGGTTGGTATTTCATGGCTGGCCTTGCTTTTGTTTGCCTTGCTGCCGGCTCCTTTTAATATTGTATGTCTTTTCCTGAATGGATTTCCATTGGGTATGATATGGGGCATTGTGTTTTCTTTTGTGGAAGGAAGAAAAACCACAGACTTCATAGGCGCTTCCCTGGCGGTAAGTTTTATTTTTTCTTCAGGCCTGGTTAAAACCATTGCCAAATGGCTGATGGTCTATGGAAATATAAACGAATACTGGATACCTTTTGTAACGGGATTGTTGTTTATGTTACCCATGATACTGTTGGTTTTCCTGCTGGAAAAAATACCACCGCCTTCTGCCGATGATACCAATAGCAGGGTAGCGCGTTTGCCCATGAATAAAGAAGAGCGAAAACAGTTTTTCAACCAGTTTAAAACAGGACTGGTGCTGCTCATCATCGTTTATGTGTTTCTTACCATTTTCCGGGATATACGCGACAATTTCGCAGCCGATATGTGGCAGGAACTGGGTTTCGGCAACCAACCCGAAGTGTTTACCACCACAGAAGTACCTACTACCATATTGGTATTGGTATTGATCAGCTGCATGATGCTGATTCAAAACAACAGGCGTGCTTTTGTACTTACGCATCTGATTGTGGTACTGGGCTTTTTCATGGCCGGAGCCAGCTCCCTGTTGTTCGTTACCAACCATCTCTCGCCTTTCGTGTGGATGACCCTGACCGGTCTTGGGTTATATATAGGTTATATTCCGTTCAACTGCATCTTATTTGACCGGATGATCGCTAGTTTTAAGTGTGCAGGTAACGTAGGCTTTCTGATGTACCTGGCCGATTCATTCGGTTATATGGGAAGTGTGGGAGTGATCATGTTAAAAGCAGTTTTCAACCTGAAACTAAAATGGACTGCCATTTACAGCAACGGGGTAGTGGTACTGTCGGTGATGGGTATCGCACTTACTTTGCTGGCATTGGCTTATTTCAATAAAAAATATCAAACCATCGTGAACGAGCATGAGTAATAAGACAGCCATTGTTGTGGGAGCGGGAATAGTTGGACTGGCAACGGCACGCGCACTCTCATTGAAAGGATACAAAGTAACATTAGTAGAAAGAACGCAGAAAGCTGTGGGGGCTTCCATTCGCAATTTCGGAATGCTGTGGCCGGTGGGACAACCCGAGGGTACACTATACAAACGGGCAGTACGTAGCAGGGAAATATGGAAAGAAGTGGCCGACAGTATCGGACTCTGGTATGAAGATGCCGGAAGCCTGCACCTGGCACACCATGCAGATGAATGGGTTGTATTGCAGGAATTGTATGATACGTTCAAAGCATCAGGCAGGCCGGTTGAATTGTTGGATACGGATGCGATTATGCGACGTTTCAAAGGAGTGAATGGGAACGGATTACAGGGCGGCTTGTTCAGTGCTACAGAGACCATTGTAGATCCGCGTGAAGCCATCGCTTCCATCCCTGCTTATCTTGAAGAATACCTGGATGTGGAATTTATTTGGGGAAAGCAGGTGAATGCAATTACCCCAGGGAAAGTATATATAGAAGGGCAAATATTAGAGTCAGACCTTGTTTTTATATGCAGTGGCGCAGATTTTGAAACCCTTTTCCCTGAAGCATTTTCAGCATTGCCGATTACCAAATGCAAATTGCAGATGATGCGTTTCGTGCCGGGAAGCCCTCAATGGCGTATGGGTACTTCTTTGTGCGGAGGTCTGTCACTGATCCATTACAACAGCTTCAAAGTAGCTCCTTCACTCGGATTGCTCAGGAAAAGGTATGAGACAGAGATGTCGGAATACGTGGCAAATGGAATACATGTGATGATCTCTCAAAACGACAAAGGAGAATTGACAGTGGGTGATTCTCACGAATATGGTCATACCTTCGATCCGTTCGACAGGGCACATATCAACGAAATGATCATACATTATCTCAAATTATTTGCAGTATGCGATGATTGGAAATTGATACAGACCTGGAATGGCATATATCCGAAAATGACGAACGGACAAACCGATGTTTTCCTGAACCCCATGCAAGGTGTATATATCATGAATGGATTGGGGGGTGCAGGAATGACTTTGTCTTTCGGTTTCGCAGAAGAAATGATCGCAACATTATAAACCAGTAATATGAAAAAGATAGTATGGGTATTGACTGTGCTTTGTATTTCGAGTTGTATTAAGGCCCAATCATTGCAAACCCTGGAAGCAGGGCGGGTAGGGCTTCCCAACGGATGGAGCCTTACGCCGGCAGGTAAAAGCCTGCCTGTGGGCGACCTGCCGTTGAACATCGCTGTAAGCGCATCGAAAAAATTAATGGCAATAACCAATAACGGACAAAGCACCCAGACTTTGCAGTTGATCGATGTGCAGCAAGGTAAAGTGCTGGACAATATCACGGTACCCAAATTGTGGGTGGGTTTGAAATTCAGCGCTGATGAAAAATGCTTATATGCATCCGGCGGTAACGATAACTGGATACTGAAATATGCCATCCGCCAACAAAAACTGGTGTTGCAAGACAGTATCATCCTGGGCGCTAAATGGCCCAATAAAATATCACCTGCCGGCATCGATATCGATGACCAATTGCTTTATGTCGTAACCAAAGATAACAACTCGCTGTATGTGATCGATCTTCAATCGAAGAAAGTCATACAAGAGTTGAAGCTTCCCGGAGAAGCCTATACCTGTTTGTTATCACACGATAAAACCAAGCTCTATATTTCCTGCTGGGGTTGTGGCAAATTACTGACCTATCATACCGGCTCTCGTCAATTGATTGCAGCAATCAATGTGGGCAGTAACCCGAACGATATCTGTCTTTCCAAAAACGACAAGTACCTCTATGTAGCCAACGCCAACGACAACAGCGTATCAGTAATCGATACCAGGAACCACAAAATATTGGAAACGCTGAATGCCGCTTTATGCCCCGATGCGCCCAATGGTTCTACTACCAATGGAGTAGCGTTGAGTCCGGATGAAAAAACATTGTACATCGCCAATGCAGACAATAACTGTTTGTCTGTTTTCGATGTATCAACGCCCGGTAGCAGTCATTCAAAAGGTTTTATACCGGTGGGCTGGTATCCTTCCTGTGTAAGAACCATTGGCAAAAATATATGGGTTACTAACGGAAAAGGATTCACTTCCATGGCCAATCCGTATGGTCCCAACCCGGTGAACAAAAAAGTGCATTTAAGTTTTCAAAAAGGTGATCCCAATAAACCGGCAGAAGTACAATACATCGGCGGGCTCTTCAAAGGAACCCTCAGCATTATTCCGGTTCCCGATGCAAAACAGTTAAGCATTTACTCACAGGTGGTATATCGCAATACACCTTATACCAAAGAAAAGGAAAAGATAAGCGAAGGCGTGGAAGGCAACCCCATACCCAGAAGAGTAGGAGATGCGTCGCCTATTAAATATGTATTCTACATCATCAAAGAAAACAGGACTTACGACCAGGTATTGGGCGATATGCCGGAAGGCAATGGCGATACCAGTCTTTGTTTGTTTGGAGAAAAAGTAACGCCCAACCTGCATGCATTGTCAAGGGAATTTGTATTGCTCGATAATTTTTATGTTGATGGTGAAGTGAGTGCCGATGGTCATAACTGGAGCATGGGCGCTTATGCTACCGATTACCTGGAAAAAACATGGGTAACCAGTTATGGCGGCAGAGGCGGTGATTACGATGCGGAAGGCAACAGGGCCATTGCCAATAACAAAAAAGGGTTTATCTGGGATCATTGCAAAAGAGCGGGCGTAAGCTATCGTACCTACGGTGAATTTGCAGATGATTACAAGCCCAATATACCGGTGTTGAAAGATCATTTCTGTCCGTATTATACCAGTTGGGACCAGCGCGTACGTGATACCACACGGGTAGGTCAGTGGAAAAGGGAATTCGATTCGCTGGTGGCCAACCATGCGCTGCCACAGCTAAGCACGCTTCGCATCATCAATGACCATACAGAAGGATTGAGCAAAGGACGACCTACGCCTTTTGCCCATGTTGCCGATAACGACCTGGCCATAGGTATGTTCATCGAGTACCTCAGCAAAAGCCCCGTGTGGAAAGAGTCCGCCGTTTTTGTTCTGGAAGACGATGCTCAAGATGGCCCCGATCATGTGGATGCACACAGAAGTACTGCCTATGTGATGGGCGGATTTGTAAAAAGACATTTTGTAGATCATACCATGTATTCCACTTCTTCGATGCTGCGCACCATTGAACTGATTTTAGGTATTCCGCCCATGAGCCAGTACGATGCTGCCGCAACACCTATGTGGCGTTGTTTCTCGGCAACGCCCGATCTCACACCTTTCGCAGCAAAACCCTTGCAGACAGATATCAATGAAAAAAACGAAGTGGTCAATGCATGGCAGAAGAAAAGCGAGACTTTTGATTTCACCAAAGAAGACCGGGCGCCCGACAGGGAGTTCACAGAAGTGATCTGGAAAGCAGTGAAAGGAGAACATGCTATTGTGCCGGCACCAAGAAGGGCTTCATTCTTCAAGCCGAATCCCCGGGCGGTAGACAATGATTAGATCCAACGGGGAGGTTGAGTAGGAGCGGTATCATTATTATCCGCAGCAGATTGGTGAATTGCATTCACCTGCCCATCAATGCGGGCGTCTTTATCAATAACAAGCGGAGACGCGCTGATGTTGCCGATGATGTTAGCACTGTTCATCATCTTCGCTTCCCCGCTGATCATAATTTCTCCCTGGATCTGTCCGTACACAACCAGTCGCGCTGCATGCACATTTCCAACAATGGATCCTGTATTTCCCAGGTAAACCAGTGCACCGGCTTTCACTTCGCCATAGATAGTTCCATACACATACAATGGAACAGATACATCAATGCCACCATGCACCACGGCGCCTTTGGGAATACAACAGATCCCATTTTTACGTATCAAAGAAAGGAGCTTCAGCACATGTTAAGCTTTAAAGTCGAGGTTCGTTACGTTTTCTGAAAAGAAAGACAACGCAGAAAATGCATTTCCAAGGTCAATGCCTGCACAACGGTTGGGATAATTATCCGACAACCGCAATGAATTATACAGGTAACCAACACTGGCAACCCGTTCCGGTTGTGCCACTACTTCAATGGGCATGAGGTCTTTGAATTCATCTTCAACAAGCTGAACCAGTTCTGCGTAATGAGCGCCGCCACCCAATATGTATATTTTTTCGCAGAGCTCCAGGTCGCGGTCGGTGAAATAAGCCCGCATGGAAGGAGATACCACTTTTTGATAGTATTGCTGCAGCAGTTCTTTACGTGTTTCGGTAATATCAACCCGCCTACGGTTGGCAAAGATGGACCCTTTCATAAACACATCATCCAACTGGTGCTCATTTTTGAGTTCGAGGTAATACTTCTTATTCAACTCCTGCGTAAGGTTGTGAATGGCATAACGTAAGCCATGCGTACTGAAAGCAGTTCGGTGGACGAGGCTGGCATCTGAAACCATAATACCTTCCAACGTTCCAAAACCAAAACTGAGTACCATGAAATTTTGCGGAACAGGATTGGTTACGATGTGCTTCAATCCTATGATACCGCCCACGATCTCCGGGATGACTTCAAACTTCTCAATATCAAACACCTCCCGCTTCACTTGTCCTTTTACGTTGAAAGTGTGCGAATCATACTCTACCATGAAATGCCTTTTAGAAAGGTATTGCTCGGCCATCTGCTTGAATGCATGGTAGGTGGAAAACGGGAAGCCGATGGTAACCGTTATGGGTTGCTGTAACCGTGGCGCAAGATTAACCAGGGCAGCGCGGAAGAGAATGTCGAAATCTTCTTCCGCCGGCGTGGCATTCGTAACGCGCGAAGGGTTAATGCCATTGTGCCTGGCGAGATTGCCTACCATATACCAGGCATTGTCTTTCTTTACTTTGATACCGTTCAGCAGGTCTTTGGCGGTATTTTCCATATTACCGAATGCGGTCTCAAAAACACTAGGGAAGTGCAGTGTAACGACGTTCATGGACAAAATAGTTAGGTTCCCAGCAATTTACTAAGTTTCGCTGCATTTCCCATAGTCCGGATAGACTTAATAGAAAGTTATTAATGAAAAAGGGTTAGGTTTGGCGCATGAAGTATTCGCAACAGGCAGGGCTGGTAGCTGCTGTTTTATTGATCGTCGTGTGTTTTTTCCCCTGGACTTATATAGCCAGCCGGCAAATTACCATTACAGGTTTATCTGCTGTAGGCACCAATTTCGGTAAACCCGGACTGTTCAATATTGTCATATCGGCAATCGCTGCGTTCCTGTTTGTGATACCCCGTTTATGGGCCAAACGAACCAATGTGTTTGTCTGCGCCATCAACCTGGCCTGGTCTATCCGTAATTACATTATTCTGTCAACCTGCCTGCTGGGTGAGTGCCCTGAAAAGAGAGCGGGATTATATTTATTGGTGGTGCTGGCCATTGCCACGCAATTAATGGCTCTTTTTCCAAAGCTAGAAGTAAAACAACAGTGAGTTGTGATGATCAGCGATGGAGTATCACTTGCCTGATGGCATTCGCTACTTTCTCTGCCCAAACAGCGTGTTCTTTTGCTGAATAATGCAACTGGTCCGCGGCCAATAAACTGGTGTCGCTTTTTGCTTTTCTGCTGCCGGCAGTAATGTCAATATACTGTACATGGAATTGCGCCGCCGCTTTTGTGCATACAGCATTGAAATGATCAATCTCTGTCGAGATCAGCTCCCTGTCACGGTTTGATGCAAAAGGCGTAACGCCCCAATCGGGAATAGATAGCAGCATTACACGTTCGTCGTGGCCGCCGGTCAGGTGTTTCGCTTTTTTCAGCAGGAAGCCCAGGTCGTTTTCAAAATCTTCGGCGGGAAGTCCGCGGTACTGGTTATTGACGCCTATGAGCAGGCTAACAAAATCATATTGCTCGAGCAGCTTTGTATGCAAGATGTGTTCGGCCAGTTCTCCGCTGGTCCATCCGGTTTGGGCTATTATTTCAGGTGCACTGAAATGCAAGCCGGCCTTGCGCAACAACTGCACTGCCTGGTAAGGAAATGATTCATGCAGGGGAACCGATTCGCCAATGGTGTAAGAATCGCCGAGTGCCAGGTAAGAGAAATGATGCTTGGTCATAGCAGCAGCATTGTGTGAACTAAAGATACGCTTAAAATTGAATTTTGTCGATCGGCGCAGATTGATAACCAACTGATAGCGACGTTGCAGAAAATAGTCAATTAAAATGATCTCTTAAGATCGTGTAAAAGCGGTACACGTCTTCAAAGCTGCAATACAATGGCGCAGGCGCTACGCGTATAACGCCTGGTTCGCGGTAATCTACCGTAATGCCGTTGTCGATCATACGCTGGTGAATTTCTTTTCCCTTCTCCCTGAAAAAGAGAGACAGTTGTGCTCCGCGGCTGTTGACATCTGCAGGAGTGAGTATCTCAAAATTCAGTTGGGGTAATTGATGCAGGAGGTATTCGAGGTAAGCAGTGAGGCGGATGCTTTTGGTACGTAACCGGTCCATTCCCGCTTCGTCAAACAATTCCAACGAAGCTTTCAGTGCAACCGTATTGAATACCTGCGCCGTGCTGATATTCCATCCGCCTGCATCCTGCTTGGGTATGAAACCTTTTTCCATTTTGAAGCGTGTCTTTTCATCATTTCCCCACCAACCACCCAAACGGGGTGTATGGATATTTTGTGCGTGTTTTTCATGGATATAAGCGCCGCCTACTGCACCCGGACCTGCATTGAGATACTTATAACTGCACCACGCTGCAAAATCAACGCCCCATGTGTGTAATTGCATAGGCACATTGCCTGCTACATGTGCCAGGTCGAAGCCCGCAACAGCACCGGCAGCGTGTGCGGCGGCGGTAATGGCGGGCAGATCGAGTAACTGACCGGTATAATAATGGATGCCGCCAAAGAGTACCATCGCCAGTTCGGCGCCGGTGTTGTGGATGGTCTGAACAATATCATCAGTGCGCAATGTTTTTTCGCCTTCCCTCGGATTGATTTCAATGATCGCATCAGTAGGATCAAGATTGAAATGACGCACCAATGTTTCTATTGCATATTGATCGGATGGAAAAGCGCCTGCTTCCATGATGATCTTGTACCTTCTTGCAGTAGGGCGGTAAAAACTCAGCATCAATAAATGCAGATTAACAGTGAGTGTATTCATGACAGTCACTTCGTTTTCATGACAACCCATCAGTCTTACCAGTGAAGATTGCACATAATGCTGGTAATACAACCAGGGATTGGGACCGCTGAAATAGCCGCCCACAGCCATTTTCCGCCAGGTGTCCAGTTCGGTCTGCATAGCTGCTGCTACATTTTTGGGTTGCAAACCCAATGAATTACCGCAGAAATAAATCACGTCCCTGTCCTGGTGCCGGGGAAAATGAAATGCCTGTTTGAAATGTTGTAAAGGATCTTGCTGGTCAGCCTGGCGGGCGAATTCCGGGGTGAGGTCGAAAGTATCGGGCATACCATTGCGCGTTTCAACGAAAATAAACCATTACTGACAGGATTGGGTATACAAGGAGTTGGTTTTTTACTTAATATTATCGTTCGGAAATTTCCCCAACCCCCCAATGCTATGAGAAAAATAAACCTGGCAATATGCTTTGCCTTGTTATGTTTTGCTGTTGATACTTATGCGCAATCAACAGAAATCCCCATTTTTCAATCAGGTACCGAAGGATATAAAAGCTTTCGCATACCGGCCATCGTTCGTTTGAAGGATGGAATATTGCTTGCTTTCTGCGAAGGAAGGATCAATAACGCAGCAGACTACGGCAATGTAGATGTCGTAATGAAAAGAAGCACCGATGATGGCAAAAGCTGGTCGCCACTCAGTGTCATTGCAGACAACGGATCTTTCCAGATAGGTGGCCCGGCGCCGGTAGTAGATATGAGTGATCCGGTTTATCCTAATGGCAGGGTCTTTCTTTTTATGAACACCGGCAATGCCAGTGAAAAAGAAATCAAAGAAGGCAAGGGGATCAAACAATGCATTTATAAAACATCGGTCGATGATGGACTTACCTGGTCAAGGCCGGTGAAGATCACTGCACAGGTGCACAGGCCCAACAAGCCGGATGTAGATACGGCATATCACTTTAAAGAAGACTGGCGTTATTATGCCAATACACCCGGACATGCCATGCAGTTTACAGAAGGACCTTACAAAGGGCGCATCTTTGTCCCGGCCAATCATACTGCGGGTTCGCCAGGCAAAGACGGTAACGAATACTTTGCGCACGGTTACTATACAGATGATCACGGCAAAACTTTTCAATTGGGTAACAGCCTGCGGTTGCCTGGCAGCAATGAATCGATGGCAGCAGAACTGGCCGGAGGAAAATTGATGATGAACAGCCGCAACCAAAAAGGAGATGTTCGCGAACGGATTGTTTCTGTCAGCAGTGATGGGGGTGCTTCCTGGGATACCACGTATTTCGATCCCAACCTGCCCGATCCT
This sequence comes from Hydrobacter penzbergensis, assembly GCF_900106985.1. Lineage (NCBI taxonomy): Bacteria > Pseudomonadati > Bacteroidota > Chitinophagia > Chitinophagales > Chitinophagaceae > Hydrobacter > Hydrobacter penzbergensis. Next base: position 185,368 of record NZ_FNNO01000001.1, on the reverse strand, counting down.
GTTTGTGAAGCGAGCCTGCTCAACATCGGCAGGTATAAAGGAAAAAATGTGCTGGCATTCTGCAATCCGGCTGATACCAAAGAAAGAAATAACCTGCTACTGCGCATCAGTTATGACGAAGGGCATAGCTGGGCTAAAAGTTTCCTGGTAGACAAAAAAGAGGATGCCCCTCATGATGCTTATACAGCTTATTCAGACCTGGTAAAACTCAACAGGAATGAAGTAGGGGTGATGTATGAGAAGAACAATTACCGCAGCATTGTTTTCAAAGTGATCAATTGGAAGTAAGGAAATTATTCCATTGAAACGAATTCCTTTTCGGTTTTCGCAATCACAAGCGTAGCCACTCCGTTTCCAATGATATTGGTGATGGCCCTGGCCTCGCTCATAAACTTGTCGATACCCAATAAAAAAGCCAACCCTTCTAATGGTATCCGGTGAACAGCCGTTAAGGTAGATGCAAGCACAATAAAACCACTGCCGGTAACGCCGGCCGCGCCTTTGGAAGTCAGCATCAGCAATAATAATATCATGATTAATTCAGTGGTACTGAGGTGCACATTATACAACTGCGCCAAAAAAATAACAGACATGGACAGGTAAATGGAAGTGCCGTCGAGGTTGAAGGAATAGCCTGTTGGTATCACCAATCCTACTACAGGCTTGCTGCATCCCATATCTTCCAGTTTACGCATGATGGAAGGCAACGCAGCTTCGGAAGATGAAGTGCCCAACACGAGCAACAATTCTTCTTTGATGGACGAAAGGAATGACCAGATATTGAATTTAAAATAACGCATGATGCCGCCCAATACCAATGCTACAAACAAAAACATGGTCAGGTAAACACAAGCCATCAGTTTCATGAGGGGCATCAATGTGCTCAAACCAAATTTACCAATGGTAAATGCCATACCTCCGAAAGCGCCGAGTGGCGCGAGGTACATGACATATTTGAGGGCGCCGAAAACGTATCGCGATAAGGTTTGAAACAATCGGAGAGCGGCAGGCCGGTACCGCGAATAATTGAGTACAATACCCGTAACAATGGCTGCCAGCAGAACTTGTAAAGTGATGTTCGACTGAAAAAAGCCAATCCAACTGAAATGGGAAGATCTGGCGCCGGTATATTTGGAAGCATCCTGCAGGGGCAACCCTGTTTTATCGAGCAATCCCGGTTTGATCAGGAGCGCTACTGCAATCCCGATGGCCAGGGCTAAGGTAGTTACCACTTCAAAATACACCAGCGATTTGATGCCGATACGCCCTACTTTTTTCAGGCTGCCCATACCACTGATGCCTTGTACAATGGTAAGGAAAATAATGGGTGCGATGAACAATTTGATAATATCGACAAAGGATTTGCCGATAATTTCCATTTTAACTGCGGTAGCAGGGGCATAATGCCCCAGTAATATGCCGGCAATGATGGCAATAAGCACATAAAAGCTCAGGTGTCGGGTAATCTGTTTCCACATTTGCGGTCAAGATAATTTATTTTTGTTAGGTTGCAACCAGAACGCAAACCAATAACGATATGGCTGCCAGAACCGATCTGTTCCAATCGCCCGATTATTACGCGGTAGACGATCTGCTTACCGATGAACACAAACACATACGCGAAGCGGTACGCACTTATGTCAGGAAAGAAATATCTCCCATCATCGAAGAGTATGCCCAGCGCGCCGAATTCCCTTTGCAGATCGTAAAGCAAATGGGGGAGCTGGGCTGTTTCGGTCCAACTATTCCCGTGGAGTATGGCGGTGGCGGATTGGACTATATCAGTTATGGTTTGATGATGCAGGAGCTGGAACGCGGAGACAGCGGTGTGCGGAGTACGGCCAGCGTACAGGGAAGCCTGGTGATGTTCCCGATCTACGCTTATGGCAGTGAGGCACAGAAGAAAAAATACCTGCCCAGGCTGGCCAGCGGAGAATGGTTGGGTTGCTTTGGGTTAACAGAACCCAATCATGGCAGCGACCCCTCCAGCATGACGACACATTTTAAGGAGGCCGGAGACCACGTTATACTGAATGGCGCCAAAATGTGGATCAGTAACGCGCCTTTTGCCCAGGTAGCTGTGGTATGGGCCAGGAACGAAGCCGGAGAAATACAGGGTGTGATCGTAGAAAGAGGCATGGAAGGGTTCAGCACGCCCACCACGCATGGCAAGTGGAGCCTGCGGGCCAGCGCTACCGGCGAATTGGTGTTCGACCATGTAAAGGTTCCGAAAGAAAACATATTACCGGGTGCAAAAGGATTGAAAGCACCGCTCAGTTGCCTCACCAAAGCCCGTTATGGCATTGCATGGGGAGCATTGGGAGCCGCCATGGACTGTTATGATACCGCATTGCGTTATGGCAAAGAACGGGTGCAGTTCGACAGGCCCATCGCCGGATTCCAGTTACAGCAGAAAAAACTGGCCGAAATGATTACCGAAATTACCAAAGCACAACTACTGGTATGGCGCCTCGGTGTATTGATGAATGAAGGGAAAGCCACTCCCCAGCAGGTAAGTATGGCCAAACGCAACAGTTGCGAAATTGCTGCCGATATCGCCCGCGAAGCCCGGCAGGTATTGGGGGGAATGGGCATTACCGGCGAATACAGTATCATGCGGCACATGATGAATATAGAAAGTGTAATCACGTATGAAGGCACGCACGACGTACATTTGCTGATTACCGGTATGGATATAACCGGACTGAACGCATTCAAATAATACGGAGTATAATAAATGAACCAATGAAAATATTCTTGTTAGGATTGATGGGTACAGGAAAAACTTACTGGACAAAACGATTGTCGAAGAAACTGAAAGTCGGTGGCTACGACCTTGACCAGATGATAGAGGCACATGAAGAGAAAACCATTTCCGAAATGTTTGCCGAAGAAGGGGAAGATCATTTCCGCAAGACCGAATCGAAAATATTGCGCTGGTTTGGTGAGAAAAAAAGCTTTGTATTGTCTACAGGCGGAGGAACACCCTGCTTCAATGATAATATGGATTGGATGAACAAACAGGGCATAACCATCTGGATCGATGAGCCTGTTGATGTGCTGGTGCAAAGATTGCTACCGGAAAAAACGCATCGCCCATTGATCGCTTCCTTATCTGATAAGGAACTGAGCCGGTTCCTGGAGAATAAACTGGCCGAGCGCAGGTCTTTTTATAACCGTGCAAAAGGTCACCTGCAAGGTTCAGACATATCTGAAGAAGGATTTATTCAAATACTGAGGATCTATGCATAAAGGTTTTCTTACTACTGCGGCTTTGCTGGGTTGCCTGGCCGTAGCATTAGGCGCCTTCGGCGCCCATGCGTTAAAAGCAATAGTAACAGAACAAATGCTCAATGCGTATGAAACGGGTGTACGCTACCAGTTTTATCATGTTTTTGCTTTGGCACTGACAGCGCTGTGTATCAAACAAAACCCGCAACCTCACTTCCATACCGCGGGCCGTTTATTCATAACAGGTATCATTCTCTTCAGCGGATCACTGTATGTTATGACCTGGCTCGATGCCGCAGGAATAACAGGAATGAAATGGATAGGGGCGATAACACCTCTCGGCGGACTCGCATTCGTCGCCGCCTGGGTTTTCCTGGCGCTGGGCTTTCAAAAAGCGCATAAAGTGGAAAACTGAAAACCGGTTCACCAGTTTTGCACATAAGGCTGCATCCGTTTCGGGACTTTGGCCGTTAGCTTATATTTGTTTTCATGGCAAACCGCTTAAAAAAGAAAACGCCATCACCGCCCAGCCCGGAGCAACTAACTCCAGATAAGGAAACACAGGTAACTGTTACCGAAGTGGTGAAAGATGAACGTACTGCCAAGATCATTGGAGCGGTGAGCCTCTTGCTTACAGTCTTTCTTTTCGTAGCATTCACTTCCTATCTTTTCACCTGGCAGGAAGACCAGGATAAAGTATACCGTTTCGGTATTAAAATTTTTGCTACGGATGATGTGCACGTCAGCAACCTCTTGGGTGTATTAGGGGCTTATGTAGCGCACCTGCTTTTTTACAAAGGATTCGGACTGGCATCCTATCTCTTTTGTACTTTCTTCTTTGTGTTGGGTGTTAATCTCCTGTTCGGAAAAAAAATATTCAACCTGGTACGCAACCTCAAATATGTACTCGCAGGTTTACTGGTATTGAGTATGGGCTTTGCATTTGTAGCGAGAAACAGCAGCTTCTCCTGGGGAGGCGCTGTGGGAGAACTATTGAATGAATGGTTTATCAAATGGATAGGTAATGTAGGTACAGGTTTTTTGCTGCTGTTGGCCTTATTCAGCTATTTTATCTGGCGGTTCAATCCAACTTTCCGTATTCCCGAATGGAAACGCAAACCGGCTGCCCTCACTGTGGACCCGGATATTCATGCAGGTGAAACAGCCGGTGAAGCAATGTTTTTAAAAGAATGGAATGATGAAGAAGATCATACAGGCGAAGAATCGCCATTGAGCAATAACCGGTTGAAAGCAGAAGGGAAGGGCGTTGTAGTGATCATGCCGCAGGAAAGCCACAATCCGATGAACGAATTTGAAGTGTTGGAAAAAGAAGGTTTGGTAGATATGCCGGAGGAAGCGGCAGTGTCAATGGAGGAAGAGGAGTATGAGGAGGAAGCATCGGAAGAAGAAGTCTATGAAGAGGAAGAAGAAACCGAAGACGATGGATTAGAATTGGAGATCAAAGAAACCCCCGAAGCATCCGGAGAGACGATCAGTGAAACGCCGGGCAAACTGGGCACGAAATACGACGCCACCTTTGATCTGAAAGGGTATAAATTTCCTTCACTTGAATTGTTGGAAACACATGGCAGTGAAAAGATCGTACACGACCCCGCAGAGTTGGAAACCAATAAGAACCAGATCATCGCTACACTCAAGAATTACGATATCGCCATCCAACGCATAGCAGCTACAGTAGGCCCTACCGTTACTTTGTATGAGATCGTTCCGGCTCCCGGCGTACGCATCAGCCGGATCAAGAACCTGGAAGATGACATTGCATTGAGTCTTGCTGCACTGGGTATCCGCATCATCGCACCCATACCGGGTAAAGGAACCATCGGTATTGAAGTACCCAATGTTCGCAAAACGGTGGTCAGCATGAAGACATTGCTGGCCAGTGATAAGTTCCAGTCCAGCTCATTTTCACTGCCCATTGCCATCGGTAAAAAGATCGACAATGATCTCTTCATCGTAGACCTGGCCAGTATGCCCCACCTGCTCATGGCTGGTGCAACGGGACAAGGTAAATCGGTTGGTCTCAATGCCATACTGGTTTCATTGCTCTATAAGAAACATCCTTCACAATTGAAGTTCGTGCTGGTAGACCCCAAGAAAGTGGAGTTGAGCCTGTACAGGACCATCGAGAAACATTTCCTGGCCAAATTGCCCGGAGAAGACGAATCCATTATCACAGATACCAAGAAAGTGATCAACACCCTCAATGCACTTTGCATTGAAATGGATAACCGTTACGATCTGTTAAAAGAAGCAGGCTGCCGGAACATCAGGGAGTACAACGATAAATTCCAGGCCCGCCGGCTTAATCCCGAAAAAGGCCATCAGTATTTACCTTTCATTGTGTTGGTAGTGGATGAGTTTGCCGATCTGATCATGACGGCTGGCAAGGAAGTAGAAATGCCGATCGCTCGCCTGGCGCAGTTGGCGCGTGCAGTAGGTATACACCTGATCATCGCCACGCAAAGACCTTCCGTGAATATTATTACGGGTACTATCAAGGCCAACTTCCCCGCGCGAATTGCTTTTAAAGTATCGAGCAAAATCGATAGCCGTACGATCCTCGATGCAGGAGGTGCTGAGCAATTGATTGGTAAAGGTGATATGCTGGTCAGCTACAACGGAGAGATCACACGTTTGCAATGCGCGTTCGTTGATACGCCTGAGGTAGAGCATATTTGTGAGTTCATTGGAGAACAAAAAGGGTATCCACATGCTTTCCTGTTACCAGAATATATTGATGAAAAAGACCTGGAAGGAAAAGACTTTGATGTCAACGACCGCGACCCGCTGTTCGAAGATGCAGCGCGGCTGATTGTGCAAAACCAGGTAGGATCTACTTCGCTCATACAACGCCGCATGAAACTGGGCTATAACCGGGCCGGCCGGCTCATGGACCAGTTGGAGGCCGCCGGTGTGGTAGGCCCCAACCAGGGAAGCAAAGCCCGCGAAGTATTGTTCAAAACCGATGTGGAATTGCAGGAATTCCTTGATTCATTGATATAAGCCCTTTTCACTGACAATCATCCACTGTTCACCGATTGATGTAAACTTCTTTTTACCCAAACCATCCTTCCAATGGGGAAATTGTATATTTGCGCCCATTAATTGAAGCATAGCATGAAGAAATATTGTCTTTTCCTGTTGAGTTTGGTATTTGTTATCAGCCAGTCATTTGCACAGAACGACCCCGCCGCTAAAAAAGTACTCGATGCTGTCAGCGCCAAAGTGAGGAGCCTGAAAAGCATTGTTACTACTTTTTCTATACGCCAGTTAACCAGTAAAGGAAAAGATAATGGTACCAAAACAGGACAAATTTCTGTAAAGGGACAAAAATACCTGCTCAGGCAAGGAAGGATGGAAGTGATCTGCGATGGCGCCAAAACATATAACTATGATGGTAATAAGACCGTTACAGTAGCCGCAGCAGAGGAACCCGGACAAACATTGACTCCTCAGAAAATATTATCCGGCGCTTACGATAAAGATTTTTCATACAAACTGCTGCCTGCTCAGGGCAACTTTCATGTTATTGAATTGCGGCCCCTCGATGCCAGGAAAAACTTCCAGAAAGTAACCGTATATGTGGACAAAGCAAAGAGCCTCATTACAAAAGCAGTGATCCTGGATAAAAGTAATAATACCTTACAAGTGAGCTTCACCAAGATCAACACTTCAGCTAACCTGGCCGATAACCTCTTTGTTTTCAATAAGGGCAAATATCCCAAAGACGTAGAGATACTGGACTAAAGTAAACGATTACGGATGAAAAAATGGTTGTTCTTTGCCATGACACTTGTGGGCGCTCAAGTGCACGCCCAATATACTGTTCGATTAATTGTCAATACCGTTGCCACCCGCCAGCAGGAGGATATTTATATCGCGGGTAATTTCAACGCATGGAATCCCAAGGATGAAAACTATAAGTTGAAACCTTATGCTGGTGGTAGAAAGAGCATTGTTATGAAAGATGTTGCTGCCGGTACTTATGCATTCAAGTGCACCCGCGGCAGTTTCGATAAAGTAGAATGCGCAGCCGACGGACGCGATATCAGCGACAGGATTGTAGAGGTCAATAATGATGTGACGCTGGAAATTACCGTTGCCGGATGGAAAGATGATTACCCGGAAAGACCCAAACCATTCACGGCGAGTCCGCAGGTGCGCATACTCGACACCGCTTTCAGCATACCGCAGTTGGATAGAAAAAGACGTGTTTGGGTATACCTGCCCAAAGGCTACGCGACTGCTGCTAAAACTTACCCCGTGCTTTATATGCAGGACGGACAAAACCTGTTCAATGAACAAACGGCCGCTTTTGGTGAATGGGGCGTAGATGAATGTCTCGACACTTTGCAGCAACAGTTAGGAAAAGAGTGTATTGTAGTAGGTATTGATCATGGCGGCACGAAACGCATGACCGAATACAATCCCTACGACAATGATAAGTTCGGAACGGGGGAGGGTAAGCGCTATGTAGATTTTCTTGCGCATACATTGAAGCCTTATATCGACAGCAAATACAGAACCCAGAAAGCATCTGAACATAATTTTATAGCTGGCAGCAGCATGGGTGGATTGATCAGCCTGTATGCGGTGATGCAGTATCCTTCGGTATTTGGGGGCGCCGGCGTATTCTCACCTGCTTTATGGACCGCTCCGGCCATCTATAGCGATCTGGAAAATTTCAGCACACCCACCATGCCTAAATTCTATTTTTATGCAGGTGCCAAAGAAAGTGCTACCATGGTCAGCGATATGCAGAAAGCATCGGATATCCTCCAGAAAAAACAACGCTATGTTATTCGAAATGTAGTGAACCCGCTTGGACAGCATAATGAAAAATACTGGAGACAAGAGTTTGCGGCGTTTTACGTCTGGCTCGTGAAGGAGAATTTCTGATTTCAGATTTGATTGTACGATTTGTTCAGCTTAAATCAGAAATGATCAAATCAGAAATCAGACATAATAAGTTACTCCCTCAATCGCCAACTGTGTATTCGGAAATGCCTGTATGGTTTCTTCTAAAAACGTTTCCAGGGTTTCATATTTACTGCTGAAATGACCAATCAGCAGCTTGCTTGCATTGGCCTTTTGGGCAATGGCTGCGGCTTGCAGGGTAGTGGAGTGGTAACGTGCAGCCGCTCTTTCTTCCAGGTCTTTCAGGTAAGTAGTCTCGTGGTAAAGCAGGCTTACATCTTTTGTTTTATCGGCAATCGATTCATCGTAAATGGTATCTGCGCAGAACGCATAACTTTTTGGAGGAATACCCGGCCGGGTTACCCATTCATTTTTGATGATCTCTCCTGATCTCGTTTCATAATCGAGCCCTTCTTTCAGCCTTTCATAATACGCAGCGGGAATTTGATAAGCCGTTATTTTATCCTTATCGATCTTGCGCGGTTTCTTTTTCTCGCGTATGATAAAACCCCAACAAGGTATACGATGACGGGTAGCAAAACAGGAAACTGAAAATTTGGGATGATCGATCAGCACTCCTTCTTTTTCCAGCGGATGAAAATGCAGCGTGAAAGGCAATGCGGTAGAAGCCGCTTCCAATTGCAGATGGATGATGTCTTTCAGGGGAGGGGGCGCATAAATGTGCAGGTCCTGCTCCCTGCCCAGCAAACCCATACTGGTGATGAGCCCGAGCAGGCCAAAATAATGGTCGCCATGCAGGTGCGAAATGAATATATGGTTGATTTTGCCCCGCTTGACCTTATACCTGGCCAACTGCATTTGGGTACCTTCGCCGCAGTCAATCAGGAACAATTGCTCGTTCAATGTTACCACCTGTGCGGTAGGGTGCCTTTCATAGGCTGGAAGAGCCGAATTATTGCCTAATATGGTAACGCCAAACATAAGGAATCGTCTGAAAATGAATTAAATAGAATGATATAGCAGGTTACAAATAAACAATTTTCCTTTTGTATCTAAAAATACTGCCATAAATTCTCCATTTTGCATTATTCTTCCTAACTTTGCCGCCGATAAAAAAAGAAAAGAAACCATTCGGAGTCTTATTTAAACATTTTGAGATGCCTTATTTAACCAAAGAAAAAAAAGCAAGCATTTTTGCTGAGTACGGTGGAAAAGCAACCAATACAGGTTCTATTGAAGGACAGGTGGCTTTGCTGACCGAACGAATCACTGAAATTTCCAATCATCTGCAAGCTAACAAAAAAGACCATTCCACACAACGTGGCCTGATGCAAATGGTAGGTCAGCGTAAGCGGTTGCTTGGATACATGCAAAAGCACAACCTGCAGGGTTACCGTGCGCTCATCGAGAAATTAGGTCTGAGAAAATAATTTTTCAGTCATGATAAATCGGCTATTCCCAACTGGTCTTTAAAGCGGTTGGGAATAGTTATTTTTATCGGTCTCCCGTTGATAAGACTTCATTCCTTAACAAAACACCATTATGTTATCACAACCAATCAGTGTGCGTTTCGACCTGGGAGGCAACCGCGAGGTGCTCATCGAAACCGGCAAACTGGCCCGCCAGGCCGACGGTGCTGTAACCGTTCGCCAGGGCAATTGTATCATCCTGGCTACTGTTGTAGCCAACAAGGAGCCCAGAGAAGGGCAAGACTTCTTCCCCCTGAGTGTTGATTACCAGGAAAAATTTGCTTCAGCCGGCCGTATACCGGGCTCTTTCTTCAAACGTGAAGCCAGACTGAACGATTACGAAATATTGACCAGCCGCCTGATAGACCGCGCGCTGCGTCCGCTTTTCCCCGAAGATTATTTTTGCGATGTACAGGTACTCGTGACCCTGGTGTCCAGCGATCCTGAGATTATGCCCGATTCATTGGCCTGCCTGGCTGCATCAGCAGCATTAGCCGTTTCAGATATTCCCATCAAAGAGATCATCAGTGAAGTGCGTATCAGCCGCCTTAACGGAGAATTTATTGTGAACCCCACCCGCAGTCAGTTGGAGCAGTCAGACCTGGAATTTGTGATCGCTGCCACTGAAAAGAACCTGATGATGGTGGAAGGAGAAGCCAAAGAATGTTCTGAGGCCGACCTGGTAAAAGCGCTGGAACTGGCGCACGATGCCATCCGCGTACACATCAAAGCACAGGAAGAACTGAAAGCGAAAAAAGGTATTACTTCCAAGCGCGATTATACAAAGCCCGAAGAAGACGAGGCTTTGAAAGAAAAAGTGACCGCCTTCGCCAAAGAAAAAGTATACCAGATATCCCGCAAAGGTTCCAGCAAGCACGAGCGTACAGATGCTTATGCGCTGGTGAAAGAAGAATTGCTGGCCAGCCTGGGTGAGGAAGTTACCGACCTGCAAAAGAAACTGGCCAAGAAATATTACGAAGACCTGAAGTGGGAAGTGGTTCGTAACATGATCCTCGATGACCGCATCAGGCTCGACGGACGACAGCTCGACCAAGTACGACCCCTGGCCATGGAAGTAGACACGCTGCCCACACCGCACGGCTCTTCTTTATTCACAAGGGGTGAAACGCAATCACTTACAACAGTTACTTTCGGTACCGCTTTGGACGATCTGCTTGTAGAAAGCGCTGCTAAATCGGTAGATTCCAAGTTCTACCTGCACTATAATTTTCCGCCCTTCAGCACAGGGGAAGTGAAAATGATGCGCGGACAAAGCCGCCGCGAAGTGGGCCACGGTAACCTGGCCATGCGCTCGCTGAAGCAAATGATACCTACCGGTGATTATGCTTACACCGTACGCGTGGTGAGCGATATCCTGGAAAGTAATGGTTCTTCCTCTATGGCTACTGTTTGTGCCGGTTCACTGGCGCTGATGGATGCCGGCGTACCTGTTCCCAAGCACGTGAGCGGGGTAGCCATGGGATTGATCACACGCAACGATGGCAAATACGCTATCCTTACCGATATCCTGGGTGATGAAGATCACCTGGGTGATATGGACTTCAAAGTAACCGGTACGCGCGATGGTATCTGCGGCGTACAGATGGACATCAAAGTAGATGGTCTGAGCATGGAAGTAATGCGCGAAGCGCTGGAGCAGGCCCGCAAAGGCCGCCTTCACATCCTTGAGGCGATGTACGATTGTATTCCTGCTGCAAGACCCGATGTGAAACCACACGCACCGCGTATGGTGAAACTGGTTATCGATAAAGAATTCATCGGCGCTGTAATCGGACCCGGTGGTAAAGTGATACAGGAAATCCAGCGCGAAACAGGTACTACCATCAATATTGAAGAAGTGGGTAATACCGGTGAAGTGAGCATTTTCTCTCCGGAGAAGAGCGGGCTGGACAAAGCAGTAGCCTGGGTGAAAGGTATCACTGCCGTACCAGAGGTAGGCGATGTGTACGAAGGACCTGTAAAGGGCATCAAGGAATTCGGCGCTTTCGTGGAATTCATGCCCGGCAAACAAGGACTGCTGCACATCAGCGAGATCAGCTGGAAGCGCCTTGAAAGCATGGACGGACTGTTTAAGGAAGGCGATATGGTGAAAGTGAAGCTGGTAGGATTGGATCCTAAAACAGGAAAATTCAAGCTCAGCCGCAAAGTACTGATGCCCAAACCTGAAGTCAGACCCGAGGGAAAACCCCAGGGAGAAGCCAAAGCAGGAGAACAATAAGATAATTAAAAATTAAAAAGTTGAAAGTCAAAAGTTGCTGGTTCGCTGGCTACTTTTGACTTTTCCATTTTCATTGGAACATGACATCGCAATACCAATGCATTTCGATTCCTGTAACAGATGAGTTAGCCAGGGAGCAAATTATTGCCGAGTTGGCCGCGGCAGGTTATGATGGGTTTGAGGAGTTGGAAGGATCGCTGCAGGCTTATGTACCAGGCGAAATATTTGATGCAGATACGCTCCATGAAATATTGGGTAAGCATAATCTAACATATTCAAAATCGACCATTGAAAAACAAAATTGGAATGCGGTATGGGAATCCAATTTTGAGCCGGTTCAGGTAGAAGATTTTGTAGGGGTGAGGGCGGCTTTTCACCCGCCTTTTACAGGTGTGCAGCATGAAATTGTTATTACCCCCAAAATGAGTTTTGGAACCGGGCACCATGCCACTACTTACCTGGTTATGCAACTGATGCGTGACATTGGTTTTGAGGCTAAAACAGTGTTTGATTTTGGTACGGGCACGGGTATATTGGCGATACTGGCGGCTAAGCTGGGAGCCAAAGCCATACTGGCAGTGGATAACGACGACTGGTGCATAGAAAATGCACTGGAGAACACTTCAGTTAATGGTTCACAAAATATTGTAATAGAGAAAGTTAATGATGCAAGATTAAACCAAAAGTTTGATGTTGTTATCGCTAACATCAATAAAAACATCATCCTGGATAACCTGCCATATTTAGCGGATGACCTGGAACCGGGAGGAGATGTATTACTGAGTGGATTGTTAAAAGAAGATGAAGCTGATATAAGGGAAGCTTGCGGTAAAATGGGATGGGTGCATCAAAATACCCTGGAACGTAAGGGGTGGATAGCTTGCTGGTTTCGGCAATAATTATCCCCTAACGGCTTGTTAACTTATTATTATCTTCATTTAAGCTATATTTGTTTCCCCAAACTTCAACCGCCCCTGATGAACGAATTGTTGCTCATTGTATTAGCTTATTTGATTGGTTCAATACCAACGGCCGTATGGGTAAGCAGGTACTTCTTCGACATTGATATCCGCGACTATGGCAGCGGTAATGCCGGCGCCACCAATACCTTTCGTGTACTCGGCTCCAAATGGGGCAGCTTTGTAATGGTCATCGACATCATCAAAGGCGTGGTTGCCACTTCCCTGTATATTGTATTGCCTTATTACATGGCTGACGAATGGGCCCGCACCAATCTTATGATCGGACTGGGACTCTCTGCCGTGATAGGACATATTTTCCCTATCTGGGCTGGTTTCAGAGGCGGCAAAGGAGTTGCTACTTTATTGGGTATGGCTGTGGCCATCCAACCCCTGGTTGCGATTTGCTGTATCGGTGTTTTTCTTCTTGTTTTATACCTCACACGTTTTGTATCGCTCAGCTCTATACTGGCAGGTATTTCTTTCATGGTGTTCATTCTTTTTATCTTCAATGAAAAGGAACCCCTTTACCGCATTTTTGCCGTATTGGTGGCATTGATGGTGGTGCTCACCCACCAGAAAAACATAGGCCGCATACTCAAAGGAACAGAAAGCAAAGTGCCCATCCTCAAGTACCGCGATCGCCGCAAACAACGGAGAAACGCTGAATAGCCGTTAACCATTTTATTCCTGTTATCTCTTTTTCTTGCTACACATTTTTTGGCACGGTTCTTATCTTTGTATTGTATAAACCATTACTATGAAGAAACAAATCAAATTATTGGCAGGCATAAGCGTACTCGTTGCCTTTTCTTCCTGCACACGCAATGCGATCACAGGCCGAAGCCAATTGAACCTTGTACCGGAATCTGAAGTGCAATCGATGGCTTTCAGTCAGTATAAAGAATTCCTTTCCACCAATAAAGTAATATCACCTGCGGGCAACAGAGATGCTGAAATGGTAAAACATGTAGGTAACCGGCTGATCAGCGCCATTACCAACTATTATACTGAAAAGGGAATGAGCAATGAGCTGAGCGGCTATAATTGGGAGATCAACCTGGTGAACGACAAACAGGTGAATGCCTGGTGCATGCCCGGTGGAAAAATTGTGGTGTACAGCGGGCTGCTCGCTTATACCAGAAACGAAGATGCATTGGCCATAGTAATGGGGCATGAGATTACCCACGCACTGGCCAAACACGGTAACGAAAGGATGAGCCAGGGATTGTTACAACAAATGGGAGGCGTGGCGTTGTCTGTAGCCACAGCAAATAAACCTGCAGAAACGCAAAGCTTGTTCCAAACCGCTTACGGAGTAGGTACCAATATCGGCGTCATGCTGCCGTTCAGCCGCAAGAACGAATTTGAAGCCGATAAATTCGGGTTGATGTTTGCGGCTCTGGCCGGCTACAACCCCCGGGAAGCCATTCCTTTCTGGAAACGGATGGCCGATGCCAGTGCTGGTAATAAGCCGCCCGAATTCCTCAGTACGCACCCCAGCGACGAGGCACGAATTGAAAGATTACAGGCTATGATGGACGAAACCGTTAAAAATTATTACCATCCGTCTGGCAAGACTATGAGTAAAAATTAATATATAATAGGCGAAAAACCGAGAAAATACGTTAAAAAACGCGGTAAATAGGCAAATTTGCTGCGTTTTTCTTTGCATACCCGGTAACATTTTTTTAACTTTGCACTCCATATTACATTCCCCTGAAATCTATTTTAGGCATGTCAAATCAGAGTTTGTTTGAAAAGCTGCAGTTAAAAGATGAGAAGACCCTTTTGATTCAAGGTCTGCCTTCTTCCATCGAAAAACAGTTTACCAAGTTGTCTTATGCCAAGAATGTCACGCCTTTATTGAAGACCAAGAAGGTAGATTTTGTACTGCTTTTTGTACTCAGCCAATGCCAGTTGAATAATGTGCTTAAGGATATATTCCCGGCGTTGCATGATGACAGCAAATTGTGGGTGGCTTATCCCAAGACCACCAGCAAGATCGTTAGTGACCTCAACCGCGATTGCAGTTGGGAATTGCTCACGCAAAGCGAATATGAGTCGGTACGGCAGGTAGCACTCGATCATGTATGGAGCGCCATCCGGTTCAAGAAGACCGATAAAATACCCAACCGCAGCCGCGCATTTGCCGAAATGAAAAACGAGCCGGCCAACGGCATCGATTTTGAAAAAAGGCTCGTGGTTCCGCCCGTTGAGCTTGATAAATTGTTCGCTCGTCACAGTGATGCCCGCGAATTCTTTTCTTCACTCTCCTTCACCAACCAAAAAGAATACGTGAGTTGGATAGAAGGCGCTAAAAAAGAAGAAACCCGGAAAAGAAGGTTAGAGACTGCTTTAGAAAAACTCCTCGCAGGGAAGAAGAACCCTTCGGAAAAATAAGTTACTTCAAAATCACTGTTCCGATTTTTTTTGTCAGTTCGGTTTCAATTGCTTTCAGGTGCTTATGCACTTCCAGTAAGCGTTTGAAATCATCAAAGCCGGCTGTCTCCATATCGCGCTGGTTTTCTTCGAACATTTTTTTAATCTTGCGCAGCTTGAAATAATTCACGCTCATCAGTACATCCTGGTGCGCCGTGTCGCGATTGAGGATGTTCATGCCTTCCATCACTTCATCCCATTTTTGGCTCAGTTCGTAAGGGGGCAAAGTAATACCTGTTACCAACTGTCGTATGGTTTCATCATCGTGGTAAAGCAGTGTTTTTGGATTGGGCTCCAGTCCCTGGTA
Organism: Hydrobacter penzbergensis; assembly: GCF_900106985.1. Taxonomy (NCBI): domain Bacteria; kingdom Pseudomonadati; phylum Bacteroidota; class Chitinophagia; order Chitinophagales; family Chitinophagaceae; genus Hydrobacter; species Hydrobacter penzbergensis. The sequence continues at coordinate 169,822 of NZ_FNNO01000001.1, read as the reverse complement.
ATATTGCGATTTATAGGTTTCGTATAATTTTTCCAATTGCGGTGTTTCGATATGGAATTGTTCCAGTTCTTCAAAAATGTACTCGGCTACAGCGCGTGTTTCATCCCATGAACGAAGACCATATTCCAGCAATACCCGCAGAACATTCCGCTCATGTGCTTCGTCTTGTAAAAAGAGCAGCTGTGCTTCATCGGGTACATGTTCTGGTTGTTGACCGGTTGATTCAAATGCCTGTTGCCTGTTGGTTTCGAAGGGCAGTTGTTTTTCTTCCTTGGCCAGGCGCTCGCGCTTGTATTTGTTTACCAGGGTGGTCAGGCCATTCTCATCAATACGTAAGATGCCGGCGCACTGGCGTATATAATCCTGCTGCTTGGTAAAATCTTCCACCCGGTTGATCCGGCTCAGGGTTTCGGCTACCTGGTTTACCACATTGCTTTTCTTCGTTACATCGCCACCCGCTTCCCGCAACATGACTTCGAGCTGAAAAATGATGAAGTCCTTTTTAGCCGCTGCTACGAATTCGTTGAAAGCTTTTGCGCCTACTTTATTTACATAGCTGTCGGGGTCTTCATTATCCGGTATCAGTACCAGGCGTACATCGAGACCTTCTTCCAGGGCCATATCGAGCCCCCGCAATGCAGCTTTCACACCGGCATTATCGCCATCATAAATAATGGTAAGATTGTTCGTGTATTTTTTGATCAGCCGTAGTTGATCGGTTGTAAGCGAAGTACCGCCACTGGCCACTACGTTCTCAATACCCGCCTGGTGCAGGCTGATGACATCGGTATAGCCTTCCACCAGCAAACATTCGTCGGCTTTATCGATGGCCATCCGCGCAAAATAAGAGCCGTAGAGGATCTTGCTTTTTACATACAGCTCATTTTCCGGCGTGTTAATGTACTTGGGTGCGTGGTCGTTCTTACCAATGATACGGGCGCCGAAGCCGATGATCTTGCCGGAGATATTATGGATGGGGAAGATGATGCGGCCGCGATAATTATCTACCAGCTCGTTGTTGTTGCGAACCGAGACCAGTCCGGTTTTAGGTAGTAATTCCGCGTTGAACTGGTTGGCCAGCAAAGCTTTGGTAAGCGTATCTTTTGTATCGGGATTATAACCCAACTGGAATTTATCGATCACGGTATCCCGGAACCCGCGCTCACGGAGATAAGAAAGTGCGATGGCTTTACCATTATCGGTATGCAGGAGTTGCTCGGTAAAGAATTTCTGCGCAAAATTATTGATCACGTAGAGGCTGTCGGCCGTTTGCAGGAACTGCTTTTGCTCGGCGCTGGTTTCGGTTTCCTCTACTTCTATATGGTATCGGGCAGCCAGCCAGCGGAGGGCTTCCACATAGCTGTATTTTTCATGCTCCATCAGGAAAGTGATGGTATTACCACTTTTCCCGCAGCCAAAACATTTGTAGATTTCCTTGGAAGGCGATACCGTAAAAGAAGGACCTTTCTCGTTGTGAAAAGGGCAGAGGCCGATATAATTGGTGCCCCTCTTTTTGAGTTTTACGAATTCACCTACCACATCAATGATGTCTATCCGGTTGGTGATCTGTTGTATGGTATGCTGGCTGATCATGGGGGCAGGAAGGCGAAGTTAGTGTACCTGATTAATTATTATTCCCTATTTTTATCCATGCTTAAAAAAGAACGGCAGGCTTTCATCATTCAGCAAATCAACATACATAATAAGGTGTTGTCGTCTGACCTGAGTGTACAATTGAATGTTTCCGAAGATACCGTGCGACGGGATCTCCAGGAGTTATCCGAGGAAGGCAAACTGATCAAAGTACATGGCGGCGCCTTGTCGAAGTCTTTTCATTTTACGCTGGAAACCAATACCATCTATTCCCAGCCCGAAAAAAGAAGCATTGCTTACAAAGCGGTACAGATGATCCACGACGGGATGCTGGTGCTGCTCTCTGGTGGAACCACCATACGGGAATTGGTAAAAGCCCTGCCACCTGAGTTGAATGCCACATTCATTACGGTGAGCGTACCCATTGCGCTGGCGCTCCTGGAGCACCCCAACAGCGAAGTGATCTTTTTAGGAAATAAAATATCCAAGAACGCACAAATGTCCGTCGGTGCAGAAGTGGTGCAGCGATTGTCCGGTATCCGTGCCGACCTGTGCATCCTCGGCACCAACAGCATCGATGCCAACCAGGGTATTACCGACCTCGAGTGGGAGATCATTGAAGTAAAAAGGGCCATGGTGAAAGCTTCTTATAAGACCGTTTCACTGGCCATTGCCGAAAAACTCAACACTGTACAGCGCCTCCAGGTATGCAAGCCCGAAGAGATCGATGTACTCATCACCGAACTGGAGCCTTCAGATCCTATTTTAAGGGCTTATCACGACAAGGGTATTATCGTGCTTTGATCAACAAACCTTTGTGGAGTTAGATATCATCATCACTAAGTAATTCCCGTTCTATTTCTTCCATCTGCACAATATCCCATGCTTCGCTTTCGGTAGGGGTAATATTCATCACATCCAGCATATCCGCTTCGGCAAAAGCCGCTTCTACCGGCTTTTGTAAGCAGCAAATCACGAATGATGTATTTTTTTCATAGAATTCCTGCTGGAGTGTTGCCAGAACGGCAGCAGCTGCTTCCTCAATAGAGAAAACATTTTCCAGATTTAGGACAATATTTTTAATGGGTTCTTGCAGCTTTTCGAGTGACTTTTCACGTATCGCGGCTGCTATATTGACAGTAAGTTCCGTCGGAATTGGCGTTACAACGGTAAATTTCTCCTTGGTATCAATTTTGACTTCCATTTATTGTAAATTTAGATTAACAGTTGTGTATAAGTGCCACACAACTTCGGTCAAAAATATTCGTTATAATTGTATAAATCCAATCTAGGTTATGGATAATAATTTTTCAGCACAGGTTAAAGAGATCATTTCTTTCAGCAGGGAAGAGGCGTTACGTCTGGGGAATGACTTCATCGGAACGGAACACCTATTATTGGGTTTGATTCGCGACGGAGATAATACCGCTATCAAGGTCCTGAAGCAACTCAATATTGATCTTTACGAATTACGCAAAGAAGTAGAATTGGCCGTCAAAGACAAGACGGGAAAAAATATTGCCAACATCAACAGCCTGCCGCTAACCAAGCAGGCCGAGAAAGTGATACGGGTAACCGTTCTCGAAGCAAAAGCGCTGAAGAGCCCGCTGGTAGAGACCGAGCACCTGATGTTGAGCATCCTCAAGAACAAAGAAAATATTGCCACCCAGATACTGAACCAATTCGATGTTGACTATGATCTTTTCCGCAATGAGCTGGGTATGGTAGGTACTACCAACCCGAACCCGCGGAGCGAGTTCACCGACGAAAACGAAGACGAATTCGACGAAGAAAAACGTGCTTCCGGATATCAGCAACAAAGGTCTGGCAAACAGGCAGGGAATGCCAAGAGCAAAACGCCGGTACTGGATAATTTCGGAAGGGATATCACCAGGCTGGCAGAAGCCGGTAACCTCGATCCCATTGTGGGCCGTGAGGCAGAGATCGAAAGGGTGAGCCAGATCCTTAGCCGCCGTAAAAAGAACAATCCTATTCTCATTGGTGAGCCGGGTGTGGGTAAGACAGCCATCGTAGAGGGACTGGCCCTGCGCATTGTGCAACGCAAAGTGAGCCGTGTGCTGTTTGATAAAAGGGTTATTTCACTTGACCTGGCTGCATTGGTGGCCGGTACCAAATACCGTGGCCAGTTTGAAGAGCGCATGAAAGCGATCATGAATGAACTGGAGAAGAACAGGGATGTGATACTCTTCATAGATGAGATACATACTATTGTTGGTGCAGGTGGCGCCAGCGGATCGCTTGATGCGTCGAATATTTTCAAACCGGCCCTGGCCAGGGGGGAACTCCAATGCATTGGCGCTTCCACGCTCGATGAATACCGTATGTACATTGAAAAGGATGGCGCATTGGACAGGCGTTTCCAGAAAGTGCTGGTAGAACCACCGAGCGTAGAAGATACCATTACCATTCTCAATAACATCAAAGCCAAATACGAGGACTTCCACAATGTATCGTATTCCGATGATGCCATTGAAGCGTGCGTAAAACTCAGCGACCGTTACATGACCGACAGGCTCCTGCCCGATAAAGCCATCGATGTGTTGGATGAAGTGGGTGCACGCGTTCACCTCAAGAATATCAATGTGCCTGAGAACATCGTTGAGCTGGAGAAAAAAATTGAAGAAGTTAAGAACGAAAAAAATAAAGTAGTCAAGAGCCAGCGTTTTGAAGAAGCTGCTTCTTTGCGTGACACGGAAAAAAGATTGGGAGAAGAGCTGGAAAAAGCCAAGACTTTGTGGGAGGAAGAGAGCAAACACAAACGTTACCCGATCTCCGAAGAAAACATTGCCGAAGTAGTGAGCATGATGACGGGCATACCGGTGAAACGCATGGTACAGGCCGAGACCGAGAAACTGCGTCGTATGAGTGAAGACATGAAAGCGATGGTGGTTGGCCAGGATGAAGCGATTCTCAAAGTGGTGAAAGCCATCCAACGCAACCGTGTGGGGCTCAAGGATCCGAAGAAGCCCATTGGTACTTTCATATTCCTGGGACCAACTGGTGTGGGTAAAACCGAACTGGCACGTGCACTGGCGCGCTATATGTTCGATTCGGAAGATTTGCTTATACGCATCGACATGAGCGAATACATGGAGAAGTTCACTGTAAGCCGGTTGATAGGTGCCCCTCCCGGTTATGTAGGATACGAAGAAGGCGGACAGCTCACTGAAAAAGTGCGTCGCAAACCTTACTGTGTGATCCTGCTGGATGAGATTGAAAAAGCACACCCCGATATCTACAACATCCTGTTGCAAGTGCTGGATGATGGACAATTGACCGATGGACTGGGAAGAAAAGTGGATTTCAAGAATACATTGATCATCATGACTTCCAATATCGGTGTGCGTCAACTGAAAGAATTTGGCGACGGTGTAGGATTTGCTACTGCTACGCGTATACAGAATGCAGAGGATAATAACAAAGCGGTGATTGAAAAAGCGCTGAAGCGTACTTTCTCTCCTGAATTCCTCAACCGTATCGACGATGTGGTGGTATTCAATACCCTTACCAGGGAGCACATCTTCAGCATTATCGACATACTGATGAAAGGTGTTTCGAAACGCCTCCAAAACCTGGGCTTCTCACTGGAACTCACAGATGCCGCTAAGGATTTTATTGCCGATAAAGGATATGACTCTCAGTTTGGCGCCAGACCGCTGCATAGGGCCATCCAGAAATACCTGGAAGATCCGCTGGCAGAAGAAATACTCAACCTGAACATCAAGCAGGGCGATGTATTGGTTGCCGATCTCGATAAAGAATCAGGTAAACTGACATTCGATTTCCGCAAGCGCGTGGAAGAAGGAGCGAATGTGTAAAGAGAAAGTAAGTACTGGTTATATCAAGCCGCTTCAATTAAAAACTGAAGCGGTTTTTGTTTTTATTATAGCGCCGTCACGGCCATCATTATTTCAAGTGCCTTTTGATCTCTCTGTCGGCATCCCTGTTCTTGATGGTTTCGCGTTTATCGTGCAGTTTCTTACCTTTTGCAAAACCGATCTCTACTTTCACCAGGTTTTTTTCATTGAGGAACACGCGTAAAGGAACGATGGTAACGCCTTTGTCTTTCAGCTTGACTTCCATCTTTTTCAATTCCTTTTTCGTGAGTAATAATTTGCGGTCGTGTACGGCAATATGATTGTTAGTGGTGCCGTGTGAATATTCGGCGATGTAAAGTCCGCGCACCCACAACTCCCCATCATCGAACAAACAAAATGCGTCGTTGAAACTTACTTTGCCGTCCCGAATCGATTTAACTTCGGTACCGAGCAAAGCAATGCCTGCAACATATTTATCTTCTATGTAGTAATTGAAATAGGCCTGCCTGTTATTCATTTCCTTCGCCATGGGCCTCTGCTGTTCAATGAAAGGATGATCAATTGCGGAACAGGGTGATCACTTCGGCCAACCTGTTTTTGAGTATTTTCCGGTCAATAATAAAATCCAGGAAACCATGTTCCAGTAAAAATTCGCTGCGCTGGAAACCTTCGGGAAGATCTTTCTTGATGGTTTCTTTGATCACACGTGGTCCCGCAAACCCAATCAGGGCACCAGGTTCAGCGATATTGAGGTCGCCCAGCATGCCAAAGCTGGCAGAGATGCCACCAAAAGTAGGATCGGTGAGCAGGGAAATATAGGGGAGTCCTGCATCGCTCAGTTGAGAAAGCTTACCACTGGTTTTGGCAAGTTGCATCAGGCTGAATGCGCTCTCCATCATACGGGCGCCACCGCTCTTACTGATTACCAGGTAAGGTAATTTGTGTTCAATGCAATAATCAACAGCACGGCTGAACTTTTCTCCCATCACACTGCCCAATGACCCGCCGATGAATTCAAAATCCATGCAGGCAACTACCAATCCTTGGCCATTGACAGTGCCGGTTGCCACGCGCATGGAATCCTTCAGGTTGGTCTTGGAATGGATATCATCCAACCTTTTCTGGTAAGGCTTCAGATCGGTAAAATGCAACGCATCAACGCTGAATATGTTATCGTACATCACAGTGTACGATTTGTTATCGAACAGGATGTCGAAATATTCCTCACTGCCTATGCGGTGATGGTAATTGCATTTCGGACAAACATACAGCGCTTCTTTGAGTTCTGTGGTAGTACAGATATAATTACATTCAGGGCATTTGCTCCAAAGCCCTTCAGGCGTTTCCTTTTTATCAGCCGTAGAAGTCAAAATACCCTTGCGTATACGCTTAAACCACCTGGGCTTGGCTTCTTCACCTTGCATTTCTTCTCCGGTCAGATTGACTTCAAAATCTTCTTCACGCTCTTTTTTCATATCGGACAATTCAAGTTGGGCGTCGAAGATAGACAATAATTGGTATATCAGGCAATTGTAACGGTTCTGTCGAGGTAAACGTCCTGGATGGTTTGAAGCATGTCAACACCTTCCGACATCGGGCGCTGGAAAGCTTTACGCCCCAGGATCAATCCCATACCACCGGCCCTTTTGTTGATGACTGCGGTGTATACGGCTTCCGCAAGGTCGCTGGCGCCCTTGCTTTCGCCACCGGAATTGATCAGTCCCACACGGCCACTATAACAGTTCAGTAACTGGTAACGGCAGAGATCGATGGGGTGGTCGGTGGTGAGTTTTGTATACACGAGCGGACTCGTTTTGCCATGCTTGGTGGCAAGATAGCCACCATTATTAGTGGGTAATTTTTGTTTGATGATATCGGCCTGCAATGTTACACCCAGGTGGTTGGCCTGGCCGGTAAGATCGGCTGAAGTATGGTAATCCACACCATCTACTTTAAATGCATTGTTGCGTGTATAACACCAGAGAATAGTAACCATGCCCAGCTCATGCGCCATTTCAAATGCTTCCGCTACTTCTTTCAGTTGCCTTGCACTCTCGGCGCTTCCCCAGTAGATAGTAGCACCTACAGCAATGGCTCCCATATTCCAGGCGCTGCGGATGGTACCGAACATAGTCTGGTCATAACGGTTGGGATAACTCAGGAATTCGTTGTGATTGATCTTCACAATAAAAGGTATCCGGTGTGCGTACTTGCGACTCATCAAACCCAATACACCATATGTAGAAGCTACGCCATTACAACCGCCTTCAATCGCCAGCTTCACAATATTCTCCGGATCGAAATAAATAGGGTTGGGAGCGAAGGCCGATCCACCGCTGTGTTCCACGCCCTGGTCTACCGGGAAAATACTGCAATAGCCTGTGCCGCCGAGCCGGCCATGATCGAGCAGTGTCTGGAAATTACGCAGGGTGGTGTTATTGCGATTACTGTTGATCCAGCTCTTTTCTATGTGATCGGGTGAAGGAAGATGAAGGCTCGATTGATCAATGGTAGTGCATTGGTGATCGAGCAGGTAAGCGGCTTTATCGCCCAGCAGGTCGACGATTTTTTGATTGGGCATGATACTACTTTTAATAAGTTAACAGTCGTTAGTTAAATAAAAGTAGGGAAAATGGTTGACTTATAAATGAAACGTCATCCTGAGCGAGCGAAGCGAGTCGAAGGAGCTGCTATCAATTCCAACAGATCCCTCGGCTACGCCCGGGATGACGTTTACAATTTGTTACGCGTTCCTGTTGATACAATTGAGGTCTTCAAACGCCACTTCAAGGCGCTTGGAGAAAGTCTCTTCAGCCTTGCGTAACCATACGCGAGGATCGTAATATTTTTTGTTGGGCTTATCAGTTCCTTCAGGATTACCTAACTGACCTTGCAGATAAGCTTCATTCTTCTTATAAAATTGTTGAACACCTTCCCAGAATGACCACTGGAGATCGGTATCGATGTTCATTTTGATGGCGCCATAACCAATGGCTTCCCTGATCTGGTGCTGGGGAGAGCCGCTACCACCGTGGAATACAAAGTAAACAGGCTTCTTGCCGGTTTTGAGTTCTTTTTCAATATGGTCCTGGCTGTTTTTCAGGATTTCGGGGCGGAGTTCCACATTACCCGGACTATAAACACCATGCACATTACCGAAGGCTGCGGCCACGGTGAACAGTTTGCCTACTTTGCTCAGCTCGGTATATGCATAAGCCACGTGCTGTGGTTGTGTATAGAGTTTATCGTTTTCCACTCCGCTGTTGTCAACACCGTCTTCTTCACCGCCGGTAACACCCAGTTCAATCTCGATGCTCATACCCAGTGGGGCCATCCGTTTGTAAAATTCAACAGAAGTATGGATGTTCTCTTCGATGGGCTCTTCAGAAAGGTCCAGCATGTGAGAGCTGAACAAAGGTTGCTTTTTCTCTTTGTAAAACTGCTCACCGGCATCGATGAGTCCGCTTACCCATGGCAGCCATTTCTTGGCAGCATGATCGGTATGCAGTATCACCGGTACGCCATAGTATTTGGCCACATTGTGAATGTGCAATGCGCCGGATATGCCGCCTGCAATATTGCCCTGGAAGTTGTCGTTGGGCATTCCTTTTCCTGCGATGAACTGTGCACCGCCATTGGAAAATTGTATGATAACAGGTGAATTTACTTTTGCAGCAGTTTCAAGGGTAGCGTTGATGGTATTGGTTCCGATGGTATTCACTGCCGGCAGGGCGAAATGATTGTCTTTTGCGTCGTTGTATAAGGCTTCCAGTTCTTCTCCAAATAAGACCCCGGCTTTGTATTTTTTCATGCTAAAGTTTTTTGATTTACGATGAATGCTCAATTTGCTTATAATTTCGGCAAGATAAGCTACTTAGGACAAATGGTTGTTAGCTTTCAGGAATGATGGGCCAGCTTTTGCAAGAGGCTGGTGAAATAAGCAGGAGCCTGCTGCAGGCGGCTGCCATACCAACTGAACATTTCGCCGTCTACCAACTCGATAGATACCTGCGGCAATGACTGCCGGATTTCAGCAATATGCTGTTCGCGGAAAGGATAAGGTTCGCTGGATAAGAGGATCAATGTTGTGTTTTTAGATGCCAACTCCTCAATGCTGGTTTCCGGGTAACGGGTTTGACCGGCAAACACATTTTGAAACCCACAACGAGTGAGCATATCATGGATAAATGTATCGCCGCCAACGCTCATATAGGGGTTGCGCCAAATGAGGTAGGCAGTGCGAGTTTTTTGATGACCGGAGGTGGGGGATAAATCGGCGAAACCTTCCCGGATAGTATGAATGATTTTTTCAGCTGCAGGTTCTTTACCCGTGATGATTCCTATCTGCCGTATCATAATGAGTGCGTCGTTGAGCGTACTGATATCACTGGTATAAACAGGCGCCAGATCGCGGAGAGCATCCACCTGTTCTTTGGTATTCTCTTCTTTATTGGCAATGATCAGGTCGGGCCTCAATTCTTTTATCAATGACGGCTTAACAGACTTGGTGCCACCGATCCTTGTTTTGCTCTTAAACCATTGCTGCGGATGAACACAAAATTTCGTGATGCCCACTACTTCTTCGTCCAATCCCAGGTTGAATAATAACTCTGTTTGTGAAGGCACCAATGAAATAATACGCCTGGGAAGCTCTTTTAATTCAATGCTTCTGCCTATTTGGTCACAAAACGAGATCATGGAGATGTTAGTTGGAAGAGTATTAACCCTAAAGCCACCGTGGTGCTTGCGCCCAGCTTGAGATCGCCTTTGGCTTGTAAAACATCGTTGATAGTAGAAATTTCAAACTCCGTCTGCTCCCAGATCTTTTTTACTTCGCTGAATTTATCTAACAACTATCAACTCATACCTTACTTCGCCAGGCTCTGGATCACATCGTACTTGGTAACGATATGGTATTCGCCTTTTTCGTCTTTTGCCAGCACTGCACCGTTTTCTTTGTTGATCAGGTTGCCGATTTTTTCAACGGGAGTTACAAAATCAACCACGGGGTAGGCATGCTCGATCACACTGGATACTTTGGCATTTTTGATTTCAGGATTACTGAATATTTTCTGGAAAAGTCCGCTTTCACTCAATGAACCCACCAGTTCATTACCCTGCATTACGGGTATCTGCTCAATATCGTGTTTCTTCATCAGTTCAACGGCTTCAGATACGATATGTCCGGGCGTTACAGTAACCAGTTTCTGATTGGCGCGGCCGTTCACGATGTCTTTGAATGTTTTTACATCCAGGAAACCGCGTTCCATCATCCATTGATCGTTATAAATTTTGCCCACATAACGGCTGCCATGATCGTGGAAGATGCAAACCACCACATCGCCTGCTTTCAAAGAATCTTTTAACTGCATCAATCCCTGCAAGCAACTGCCTGCACTGTATCCGCAGAACAATCCTTCTTCTTTGGCAATCCTGCGTGCCATCACCGCACCATCTTTATCGGTTACCTGTTCAAAATGATCGATCACATGCATATCATAGTTCTGTGGAACAAAATCTTCACCGAAACCTTCAGAGATATAAGGATGCACTTCGTTCATGTCAATCTCACCGGTCCTGAAATATTTAGTGAGCAAAGAACCATACACATCAATGGCCCATACCTTGATGTTGGGATTCTTTTCTTTGAGATACATAGCTGTTCCTGTAATGGTACCTCCTGTGCCAGCCGTGCAAACCAGGTGCGTGATCTTGCCTTCTGTCTGTTCCCAAATTTCGGGTCCTGTGCTTTCGTAATGCGCCAGCCTGTTCGCCAGGTTATCGTACTGGTTCATGTACATGGAATTGGGAATTTCCCTGGCCAGGCGTTTGGCTACGCTGTAATAACTTTTGGGGTCGTCGGGTAACACGTTAGTGGGACAAACAATCACTTCCGCGCCAACGGCTTTGAGGATATCGGCCTTTTCTTTAGATTGTTTATCGGTGGTAACAAAAATGCATTTGTATCCTTTCACACAGGCGGCCAGTGCCAATCCCATACCCGTGTTACCGCTGGTTCCTTCTATGATGGTACCGCCGGGCTTCAGTTTACCTTCCTGTTCTGCTACTTCCACCATTTTCAACGCCATGCGGTCTTTGATGGAGTTGCCCGGATTGAAATAATCCACTTTGGCTACCACGGTAGCAGGCAGGTCTTTGGTAATCTTGTTGAGTTTAATGAGCGGTGTATTGCCAATGGTCTCCAGTATATTGTTCAGCCACATGATAGACTAACGGTTGTTTGTGCAAAGATAGAAGGAAATGGCTGATGTCTGATGTAGTCATATCTGATTTGATGTGTACATTCTGAAACCTGCACTGCAAATCAAATCAGGCATTACTTGAATGATTCGAGCATTTTTCCGCAGAGATCACTCTGGATCATTTTCTCTGCAACGGCGATCATGTTTTTGAAAGCTTTGGCATTGCTGATGCCGTGGCCGATGATCACAGGCTTTGCCACGCCCAGTACGGGCGTACCGCCGTAGTTTTCATAATGAAAACGGCTGAAATATTCGTCCTGGTCCAGTTTACGTTTGTGGGCGATATCGTAAATGGATTCGGCCATTTTGAGGATGATGTTACCGGTAAAACCATCGCAAACCATTACATCGGCTTTGCCGGTGAAAATGTCGCGGCCTTCAATGTTGCCGGTGAAATGGATTAATTTGTTTTCCTTGAGCAGGGGATAGGCTGCTTGTGCCAGCAGGTTGCCTTTGCCTTCTTCTTCTCCCACATTCATCAAACCTACTTTTGGATCTTCGATATTGAGGATGTGCTGGGCATACAGACTACCCAATACTGCGAACTGGTTCAACAGTTCCGGCTTGCAATCGGCATTCAGTCCTACATCGAGCAACAAACCGGTGCTGCCATCCAGTTTGGGAACAATGGTGGAAATGGTAGGCCTTTGAACACCATCGATGGGCTTGATGCTGTACATGGCGCCCACAAGCATGGCGCCCGTATTACCAGCGCTGATGAAGGCGTCGATTTTACCGGTAGCCAGTAAATGAAAACCGATGGCGATGGAAGAACGTTGTTTTTCTTTGAGGGCCTTGGTAGGGTGCTCGTGATACCCGATGACCTCGGGGGCATGTATCAAATGCAAATCGGGTGATGTAACCTGGTGTTCTGCCAGTAAAGGCTGAACAACGGTTTCATCACCGATGCAATATAAACTTGTGGCAGAGCGATGGTCAGACAGGTATAGCTGCAAGCCTTTTACTGCTTCCAGCGGTGCGAAATCTCCGCCCATCATGTCTAAGCCTATATTCATGCCAGCAAGCTAAGGATATAATTTGAACTAAAAGGTTACGCTTTCAGGGGAGCTTTTTCAGCTACCAGTTTTCCTTTATAGAACAATTTTCCTTCGCTTACGTGTGCACGATGGCGCACATGGGCTTCACCTGTAGTGGTGTCTTTGCTTAACGTCACTTCCTGTGCAACATAGTGCGTTCTTCTTTTAGCGCTGCGCTGCTGTGAATGTCTGCGTTTAGGATTCGGCATATCTCGAAATTTATAGTATCAAAAAAGTTTATTCCAGGTTTTTAAATTGATCCAGTCCCTTCCACACCGTATTCTTGTCATCCTTCTTTGTTCCTTCTTCCATCTGCTTCAGCTTCTCCAGCACTTCCGCATTGCATTTGGATTTACCCTTTTCATCCTCCCCGCATATTTTTTGTAGTGGGATGCTCAGGTTGATGAATTCATATATCCAGCCCGACAAGTACAGGTGACTTTCACCCCGGCTGATATAATATACATCGGGATCGTCTTCCTGTTCATTCATGGTATCGGGTTCATCCACCATCTTGACAATGATGTTAAACTCATCCCATAACTGCAAGTGCAAAGGATTGCCGCAGCGGTCACAGGTAGCTTCCACGGCGCCGTCAATATCAAACCGCAATTGCATGAACCCGTTTTTTTTATCGAGGCTCAGTTTAATATTGGCATCGCAGTTGCTGAAATCCTGCTTGCCATACGGTGCAAAGAACTTATCATCCACCCTATATTCGTATACATGAATCCCCGGTTTCAGACCCACGAACGCTATCTCATATTCCCGCCGATGACTCATAACCTTTTTTTAAGGGCTTGCAAAGGTAACGCTAAATGGTGGAAATGCCAAAGCAAATTGGCTTTTCCTGGGTATTCATTTGTTCACAGACCTGAATTGGTTATAAAATAACATATTTGCATATATGAAACCCGGTACAAAGATAACACGTTCCCTGTTCCCGGCAACCATCCTGCGCCTCTTGTTGGCGCTGGGCCTGCTGGTGGTTTCTTTTTTCCCGCAGTTTGTTGAGTACTGGTACAGCCAGGGTATTTATCCGGCCATCGGTTCTACCTTGCGGCTGCTGACCAGGTGGATACCTTTCAGTATTGGGGATGTTGGCTACCTGTTGCTGGCTTGCTGGTTATTTGTCAGGCTGGTTCAATGGCTGATGAGGCTGAAAAGAGAGGGGCTTTCGAAAGCGTTGATGTTGCAGGGCCTATTAAGTTTCATTCATTTTTTGCTGGGCATTTATATTGTGTTCAAACTGGTATGGGGATTCAACTACAACCGTCTCGGCATTGCCTATCAACTGAAACTGGAAAAGCTCCCGTATTCGCAGCAGGCGTTGAACCAACTGACCAGCGACCTGATCGATTCGGCCAATACTTACCGTCGCCGGTTCGATACCATATTACCAGCTCCTTCAATCGATTCCATTTACCGCGATGCCTACCATGCATACCTGCAAGCGTCTGATGCCTATCCTTTTTTAGATTATCACCAGCGATCGGTCAAGGCCAGCCTGTATACGCCGGTTGCCGATTATATAGGTTTCACGGGCTATTATAACCCTTTCAGCGGGGAGGCGCAATTGCGAACAGATGTGCCCCGTATTTTGCTGCCCTATGTGGCTTGTCATGAAATGGCGCACCAGTTGGGTTATGCCAGTGAAAGTGAAGCCAATTTTGTAGGGTTCCTGGCTGCCGCCAATTCCGCCAATCCTTATTTCCGCTATTCCGTTTACCTTGATTTGTTTTCTTATGCCCAGGGCGAGCAACTGGCGCAATATGCAATGGATAAAGATGCCCAAGGTTTTGAAGCGGCTATTCAGCACAATCGCAACCAGTTGGATACACTGGTGAAAAAAGACAGGCGCGAGATCAGGGAGTTCTTCCGTAAGCGCAGCAACCGCATTTCACCCGCCATGAACAGTCTCTACGACCAATACCTGAAAATGAACAGCCAGGAAAAGGGCATGAAGAGTTATGATGAAGTGATCGGCTGGATATTGGCGTACCGAAAGAAAGGTGTGGGCAGCTAGAATTTATTCTTCCACATCATGCTTTCCACCGGCTTATTGGGCTGGCCGCTGTATTTGGCATTGCTTTTCTGGTTGTATTTCACTTCAATTTCTCCTTCCACAGGGAAATAGATCAGCTGACCAATGGGCATGCCCTTGTACACGCGTACCGGTTGCTTGCAGGAAATTTCGAGGGTCCAGTTGCCGCAGAAGCCCACATCACCCTTACCGGCAGTGGCGTGAATGTCAATGCCCAGACGGCCGGTAGAAGATTTACCTTCCAGAAAAGGCACGTGCGCGTGGGTTTCGGTATACTCTTCGGTTACACCTAAATAGAAATGATGCGGCTCCAATACAAATCCTTCGTCGGGTATTTCAAAATAATCGATGAGGTTGTGTTTTTTTGCATCCAGTACTTTGTCTACATAGCGCGCCAACCATTTACCCAGGTGCACATCATAACTGTTACTGCCCAGGTCTTCACGCCGGTAGGGCTCAATTTTGATGGTGCCTTTCTCCATTTCCTCTAAAATGCGCTTATCTGTCAGGATCATGCTCTGTTTTTTATGGTTGAAATGCAAATAAATCTTAAATCTGCAATCTAAAGTCAATTCATTCAAGCGTGCCGCTGTTTTATCAACAAGATATCAACGAAACCACCCGGTTGGGTGTCTGGAAAATTGAAGAGCCCGAATCTTTTTTCCTTGCCAAAGTACCGCTGCAACGTAGTATTACGCATCCGCATAAAAGATTGCAACACCTGGCCGGTCGTTACCTGCTGCCTTATTTGTTCCATGACTTTCCCCACGAAGAAATTGAAATAGCCGACACGCGTAAACCGTTTCTGCCCTTCGAGCAATACCACTTTTCTATTTCGCATTGTGGTGATTATGCGGCGGCCATTGTAAGCAGCCGGTACAGGGTGGGTATTGATATTGAAATGGTCACACCGCGGGTAGACAAGATCAAACACAAGTTCCTGCATTCCGAAGAGCTGGCATTTGTAAACAGTTACCCTTTGAACAAACAAGTTGCGTTATTAACGCTTTTATGGAGTGCAAAAGAAGCCATGTTCAAATGGTGGGGGCGTGGGGATGTGGATTTTAGTGAAGTGATGCGTACAAAAAGCTTTGAACTGAAACACGAAGGTTTGTTTGATGGACATTTTCAGAAAGATGATTTCAGGAAGGAGTTGGCATTGCATTACCAGTTGCGTCCCGACCTGAGCCTGGTATGGGTGTATTCTTAATCATCCTGCCTGTTCTTCATCTTGGGCACCAGCAACAGGTTCTTTTGCAATGTTTGCTTTAACTGGCGCTTGACCAACTGACCCATGGTCTTTGACTTGGAGAAATAAGCCGGGTTTTGAAAATGCTCGCCCAGTTCCCGTTTCAACTGCTCCAGTTTTTCCGGTTTGGATATTTGGTCTCCACTCATGATATCCAACAACTCTTTCATACGGTAGCGCGCCGAAACCAGCCTGAAAGTCATCATGGTACGCTCTTCGGTCTGGTATTGTGCAATAGAGGACTGATCGAGGTGCTTCTGCACGATATCCACAAAGGGTCTGTTGTCTTTGAAGAACTGCGGCAGGTAAAGGTTTTTACGGCCTTCATAAGATTGCTGATCAAAATCAATAGCCCTGATGCGGTATTGCACATCTTCAATATCGGGCGTGATGTTCACCACAAAATTATAGGAACGCATATCGCCCAATAATTGCACAAAGCAACGCTCATTGAATTTCACAAATTCTTTTGCCAGCCTGATGAGGTTGGTATTGGAATTATTGAGGTATTCGTTGATGAAAATATCGCCTGGAATGCCTGGTATATGTTCTTCGATGAGTGTGGCATTGTTGGTGAAATAGGTCATTCGGTTAGGGGAGAGGAGGTGTTCCAGTTCCAGTCCGTATACCCTGCTTGCATCGGCCTGCTTGATATAATAATGATCGTAGTTGTCGTTGAATTTATTAACGATGCGTATGCGAAAAGGCTGACTATTACCAAAATAACAAAAGTCGATCCTGGCTACATCGAGGTGTTTGCTGAAACTCATGTCGCCCTCGGTTTTGAGGATCGCATAAATGCGTACCAGATTCTCGCGCAGGAATTCCCATTCGCGCATATCATACGATACTTTTTCCCAGGAAGTATCATTGCCCTTTTTGTCTTTCAGCGGAACGGTATAGGTAAACCGTTGCAGGTCGCG
This sequence comes from Hydrobacter penzbergensis, assembly GCF_900106985.1. Classification (NCBI taxonomy): domain Bacteria; kingdom Pseudomonadati; phylum Bacteroidota; class Chitinophagia; order Chitinophagales; family Chitinophagaceae; genus Hydrobacter; species Hydrobacter penzbergensis. Next base: position 152,874 of record NZ_FNNO01000001.1, on the reverse strand, counting down.
ATAAGTTACCGGCAGATTCACTTCCCGTCCGTATTTGACCAGGTATTTGCGCAATGCGTCATCTACAGGAAAAATGGGTTTCTTCTGTGAAGGCCTGCTCATCTGGTCGGCCAGGGCGATATTGCCGAAAAAACTATTCAAGTAATAAAGAATCGTTGTCGTCCAACAAGTTCAGGTCTACATCCGATCCTGCAATACCTTCTACAGAGCCCTGGATATGTGCGGCGTTGAGCAATACTTTCTCCAGTTGTTTTTCACGGGCCTTCCACAATTTTTCCATGGCGTCGCGTTCTTTCTGGATGCCCTGCCTGATGCTCATAAAACCTTCACGGATGGCTTTCCATTGTTCACCGAATTCTCCGCTGGTGAGGTAATCGTAGAGCATCACCATTTTATCGCCTTTGTTATCCTGGCTTTTTTTGGCATCGGCAATCCGGAGGATGGCATTACGCAGCAGCAAAGCAACACTTCTCACTTCTGCAAACGTGCAGATATAAACACCGTCTTTTTCTCCGAACCGGTCCATATCTTTTGGTAAGGCCTGGGTAACGATCACCGCAACATCGGCTCCCTGGTTACGCATATCTGCTTTCAGTTTCTCTATCCATTCGTTCGCAAAATCCTTGGTGCGCTTGCTTTCATAAATAATGCGGCCACATTCGTTACCAAACTGGTTGCGTACGGTTTGGATACAGTCGGCACCGCGAACGCCTTTACCCACTTCTTCCACTTTATCGAAAGGGAAGGCGGCCTCCAGCAGTTCTTCCAACATCAGTTCCTGTACTTCACCCTGTAATTGCATGCTGCCTTGTTCTGATTTGCGGCGCATTTCTTCGGCCAACTTTTTCTGGTCTTCCAGTTTTTTTTCTAACTCTTTCAATTGCAGTTGGTATTCCTGCTCTTTGAGACTCATTTTTTCCGCCTCTTCTTTCACCAGTTGCTCCTTCAACTGTTCTCTTGCTTCCAGTAACCTGCGTTGAACAGAAAGTTCCAGCTCTTCTTCTTTTGCTTTCAGCGCCTGTTCTTTTTGCAGGAAATCCAGTTCTTTTTTTCTTGCCTCTTTCAGCTTCTCTTCTTTATCGGCATCTGCCAGTTGCAGCATTTTTAGCTGGTTCTCAAAATCGGCAGTGATGGTCTTACGCAAACTGTCCTGCAATTCATCCCGCAGGCGTTTTTTTTCTGTTTCCAGTTGCCGGGCCGCTTCCTGCTCTTTCTGCCTGAATTCTTCGTCTTTTTTCTTCTGCCACTCGATCACTTTGCCCCGTAATTCTTTTTCCACTTCTTCCCGGATAGAATCGCCCGGTTCGAACTGGTGGTGGCAATTGGGACAATTTATTATGAATGAAGCCATCTGCTATTTTTTTACAAATTAAGTCTAAGGAGCGGAATAAAAAACCTGGACCTATATAAAAGATCGGTAAAGCATATGTAATCAGGTACTTATACCTGATTGGAATAGATGGGTTTTACTTTAAGTTGTACCCTGTATAATAATGCCCAAGAATGGATAATGAAATAATAGTAAGTGAAAGCCATGTTATCAGCAAGATATACCTGGTGCGAGGCCAGAAAGTAATGCTGGATAGGGATCTGGCGGATATTTATGGTGTGGAAACGAAGAGGTTGAATGAACAGGTAAAGCGAAACCAGGAAAGATTCCCACAAAATTTCATGTTCCAACTGACAGATCAGGAGGTTGAAATCTTGATGTCGCAAATTGCGACTTCAAGATTGGATGAAGATACAGGATGGGGAGGAAGGAGAAAACTGCCTTATGCTTTTACTGAACACGGGGTATTAATGCTTGCTAATGTTTTAAAAAGCGCCAGAGCGGTAGCCGTCAGTATAAAGATTATCGACATTTTTGTTCGATTACGAGAAGCTTTACTAGCTAACCAGGATATGCTATTGAAATTGGAACAGCTGGATAAAAAAATGTCCAACATAGGGCACGATGTAAAAATGCACGATGGAGAAATTGAAACCATTTTTGAATTGATCAAAGAGATCATGGAAGAAAGGATGAGGCCCAAGCCACGGACTCCTATTGGCTTCAAGCCACAGGCGTAATCACTAAAGAAAAAGGAGCTACTTGAAAAGTAACTCCTTTAAACAATATAGTGCGGAAGAGGAGATTCGAACTCCCACGGCTGTTACCCCGCTACCACCTCAAAGTAGTGCGTCTACCAATTTCGCCACCTCCGCAAGTATTGAGGACTGCAAAAGTAAAGGAAAACAGTCTAAAAATTACATCCGTTCGGGTACTTTTATTCCCAGCACGGCCATCCCTTTTTTAATAACACCCGCCGTAAGCTGGGCCAGTTGTAAGCGCAGTTCTTTTTTATCAGCGGTTTCGGCATTGCCGATAGAATGTTCTGTATAGAATGAGCTGAAGGTCTTTGCCAGGTTAAAAGTATAGATGGCCACTTTAGACGGATCATGCTCGCTTGCCGCTTCCTGCAATACAGATGGGAATTGCTCCAATTCTATGGCCAGGGCTTTTTCCAGTGGCAGGAGACTATTGCCGATATTGCTGCCTTCTGGCATAGATTTACGTAAGACGCTTTTGATACGGGCATGCGTATATTGAATGAAAGGCCCGGTAAACCCATGGAAATCGATGCTCTCTTCGGGATTGAAGATCATTTTTTTCCTGGGGTCCACCCGTAACAGGAAAAATTTTAATGCACCCAAACCAATCGTGTCATAGAGTTCGGCAAGTTCGGCAGGAGAAAAATCTTTTACTTTTCCCAACTCTTCTGTTTTCTGCCGGGCTATGTTTACCATTTCATCCACGAGGTCGTCTGCATCCACTACTGTCCCTTCGCGGCTTTTCATCTTACCCGAAGGCAATTCCACCATGCCATAGCTCAGATGATAAATACCATCAGCCGATGGGAGACCCAGCTTCTGGCAGATCAGCTTCAATACCTTGAAATGATAATTCTGTTCATCACCTACCACATAAATACTTTGGTCTACATTGAACTCTTTCTGTTTCTGTTCGGCAAGCCCTATGTCCTGTGTGATGTATACTGAAGTGCCGTCTTTCCGTTGTACCAGCTTTTCATCCAGTCCATCGTTGGTGAGGTCGATCCACACACTGTTATCTTCTTTCTTTACAAAAACACCTTTGGACAAGCCTTCTTCCACCAGGTCTTTACCCAGCAGGTAGGTATTGCTCTCATAGTAAACCTTGTCAAAATTGCTGCCGATCCTTTGATAAGTAATGTCGAATCCTTCATATACCCAGCTATTCATCCTGTGCCAGAGCTCCATCACTTCGGGTTTGCCGGCTTCCCAGTCGAGCAGCATTTGCTGTGTGGCTTTCATAATGGGAGCTTCTTTTTCAGCCAACTCTTCCGTCATGCCGCTATCCACGAGTTCCTTTACCTGCTTTTTGTATGCCTCGTTGAACTTCACATAATAATCCCCCACAAAATGATCTCCTTTGATACCCGTACTTTGAGGGGTATCGCCGTTGCCGAAATACTGCCAGGCGATCATGCTCTTACAGATATGAATGCCCCTGTCGTTCACTACACAGGTCTTTACAATACCATGACCGGTAGTTTTAAGAATTTCTGCTACACTCCATCCCAGGAAATTGTTCCGCAAGTGCCCGAGATGAAGGGGTTTATTGGTATTGGGGGATGAATATTCCACCATTACTTTGCTTCCGGTGGAGGCGCTCGCACCAAAGGAAAGATTAGCTGCATTTGACTGGATGAACTGCAGCCAGTATCCATCGGCTATCGTCAGGTTGAGGAAGCCTTTAATGATGTTGAAACCGCTGAAAAGATCAGGATGCCGGTTGATCAGATGGCTGCCCAATTCCTGGCCCAGGACATCCGGCGCTTTTTTTAACAGTTTTATAAAGCTGAAAAGTACCACCGTATAATCGCCCTCGAACTCGGGTTTGGTGGCATTGACCAGAACGTCATGAGGCTGTAAATCAATATTGTACAATTCTTTTAGCGCTTGTGCCGAGGCTACCTTAACCTTTAAAACAACGTTCATGGGCTTAACAATTTCGGGTTGCAAAAGTAACCAATTAAGCCCTACCTTCGCCGCCATTGATGCGAAAGTTGCACCAACATATCCGTAAACTGATCCTCGACACGGTGGACCTGTTCTACCCGTTGTTCCAAAAGATGATGCCATTGCAAACTTTCCGTTATGCGGCTTGCGGTGGTTTCAATACCTGTCTCGATATTACCCTGTTCTTCATTTCTTACAATTATATCCTGCAAAAACAACCGGTTCATTTTGGGTTCCTTACCATCGGAGCACATATCGCCGCTTTTCTGATCGGGTTCTGTGTAACATTTCCCATCGGTTTTTACCTGAGCAGGTATGTAGTATTTCAGGCTACTTCGGTTGCCAAGCGCGAACAATTGGGCAAATACTTTATGGTGGTGCTGGGTTGCCTTTTCCTGAACTATGGGTTCCTGAAATTATTTGTGGATGTGCTTCACTGGTATCCTACACCATCTAAATTGATCACTACGCTCTTCGTAGTAGCTTTCAGTTATGTTTCCCAGAAGCATTTTACTTTCAAGGCGGCCTGATACAATTGTTTTATCAGAACTGTAATCGCACACTACCAAAAACACCGAAGTCATTGGCGTTTGATTTATAGAGGAGCGGGTTGGATCCTGCAGGAATATTGCGCAGCGGAGCATACCGCCATACAAAATCGATACGCAATAGTTTGAAGATGTTTTCCAGGCCGGTACCCAGTTCTGTATAGAAGCCGCCCCTAAGCGAACGCATGCGATATTCATAATAGAAGTCATGAATATTAAGCCGCTGGTTAGCCGTAGAGAGATTACCCCATACTGTTTTAACATTCCAGAACTGCCTCATGTTGCTTTTTCGCATAAAATGCAACAGGCTCAAAAACTTTTTCTCCAGGTTGTGTTCAAGAGTAGCGCCTGCAAATTCATCACTTATGTATTCAAACCTGTTCATCAGGTTAAAAGATTGTTTGTTGTAATAATAAACCTCATTTCCGGGATGCACTTCCAGCAGCATGAAAGGGAGTGGTTCATTGGAGAACACTTTTCCGCCATACACCATGTAATTGACCTTGCCCCAGCGTGGGATGCGGGTGGTCTGGCTGATGTTTATTCCTACACGGCGGTATTGATAGTCCGAACCCAGGAAACCCGCAATACCCACAGCACCGCGCAATTCCAGAACGGGCAGGTCGCTTTTCAATTTCAATTCCTTTCTGTGACGGGCAATGGTTTTTTCCCCGGGTGCATAACGGAGTTTTAACCCCAATTCGGCATTTGCAATACTTACCTGTTTAGGGCGACTCATTAATAATCTTTTCTCAGGCAAGGGGCTGAACGTCTCATAATTGGTAAAAGTGAAGAAAGGCTGCGCGGAAAGTTTATTACGCCATTCTTTGGTGATGGCCAGTTTGGTTTCTTCCACACCCAGGAATTTCTGACGTATGTGCGGACGACGGATCAACTGGCTGAAAATATTATCAGTGGTGATGTCCTCGTCGTTATAGCGAGTGCGGCCATTATCCAGGTCGTGCGTGTAAGATGAAAAAAAGCTGATACCCTGATTGCCTGGCAAACGGTAAGTAACGTCCATCCTGCCTTTGAAACGGTTATCCTTGAATCCATAGGCTAAATAACCATGCAGCCGGAGATATTTGCTGAACTTTGCTGTAGTACCGAGATCAAAGCGAACCCTGAAACGCTCCAGTTGATTACCGCTTACCCATTTGTACCAGGGACCGATCTCAACGGCCCCAAGTTTTTTATGGCCATCGAGCAGGAAAGTAAGTGTGTTGGTATAGTGAATAAAAGCGGGGATGGTTTTGATGGTGTCCATCATCTTATAGATATTCTGTTCATTGGAACTGAGGTCTTCATGCCTTTGCTCATTCCAGAAATCAGTATCCTTATCCTGCGCATTCTCAGCCACCACTACTTCTTCCTTCTGTGCATTGGCGTTCAGTTTGGCAAGAATACTCGTATCATTTACCCGGATATTACGGTACATGCTTGTTTTACGTGCGATGAACGATAATTTCTCTTTGCCCAGGGGAGAGAAATCAACCACGAGTTTGTCTTTCGAGAACATCCAGTTGCTGTCGGACTGCAAACTGAACTCCTGTACAATACTCAGTCTGTTTACAAAGTTGATATTGGCAGTAGCGGAAATGTTCAGGTTGATGCGATAGATACCCCAGTTGCTGCCGTGTATCCAACAATCGCCGCTGAACGTATTTTCACCATCGCGTTTCGGGGTAAAGAAGAGGTGAAAATAACGCTGGCCGCCAATGTACTGGGTATCGGCGCCGCGGTAGTTGTAATACCTGTCGCCCAAAGTGCTGAGCGGACTAATGAACTCTTTACCCAGTGCATGTGTTTGATCGGAATAAACATTGATCTTCTGGTTCATGCCGCCTACGAACTGCAGCATACTTTCGTTTTTCATCCCATCTGTCTTGGCAGCCTTGATCTCTTCCCGGATCTTCTGCGGATCGGTACTGTAATAGTAGTCGGATAAAGCTTCTGTCAGGTAAATCGGCAAGAATGGCTTTGTCTCCGTGGTACTGTCGATATTATCCAGTATAAAGGCGAAAGGTTTGAGTAGTTTTTTGTCGGCGAAATAACGGCGATCTACATTATTAAGGTCGATCTCCATTTTATTATAGAGTTCATAAGCATAGCTCTGGTACTGGTAAGGGTTGTTCTTTGCTTTATGGGCAACGATGTTTTTCCACCAGCGAAGTCCTTTGTTGAACTTGGACTTGACTTCCACCGAGCTGCCGGTTTTCAGTTGGTACAAGGACAATATCAACAACGAACTGTCTTTGCTGTGGTCATTGATGATCTTGTGAAGCTCATCGAACCCCACATAACTAACGGCAAGGGTATCCGGATGAAAGGGACTGTGTTTGATGGTGAAATTGCCGGCGCTATCGCTAACAACCCCGAAACCGGCTTTTTTCCAGAATATACTGGCAAATGGAACAGTTTCTTTGGTGAAATTGCTCATTACCCGCCCCCTGAGCGTGGGTGTATGCAAGTCCTGAGACCACAAAATGGTACAGGTTAACATAGTACAAAAGCAAGCCATTGCCTTGTAGAAAAAGCCAATTTTCGTCACGTCAGGGGTGTATACGGGGGTTATCTAATCTCGGTCAACCGGGATATAGGATCTACTAACAATTAAGAACAAATTAAAATTAAGGTTTTTTTTCCTGAAAAAACCACATGTGACAAAACCCTGCATATCTGGCTGACAATTTTGCATTTTAAGCTTGATGGCATGGTCATTGACCAGAATAAAGCGATTATTAATCCGAAATTCATAAAGACATGGGTAAAATAATAGGAATTGACCTTGGAACAACCAATAGTTGTGTGGCCGTTATGGAAGGTAACGAGCCCGTAGTGATAGCCAATGACGAAGGGCGTAGGACTACCCCTTCCGTAGTGGCATTTTTGAAGAATGGCGAGCGTAAAGTAGGAGATCCTGCCAAGCGCCAGGCTATTACCAACCCCCAGCATACCATCACCAGTGTGAAGCGTTTCATGGGGCGCCGGCACGACGAAGTGACCGAAGAAATCAGTCACTGGAGCTATAAAGTGGCAAAAGGTGACAATAATACCGTTCGGGTAGCTATCGAAGACCGTTTGTATACTCCCCAGGAGATATCTGCCATGATCCTTCAGAAAATGAAGAAAACGGCAGAAGACTATCTCGGACAGGAAGTGACCGAAGCGGTGATCACTGTTCCGGCTTATTTTAACGACGCACAGCGTCAGGCTACCAAAGAAGCAGGTGAGATCGCCGGTCTGAATGTACGTCGTATTGTGAATGAACCTACAGCGGCTGCGCTGGCTTATGGCCTCGATAAAAAACATGCCGATCAGAAAATTGCCGTGTTCGACCTGGGTGGTGGTACTTTCGATATCTCCATCCTGGAACTGGGTGATGGCGTTTTTGAAGTGAAATCAACCAATGGTGATACGCACCTGGGTGGTGACGACTTCGACAAAGTGATCATGGACTGGCTGGCTGATGAGTTCAAAAGCCAGGAAGCCATCGACCTGCGCAAAGACCCGATGGCCCTGCAGCGTTTGAAAGAAGCTGCTGAAAAAGCGAAGATCGAGTTAAGCTCTTCTGCAGAAACAGAGATCAACCTGCCTTATATCACTGCGGTGGACGGCGTTCCCAAACACCTGGTGCTGAAGCTGAGCCGTGCCAAATTCGAGCAACTGGCAGACAACCTGTTTGCCCGCTGCCTGAAACCTTGTGAAGCGGCATTGAAAGATGCAGGCTATAGCACTTCACAGATCGATGAAGTGATCCTGGTGGGTGGTTCTACCCGTATCCCTAAAGTGCAGGAGATCGTAGAGAAATTCTTTGGTAAGAAACCCAATAAAGGCGTAAACCCCGATGAAGTAGTAGCCGTAGGTGCTGCCATCCAGGGTGCGGTATTAACAGGTGAAGTGAAAGATGTATTGCTGCTCGACGTTACGCCGCTTGGTTTGGGTATCGAAACCATGGGTGGTGTAATGACAGTGATGATTCCTTCTAATACGACCATCCCTACCAAGAAAACAGAAATATTCTCTACAGCCAGCGATAACCAACCGGGTGTACAGATCCATGTATTGCAGGGAGAGCGCCCGATGGCCAACCTGAACAAGAGCCTGGGTATATTCAACCTCGATGGTATTCCACCGGCTCCAAGAGGCGTGCCCCAGATCGAAGTGACTTTCGATATCGATGCCAACGGTTTGCTGCATGTGAGTGCAAAAGACAAGGGCACTGGCAAAGAACAGAAGATACGCATCGAAGCGGGTAGTGGTTTGAGCAAAGAAGAAATTGAAAAAATGAAGGCCGAAGCAAAAGCCAATGAAGCATCTGATAAAGAAGCCCGCGATAAAGTGGAAAAACTGAACCAGGCCGACAGCCTGATCTTCCAAACTGAGAAGCAATTCAAAGAGTTTGGCGATAAGATTCCGGCCGATAAAAAAGCGCCAATTGAAGCAGCACTTGCCAAGCTGAAAGAAGCGCATAAGAGCCAGGATGTAGCGGCTGTAGATGCAGCTATGACAGAGATGAATAATGCATGGACTGCCGCCAGTGAAGAAATTTACAAGGCGCAGCAGGCTGCAGGCGGACAGGCAGAAGGAGGTGCACAAGCCAATGCCGGTTCAAACGCACAAGCAGGCGGAAGCGATACTGTGGAAGACGCACAGTTTGAAGAAGTGAAATAATGTTTCTTTGAAATGATAACAATAAAAACTTTGCCCTAGGCTTAAGCCCAGGGCAAAGTTTTTATTGCAATAATGTATAGAAAGAATGGGTGGCAGTATCGTGCACAACGCCATCGGGAGTGGTATAAATAAAATAAGCGCCCAGATCTTTTTTACGTTCCACAAATTCCATGGCCTTTTTCAGCCCCATGCCCATCAGCGCATTATCATAACCATCGGCAGTAATGCCATCCTTAGCCCATACGGTAACACTGATCAGGTCTGTTTGAAAAGAATAACCCGTATGCGGATCAATGAGGTGATTGATTTTTTTGGCGCCACTTTCATAGAATTTACGGTAATTACCAGAGGTAGTGAGTGCCCCATGATCTAAATGAACGATCCTTTGGTAGGGAGCCGGTTCATACGGATCGTTGCCCGGCGCTTCAATGCCCACCGACATTTTTTCACTACCTGGCTGCCTGCGGCCACTGACTACCAGTTCTCCGCCAATTTCTGCCAGGAAGTTTTGAATGCCTTTCGATCTCAGGTAATTGGCCAGCACATCTGCAGTATAACCCTGGGCTATTCCGTTGAGGTCGATCTTCACACAGGGCAGGCTCTTGTGCAGGTAATTATTTTTGAGTGATAGTTTGCCGGTGCCTACACATTTCAACAATGCGCTGATGCGTGCAGAGTCGGGCAGGCTGTCCGGATGCTTCACTCCAAATCCCCAGGCTTCTACAAGCGGCTGTACGGTAACGTCGAATAGGCCGCCTGTTTCCTTATAGATCTCAAAAGATTTCGCAACAACTGTTTTCAGGTAATGATCGGTGGAAATACCTTCCGTCGAGCGATTGAACCGGTTGATCAGTGAATAAGGTTTGTAAAGTGAAAGCGAACTGTCGATACCATTGAGGATACTGTCGATAGCAACTTGACGAATGATAGCATGGGTATGATAGTAAGTGATATGATAGGTAGTACCCTGTGCATATCCTTCCAAATGAAATGCTTTTAATGCAGGCTTTTGAATAAAAGAGACCTGCATTAAAAGCATTAAAAAAAGCAACAGACGATACATCTTAGAAATTATATTCCGGTTTCCATTGCTGTACGGTGTTGGTGTAGATGGCTTCATTGGCCAGGTGCACACATACCGCCGTTCTGGCGCCCGTCATTACATTGGAAGCGGGACTTTGCTTTTGCACGATGGACTTGTGAAAATCAACCATCGCATAATACGTACCATCTTTGGTTGGTTCGGTAAGAATGGGCATGCCGCCGTCTTTGTTCCAGGTGATCTTGGTAGCACCTGTTACACCGTCTACAGTTTGTAATTCTTTGCGTGTCTGCGCTTCAGGATAAAATACGCCTTCATTGACCAGCAATGATACGGTGCCTTTGTTTCCTTTCAGTTTGAAAATATAACCTTCCCTCGCATTGGCACAGGTAGCGCCGAAATTACCGATCATGCCTTCTTTGCCATAGCGCAGTACAGCCTGTACATTATCGTAGGTTTCCCTTCCGTCTTTGTAAAAATCAATACCACCGGTGCCCACAATAGTAGTAGGGTGGGTATTGAATGCCCAATTGATAAAATCGATCTGGTGTGATAATAATTCAGCTGGCAATCCACCTGAAAACTCTTTATACATGCGCCAGTTGATCTTTCTTTCGAGTGAAGGATCGGGTACGGGCCTGCGCCAGTCCCAGTTACGGTCCCAGCGGCAATCGATCTGCGTTACCTTACCCAGGTAACCCTTCTCGATCATTTCCTTTACTTTATAATACAATGGGGTGTAGCGGTATTGGTGGCCTATCTGTAATACCTGTTTGGGATAATTACCTGCAATGTTGATCAGGCTGGCTGCCTGGGGAATATTGTAGGTCATTGTTTTTTCCAGGTATACTTGTTTGCCTGCTTCCAATGCATCTTTGGCAAGGTTGAAATGCAGGTTCAAAGGCACCGCAATGATCACAGCTTCAACGTTTTTATCATCGAGCAACTGGTGATGATCTTTGTACTGCTTCACTGATTGTACAGATCCGGCGGGCAATACCTTTTCGGTTTCTTTCAATCTGAAATCCAGCACATCACAAATGGCGACGATATTGAATTTCGTGGGCAGTTCTTTCAGAATCTGCATGATGCCTTTACCGCGGTCTCCACAACCGATCACACCAAGGTTGATGCGGTGGTCGGCATCCAGGGCAAAGGCTTTCATCATACTGTTGTGTAACAAAAGACCACCGGTAAGTACAGTGGTCTTTTTAATAAAACTTCTTCGGCTCATAACAATGACAAATCAAATTTTGGGTTCCCATCCTCTTTCATACTCTCTTCTCCAGAGTTTGGATGCTTTTGGATTGTCTAAGATATGGCCATTGTGTTGGTCGATATTCAAAGTATATCCCACCCGTTGAGCAATATTACCCAATTGTACCCATAAAGTACTCTTATAACCGGTTTCCACATCGGCATTGGGCAATTTATTATCGCGGATAGCATCAACAAAGTTTGCAAAATGCACCACGTCGAGGCCTTCACTCGGACTCAACGTATTACGTCCATCGATCTCGATGTTGGATTTTACTTCTTTCACCACTTTATTCTTTTTATCATATATGATGTAGCTGTTGCCCCCTGTGCTCATGCTGCCACCTTCGCCATAAAAAATTACGCCGCGGTCTTCGCCTTCTACCAGGCGGCTGTTGCAACTGCGTCCTTCCCATATTACAGATGTTTCGCCTGGGCAATCGAAAGTAATGATCTGTGTATCGGGTGTTTCCCAGTCGTCTTTGAAATAATACCTGCCGCCTACAGAGTTTACGCGCAGGGGATAGTCTACGCCGAGTCCCCACCTGATCACATCAATTTCATGCGTACCGTTGTTCAGCGCTTCACCGGTACCCCAATGCCAGAACCAGTGCCAGTTGTAATGGATCAGGTTATCGCGGAAAGGTACGCGGGGAGCGGGGCCTTGCCATAATTCATAATCCAGTCCGGCTGGTACGGGTGCTGTTTTCCCGATACCAATGCTGCCGCGGCTATTGGTGTACCAGGCTTTGGCCATGTGTACTTTGCCAATCACGCCACCGTGTAATGCTGTGATACCTTCGGTAAGCACAGGCCATGAGCGACGCTGGCTGCCCATCTGTACTACGCGTTTGTATTTTCTTGCTGCCTGTACGGCCAACTCGCCTTCATGAGGGTTATGGCTGAGGGGCTTTTCTACATATACGTGTTTACCCGCCTGGCAGCAGAGAATAGTGGCCGGTGCGTGCCAGTGGTCGGGCATGGCAATGGAGAGGGCGTCGATGTCCTTATTGCTCAACAGCGTGCGGAGATCCTTGGTAGTAGCCGGACGCTTGCCTATTTTCTTTTCGGCAAAATCCAATCCTTTGTTCAGGGCCTTATCGTCTACATCGCACAAAAAGGCAACTTCTGTATTCTTCACCTTGCCGAAGGCGCCGATATGCGCGAGGCCACGGCCATTGGTGCCTATAACAGCTACCCGTAACCGCTCATTAGAGCCAACAATGTTGGCATAACTCTTAGAGGTAAATCCGAGCCCCAGGCCGCCAATGGCAATGCCTGCAGAGCCCATACCCATATCCCTGATGAATGTTCTTCTCGATTTTTTCATGAATGGCGTTGTTTAAAATAGTTATAATTTTCTGATTTTGATATTCCTGAATGATACCATATCTCCGTGATCCTGTAAGAGGATGGGAGATTGGGTAGGTTCACTAAAACCTTTGATGTTTTTATACTTGCTGCCGGCCACCAGTTTTTTGAAAGCCTCACTGCCGCGCTCGTATTCCACCGTCTTCTTTCCATTGAGCCAGTGCTCCACATGATTGCCTTTTACAATAATGCGGGCCCGGTTCCATTCTCCCACCGACATGTCTTGCTTATTTGCGTCGGGTGCGATCAGGTCGTACAAACCTCCCTGTTTGCGATTGCCATTGATGCCTAGTTTGGCATCGGGGTGGCGTTCATCATCCAGGATCTGGAATTCACATCCCAAAGAACTTTTCGGTAATAAAAAGTACTTGATACCGCTGTTGGAACCAGGCACTATTTTAAATTCCAGGGTCAATTCAAAGTTAGTAAACAATTCTTCTGTTACGATATCGCCGCCTCTTCCTTTTCCGGCAGTAGTATCTGTACTCAATACCCCATCATTCATTACCCATCCTTTTTGCGGAAAGGGTTGTCCATTGGATTTTTGCCATCCTTTGGAACTGGTGCCATCAAACAATAATTGCCAACCCTGGCGTTGTTCTTTTTTCGTTAACCGGGGAACCTGTGCAAACACAGTTGTAGTAATGAAACAGGAAATGAATACCAGGCAATAAAACTTTGTTTTGTTTGTCATAAAAATAAAATATGAATGGTGTTGCATTAATAACCAGGATTTTGTTTGAGGTTAGGATTGATACTGATAGAAACACTGGGTATTGGGAATACGATACGCCATGCTTCGGATGGTTTCTTATCCCACCAGGTTCCCGATGTAAATTTATTGAAACGGATCAAATCATTCCTGCGCCAACCTTCCCATGCAAATTCACGGGCACGCTCGTTGAGCAATTCATTGAGCGTTAAAGTAGATGTGGTGTATTTGGCCAACGGATCGGTGGTGGAAAAACAACGCGCGCGCATGGTATTGACCATGTTCACGGCTTCGGTATTGGCTGCGCCGCCGTTTTTACGCATCAGGGCCTCTGCTTTCATCAAATAAATATCTGCCAGGCGGAATACAGGTGCATCATTGCTCATCTGGCTGATCTTGCTTCCTTTCTGCAACTCATATTTGATATTCCGGGCGCCATGAAATTCTTTGGCGGTAAGCATTGTAGCCGTATCGCCGGGCGCGTTCACAAATAAAGGATCCAATACAAGGGGCTTGCCCTTTTGTGCACCGGTGAGGCATTTCAATGGGGTTACGCCGTCTGCTGCAAACTGCGGACCTACCAGCCACTGCTGCTGGCGTTTATCGGTATTGCCAAACAATTTGTAGAAATTATTATGTGTCATAGCGCGGTTAACAGGAGCGAAACCAAAACCGTAAGTCTTCTGGTGTTCGGGATGCAGGTTTTTATAGTTCCAGCGCATTTCCGTTGCATAAGTAGTATCATATACCACCACAAAAATATTTTCTTTTGACAATTCATTTTTGATCTTGAACGGATCGTTCCAGTTTGCATCGAGCTGGTAACCGCCGCCGCCGGTATAATTCAATACTTTATCGCAATACTTGATGCAATCGTCCCAACGCGCAGTGCCGGGCTGTAAACCGTTTGCTGTAAGCTTGCCTGTATAAATTTCTGCATTGAGGTACAACTTGGCCAGCAAAGCCCAGGCAGCGGCTTTGGTTATATGACCGTAGGTATTGGGAGTACCTTTGTCTGCCAGCTTGTCCATATTATCCAGTATCTGTTTTTCAACATAAGCAAAGACATCTTTGCGCTCTGAAGTGGGCGGATACAGGGGCTCGCCAACTTTCTCCACAATGGGAACGTTGCCGAACATATCCATGATCATGAAATAATACCAGGCACGATAAATCTTCAACTCGGCCAATACCGATTGCTTGTCCAGCCCAACGCGCAATTTATCGAAATCCACTCCCTCCATGTTTTCAATGGTAGCGTTTGTATAACCCACGCCTCTGTACAGGGCATCGAAGGTATTTTTAATTTCGCTGTCGTCTTTGGTCCAGGTGTGCCAGTGCAGCCCTACGATCTGATCACCTCCGTCGGCAGGAGGGGTGCCGTCTTTGTATGGCATCGAAGTTTCATCAGTGGTGAGGGTATTCAAATGCCAGATACGGTATTCATAACTGCCCACGATATGCGAAAACGGGCGGATATAATTGGCAATCACTTCTTCTCTTGTTTTGAAGAAAGAGCCTGCTGTGATGCTGCTGTAAACGGTTTCATCGAGCTTGGTGCAGGAGAGAGAAGAGCACAGGCAGCCTATGAAGACCGATGCCATAATGAGGCAGCGGTTTCTTTTATTGGAAAATATTTTTTTCATAATGAACGATTGTGATCTGAATAATGGTTGATGTCATAAAGCCTGGTTACATTAAAAACCGAGACTGATACCCAGGGTCAGTGTGGTGGCTCTCGGATAGAAATTCATCATTGCCAGACCGGGTTCCAATCCATTCACTTGTATATCCGGGTCTCTTCCCGAAAACTTGGTGAATGTGAGCAGGTTTTGTCCCGATGCATATACCCTTGCTTTTTTCAGGTATTTGATCTTGCCTGTGTTGATGGTATAGCCCATAGTGAGGTTATCCAGCTTTACGAAATCTCCTTTTTCTATAAAATAGTTAGAATAAGCATAAGAGGAAATAGGAATGTCCAACCCTTTCTGCAGGAAATTGTTAGAATAACGGGCCCTGTTGGTATATACGAGGTCCATGATGTTAAGCAGGTCAAACATGAAAGTGCCACGAAGGAATACGGTCATGTCAAAGCGGCCATAAGAAAGATTGTTCGACATGCCTGCGAACATTTTGGGCATACCGTTGCCGATGATCTTTTTATTCTGTGCGTCCAATGCAGGGTCTTCTGCCTGTGTATAGAATATCCACTTGTTGTTTTGTACGTCGAAGTCTTTAAAGACTTTGCCATAGAAATTACCGATAGGCTGACCCACTTCTCTTCTGAAAGCAGAACCCATGTTTTGCGGCAGGCTGTAATGATCTACCGGCGCACTGGTGGAAGCTCCATAAGTTACCGATTGCAGGAGATTGTCGTTATAAGAGAAGGTAAGGCTGTTTGTCCAGCTGAACTTCTTATTCTCAATCAGCTTGAGGTTCAAAGCCAGTTCCACACCTCTGTTTCGCATCTTACCCAGGTTTACCAAAATGGTCTGGTGTATGAGGGAAGGCACGGGCGCAGTAGCGTCGAGGAGCAGATCGGAAGTTTCGCGACTATAGAGATCGATGCTACCGCTCACTTTTCCGCCGCGCAGTGCGAAGTCGATACCCAGGTTATATTCTGTTTTCTTTTCCCAGCGCAGATCGGGATTGGGATTGCGGCTGGCGCCATAAGTTGGAACGAAGGTGTTGTCCCACAAAAAGGAAGCGCCTGTACTCAGCGTAGCCAGTGAATTATAAGCACCGATACCTTCCTGGTTACCGGTAACACCATAACCGAGGCGTAATTTCAGGTCTTCGAACAATCCTTTTTCCGGCATGAAAGATTCCCTGCTGATGCGCCATCCAAGGCTTACAGCGGGGAACAATCCCCATTTGTGGTTAATGCCAAACTTGGAGGAACCTTCCCTTCGTAAGGAAGCGGTCAGCAAATATTTTTCATTGTAATTGTAAATCCCGCGGCCAAAGAAAGCGATGAGGGTGCTGGAACTTTTTCCGCTTCCGAGACCGGCACCAGCCGTACCTGCTGCAAAAGCCTGGCCTGCGCCGAGGTTGTTATAACTGAATGCATCTGTGAGGAAGTTCCTGTTGGAAGCATTGAAATCTTCACTCATGAAATCCTGATAACTGTAACCGGCCAGAGCGCTCAGGCTGTGTTTACCCAATCGTTTGTTATAATCCAGTGTGTATTCGAAAGTACGGTCATAGCTGAAAGAAGTGCTGCGGCTTGCATTGCCATTCTGACCGTTGATACGGCTTAAGAAAGCGTCGCGCGATTGATAATAGTATGAAATAGCATCCCTGCGCTGGAAAGCAAAGAAGCCGGAAGCTTTGAGGTTGGGCATGAGATCCAGTGTTGCTTTCACACTTCCGTTGATGTGTTTGATCCTTTCACCATCTTCGGTTTGCATGCGGCGCGCGTAAGGGTTGCCTTTGCTGTCGAGCGGATCTTCAAAATAAGAACCATCCGGATTGAATACGGGGAAAGTTGGGTTGCGGTCCATCGCATCACCATAAATGGTATTATCGCTGTTCAGGTAATTGAGAAAAGAAGTGGCGATATTACCCTGGATAGAGAGCTTGTTGTCCAGCGCTTTTTGGGTAAAGCTCAATCGGGTATTCACGATCTTGCGCCAGGTACTGATGGCAATACCATCGAGGTTGCGAATCGATACGGCTGCGCGGATAGTAGATTTGTCGGTACCGGAAGAAACAGAAAAATTATGCACCTGGCTAACCGGTGTCTTGGACAATACTTTGAACCAGTCGGTGCTGGCACCTCCATCATTCAGTACAAATGTGGGGTTGGTGCGTTTATATACATCGGCATAAGCCCTGTATTGTTCGGCTGTTAACACCGCCGGAAACTTTTTGGGAATATCGGTGTAAACATAGCTGTCGTAATTGAAAGAAGCAGTACCGCTTTTAGCACGTTTGGTGGTCACAATGATCACACCATTGCTTCCCCTGGTTCCATAAATGGCGGCCGCCGAACCATCGCGGAGCACATCGATCGATTCAACGTCTTCGGGTGAAAGGTTGTTGAGGTTACCGCCCGGTACACCATCGATTACCACGAAAGGAGAGGTGCTGCCTTTCAGTGTAGATACACCACGCAACTGCATGGAGGATTGTCCGTTTGGATCGGTACCGTTGCTGTTAACGATTACCAGACCTGGCACCTTTCCCTGTACGAGGGACATGGGCGAGATCACAGCGCCTTTGTTGAAATCTTTTTCTTTGACGCTGGTGATGGCGCTGGTAACGTCTGTTTTACGGGTTACACCATAACCGATCACCACCACGTCTTCGATGGATTTTTCGGTCTGCACCATTGCAATAGCTAATGTGAGCGAAGCCCCCAATTGCACCTGTTGTGTTTCATAGCCGATGGCCGAGAAGTTCAGGTATTTGGTGTTGGCAGGGACGCTGATACTGAAGCTGCCGTCTGACCTGGTCTGTGTGGCGAGCTTCGAGTCTTTGACAATAACAGTAACGGCTTCGAGTGCCCTGTTATCTTTTGCATCGGTCACTTTACCGGTGACCGTTTTGTTCTGCGCCAGCGCCGGAAAGGCTGCCAGCAGTAGCACGAATAGTGCCGGAAAGCAGAAATGGATGTAGCATGTAGTTCTTCTTTTCATATGCCGGGGTAATTGGTTGACTAGTTTAAGCCGGTTAAGCAGTGATCGTTGGCCCAAATTAGACCCGGTCATTTTTTGAACTTGTCAACAGATAACGAATGAATTGTTAATGGAAATTAAACGGCACTTTTTTTCTTGAAAATTCATTTCTTTTATGTTCTTAACGGTACCGGTCTTATGAAGCGCTCCCTGGTAACATATATAGGAATATCGATCATCTGTTTTCTTTTACTGGCAACGGTACAGTTCATCCTGGTACGCAATACCTATGAACTGACCAATGCCCGTTTTTATTTTTCCGAGCGTATAGCCATGAAAGAAAGCTATTCGCGTTCCATCAAAAACGACAAACTGTTTCCCGGAGGGTCCGAGATCATTGATGGTTTCCTGAGCAGGCATTTGAGCTCCTTGTATGCGTTATACAAAAGCGGTGATCCTGCTTTCGAAACCTATAAGCAAGTGTTTGCTGACAGTATTTTTCACGCATTGCAACAAAAAGAATCTATCAGGCGCTTTCTGAATAAATTCAAACAGGAAAAGAAAGTAACAGATTCGCTCGATTATGCATTGATCGTAGAATCGTTGTCGGTGAATTTCGATAATGACTTATATATCCCTATTTACGATAAGCGTAAGCGCTACCCACTGATCGATTCTGCCATGCAGGAAGAAGCCGGCGTACGTATTGGCGGCAGTTTGAGAAAAGTGTCGGAACAGAACAAGGTCAATGGTTTCTCCATCAGGGGAACACAAGGCTATGCTTACCGTATCAACTTTGAGTTGCATGTAGAACCATATAACCGGCAATCTGCCATTCTCAGGCAAATGAGTATGACCTTTTCGCTTTCACTGCTCTCCATTTTAATTGTGGTAACCTTGTTTTTTGTCACTTTCCGCAATTGGGTGAAGCAGAAAAAGCTTTCCGAAATGAAATCCGATTTCATCAATAATATTACGCACGAATTGCATACTCCGCTGGCCACGATCATTGTAGCCAACAAGAACCTGCAGAATGGCCGTATCCTGGAAAGAAAAGAAAACATACAGCCGCTGACCGATGTGATCCAGCGGCAATCGGAACGTCTGAAAATTTTGATCGATGAAGTGCTGGACATTGCTTCCACCAACAGGATCGTACTGGACAAAAAAGAATACCGGCTGAATGACCTGCTGGATGAATTGTTGCTCGATTACCGGTTGAAATTAATGGATACCAATATAGAACTGGTATTTCACAAAGAGACTGATAAGGACCTGGCAAGGTTTGATAAATTTCATTTCACCACCATGCTGCTCAATATTTTTGATAATGCGGTAAAGTACAATTCCAATGAAATTAAAAAGCTCGCCGTTACCACTCGCGCAGACCGTCACGGTGACCTCCAGGTACTGATCCAGGATAATGGGATAGGCATTAGCAGCGAGGACCTCAAACACGTTTTCGAAAAATTTTACCGTGCCCCGGATCAATATAAAATGCAGAGCAAGGGATTGGGACTTGGACTTTATTATGTAAGAAAGATCATCGACGCACACGGATGGAGTATCCGGGTAGACAGCAAGCCGTCTAAAGGCAGCCAGTTCATCATTACCATCCCTCATTCAAACAAGTGAACATGAAGCCAAGGATATTATTAGTGGAAGATGAAACCGATCTGGGTAATGTGGTGAAGCAATACCTGGAAGTGATGGACTTTCATGTTGATTGGTGTAAGAACGGCAGCGAAGCCTATTCATTATTCAGGACCACAGCCGATAACCATGACTTGTTGCTGATTGATGTGGGCTTGCCCGGTATGGATGGATTTAAGCTGGCAGAGTTGGTTACCCATACAAGAAAAGATATTCCCTTTCTGTTTTTAACAGCGAGGAATGAAAAATCGGACCGGCTGCACGGACTCAAGATCGGCGCTGATGATTACATCGTAAAGCCATTTGATATAGAAGAAATGGTGTTGCGGATCAGGAATATCCTGAAACGAAAATATCCGGGAAATACAACACCGCCTCATGCTGTTATTGCTATAGGGAATACCCGGTTTTTCAAAGACCAGATGAAACTGATGGTGGGAAATGAAAAGGAGATCATCCTCACCGAACGCGAATCGGAATTGCTGAATTACTTATTTAAAAACGCCGACCGTATCATCAAGCGCGAAGAAATACTGACCCAACTCTGGGGTGAGAACGATTATTTCCTGGGCAGAAGCCTGGATGTATTTATTTCCAGGTTGAGAAAATACCTCGTATCCAGTGACCTGGTAAGCATTACCAATATATACGGCGTAGGCTTTGTATTCAATACCATGCCGCCAAAAGGGTAGTACCTGCCTATCCCTCCATATCCAGTAATTTTTCAAAAAGGACTTCGTATTCTTTGTTCAGCGATTCGAAATGCGCCGTCATCTTTTTGTATTCTGTTTCCAACGCCAGGAACTTTTGATGGTCGGTATAATTGGTGGGATTGCCCAGGGCTTCTTCCAATTTCTGTTTGTCTTCCTTGGCTTTATTCAGCGCCGATTCCAGGTTACTGAGTTTTCGCTGCTGTTTTTGTAATTCTTTTTGTTGTTCTTTGTCGGGTGAAGGCTTGGCAGGCGCTTGTGCAATCACTACAGGTTGCTCAACAGCTTTGGGTGGTTCCTGCTCTTGTTTTTTCTTGGCCATCCTTTCATTCCAGGCTACCCATTCATCGTAACCGCCTTTGAACTCTTTGATCTCATGGTCTACGATCTCCCAGATCTTGTTCGCGGTTTTGGAAATAAAATAACGGTCGTGACTCACCAGTATGTAACTGCCTTCGTATTTGTTCAAAGCCTCTGCCAGCAATTCAACAGAATGCATATCGAGGTGGTTGGTAGGCTCGTCGAGGATCAGGAAATTGGCTTTGCTCACAATGGTTTTAGCGAGCGCTACACGCGCTTTCTCACCACCGCTCAATACTTTGATCTTTTTCTCTACATCGTCGCCGCCGAAAAGAAAAGCGCCGAGCAGACTGCGCAGTTCCATATCTGTTTTCTGGCTGCCGCATTGCTGTAACTCTTCCAGGATATTATTGCTGAGTGTAAGGGCTTCCAGTTGGTGCTGTGCATAAAAACTTTCTTCCACGTTATGTCCCCATACACGTTCACCGGTAAATGGTTCCGTGCCTGCAATCATGCGTAATACAGTAGACTTACCCTTTCCGTTGGCGCCGATCAGGGCAATCTTATCGCCTCTGTCTATTTCGGCGCCGGTATGCGATACAATGTTCAGCTTGCCAAAACTTTTACTTACATCTTTGAGGGTAACCAATATTTTGCCAGGCACTTTTTCCAACTGGAAATTGATGCGCAGATCGGGGCGTTCCAATTGAACGTCCTCAATTTTTTCCAGCTTGTCCAGTCGCTTTTGCACACTCTGTGCCTGTGCGGCTTTACTGGCTTTTGCTTTGAATCGCTCAATGAAACGTTCCTGCTGCCTGATATAGTCCTGCTGGTTTTCAAATGCCTTTTGCTGCATTTCTATGCGGATGGTTTTCTCCTGCTCATAGAAATTATAATCGCCGCTGTAAATGTGCAGTTGACGCTGGTAGAGTTCCACGATCTTGTTCACCATCCGGTTAAGGAAAATCTTATCGTGGCTCACGATCACCACGCTGCCCTGGTAATGCAACAAATATTTCTCTAACCATTCGATAGAAGGGAGGTCAAGGTGGTTGGTAGGTTCATCGAGCAAGAGCACATCGGGCTGCTGCAGGATCATCTTGGCCAGCAGTACGCGCATACGCCATCCTCCGCTGAATTCCTTGTAAGGTCTTACCAGGTCTTCATTGCCGAATCCTAATCCGTGCAGTACTTCTTCCGCTTTATGATGAATATTATATCCATCCAGCACATCCATCTCGTGCAGGCTGTCGGTATATTTCAACAACAGTGGTTCATTCTCTGGATCTTTTTCCAGTTCATGTCCCAATGTCTCGATCTCTTTTTCCAGTTGCCGCACTCTTTCAAAAGCGCCCAGGGCCACTTCTGTGATGGAATCGTTGGTATCAAAACTCAACAGGTCCTGGTGCAGGTACCCGATGGTGGTATCTTTTCCTTTTTCTACATTGCCTTTTGAAGGAGTATATTCTCCTACCAATAATTTGAGCAGGGTAGATTTACCCGTACCATTATAGCCGATCAGGCCAATGCGGTCGCCCGGCTGTATATGCCAGGTAGCATCTTCTACAATTACGCGTGCACCAAATTCAAAAGTGAGGTTCTGAAAGCCTATCAGCATTGTTTATACGGTATTTTGAGGGGGCAAAGTTAATGCTGTGGCTTGTATTCCACCACAACCTTTGCATTTCGTTGTTCGGTTGAGGTAAGGAATATCTCGTAACGCTTCTGTGATTTGCCCATGGTAACCACCATCAGGGCTGTATTGGGAGGGATATCGCCCAGGTTTTCCGCCACGATCACAAATTCGTGGTGGTTATCGGTGGCATTGCATTTTGTTTTATACGTGATAGCCGAATAACTTAACCGGCCATTGCTTACGACCAGTTTGTTGTTGTGGTAAAGAGAAATGGTATCGTTATCAATGGTGCCATTGTCGTACAGGTCGATCCTGATCTCTTCATCGCCGCAATACAATGTCTTCACCAATTTGTTCTCGCGCTCGAGTAACACACGCGGAACCGGTGCTCTGTTGGCGATGAGCTCACGCGGGTGACGGATGGCCGTATCGGCTTTCCAGCTGTGCGCAATGGCGTTATCGGCATGTTCGATGGGCTTGATGGGTGCAGGTGATTTAGGACCGGCCGGTTTCGACTGCTGCACAGTAGCGCCGGGCTTTTTAACGGCAGGTGGATGAGGTGGATCGGTCTTGGATTTTGCAAGCGGGACATGCGCTTTGGGCGCTTCTGGTTTTTTCTTCAGCAGAAAATCTTCTTTGGTAAAATCTGAAGAGGTTACTTTCTCCAGGTACACTTCGCCGCTGCCGCAATCTGATTTGTTCGATGAGCTTTCTGAAATAAATGTACCCTGTAATACTTCCAGCTTGTCTATTTTGGAGTAGTCGAGGTAGCAGGTCATGAGACAGGGCGCGCTGCCCTGGTCGATCTTCAGCTCCAGTATTTTGGTTTCCTTGAGGAGCAGGGATTTCGACTGGTAGGTGAAAATACCCTGCAAACCTGTTTTGGCATAGAACACAGATGTTTTATAAGAATAGGTAACACCTTTAACGGCATTATTGGGAAGCTGCTCTATCTGGATCTCGTATTTATACATCTCTTTCCGCTGGAATTCACGCAACGTACCGCCCGTAGAAGTGAAATACCCCCTCCAGATGCCGGTCAGGTGCTGGGCGTCAGCGGAAAAGCCAGAAACCAGGAAAAATAAAAGCGTAGAGATCCATCTCATTACTACAAAACTAATAAGGCAAAATAGTGTAAGCTGATAATAAAGCGTTAAAAGAAAACTCACCGCTTTCCTGTACTTTTGCATTCCTTATGATAAATATCAGTTTTCCGGATGGCGCTGTACGGGAGTATGAGGCAGGGGTTTCGGCATTGGATATCGCCAAATCGATCAGTGAAGGACTGGCCAGAAAAGTGCTGGCCGCGAGTGTGAACGGGCAGGTATGGGATGTTACGCGCCCCATCTACCAGGACGCATCGTTGAAATTACTGACCTGGGACGATGCCGACGGAAAAAATACATTCTGGCATTCTTCTGCTCACCTCCTGGCTGAAGCAGTGGAAGCTTTGTACCCCGGCGTGAAATTCTGGGTAGGCCCGGCGCTGGATAAGGGATTCTATTATGATATGGACCTGGGTGGCAGGCAAATGGGCGAAGAGGACCTGGCAAAGCTGGAACAGAAAATGAATGAGCTGGCCAAAAAGAGCAGCCAGTACATCCGCAAGGAGATCAGCAAAAAAGACGCGATTCAATATTTTACAGAGAAAGGCGATGAATACAAACTCGACCTCCTGCAAGGATTGGAAGATGGAAATATCACTTTCTATACACAGGGCGATTTTACCGATCTCTGTCGCGGACCGCATATACCCAACACCGGTTTCATCAAAGCAGTAAAGCTTACCAATGTATCCGGCGCTTACTGGAAGGGAGATGAAAAGAACAAAATGCTTACCCGTGTATACGGTATCAGTTTCCCTAACCAGAAAGAGCTCGACGAATACCTGCAGATGCTGGAAGAAGCGAAGAAAAGAGATCACCGGAAGCTGGGCAAGGAACTGAGTATTTATACCATGAACGATGATATCGGCCAGGGGCTGATCCTTTGGATGCCCAATGGTACCGTGATCATTGAAGAGCTGGAGAAACTGGCGAAGGAAACAGAATCGGAAGCCGGCTATAAGCGTGTGGTAACACCGCATATTGCCAAAGAGAATTTGTACCTCACCAGCGGACACCTGCCTTATTATGCAGATAGCATGTATCCGCCGATGGAACTGGAAGGAGAGCGTTATTATCTCAAGGCGATGAACTGTCCGCATCACCACAAAATATTCGATGCCGAACCCAAAAGCTACCGCGATCTTCCGTATCGTATAGCCGAATATGGAACCTGTTACCGTTATGAACAAAGCGGCGAATTGTTCGGACTGATGCGCGTGCGTTGTTTGCACATGAATGATGCACATATCTATTGTTCCAAAGAGCAGTTCAAACAGGAGTTCCAGGCGGTGAATGATATGTACCTGAAGTATTTCAAAATATTCGGTATTGAGAAATATGTGATGCGGCTTTCGCTGCACGATCCTGCAAAGCTGGGAGAGAAATATGTGAACGAGCCGGAGCTGTGGAAAGAGACCGAGGAAATGGTTCGCAATGTATTGATCGAAACAGGTGTTCCTTATGTGGAGGTAAAGGGTGAGGGCGCTTTCTACGGACCGAAGATCGATGTACAGATATGGAGCGCTATTGGAAGAGAATTTACCCTGGCTACCAACCAGGTGGATTTTGCACAACCACGCCGTTTTAAATTATCGTTCACCAATACGAATAACGAGCCCGAAATTCCTTTGATCATCCACCGGGCGCCGTTGGGAACACATGAACGTTTCATTGGCTTCCTGCTGGAACATTATGCAGGCAAATTCCCTGTATGGCTGGCGCCTTTGCAGGTGAAGCTCCTGCCCATCAGTGACAAGTTCATGGACTATGCTGTTTCGGTTAAAAATCAATTAGGAAAAGCAGGCGTACGGGTAGAGATCGACGACAGGAATGAAAAGATAGGTAAGAAGATACGCGATACAGAACTGATGAAAGTGCCGTATATGCTGGTAGTTGGAGAGAAAGAAGCCAATGAACAGAAATTGTCGGTACGCAGACAGGGTAAGGGAGATATGGGTGTTTTTGATGTGCAGGCCTTTATAGACCTGGTATCAACAGAAATTCGCGAACGTAAATCGGGCGAGTAGTCGTCAATATCTATATCTTTAACAAAAAAACAGAATTATTCACTAAACAAGTTTTAATGGCATTACCACCAAGAGGGGGCGGAAGATTCAACCCCAGGTTTAACAGGCAACCGGAGCCTGAACATCGTATCAACGAGAGAATCCGGGTACCGCAGGTGCGTTTGGTTGGAGATAATGTAACTGTGGGTGTTTATTCAACCCAGGAAGCATTGAGGATTGCAAAAGATCAGGAGCTTGACCTGGTTGAAATATCTCCAACAGCAGATCCTCCGGTTTGTAAGGTAATCGACTATAAAAAATTCCTTTACGAGAAGAAGAAGAAGGAAAAAGAGATGAAGGCTAACTCCAAGCAGAGCGAGGTAAAAGAAATCCGCTTCACGCCTGGAACCGATGACCATGATTTCGACTTCAAAGCCAAACACGCAGAAAAATTCCTCAAAGAAGGCAATAAGGTAAAAGCTTATGTGCAGTTCAAAGGACGCGCCATCATGTTCCAGGACAGGGGACAGTTATTGCTGCTGAAATTTGCCGAAAGGCTGGCTGAGGCCGGTGCACTGGAAAGCATGCCCAAACTGGAAGGCAAGCGTATGTTTGCCATCTTTACTCCGAAAACAGGTAAAAAGAAATAACTTTCGATTAGCCAATTCGGCAATTTGACAATGTGCCAATGATGCAACTGATTGATTGTCAGTTATTTCATTGGCATATTTTATAAAATGTACTCAATTGGCTAATTGTCGAATTGGCTAATTGCCTAATTACTCTTACCTTTGCGTCCCATTTCCCACATGGCTCAACAAGTGTTCCGTCTGTACGGAACCGCCAGCAGGGTATAATCTAAGCAGATTATTAACATGCCAAAGGTAAAAACAAACTCCAGCGCCAAGAAGCGCTTCAAGGTGACCGGTAGCGGTGAGATCACCTTCCAGAAAGCATTCAAACGTCACATCCTTACCAAAAAATCTAAAAAGCGTAAAAGAGCCCTGCGCAAAAAAGGCGTTGTTGGAGATACCAACAAAGACTTCGTTTTACGTTTGTTGCGTTTGAAAGGTTAATCAGTAAACTAATTTTAAATTACCGGTCCGGGTATAACCGGACTTAAAATAAAGACACCATGCCACGTTCCGTAAATGCAGTAGCATCAAGAGCAAGGAGGAAAAGAGTCCTCAAACAGGCCAAGGGCTTCTATGGTAAGCGCAAAAATGTGTATACCGTAGCCAAGAATATTGTAGAAAAAGGTATGACCTACAGTTATGTAGGCCGTAAATTGAAAAAGCGCGAATATCGCCAGTTATGGATCGCGCGTATCAATGCAGCCGTTAGGGCGGAAGGACTGACCTATAGCCAGTTCATCAACAAACTCAGCACCAAAGGTATTGAGTTGAACCGCAAAGTGCTGGCCGATCTGGCCATGAATGAGCCTGCCAGCTTTAAAGCACTGGTTGACTCTGTAAAATAAGCGAATAACAACAGCTATATAAACCGGGAGGCAGGCTAACGCTGCTTCCCGGTTTTTTTGTGCAGAAAATTGAACAAACTATTATTTTTGTGCAACTTTAAAATTAGCAACATCCCGTTCACAGTCTAACTACTTACCCATCAATGAACAATAGCTACACCTCGCTGGTGAACCAGACCTTCCATTTCCCGCAAGACGGATTTGATGTTAGTGATGATGGTTACCTGCAATTCAATGAACTCGATCTCAAAGCGCTGATAGAAAAATACGGCACGCCCATGAAGCTGACGTACCTGCCCAAGATCGGTATGCAGATCAACAAGGCCAAGCAGATGTTTGCCCACGCGTTCAAGAAACACAAATACGAGGGTGATTATTTTTATTGTTATTGTACCAAGAGTTCGCATTTCTCTTTTGTGGTGGAGGAAGCGCTCAAACACAACATACACCTGGAAACTTCTTACGCTTACGATATCGAGATCGTGAACCGCCTTTACGAGCGCAGGAAGATCAACAAAGAAACTTTTATCATCTGTAACGGCTACAAGCAAAAATCGTATACGTCGCGCATTGCCAAGCTCATCAATTCGGGTTTTAAAAATGTGATTCCTATCCTGGATAATAAAGACGAGCTTACTGCGTATAAGAGAAGCGTTAAACAACCGTTCCGCCTGGGTATCCGTGTGGCTGCAGAAGAAGAGCCTACGTTTCCTTTTTATACCTCGCGCCTGGGTATCCGTCCCAAAGACATCCTGGAATTTTATGTAGATGAGATAGAAGGGTATGAAGATAAGTTCCAGTTGAAAATGCTGCACATTTTCCTCAACAAAGGTATCAAAGACGATATCTATTACTGGTCGGAGCTGAACAAGATCATCAACCTGTATTGCCAGCTGAAGAAGATATGTCCGGAGTTGGATTCCATCAACATCGGCGGTGGTTTCCCCATCAAGCACTCACTGGGCTTTGAATACGATTACCAGTTCATGATCAATGAGATCGTGAGCAATATCAAGAAAGCCTGTAAGAAAGCCAAAGTGCCCATGCCCAATATCTATACAGAGTTTGGCAGCTACACGGTGGGAGAAAGCATGGCGCATATTTACAGCGTACTGGGACAAAAAATCCAGAACGATCGCGAGTGCTGGTACATGATCGATTCTTCTTTCATTACCACATTGCCCGATACCTGGGGTATTGGAGAGAAATTCCTGATGCTGCCCGTTAACAAATGGGATAACGAATACCAGCGTGTGGTATTGGGAGGCATTACCTGCGATAGTCATGATTATTACGATTCCGAAGAGCATATCAATGAAGTGTTCCTTCCCAAACTCACTTCATCCGAACCATCAGACGATCAAGCCAATAAGGAGTCATTGTATGTAGGGTTCTTTCATACTGGCGCTTACCAGGACCAGATCAGTGGATATGGCGGAATCAAGCACTG
This sequence comes from Hydrobacter penzbergensis, assembly GCF_900106985.1. Taxonomy (NCBI): domain Bacteria; kingdom Pseudomonadati; phylum Bacteroidota; class Chitinophagia; order Chitinophagales; family Chitinophagaceae; genus Hydrobacter; species Hydrobacter penzbergensis. The sequence continues at coordinate 124,269 of NZ_FNNO01000001.1, read as the reverse complement.
TCTTATTCCTTCTCCCAAACACGTGATCGTGGAGTACGATAAGAATGGAAAACTGATCGACTGGCTCTATGCCAAAGAACAGAGTGCCCAGAGTATGTTGAAAATACTGGGTTACCTGAGATAATCTTAACTTTGTATGCATGATCCCGGATTATCCTCATAAGGTTTTCGGCGATAAGCGATTCTGCTACTGCCTTCTCATGGAAGCGCTGGCAATGGATGTGTTGCACCGGTCATAGGATCGACTCCTGGCCGGTGGCCAGGGGTCCTGTACCCATTTCCCATTCCAATACTTTTATCCATGTCAACAGTTACCGAACACGCAACCGTGCGTAACAGGCAAGCGGATTTTCTGCCATTGCAGGGAACCGATTATGTAGAATTTTATGTGGGCAATGCCAAACAGGCAGCTCATTTTTATAAGACCGCTTTCGGGTTTCAAAGCCTTGCCTATGCAGGCCCCGAAACGGGTGTGAAAGACCGCGCCAGTTATGCTGTGCGGCAGAACAAACTCACTTTTGTTTTTACAACATCTCTCCGGACCAACAACCCTATAGCCGATCATGTATATAAACATGGCGATGGGGTGAAAGCGCTGGCGCTGCGCGTAGAAAATGCTACCGACGCCTGGGAACAAACCACGCAGCGGGGCGGCAGGTCATTCCTAGAACCCGTTAAACTCACAGATACTTATGGTGAGCTGGTGATGAGCGGCATCCACACTTATGGCGATACCATTCATCTTTTCATCGAAAGAAAAAATTACCAGGGCGTTTTTATGCCGGGCTACCAGCAATGGAAAAGCCACTACAATCCTGCGGAAACAGGACTGCAGTATGTTGATCATTGCGTAGGCAATGTGGGGTGGAACCAGATGAACCCCTGGGTGAAATTTTACGAAGAGGTCATGGGCTTCCGCAACATTCTTTCGTTTGATGATAAAGATATTTCAACAGAATATTCTGCACTCATGAGCAAAGTGATGAGCAATGGCAACGGTTTTGTGAAGTTCCCCATCAACGAACCGGCAGAAGGCAAAAAGAAATCGCAGGTAGAAGAATACCTCGATTTTTATAATGGAGAAGGATGCCAGCACGTAGCCCTGGCCACCCATGATATTGTGAAAACGGTGACCGATTTGCAGAACCGGGGCGTGGAATTCCTGCATGTGCCCACAAGTTATTATGATGACCTGCTGGAAAGGGTAGGGCATATCGATGAAGACCTGGCGCCGCTCAAAGAACTGGGCATACTTGTTGATCGGGATAATGAAGGATATCTGTTGCAGATATTCACCAAACCGGTAGAAGACAGGCCTACGCTTTTCTTTGAAATCATCCAGCGCAAGGGGGCGAAGAGCTTTGGCAAGGGTAATTTCAAAGCTCTTTTCGAAGCTATTGAAAGGGAACAGGGTATGCGGGGCAACTTATAATTTATTTGTTCTATCCGAACACACAATTTTAGACAACCAGGACGCGTTTTATGAGGGAGGTGCATTTTTAACTAAAAATGCACCTGCTCAATTTGCATCATTTCTTATTTTCGACCTTATGAAAATGAAAGTCCTGGTTCTTGCTTTGTGCGGCAGTATGATGGTGTTAGATCTCTCAGCCCAGTCTTCGTTCATGGAAAATCAACGTGGTTATCCCCGTGTGATAAACGCCATCAGGGAAAAAGAAGATACACTGAAAAAACAATTCCAGGCAGCCCATCTTACCTGGCCTGCGAAGCAGATATACATGCGCAGTTTTAAGTATGATAGTCAGCTCGAAGTGTGGGTGCGTAACAATTTGCACGAACCTTTCAAATTATTCAAGACGTATAAAATCTGCGCTTTGTCGGGCTCTTTGGGACCGAAGCGGATAGAAGGCGATTACCAGGTGCCCGAAGGCTTTTATTATATCAACCAGTTCAATCCCAAGAGTGTTTACCACATGTCGCTGGGACTGAATTATCCGAATATGTCTGACCAACTTTTGAGCGATTCTGCCAAGCCTGGCAGTGGTATTTACATACATGGCAGTTGCATTACGGTAGGTTGTATTCCTGTTCAGAACAGCCAGATAGAAGAGTTGTACCTGCTGGCATCTTATGCGCGTAACCTGGGACAGGATTTCATTCCGGTGCATATTTTTCCCATTCGTTTCAACGTGGAAAAGAGCAGGGAATATTTGCAAAAGATATCTAAAGAGGATAAAGAATACCAGTCTTTTACTACACGCCTGAAAGATGTGTTCGATTATTTCGAAACACACAAAAAAATACCGCTCATTTCTGTGAACAGGAAGGGTGAATATGAAATGCTTTGATGCGCTCCCTTATTGGGGTTCGCGGTAAAGTACCTGTACGGTTTCTTTTGATTGTTGCTGCAATAGTATTTCTTTTCCATTGGTAAGCGCTTCAAACTTTTCCCGCGTATAATGCCTGATGGTAAGCAGCGTGAGGTTTTTCTCCAGTTGCACATCGAATTCATTGCTGGCTTTGCTGGCGAGTTGTTCAAGCCGGTCGGCGCGGTCGTCGAAGCACAATTGCACGCCAATAGCTCCTGTTTGTACCAGGTTGGGTTTGATGCGCGACTGGTTGATCCATGCATAGAGATGGCTCATGGGCTGTTCACCTACAAAAGAGAAATCCTGGCTGTTGAGTTGCATCAATACCTGCTGTTGTTTTACCACAATGATAGGGGGCAGCGCTTTGGCATTCTTTTTATGGATGGTAGTGCCGGGCAATGAGGGATCGAGGAAGCATTTGACCAGCAAAGGAATGTCTTTGTTTTGCAAAGGTTTAATGGTCTTGGGATGGATCACTTGCGCACCATAGTACGCCATTTCGATCACTTCCCGGAAACTTAGTTCTTGTATCAGCTGAGCATCGGGAAACTGTTTGGGATCGGCATTCATCACGCCTTCCACATCTTTCCAGATCGTAACACTTTCAGCTTCGAGCATGTTGGCAAAAACGGCGGCTGTATAATCACTTCCTTCCCTTCCCAGCGTAGTGCTTTCATTGTCGGCTGTAGCGCCGATGAAACCTTGCGTTACGTAAATGGGAGTTGTTAGTTGGGAGTTGTTAGGTGTTAGATGGGAGTGGATTCTTTCTGTGCTCACCTTCCAATCGATGGTTGCATCGCGGAAATTATCGTCGGTCCTGAGCAGGTCGCGTACATCGAGCCACTCATTGGCAATGCCTTCCTGGTTGAGGAAATAGCTGATGATGCAGGTGCTCAAAAGTTCACCTACACAAACCACCTGGTCGTAATAATAATCGAAATCCCTGACCGGCTTATCATGCAGCAGCCATTCTATTTCTGTGAAGAAATCGTTCAGTCGCGCCAGGCATGGATTGTAATGCGTAACCAGCAGGTATTTGGCTGTAGTGAGGTGTTGATTTTTCACCACACCGAACAATTGCAACGCTTCTTCTTTTTTACCGGCATAAAAAGCTTCCACCACTTTTTCCAACGCATTAGTGGTTTTACCCATAGCGGAAATAACGATGGTAAGCGGTTGGTCGTTGAAAGAACGTACTATCGCTGCCAGGTTCTGGATCCTTTCTACACTGTTAACACTTGCGCCGCCGAATTTGAATACTTTCATTCCTTTCATCCAACAAAAATAACCCTTCACCTATTCATAAACTTAAAATTTGCAGGCCCCGCTTCTTTGGTACATTTGTTGCCTGTTCATTGTAAAATGAATCTTATGCCAAGGAAATCTATTATCCAACTCCCTGCTTTTTTTATAATGGTTGCCGCTTTGATGTCTTGCAGTCCCGCGCAACCGGTAGCCGAAGCTACTCCGCCTCCTGCTACCTACCGGGTAGTAAGGAGTAAAATGAACGACGATATCCTGTATTATGTGAACCAGCACCGGGCTGCGATGGGATTGAGTAAACTGCAATCGTTCGATGCAGCAACCGTACAAGCATATAACCACAGCAAAAATATGGCTACGGGCAGAACACCATTCGGACATACAGGCTTTGAAGGCCGGGTAAATGCCATTGCGAAAACAGAAGGCAGGATGAGTGCTTCTGCCGAGAATGTAGCTTATGGCGAACTCACGGCAAGGGAAGTGGTGCAAGGATGGTTGAAAAGCCCTGGACACAAGAAAAATATAGAAGGCAACTATGCGCTTACAGGCATAGGCACTTATACCGATAACAGAGGTATTATATTTTTTACACAGATATTCCTGCGGCGATAAAATTTGGCTGCGATTGATTTCTGCGTCCTACCTTTATCCGAACGAATGTTTGTTTTTATGATGGTAAACAGGAATATTCTTACACTGGATGAATTTACGATTCAACAATTGCGGCAGTTTCCCAAAGCCACGGGAGAACTGAGCAGTCTTTTGAGAGACATTGGATTGGCAGCTAAACGGGTGAATGTGGAAGTGAACAAAGCCGGCCTGGTAGATATACTGGGTGATGCCGGTTCTGTGAACGTACAGGGCGAAGATGTGAAGAAGCTCGATGTGTATGCCAATAATCATTTCATGGGTGTACTCAAGCACGGCATCAGCTGTGCAGGCATTGGCAGCGAGGAGCTGGACGATTTTGTGGTGTTCAATGATGAAGTGAGCAACAACAGTAAATATGTGGTGCTCTTTGATCCGCTCGATGGCAGCGGTAATATAGATGTCAATGTATCTATCGGCACTATTTTCAGCGTATACAAGCGGGTGAGTGAAAAAGGCAAACCCTGCGTCAAAGAAGATTTCCTGCAGCCGGGCAACCGCCAGGTAGCTGCGGGCTATGTGATCTACGGATCCAGCACCATGCTGGTATATGCTACGCGCCGCGGTGTGAACGGGTTTACCCTCGACCCGTCAATCGGTGAGTTTTCGTTGAGCCATCCCAATATTCAATGTCCTGAATATGGCATGTTTTATTCTGTGAACCACGGTAATTTTTTCCGGTACGATGAAAAAGTAAGACGGTATATCGATGGCTGCCAGCGTAAAACGAAAGATACGGGAGGTCCTTATACCCAGCGTTATATCGGAAGTATGGTGGCCGATGTGCACCGTAACCTCATCAAAGGCGGTATCTTTATGTATCCCGGAACGGTTGACAAGCCCAAAGGGAAATTGCGTTTGCTGTATGAAGCCAATCCCTGTGCTTTCATTGTAGAAGTGGCAGGAGGGGCGGCAACGGATGGAGTGCAAAGAATACTGGATATTCAACCCACTGAATTGCACCAGCGAACGCCATTGTTTATTGGAAGCAAAGGGATGATGGATGAATTAGAATTGTATCTTCAGGCAAAAATATAGCCGGTAATGAAAGTTAGATTGATGAGTATTGTATTGTTGATGATGGGAACTGCTGCATGCACTGAAGCGCAAATGAGGATAGATCCTTCAAAAATGAATTATCTCCTGAACACCAAAACCAACAATATCCTTTACCGCGATACTGTTTACAGAGGCAGCCGGGAATTCAGGATGTTGTTTGAAAGAACAGGCGACCCGGATCTCATGCATTTGTATAAACGGCATCAGACTTCCAAGATCATGAGTCAGGTACTGACATTAGCCGGAACAGTCGCCATTGTATTGGGCGTATCAGAGATCAGTAGTGGAAACAATGACCAGAAAACACCTGGGTGGCTATTGGTTACCGGCGGCTTTGTATCAGCAACCTATGGAGGATACCTGCTGCTTAAGAGCCAGCAACAATTGTTACAGGCAGTTACTGTTTTCAATGCCCGGCACAATACGGCCAGTCTTGGCATTGGTGTATCATCCAGTAAGTTGGGGTTAGTGTATAAATTTTAGGTCATGCAAAAAAACATCATCCAGGTAAAGAACCTGCACAAAAAATACGGCGATTTTGAAGCAGTGAAGGGCATCAGTTTCGATGTGAAGGAAGGAGAGATATTCGGTCTGCTGGGACCGAATGGCGCCGGTAAATCCACCACGCTGGAGATCATAGAAACCCTGCGGGAAAAGACCAGCGGGGAAGTATGGGTAGACGGACTGAACCTCGATACTTCACCCAACGAGATCAAGAAACTCATTGGCGTGCAGTTGCAGACTTCGGGTTATTATCCTGGCCTCAAGCTGGTAGAGCTGATCCGTTTGTTTGCCGGTTTGTATAATGAAGTGATCGATCCTTATACTTTGCTCGATACGGTGAACCTGCGCGATAAAGCAGGCGCTAAATTCAAAGAGTTGAGCGGTGGACAGAAACAAAGATTTTCTATTGCTACCACCCTCATCAATAAACCCAGGATCATTTTTCTCGATGAGCCTACCACCGGACTCGATCCGCAAGCGCGGCGCAACCTGTGGGACCTGATCAGCAATATCCGCAAACAGGGCACTACAGTGATCATCACCACACATTATATGGATGAAGCGGAAGTGCTGTGTGATAGAGTAGCCATCATCGACAGCGGAAAGATCATTGCCATGAACACACCCGATAAATTGATCGACGAACTGGTAGCCACCGGATTTGAAAGACCCAAAGAAGTAAAAAAGGCCAACCTGGAAGATGTGTTCATTCATCTTACAGGACATGTTTTACGCGAGCAATAATCACTTTAATATTTTTATATGAGCAACGATCCCCGTTATCCTATTGGTAAATATGAGCCGCAAGCTTTTTCAGCAGCGCAGAAAAAGGCCTGGTTATCGGATATCCAGTTCCTGCCGGAAGAATTGGAAAAAGCCATTCTCAATCTCGATGCAAAACAATTGCAAACACCTTATCGCGATGGGGGATGGACTGTACAACAATTGGTACATCATGTGGCCGACAGCCACCTGAATGCATATACACGTTTCAAACTGGGACTCACCGAAACCAATCCCACCATCAGGCCCTATGAAGAAAAGGAGTGGGCCTTGCTGGCCGATGTAGAAACAATACCTGTGAATGTTTCCATTACTTTATTGCACGCACTGCATCGCCGCTGGCATGCAGCTGTTAAAGATATCACCGATGAACAATGGCAGCGTACGGTAGTGCATCCGGATCACGGAAGACAAATGACATTGTGGTTCCTGCTGGGTATGTATGCCTGGCATGGCAAACACCATACGGCACACATCACCACACTTCGTGAAAACAAAGGTTGGTAATTATATATGACCCGGGAAATGAAGTGGAAGACCTTGTCTTCAAAATATGTTTACCACGACCGTTGGTTCAAAGCGCGTGCCGCCAGTTGTGAATTACCGGATGGCCGCATCATTGAACCTTATTATGTAGTGGAATTGCCCAACTGGGCCAATGTGGTGGTGGTAACCAAAGACGAACGGATGGTGTTTGTACGACAGTACCGCTATGCCGGTGATATGATCACCATCGAATTACCGGGCGGCGTGATAGATAAAAATGAATCGCCCGAAGCAGCTGTAAAAAGGGAAATGATAGAAGAGACAGGCTATACTTCTAATGAGATTGAATTTCTTTACCAGGTATCACCTAACCCAGCTATCAATGACAACACAGCTTATTTCTACCTTGCAAGGAATGCTGAGCCAGGCGGTACGCAAAAATTCGATCCATTCGAAGACATTGAAGTAGTAAGTTTCAGCAAAGAAGAAGTGATACAGCTGTTGCGTGAAGGAAAATTCCAGCACGGCGTGCAGGTGGGCGCTATTTATGATGCGCTGGTGAAATTGAAATGGTTGTAAATTTTATCGTCATCCCGAGCGAGCGAAGCGAGTCGAGGGATCTGCTGAACGCTTAGTGAGATCCCTCGGCTACGCTCGGGATGACGTTATATGTTTCTTACTTCCCCCACCAGAAATACACTTCCACAGACTAATATCATATCCTCTTTCGAAGCATTTTCTATTGCCTTGTGCAGCGCCGCATTGACTTCTTCAAATGCATATCCTTTCAATTGGTGTTTAGCGGCCATTTGCTGCAAGGTTTTTTCATCGAGTGCGCGGGGTATCTGTGCTTTGGTGAAATAGTATGTTGCATAGGCAGGTAATAAAGCCAGCACTTTGTCCACCTCTTTGTCTTTCACCATCCCCATTACAATATGCAATTGCTTGCAGGCAGATAACTCCAGTTGTTCTCTTATTTGTTTGATGCCATCTATGTTATGTCCTACATCCAACACTACCAGCGGATGTAGGTGAATGATTTCCCAACGGCCGTGTAAGCCGGTGAGTTTTTTTACCTGGCGAAGGGCCTGCTGCACCATCTGGTGATCTATGCGCCACCCTTTCTGTTGCAGTTGTGTTACCGCTTCCAGCACGGTGAGCAGGTTTTTGAGCTGGTAGATACCGGGCAAATCGAGATGATACACCTGGTGTTCCTGGTGCCTGTTATCGGCTACTTCAACGGCCAACTGGTGTTGCTCGTATTTCCAGTCGGTTACATAACGGGTAGTTTCTGCAAAAAAAATAGGAGAAGGGGCAATACCATTGTCGCCTGCTGCTTTCCGCTCGAAAACCGGTTTGGTCTCAGGCAACGATTCACCAATCACTACCGGGATATGCGGTTTGATGATGCCTGCTTTTTCACCGGCAATTGCCTCCAGTGTATTGCCCAGCATGTTCATGTGATCCCATCCGATATTGGTGATGATGCTTAATTCAGGTGTGATGATATTGGTGCTGTCGAGCCGGCCTCCCAATCCTACTTCAATAACAGCTACATCTACCTGCTGACTGGCAAAATAATCGAATGCCATGGCTACAGTGATCTCGAAAAAGGAAGGCTCTATTTCTTCTATCAACGGACGGATGCGCTGGGTAAACTGCGTCACAAACGCTTCGCAACACATTTCACCATTTACTTTGATCCGCTCCCTGAAATCTTTCAGGTGAGGTGAGGTATAGAGTCCTGTTTTATATCCTGCTGTTTGCAATATGGCAGCCAGCATGTGACTGGTAGAGCCTTTACCATTGGTGCCTGCAACATGAATGCTTTTGAAACGCCGTTGCGGATTGCCCAGTGCTTCGCATAAACGGATGGTATTGGCGAGGTCTTTTTTATATGCAGCAGCTCCTATGTGACTGAACATAGGCAGCCGGTTGAATAAATAGTCAAGGGTTTCCTGATAGCTCATTGAAAATAAAAATCAAAAGTAAAAATTCAAATTGACTTTTGACTTCTTTCTAACCGCGCAGTTTGAAACTGAATACCAGTGTGCCGGTTTGTTCGTCGGTATTACCGGCGTTGAGTTTGAGCATCCTGGCTTTACGCAAAGCGATGTCGCGGATGTTCTGGTTGGTGGTGGTGGTGCCCCTTACATTCACCGTGGCCTGTGTTACATTGCCGCTGCGGTCAACGGTAATATCCACGGCTACTTTGGCATTCTCATTGAAGTCGTCTTCGAAAGAAGGAAGCCTGGTGATACGACGGCCGTCGAGTCCGCTCCGGATACTCACGCCGCCAGCGCCACCGTGACCGCTGGATGCATTACCGGTATAGCTATCGGAATTGGGATTACCATTGGGATTGCCCTGATCACCATGTCCGCCTGCAATGCCCTGATCACGTACGCCATTGTAACTATCGGCACGGTTACCACTGCTGGTGGTACTGGTTCCACCTTTGAACACTGCTTTGGGTTTTGGAGGAGCGGTAGCGGTATGGGTAGCTGTTGCTGTTGTTCTTTTCAAAGGCGCTTCGGGGCGTATCTCAGCTTTGGGAATGGGTTTGTGTAAAGGCTTATTCACCACAGGCGCATCGGCATCTGCATTTTCATCGGCACTGATATTGGGTTGATTGGAGGGCGCCTGAACAGATTTGGGTGGTGCGCTGTGTTCTTCCTGGGTAGCAGAAGGTTCGCCGGGAATTTGTGGGGCCACAGAGCCGGAACCGGTTTCGCTGTTGCCCAGGTTCACTTCAATACCTTCTCCCAAACTGGGCTGCGGTATCTGCGGCAGTGTCCATTGCAGGAAAAAGAAAAGCAGGAACAGCAAAAAGCAGATAGCCAGGGTAATGGCCGATGCTTTGATGTTCTTTTCCCGCTCGAAACTGATTTCCATCTGATAGGAATTAAGCATACCAAATATACATTGGGTGTTGGAGTAAATCGCCGATGTTGAAAATTACTGCCAGAATGCTGCCGTAATCCACTTTTTGGTATAAAGAAACGTTAAAGACCGTTACCCGTCATCCTGAGCGAACGAAGTGAGTCGAAGGAGCTGCTGAAGACTTCGTGAGGCCCCTCGGCTACGCTCGGGGTGACGATAAAAGCAGATCAGGCATTTCTGAAAAATATGTTATAGCCAAATCGCAACAGGGTAGCTGTAACAATAATCATGAAAAAAATACGGATGAACCTGTTCCCTTTCTTCAGTGCCAGTTTAGCGCCGGCAAAGCCTCCCAGGGCATTGCATATGGCCATGGGAATGGCGATGGGCCAGAGTATGGAACCTTTACCAAGGAAAAGCAGGATAGAACCAAAGTTGGTGGCTAGGTTCAGCATTTTGGCATGGGCGCTGGCCTGCAGGAAGTCAAAACCCAGTATGGAAATAAAAGCGAGTATGAAGAAACTGCCTGCACCAGGACCGATAAAGCCGTCATAAAATCCAATGACAACACTAATAAGCAGACTGTACCACAAAACAGTTTGGGGTGAATGATCGCGGTGGGTATGCTGACCAAAATCTTTTTTGAAATATGTATAAATGGCAACGATGATCAGCACAATAAAAATGACCGGTTTCATATAGCGGTTACTGACCACCGTAAGCAGTTGAGACCCGGCAAATGCGGCGGCAGCAGCAACAGCGCACATGAGCAGCAGCCGTTTCCCATTCATGGCAACACGTTTGAAATACTGCCTTGCCGCTATGGCGGTGCCGCTGAAAGAAGGGATTTTTAATGAGCCGATCACGGTAGCTACCGGATAGGATGGTAATAAAACAAGCGAAGCAGGTGTTTGAATCAGGCCGCCACCGCCCACAATAGCATCTACAAAACCGGCGGCAAAAGCGATGGTACAGAGTAATCCGATCGTAACAATATCCATATAAGTTCAAAATTTCCAGCAATTCCACTGCCTTTTAACAAGTGTATAAAGATAACAGAAACGATTCACCGCATCTAAGCTGTATTTTTGTAATGAACTCATCAAGTACCGGTCATGAAAAGAATCCATGTATTGATTAGCGGGGCATCTTTGCTGTGCTGCTTTTTGCTGATTGCCTGCAGCAGTTCCAGGAATGTTCAACAACAGGAGCCGGCGTCGAAAGGAAGCTGGCAGGCAAATAAGCTAACGATCGATGGTAGTGATAGCGACTGGACGGCGCCACTGCTTTTTGAATACAACAAAAAGGAAAAGTTCCATTACGCCGTTACCAATGATCAAACCAATTTGTATGTGATGCTGCGCAGCAGCGATGAAAACACGCAACAGGAGATATTAAGGGGCGGACTCACCGTTCTTTTTAATACGCATGCCGTTAACGAAGAGCATGGTGCTGCAGGTATTGTTTATCCAACAGGCAATATACCCAAAGGCCCCATGAATGGAAGGCAGGAATACAATAACAATAGACATATTGCACTTAACAATGCACAGGATTATTCTTTGTTCGGGTTCAACACTGTGAAATCTTTGGAGAATTACGATTATGGTAAAGAGAACAAGGAGGGCATCCAGGTAAGTGTAGGGATGAATGCCACGGGCGAGTTGATATATGAAGCAGTGATACCCTTTTCCGCGCTGTTCAATCGGGGCAGTGCCGTGAACCAGGGAGGAAGAAGCCTGTCGGTTGGTTTTGTGATTGATCCCGTACCCGTTGATCCATCTGCCAGGGGCGGAAGGAGGGGACCAGGTATTGGAATTGGTGGTGGTTTTGGATTTGGCAGCTTCGGTAGTGGCGGCGGTTTGGGTATATCCATTGGTACCGGTGGCGGTTTGGGAAGGGGGGGAAGACAAAGAATGCCCGAATCTACCAGGGTATGGCGCGAGATTATATTGGCGAAAGCAGGCTAATTATTACTGATACCGGCGCGTCCGGCCTCCGTTTGCAGCGCCGATTTCCGTTCCCGATTCAAGGCATTGCTGCCAAAACGATAATTCCAGGTAAAGCTGATGAAACGGGAATCGGATTGATTGGATACATCAACAATGGCGCCGGGTATTTCAATATGTCTTTTAAACGACCAACTATGGAACAGGTCTCTTACGGAGATATTGAAAGTACTGTGTTTGTCAAATTGTTTTTGAAGGCCTGCATGTACCTGCCATACTGCTTTAATGATGGCCTGTCCATATAAATTATTACTCCGGTAAACAGCAGCCAGGTCTGCACTCCATCCTTTCCCGAATGTAAACTGCTGGTTGGCGTTGACACGATAGCTGGTTAACTGATTATTCAACAGGTCGTTCCCGGAAAACAGGCTACCCATGTATGTGTTAAGGGTCAACTCCTGGTAAAGGTTTACTGTCCACCATTTTGCCAGTGGTAATGCATTAGTGACATTGATCCCGATGCTGTTCGAACGGTCAATGTTTGCATTGGTAACAACAAGTGCTTTGTCTACCTGTTTGTATGCCGTCAGGAGATAATTGCTGGATCTATTGTATTGTAAGCCTATACTGATGATCCTGGTATGACTGTATGATAATGCTGCTTCATAATTGTACTGCGGTTGCAACAGGCTGTTACCTGTGATATAGGTATAACTGTTGAAAAAGAAAATGGATGGATTATAACTCTGGTAATCCGGTCGCGTAATGCGTTTGCCAAAAGAAAAACGAAGGGCCTGTTGAGATCCGCTGTCTAACTTGTATTGCAGGTACACAGTAGGGAAGAGATCGGTATACTGTATGTCGAGAATGGAAGCATTGACATGTGTATGCTCCATACGGAATCCAACTTTCCATGTAAGTTTTTTATATTGGCCGTTCAAGCTACCATAGATCGCATTGATGTTTTCGTTGAAATGAAAACTGTTGTTCAGGCTATTGGCCGGGTGCAGGCCTGTTGTATCCTGTACCAGGTAGTTGCCATTGCTTTCACGGGATGAGAAACTGCTTTGCAGGCCGGTCTCCAGCGTGAGCAATCCCGCAACAGGTGTTTTGGCATCGAGCATAACACTATAAACATACACTTTAAAAGGGTTGAAGGAGAAAAGGGTATTGTTGTTTTGCCAGTTTCCTCCGCTGGTAAATGTATTGCTGTTCAATACCTGGTTACCCTGGTCGTTCATTGTGAGATAATCCATATTCAAAGACCATTCTTTTAATGGATTGCTGAAATGGTGTAATATCCCGAGGTTGAGTAAATAATGGGTGGTATATGTTCGCAGGTAACTATTGGAATATACAATTGAATCCGGCTGCCGGCCTGTATAAAAACCGGTCGTATAGTGCCCGGTCTCTCTGTAAGGACTCATATAACTTTTACCGGATAGAGACAGGCTGGTGCTTTTATCAAGATCGATATCTATACCTGATTTATAACTATATGCCCAGCGAAAGTTGATTTCTGCATTATGCTGCAGAATATTATAATCCCCTGTGCCGTTTGGAAAATGATAGGCCCTGTCGCGTTCAGCTGTATAATATGTATGCGGCTGGCTATAAGTTGCCATGCCGTATACATTCATGTGTCTGTCCCTGTAATTACAGATAAAACTGCTGTTCGATTTTGGATAAACACCTTGCCCGTAATTCAGGATGAGGTTACCATTGAAACCTCTGTTGCCTGTTTTTTTGGTCCGTATGAGAATAATACCCCCCATACCATTCGCTGCATACCGGGCAGGAGGGTTGGGCATGATCTCTATTTTATCCAGTATCCCGGAAGGCAGTGACTGAAGATAATTCAACAGCTCTTTCCCGGTTAAATAAACGGGTTTATCATCGATGAATACCGAGGCCTGGTCTTTTCCATAGATGCTGATATTGCCATTGTCTTCCACCATGATGCCAGGTGTATTGTTGAGTATATCCACGATATGCAAGCCGGCATTGGAAGGAAGCGCGTTGATATGTACGATTGTCCGGTCAATCTGCTGCTCTGAATACATGCGACGCGTGGCTTTGATGATTACATCCTTCAGTATAACAGTATCCCTGGTCCAACGCCTGCTGGTATCAGTATTGTGCTGGGCAGGGGAAGGAATGATCGTAAATGCCGTCAACCCGAACGAAAGGACTAAATATCGATTGGAAAGAAGATTCATACTGCAATAATAACTAAATATTTAGTTATTTAACTAATAAAATAGTTTAATTGCACTGAATAGCCATAGATATATTCCAGGAGTCAGTATGAATGTGCTATCATCGCTGTACCTGGCCTTATTTGATTCGTATCTGCACCACTCCCATTTCGTCTTTTATATACCATTTCTTTACCCTTTCTTCGGGCGGAGACGAACAAGGGGTAAAGAAGCGTCGAAGCAGGGGTAAAGAAATAGCGAAGAAAGGACGAAGAAAACAAGAGTTAAATACGAATTGTTTTATAAACAGCGAAGCCGTATCGAACAAACAGCGAGGCTGGTGGCTGCCAGCTCCGGCTGAGGTACTTTGCTGGTACACAGAAAGAACAAATATCCATCGAACAATAATCCTTCAAAAGCTATACATAACGTTCGGCGCCGGCGAATTCCCTGTTATAATCGCCTTTGATGCGTTCCATGGGCGGATTAAAATAACCGAATTTCAATTGCGGGAACTCTTCTCTTATCAGGCTCATCAGTTGTTTTACGCCCAGCATTTCACCGGTTTCATGCGCGCCGATCTTTCCCATGTACCAGTCTGGGTCGATATTGAAATTGCGCCACTGGATCATCGACAAGTCGGTATCAATAATGAGCTGCCTTAGGGCTTCATATTCTTCCACACTATCGGTCATACCAGGGAATACGAAATAATTGATGCTGGTCCATCCGCCATAACTGCGCATTACTTTCAGGCTTTCAATGATGTCTTCAAAACGGTAATTATTTGGCCGGTAATAAGGCTCATAAATATGTTTGCGCGCCGAATTGGTGCTCACGCGGATACTGTTCAAACCCGCTTCACATAAGGCTTTCACAGCATCTGGTTTTGAACCGTTGGTGTTGATGTTGATGCTGCCGCGGTCGGTATGTTTGCGTATCTCCAAAATAGATTCGCGGATGGTTTCCCACATGAGTAAGGGCTCGCCTTCGCAACCCTGTCCGAAGCTTACGATAGGAAAGGGGGCTTCTATCAAATGCGGTACGGTGAATTCTACAATTTCCGCTGCGGTTGGTTTGAAGGTGAGGCGGTCTTGCGTGGAAACAATGGTTTCTTCTTCGGGCTGGAAAGAAATACAACCGATACAGTTGGCATTGCAGGCCGGAGAAGTAGGCACGGGGCATTCCCAGCGCGCCATGGAAAAATTCCTGGCAGCGGGACAATGATAGGTCATGCAACAATTCTCCATCAAATGTTTCACCAGCCTGTTGTGTGGATAGGCCTGTAACAAATGCTCGGTACCCGATTGAATCTTTGCATTGTCATAACCGGCACATTCCTGCCGGATGTCCTGCTCAATGCGCACAGCAGGTACATAGGTTTTATGATCGAACCATCCGGCCGCTGTATAACAAAACAGTGGAAGGGTAGGCGCATCAGGTAATGTTTCATAAGCGGCAATAAACAAACCGGTATGTGCCGGTGGAATGAATGCTGCCACAGCCCATCCCTTCTCACACAAACGCATTTCTCCTGTGTTCACATCTATGCCAATACCCCTTCGCCCCGGTAACTCATAGAGGTTGCCACCATCGGGCAATTCTATCCAGTCTTTCGCGGGAATGGGGAATGCATCCCATCCGGCACGGCCCACTGCGTAGAGGGTGGTGTCTTCATAGATATTGCCGTTGCCGTCGGAATAGAGGAGGTATGGTAATTGGGGTAACATTGCTGAAATGAAATGAGCTATGAGTTGTTAGTTGTTAGTTGTTAGTTGTTAGTTGTTAGTTGAGATGCTGTTTGCAAAATTCGTTGAATTCTGCTTCCATTGTATCAGTCACCGGGCTTTCTGTTTCTTTTTGTACCAGTTTATTGTTCTTGAAATCAATGGTAAGCAGGTTGTCTTTCAATACCACATTGTTCATGTCGCTCCATTGATAATGTTTTCTGGGGAAACTGTTGATCACGATCTCATCTTTGTCGAATGCGACTTCCTGCGGAAATTTTGCCTGCTTTTCCAACAGGGCCGCCAGCAGGTAAGCAATGAAAGGAATGAGTCCATGCGGCAACAGGTACCAACCACAGGCTGCCAGTAATAAAGCTATCCGGTAATGAACGGCCTGGCCTTTGTTTTCCCGCATTTTAAGATAAGCAGTATAACCAACCATCAGCAATACAATGATTGAAAGAAAGAGAATGGTTTTGATAGCTGATGCTGTAAAAATGGAAAAGATGAATACGACAACAGCCATGATGAGCATGATGAGGCTGATGCGATCCACGATTTTCTGATTGCGCGATTTGAAGGTAATGATATATTCGTACGTCTTCATGCTATTTCACCATCAGGTTACAAAGACGCCACAACATTTGCGCGCCAACTACACTATCCCAATCGCTTTGTCCCACGCCAATTTCAACCAGGTCGAAACCAATGAGGGTACGGCCGCTTTCTTGTACTTTCCGGAAAAGATACAACACTTCTTCTCCCTCAAAGCCGCCATGCACCGGGGTGCCGGTATTCGGACAAAGCTTGCGGTCAAGTCCGTCTACATCGAAACTGATGTAAACATGTTGGGGTAATTTATCTACGATATCGTCTACGATCTGTTTCCAGGTTTCGCCTTCGTATTGTCTTTCTTTGATGGCCCTGTCTAAATAAGTAACCACCCTGTACTGGCTATTGCAGATGTATTGCCATTCTTCTTCGCAGTAATCGCGGATCCCCACCTGCACCAGTTTGCTGATCTGTGGCAATTCTTCCAGGGCATTGTACATCACAGAAGCATGCGAGTAGGTGAAGTTCTCATAATTCTTTCTCAGGTCGCAATGCGCATCGATTTGCAGGATACCAAAATTGCTGTGCTTTTCGGCCAGCGCTTTTAATATCCCCAATGAAATGCTGTGATCGCCTCCCAGCAAAGCCACAAGTTTTTCGCGGTTGAGCAGGTCGCGCGCTTGTTCGTACACCCATTGATTCAGCGCAACGCCGCCTGCATTGATATCTTTGAGGCTTTTGCACATGAACTTGTTCTTCTCCAGCGGTTCGCCTTTGGAAATATAATCGATATAGAGTTCCGCTTCTTTGCGCAGGTAATCGCTTTTTAGCAAAATGCGTTTATCGGTCTCCCGCATGAAAAAGCCCTGCTTCCATCCATCGGGTACATCGGCATCGAAGAGGTCTACCTGCATGCTCGCTTTGAAAACATGCTCCGCAGCGCGTGAGGTGCCGGCGCCATAACTAACGGTTACTTCCCAGGGCACAGGAATGATCACCAGGCGTGAGTCCTCTTCTGAAAAAGGAAGGCCAAAGATGTTGTTGTTGGGATTACTCACCGAATTGGGATCGAATTGCGATAAGTCGGTCATGATGCTCTTTATTTGCAAACGGCGCGAAGGTAATGCAAAGTTAGCAGTACTGTTTGATTTCTGTCATTTCTTACCGCCCGTACCAATACCCCACTGTGGCTCCTTTTTTTGGATTAATTTCGCGCCAAATATGGCGAAATGAAGAAGACACATATTATTTTATTGGTATTGATAGCAGCGGCCATCGTGGTGCTCATCAGTTATACGGGCGACCTCACTACTTATGAGACCATCGCTTCGGCCAAACAGAAAGAAGGCAAATTTGTGAACCTCATAGCCAAGCTCGATAAACAGCAACCCCTCGAATACGATGCGGTAAAAAATCCCAATTACCTCAGTTTTACTGCCGTAGATACCCTGGGTAATTCCATTAAAGTAGTGTACCACAATAATAAGCCTACCGATATGGAAAAAAGCGACAGGCTAGTGTTGAAAGGAAGGGTACAGGGCGATCATTTTGAATGTAAAGACATTTTGCTGAAATGTCCTTCCAAGTATAAAGACGATCCCAAAGCCACGCAGAACAGATTGCAGGCAGAAAGCAAATAAACCACAGAATCTTCCGCATCGATGAATAATTATATAGGTGAACATTTATTTCCCGGGCAGACTGGACATTTTTTTGCAGTGCTTTCCCTGGTGGCTTCACTGGTAGCTACCATTGCTTATTTCAAAGCCAACCGCACGGCGGGTATTACAGAAAAGCAAAGCTGGATACGGCTGGCCCGCCTTTCCTTCCTCATAGAAACGGTGAGTGTGCTGGCGCTTTTTGTAACATTGTATTACATCATTTCGCATCATCTTTTTGAATACAAATACGCGTATACACACAGCGACAAAAGCCTGCAAACAGAATACCTGCTGAGTTGTTTCTGGGAAGGGCAGGAAGGAAGCTTCATGCTCTGGAGCTTCTGGCATTGTGTGTTGGGATGGATATTGATCTGGCGTTCGAAAGATTGGGAAGCCGGTGTGATGACGGTGATCAGTTTTGCGCAGTTCGCCATTGCCAGTATGCTGATAGGCATTTATTTTTTTGGAACCAAAGTAGGCAGCAATCCGTTCAGCTTATTGCGCAACGAAGGGTTCCTGGATAATGCACCCATTTTCCAGGATGTGGTGAACGGTGGTATCCGTGCCGATTACCTGCAATTTATAAAAGACGGAACAGGGTTGAACACGCTGTTGCAGAATTACTGGATGGTAATTCATCCGCCGGTATTGTTCCTCGGATTCGCTTCTACCATTGTGCCTTTTGCGTATGCCATGGCTGGGTTGATGAACCGCCGGCACGACTGGGTAAAACCTACGATTGCCTGGGCTTGTTTTTCCGGCGCCGTGCTGGGTACCGGTATTATGATGGGCGCTGCATGGGCTTATGAGAGTTTGTCGTTCGGCGGTTATTGGGCATGGGATCCAGTTGAGAATGCTTCGCTGGTGCCCTGGCTGGTATTGATCGCAGGCTTGCATACCAACCTGGTGTACAACCACAGCGGTTATTCGTTGCGGCCCACTTATTTCTTTTACCTGTTTTCTTTTTTGCTGGTATTGTATTCCACTTTCTTAACCCGCAGCGGTATCCTCGGCGATACTTCGGTACATGCGTTTACCGACCTGGGTATGAATACGCAGTTGTTGCTGTTTGTACTGGTGTTCCTGTTGCCGGCCATAGGCCTTTTCATAGCGCGGTATAAAAGTATTCCTGCTATTGCCAAAGAAGAAAATACCTACAGCCGGGAGTTCTGGATGTTCATTGGGTCACTGGTATTGTTCTTGTCGGGCATCGTGATCATTGCCAAAACTTCTGTTCCCGTATTTAATAAAATATTCAGCACCAATATTGCGCCGCCGGAAGACCCTGAATTTGCTTACAACCAGATACAGGTATTCGTGGCCATTGTAATCGGCTTGCTCACTGCAGTTGCGCAATACTTCAAATACAAAGACACACCCAAAGCTTTTTTCGGAAAGAAAATATGGCTGCCTACTGCGATCGCCCTGGTCATCAGTATTGCCATCAGTACGTTTGGTGTGATCGGGTATGATAAAAAAGGACCCGGCTTCCTGGTGGCCATTCACCTGGCCATTTTTGCTGCGGTGTATGCTGTGGTAGCGAATACATCGTATATATGGTTGGGGATGAAAGGCCGGTTAAAAGCGGCCGGCGCTTCTGTGGCACATATTGGTTTTGGAATGGTGCTGGTGGGTATCCTTATATCATCCAGTAAAAAAACAGTGTTGAGCTGGAATACTACGGGTGTTACCCCATTGCGTGCCCAAGAATCCAAATCGAAGAACGACCCGGTGGGCAATCCGGCCGAGAACCTTACTTTGTTCAAAGGAGTGGCTACCGATATGGGTAAGTATATGGTAACTTATACGATGGATACCATGAACCAACGAGACCGCAAACGTTATTTCGAAATAGATTTCAAAGCAAAAAAGGGAGATGAACATTTTAAGCTCTATCCTGATGTGATCAAGAACAACAAGGGAATGGAAGGTCCTTCTGCCAACCCTGCCTCTAAACATTACTGGTATAAAGATATTTTCGTTTACATTACTTCTTACCAGGAAAATAACCTAGCCGATACCACGAGCTTCCACAACCAGCAATTAAAAGTAGGCGATACGCTTTTCTATAGCAATGGGTTGATGATCCTGAACAAAGTGGTGAAAGAAGAGCCGGCATCCATTTTCCTGGATATGACGGTGATTTCAAAAGACGGGCGCCGCTACCCGGCCCGGCCTGGTATTGCGATTGAAGGCCAGGAGATGCGGGCCATTACCGATACTGTGCGCTCGCAGAGTATGGTGCTGAAATTCAACCGCGTAGTAGACCCTGCCGCAGGTAAACTGGAGATAGGCGTTAAAGAAAGCGGCGCCATTACCGACCTGCTTACCCTCAAAGTATATGAATTTCCTATGATCAATATCCTCTGGCTGGGGGTAATGGTGATGGTAGCAGGGTTCGTCATGTCCATCGTACAAAGACAGCAGAAAAGCCTTTTCAGGGTCAAATAATCGATTGTTAAAGCGGGTTACTTTTTTAGCCAGGCAGCATTAATGATAGAATATAGTTCTATTTTTAAAGTCGGTGAATAAACCCATGCGCCATATTGTTTTTTGGCTGGTGCTTTGCTTCTTTCTGGCATCGGTGCAACCCGTCCGTTCGCAAACGAACGGGCGCGGGCCTCTAGATACCATAAAAGTTTATGCCCTGGTTACTCCCACAGGCGATACCATTCCCTATGATTACCTGCCTACCGTAGAAGTGATTGGCAAGCTCACTCGCCAATGGAAAAATTACTGGGCTAACTGGACCCGCTTGCGCAACGCCGTTTATGTTACTTATCCTTATGCCAAAGCGGCTGGCCGCATTATGAATGAGATCAATCTGCGGCTGGCCAATGTAAGCGATAAAAAACAGCGACGGATCATCATCCGTTCCAAAGAAAAAGAATTGAAAAAGCAGTTTACCGATAAACTCACGCAACTCTCCGTATACCAGGGCAAAGTACTCATGAAACTCATCAACCGGGAAACGGGCAATAATTGTTACGAGATCATTGAAGAATACAAAGGATTCATCACCGCGGCTTTCTGGCAAACCGTAGCGGTGGTATTTGGCAGCAACCTGAAGCAAAGTTATGATGCTAAGGGGAATGATGCAGAGATGGAGCGTATCGTGAAAGATGTAGAAAAAATGTATGGTTATTCGAGGGGTTAACCTTTGCTGATGCGTTGAATAAAATCTGTTCTGGGGATCATCCTGGCGCCCAGGCTTTCGAGGTGTTCGGT
Source organism: Hydrobacter penzbergensis (assembly GCF_900106985.1). NCBI lineage: Bacteria > Pseudomonadati > Bacteroidota > Chitinophagia > Chitinophagales > Chitinophagaceae > Hydrobacter > Hydrobacter penzbergensis. The sequence goes on along the minus strand of NZ_FNNO01000001.1, from coordinate 102,998 downwards.
GTACACCTGGCAGTCGATCAATTGCACACCTTCCTGTTTCAATAGTTTCACATATTGAATGAATGCAAACTTGCTGGCATTGCTGTGCTTGCTGAACATGCTTTCGCCAAAAAAACAATGTCCCATGCGAATGCCGTATAATCCGCCTACTAATTTTCCTTCATGCCAGGCTTCTGCGCAATGCGCCACACCCATGCGGTGCAGTTCGTTGAATGAAACTTCCAATTCATCGGTGATCCAGGTGCCATCCTGTCCTTTTCTTGCGAGTAGTTTGCAGTTGCGGATCACATCGGCGAAAGCGGTATTGGTTCTGAATTGAAAGACCTGTTTTTTTTCAATGGCTTTCATGCTCTTGCTTTCCTTCAGTTCATCGGGGAAAAGTACAAAGCGCGGATCGGGGCTCCACCACAGGGGAATATCTCCATCGTACCAGGGGAAAATACCGCTTTTATAGGCCAGCAATAAGCGGTCAATACCCATATCGCCACCCATGGCCAACAGACCATCTTCCAGTGCATCCTGCACCGGAGGAAACCAGAGCTGGTCGTTCAATGCGTAGAGCGACATGGTTACAGATCGGTTGATTCAATAGTTGCGCCGATGCCCCTGTCGGTAATGGCATCGCGCATGGGTTTGAGGGTATCGTAGTCGCCTTTCTTCACTGCATATTTGCCTTTGAAGTGGATAAGCAGGGCCGATTGTTCGGCCTGTTCCAGTGTATGACCGCAAACAGTCATGAGGGTTTCAATCACCCATTCAAACGTATTTACTTCGTCATTCCACACAATGAGGCTATACGGTAGTGCAGTGGCTGTGAGTATATCCTGTTCTTCCGTTTCCCAGGGCCGGGTAGATGCATTCGAGGGGTAAACCATCATGCTGCAAAGTTACCATGTTTGGAAAATATTCAGCAGTTTTTAGTTTTATCCTACTAATTCAGTAGGATATGATTATCTTTGCAGACAGTACCCACTTTTAAGTAATCATGACCCCAGTAATGGAGCCGGAAAACATATCGCATACAAAAATAGAAGCGCAGCAGAATAGTGCCAATCCTTTATTTCCTGTATTCCTTCAACTCAACAACCTGCGCCTTGTGGTAGTGGGCGGAGGGCCTGTTGCTTTGGAAAAGCTGACGGCCGTATTGAATAATTCGCCGCTTACTGACATTACCCTGGTAGCAGATTCCGTGATCGATGATATTTATGTATTGCAGCAGCAACATGCCAATATTCACATTGTACAAAAAGAGTATGCTGCAAGCGACCTGGATAATGCTGAAGTAGTGATTGTGGCAGTGAACAATATTGAAACAGCTACACGCATACGCGAGGATGCCAAACAAAGAAAGTTGCTGGTGAATGTGGCCGATAAGCCTGAGCTCTGTGATTTTTATTTAAGCAGTGTGATGTCGAAGGGCAACCTGAAAGTGGCCATTTCTACGAACGGAAAATCGCCCACCATTGCTAAACGTGTAAAAGAATTATTGATAGAAGTGCTGCCAGATGAAATTGATGATGTGTTGCAGAACATACACATCATACGGGATCAGTTGAAAGGCGATTTTGCCGACAAAGTGAGTACACTGAATGACCTGACCCGTGTACTGGTAGCCAAGAAAATAGATTTACAGGAGATCAAAACACCCAGGGAAAAAACAGGGCAGAAAATAGTGAAGTGGAGCCTGTTTGCGTTTGTGTTCATGATCATTGGCTCTGCGATCGTTTCTTATTTCCCTTTATCGGGCATGGCCGATGCCATTAAAACCATACCGCAGCATATTGATACCAGGATGATCCTGATGATGATGTTAACGGGGTTTCTTGCACAGATGGCCGATGGTTCTCTGGGCATGGGATACGGAACCATTTCAACAGTGTTCCTGCTGGCCGTAGGAGTGCCGCCTGCTATTGTGAGTAGCCGTGTGCATTCGGCGCGTGTGTTTTCAAGTGGTGTATCTGGCTACAGTCACCACCGTTTTGGCAACATCAATAAAAAATTATTCAAAACACTGGTGATACCGGGCATACTGGGTGCAGTAACCGGTGCGTCGCTGGCTTGTTTTTTCAGCAAATCCCATCCGCAGGTAGCATTGTGGGTACGGTTTTTCCTGACATTTTATACTGCTTACCTTGGATATTATATCATTCGCAAAGCGTTCGTTAAAAAGAAACCATTGAACAAAGTGAAGAGGGCAGGCTGGCTCGCTTCCGTGGGTGGTTTCATGGATGCTTTTGCCGGTGGCGGATGGGGCGCATTGGTAACCAGCACACTGATTGCGAAAAGAAAAGATGCACGTTATGTGATCGGTTCTGTTTGTCTGGCAGAATTCTTTGTAGTACTCGCGAGCGCTATCACCTTCTTTATTTTACTGGAAAACCTGCCTATTGGCGAGATCATAGGGTTGATTGTAGGCGGCATGATCGCCGCACCTATTGCAGCAAGACTGGTAGGCAAGTTGCCTTTGAAAACCATGTACATTACCATCGGCGGCTTTGTAGTACTCACCAGTATTTACACACTGTGGAATGTAATCCACAAAATATGGATGTAATGTTGCCCAGCAAATTAAGCAGCTATAACTCTATTAGAACAATATTTAATTCTTTAATGCGTGTAAAACCAGTATCTGCTGTTAATAATGGCAGGTTATTATGAATGGCAGTGGCAGCTATCAAAGCATCGGGGAGACTTCCGTAAAAATCTGCCAGCGTTTTTGGCTTTTTATTATGTGCATTTTCAGCAGCCATTGTAAGATGCAAATCTTTCAACGCTTTCCTTACAGTGGTAAGGCTGTTTTTGCAGATATTTTTACAATCTTTCCCATTTTTACGATTCTTGTTTGCTAAATACTCAAAAATAACGAAATGTTTATTGGATACTGTCCATGATCAGCTCAAACATACAAACATTTCAGTTCCATAGAACAACATCAACAAAACCAGTTATTTATACCGGACCGTGACAACCAAAAGCCCCCATAGACATGGGGGCTGGTTGTTCACGTTTTGTGATGATCCAAAACTAACAACATGAGAAAAACCAATCAATGTATCTTAATACTTACCACACCGGGTAGTTGACTAAGTTGGTTGTGTAAATCTTGCAGTACCGGGTAGGTAAGGTTGTTGAAATGAATGGCAATATGGGCACGGGGTATGAAATGATCCCACTCGCTGATGGTTACCTCCCGTAACAGTCCGCTGCTCTGTTGGCAGATGTACAGTAACTGCGATAGGGTAGTATCTGCATAATCTAAAGTAATATATACAATACCGGCTTTAGGCAAAATAGCAGTTGGTGTATTTCTTGTTTTACAAGAAGCCCCTACAACCACCAGCAGTAAAAAAAGATACAAATGCCTCATTTGTCGATGTATTATGATCATGAAAATATAACCAGTGTGAGAACACACCGGTTATTCTAATGCCAATGAAAAAAAAATACCACGTGAAAAAATTTTGTGTCCGGTTCAGGCAGGTTATTGTTCAATTGCATGGATGGCTTTGATGGTTTTGATGATAGAATCGGGTGTTACGGAAATACTGTCAATGCCTTCTTCTACCAGGAATTGGGCAAAGTCAGGAAAATCAGAGGGGCCCTGGCCGCAGATACCTACTTTCACCCCACAGGCTTTGGCAGTCCTGATGAGCATGCGCAGCAGTTCTTTTACTGCCTCGTCACGTTCATCATAGAGGTGTGCAACCAGGGAAGAATCGCGGTCGAGACCCAGGGTTAATTGGGTAAGATCGTTGGAGCCAATGGAAAAACCATCGATATGCTGTGCAAACTGTTTTGCCAGCAACACATTGGCAGGTAACTCTGCCATCAGGTACAGCTCCAGGCCATGTTCACCCCTCACCAAACCATATTCGGCCATCACTGCCTGTACTTTTAATAATTCATCCACACTTCTGCAGAAGGGTACCATCACCACTACATTGTCCAGTCCCATCGTTTCGCGTACACGCTTAATCGCGCGGCATTCCAACCCAAAGGCCGGCTGGTATGTTTCTGAATAATAACGGGAAGCGCCGCGCCAGCCGATCATGGGATTCTCTTCTTTGGGCTCAAAATAACTGCCGCCCAGCAGGTTGAAATATTCATTGCTTTTGAAATCAGAAAAACGAACGATTACCTTTTCGGGATAATAGGCAGCTGCAATCTTGGCAATACCAAAAGAAAGTTGCTGGATGAAATAATCGGCTTCATCGGCAAACCCGCTTATGCGTTTTCGAATAGCAGTGCTCAACGTCGCGTCTCCCAGTGTCTGGTGCTTCAACAAGGCCAAAGGGTGCACCTGTATGTAGTTATTGATGATGAACTCTTCTCTTGCAAGACCCACGCCTTTGTGAGGCAGGTGTGCATGACTGAAAGCTGCCTGGGGGGAACCCACGTTCAGCATCAGCTGGGTACGGATGGCAGGCAGCTCTGTTAGTTTGGTTTCTTCTTTTTCAAAAGACAATGCTCCTTCATAAATATAACCTTCCTCGCCCTGGCAACAACTGGCTGTTACTAATTGTTGTTCGCTGAGTAATTCCGTAGCATTGCCACAGCCTACAATGGCCGGTACGCCCATCTCACGTGCCACAATAGCGGCATGACAGGTACGGCCACCTTTATTGGTAATGATGGCCGCGGCTTTTTTCATGATGGGCTCCCAGTCGGGGTCGGTCATATTGGTCACCAGCACATCACCCGCCTGGAACTCATGAGCATCAATGCGTTTGTCGAGTGAGTACATGATGTTCACTTTACCACTTGCAATTTTATCGCCTACGGCAATGCCTTTGGCAATGGGTAGTAAGCCATCGGCAACTACTTTGTATTGCACCAGGGTATCTGTTTTTTTATTGGCATGTACGGTTTCAGGTCTTGCCTGCACAATGAAAAGCCCGCCTGTAATGCCATCCACAGCCCATTCCACATCCATAGGGCACCAACTGTTTTTTCTTTGGGTATAATAGGTTTCAATACGTGTAACCCAATCGGCCAGTTGCAGTACCTGGTCGTTGTTCAGGCAGAAATGCGATTGCTGGTATTTGTCGGTAGGTATCATGCGTGTGCGGGCATCGCTATCGTCGCCATAAACCATGAGTTGGTCTTTGACGCCTAATTTTTTTTCAATGATGGCTGCAAAACCTTTTGCCATCGCAGGTTTGAACACCATGAATTCATCGGGTGAAATGCTGCCCTGTACAATGGGTTCACCCAGTCCATAAGCGCCGTTGATCACTACCACGTCTTTGAAACCGCTCTCGGTATCGAGTGAAAAAGCCACACCCGAAGCGGCTAAATCTGATCGCACCATTTTCTGTACACAGACAGAGAGGCCCACATCAAAAATGTCGAAATGAAACAGGTGGCGGTAACTGAGGGCGCGGTCGGTAAATAGCGAAGCGAAACAGTTGCGCACGGCATCGATCAGTGCAGCCGGGCCGCGCACATTGAGAAAAGTTTCCTGCTGTCCGGCAAAACTCGCATCAGGCAAATCTTCGGCAGTAGCCGAAGAGCGCACGGCCACATCGGTGCCGGTCTGGTTGTATTGTTTGGATAGTTCTTCGTACGCAGCAATGATGCGATGACTCAGCTCATGCGGGAATTTGGCATTACTGATGGCGTTGCGGATACGCGAGCCGCAGCGGCGCAACGATTCCACATTGTCAAAATCAATATTGGCGATCTCAGACCTGATCATGCTTTCCAGTTTGCTTTCATCCAGAAACTGCCGGTAAGCAACGGTAGTGATCACGAAACCACCAGGTATTTGAATGCCCAGAGGAGTGAGGTGTTGCAACATTTCACCAAGGGAAGCCGCTTTGCCACCCACCAGGGCAATATCTTCCAGACCTACTTTTTCCAAAGGCAGTATAATAATACGTTCGGCCATAAGCAATTGTTCTTTGATAGAAGTATTTCCGGGTCAAAATTTTAGCGAATCTGCCAAAGCCGTCACTTTTTTTGCCAGGCTAGAAAAAAAAACTAATTATTGTTAGTAAAACCGATAATTTTACGGTCACTGCACAAGAAAAAGTCCCCTAACCGTTAAAATGTCTTTTATGTCTTACGTTTTACAGGAGGACGATGTCCGCATTTTGCAGTTATTACAACACGATGCCCGATTTACCGTCAAAGAAATGGCCGATAAGCTGGGCAAATCTGCTACACCTGTGTACGACCGGGTACGCCGTTTAGAAAGAGAAGGGTTCATCAGGGGATATGTAGCTATTCTCGACAAAACCAAGATCGAGCGATCCCTGGTTGCTTTTACGCATGTGCAGTTGAAAGAACATTCCAGCGATATGCTGAATGCTTTCAAGAACGAATCGAGCAGGTTCCCTGAAGTAATGGAATGTTACCACATGACGGGGGAGTATGATTTCATTTTAAAGATCACGCTCAAAGACATGAACGAATACAACGATTTCATCCTCACCAAACTGGCTACGCTACCTAATATCCGCACCGTACAATCTTTCTTCGTGTTGTCGGAAGGAAAAGTGGAAACAGCGTATCCCTTGCATTGGCAAGCAGGGAAGAAAAAATAAACAGTTTGGTAATTGATCAGAATTTTGATCTGTATAATTGCCTAAATATGCAAAATATAGGCAGCGGCCGATTTGGCTTTCTCGGTTAATTGTTTGAACAAGTACTCATCATTCAGTAAAATGTTCAACCAGCTTTGGATAAAAGCTGCATGATTATCAATGGTATGAGAAAGGGTACCTGCAACCATACTTAAGCAAGCCGCAGCACATTCTGCAATGATCTCTTCCTTTGCCTTGTCTTTTTTACTGAAAATGCTGTTGTCTCCCGGAATCACCGGACGGTTGAGCCGGCTGTTGTGGGCCGTGCTGTGGGCCATTTCATGAAAAAGGGTCCCATAAAAAAAATAGTTGCTTTGAAACATCGATCGATCGGGCATACAAACTGTATCGATTTCTCTTTGATACATAGCCAAATTGCCGCCGATTTTGAGCAAAGGCGGGTGCGGCATATTCCTGACAATGGTTTCACAGCTATCAATGCTTGAGAAAGTTGTATTGAGGGTAAGGCCTGGTTTATCAGACCAGCCAGACTGCCAGGGTAATTTTCCTTTGTGCAACTGGCCTTCTATCTGTTGAATGACCGGATCAAAATCAGCAATAAGGAGATTCATAATGAGTGAATATTGTTAGGTAGGTTAATGGTGCTGTATCGCTTCCCGGAAACATAAATGAACGACTGTTCTGGATGGGTTTCTTCCAATGCTTCCAGGTCTGCTGCTGAAAGCTGCAGGTCATTGATGTTGTCTATGAAAACAAAGTCATAGGTTGAAAGGTCGTGAGGTAATCCGGCAGCTATATATAGTTTGGGATGTCTGATCTCCACATGCTGTATTTTTTGTTGAAAAGCGGGATCGGCTTCAGCTTTCGCTGTATGAATGTATAAAACCGTTCCATGGTTACGGGCCAGATAAGCGGCCAGCTCCAGCCATGTATCCTGTAAATTCAATGTCTCAAGGTCTGCTTCTCCCAATTCCATGCTGCTGGTTACCCGTTCATCAAGGCCTGCTACACGATACTCATCTTCATTTTCGCCATCTAATTCATCTTCATATTCATACTCGTCTTCATGATCATAGGCGATGGCTTCCAATCCATTCAGCTCGGCTTTGCTGATCTCCAATATTGTTCCGCCATCTTTGCCGGTGAATTGCTTAAGGCTACGAATGACAGATTTTAACTCGCTGGCATAAGGATCTTTGTGGGGGATGCGTAATTCAGGATAAATTTTGAGAATCTTCGAGAGCAGGAGTCGCGCCTCTTGCTTAACGCCAGGTCTTCCGCGCAGGCTAATGAATTGCTTAATCAACCGAACGACACGCAATAACTTCTGATCCTTGACCAATGGCCGTAAATCTTTCAAGTCAGCTGGATCTACATCGAAAGACGTTCGTGCAGATGAGTGATTGAAAAAATTAACCAGCCTGTTCTGTATCAGTCTTATACTATCAGCGTAAAGGGATGATTGGCGTATCTTCTTTTCAATGATGGCCTTTTGCAAAGCATTGATAAAACCGAGTAACTCTTCCTTTTTCTTGTGTTTACCAGCGAGATTCACAAAGCGTTTGATAAAGCGTAATTCTTCCGGGACGGGCTCTGTCTGTTGCAGATTCGTTTTTCTTGGCCTGCTGGCAGGCCGGCGTATTCTGTTGGTATTTGTATTCATATGATTATCTTGCTGGAGGAGGGGGAGTATAATAGTTAAGCCAGTTGAGTAAAGTATCTCTCATGTCTATATTGGAAGCGAAACTGGGAGAAGTTACTTCTGTATAATTGACATAAATATCCCGCAGGGGGTAGCCCAGGTCCAGTTTTACGAAGAGCGTACCGATCGCCAGCACTTCCTGAACGGCTGCTTTTCTCACAAATTTGTCTCCTGCTTCGGACTGGATACGCACAAAGTCGATGTCGTTGATAAGCCGGTAACTCATGGTATTTTTTTAAGTGCGAAAAATTTACCGCTGCATCAAAGAATGGATGAGGATACCGGCAGCGATGCACAAACCGGCTCCGGCTATTTTGTTTTTGTTCTTTTGACGCCGGTACTGTTTTTGATAGAAATCTACCTGACCTTGCAACACCTGCTGCTGTAACAGGGCAGTATCCAGTGTTGTTCTGAATAAACGCGAAATGGATTGTTCGGCCTGGATCACAGAATCCCTGTTGGTTACCTGCAAGCGAAGTTGGGCTGCTACGGCTTCATGCAGGCTGTCTTTTTGTGCGTCTGCTGCCAGGAGCGTTCTTACATTCCGTTGCAGAGAATCACAATCCCTCAAAGTGCCAATGGTATCTGTTACAGGACTGTCCATAGGCTGCCTGTTGAGCAGGGTATAAATTTCCTGTTGCAGGTTGTTGGTTTGTCCTTTGGCAACTGCAAGCGCCTGTTCTGTACGTTTTAATTGGCCGGTCAGCATTAGGTTGTGAGTGTTAAGGGAATCAACCCTGGCTTGCAAAGGAGTGGTGACATTGGTCAGCTCACGGCGTATGGCCTCCGGTGGTTTAACGGTAATAGATGCAGCAGGGGCAGGGTGTTGATTGCAGCCGATGAAGCGAAAAGCTATGTAACAACCCAGTGCAAAGCCAAACCCCAACAACAGTAGGCGGATGTATTTAGCGGTAATCATAAAAAAGATTTAAGGATGAAGTATTAGCCATTGCCGGGAGCCTGTTCATTTCCACTGGTTCTTCTTTCAATAGAATAACCAAAACAACCGGCGCCTACCAGGCTTACAAAAGCATAGAACATGAATTCAGGAATGGCAAACCGGAAAAACTGTTGTGCAATCCAACTGATGATGATCATGGCAATGAAGACTGCGATACAGAGTTCCCGTAAGGAATAATTGTTGTTCTTGTCTTTGAAGAGTTGCTGAATGAATGTTTTCATAAGATGATTTTTAAGATGATGGATCTAACAAGAGGAGGGTAACGATGCCGGCGCCGAGGAAGCCCATTCCGAACACCAGTTTTTTTTTGTGCTCCGGATCAGCGCCCGCTCGTCGATAAGGGTGTACGTAAACTGGTTGCCATATAAGCTGCGATGCCTTTCGCAGAGCTGCATGAAGAAAGCAAAATCACCGGCATTGGCAAATACCTGGCAGCCGGCAGAGTACTTGTCAATGTATTTGGTAGTGCCATAATCGGCGGCGTGGTGGATGTTGATACCAAACATGCCGGTTTCCTGCCATCCGTTCATGAAGTCGAGAACGGCTTTTCGCTGATAGTCCCTGATCACGGTTACCGGATTTTCTTGCACCAACGCAGGGTATAATCCTCTGTGTAACCCAATCTTGTGAGAACGCAAATACTGGCCGTGTTTCAAAATGGCTGTGCCGTTCGGATCTAATGGGTTGAGTAACCAATAAGTGCCCGGATCGGTGGTGGCATGAAACTGGTGCGATTGCCAGGCTCCATTCTCTTTGGTGTACGATACAAAAATAGTGTCATCGAAATTGTTGGGAATGGTGCTGTTTGCACGGATACCTACAATGTTGAGTTCATACGGCCTGCTGAATACATTGAAGCCATTCTCCTGTAAGACTGCATGAACATTATCAATGGAATACATAAGACGACGTTTAAATACAACGGATGCTTTTTTCAGGTACAAGGAAATAATCACCTGCATTTTCAAACAGGCAATAGTTCAGGTGCCTGCAAACCTCATTGCCCAGTATCATTCTGGCCGGCACATTGACCTTGTGATGCGTATTGATCCATACTACGGTAGGTTCAATGGTGATGATACCGGAGCCTCCATAACCTGCTAGTGACCATTTGTCATTGTTTTTATCATACTGCAATCCCATAGTTCCAAACAACATTCGTAAGTTATCTATCTGAGATTTTTCCTTGAACGCATTGAACATACCGCTCAACAGGGATATCCTGCCGGAAAAACTTCTCGATTTAAAAGCGGCATTGGCAACTTTATAATCGTCGGAATTTTTTAGTTTTTGCAGCAGGGGAACGGCTTTATGATAATCGTTTGCCTGGGCAGCATCATAGAGATCGCTGCCTATTTGCCGCATATTACTGCCAGCATTAGCAGTCAATATATTGAACATATTTTCATCGATAATGGCAGAGGCTATGGTGCCTTGATTCTTTAATTTGTTCAGCGCTGCCTGGGTTTCGTTCCCAAAACTTCCATCGGCGCCATACCTGGGCAGGATGCTTTTTCCGTATTGAGCTATTAAGGCCACTTGCAGCTGCTTTACTTTAGGCCCCCTGCTGCCTTTTTTAAGCGGGAAGTCGCTGGATGTTTTTAATGAATCAGCCGATGATTGATCAGAAGTACTGATGTTATCTGCCGATGTGGTATATGAAACAAGCCGGTGAGGTTTATGTGTTATGGAATCGGTGATGGTTGCGGGAGTACTTGAAGGGTGATTGCCTTGGTATAAAAAATTGTTCACTTCATCATCCGGCTGGGTATTGGATGGTTGTTTTAACTGGCTCTTGTGCAGTTTCTTCCATCCCCAAACCCCTAACACCACCAGGCCGGCGACCGCTCCTAGCGCAATCCATTTGAGAGCAGGCTGCTTATGATGTTGTGCAGATTGCTTATGATGATCGGGATTCTCTGGTATTTGTTTAGTTTTCTTTTTCATTTTGTTGCTTTGACTTAATAATCCGGTTTACTGCTGATGATATCCAAATGATTTTTTTGCCAGAAATGCCACCACACTTCACTTTTATAATCGCTCTCCAGATCGCTATGGTACAGCGCTTTATAGGCAGCTACCACTTTTTTGTATTCGTATTTGCTGGGGATCTCGTTGAATACAGTTTCTACAGCCCCGTTGTCATTAGAATTATACAAGCCATAATGGAGTTTAAAAGCATCGCGTAAACGACGGGCCCATCTTTTGTATTTTATATCCTTTGTATCGAACGCTGCTGTTTCAGGCTTGGCATTCACGAGCAGTTGTATCTCATCATATTCCGTGCTCTTTAGATTGGTTTTCATATCTCTTATCATGCTTCTGCCGGGGAACAGACGAACATAAGAATCATTCACCTGTCTGAATACCTGTTTGGAAGGGATGTCTTCAATGATCTGCCTCAACATAGCTATATCGGATCTCCACCAGCCATAGCCGTCGTTTTCAAAAGCCATTTTTATTTGTTGTGCATACAATGCCGGTTCACCTTCATCCAATGCTTTTTTTTCCTCTTCATCTGCTCTTTTTTGTAAAATCTTTTTTCGAATATAAAAGTAGGCCACCGCCAATCCGACCGCCCCCAGTGAAAACCCGATCACTTTCCATTTGGTGGCATTTCCTTTAGACCCCGTTTCAATTACAATATCATCAGGCAGGTGTTGCTGCATAGTCAAGGATTTTATTACACGCCTAAATATCTTTTTGCCAGCGCTGTTTTTACAGGATCATGCTCTACAATAAAGGCAAGCCTGTTAAGTTCCTGTACAGTCAGGCATGAAACAATGGTTACAATTGCCTGCATCTTACTATCGGCTTCAGTTTCAGTGGGCGCTATGATATTGATGTCGTATTGGTAAGTGTCCATGGTATCATTTAACGGTAATGTCCAGTAAATCGGCTACGGTTTTCAATTGTTCAGGCTGTTGTGCAAAACGGTGCAGGATGTCCATGACAACTATCAGGTCCTGTTCGGCGAATACAGATTCGAGCTGTTGTAAAATATGCGTATAGTGGTGCTGTGCTGTGTCGGGAGCAGGCGGTCTTTTTTTACTGAAGCTTGCTTTTTCTTCTGCTATTGCGGGCGCCTGCAATGCTGGCGCAGCCAGTCCTGCCAGGCCAAACTGTTCCAAAGCGCCCGCATGTTTCTCGGCCAGCCTGCCCAGCATCGCTGCGCCCAGGTCGAGCAGGTCGATGTTTTTCAATTTGTATTTGGCATCGTTGGCCAGATCCAGCTTTTTCTCCAGCGTTTCAATATAAGTTTCGGCTTCTCCCAATTGCTTCCTGGTTTCTGTCAATTCTTCTTTTGTGCGGTTGAGCTCATGTTCTTTATCGCGCGCGTCCAGTTTCTCGCGGATAACATTGTCCATCTCACCGAGTCCATTCAGCGAAGAGTTTGTTTTGAGCGGTTTAAGGTAAAAGCAGTACTGGTCATTGCGCGGCGACAGGTTGGAATTGTAAATCAGGATGCGGATCTTTTCTGTATTCTCGTTTACATAATACTCATAACTCTCAAATTGTATGGGGTCTTCGGTCTTGGGCACTACTTTAAGGGTGTCAACAAAAATTTCATAAGGACGAGGTTGATTTTTCTGCGCCATATCTTCCAGGAAGTACTTGAGCTTGTCTATCTTAAGCTGATCGAAATTATCGTTGGTGATCGCCATGGATAATGGTTTAATATTTTGGGATGACCTGGATCATACGCAGGTGACTGGTAAGGGCAGAAAGGTTGGTAATGTTGAGAAAGCCCCGGTGTTCGTACTGGAGTTCATTGATGTTTTCTTCTGACAGATCAAAAAGCCCCATTTTACTTTCCACGCGTACATCATCGGGAGGTTCCACCAACAGGAACAGGCTGTTGGGTACCTGTAATATCCGCTGTTCCCCCGGTTTGAGTTTGAGATGCCGAAACCGTAAGTGATAATTCTTGCAATATCCTAACTCCGTCATCCGCCTCGGTATGTATTCGAGGGCAAGTGCAGTGGTCATGATGCTTTGTTTTTTGTGTGTTGCCTACTTTGATCCATAAGTAAACATTGATTGCATATTGAAAAGACAAACCGCCCGGATCATGGTTGTCACGGAACCATCCCTCTATTACCCGGAGTCCTTCATGGATGTGTATGTTCACTGCCGTTTTCTTAGAAGACTGAACCCAGGGCATGGAAGGCCAGAGATAAGCGCCGATCAGATCGCCGGGTAATAGACCGGGCGCTTCGTACATGATTTCTTTTTCAAAAAAAACATCGGCCGCACTGCCCGCGCTCAGGGAAAGGTCTCCCAATTTTAAATTATTGCTTACACGAAAGGGCGCGCTGAAATCAAAGCTGGGTGCAGCGGCATATGCGGGCGTTGCCATACTACTCGCAGAAATCACCCAGTACATGCCGGTCTCAATGGCGCTGATGCAGATAGCGTCGTCCGGCAAGACGATCTGGAAATACTGTGTCTGACTCGGATACGTGATCGTTAATTGTGTAACAATGATTTCTTCGGTTACCATGATATGGATCATTTGAATTGCTGCCTTCAGGATGCATCGGCCACTTCGCAATCGAGGTAAAGTGATACGGTGTAGGGAGCGAAATCCAGTACATTGTTGCTGTCCAGGTAATCTATTTTGATCTGCCCGTTGCCCGGGTCTTTTTCGCCGAGCAGGTAATACCGGTCATTCGGCGATACGTTGATGCCCGACATCAGCAGCTTACTCTCGTACTTATCGGGAAAGATCTCATCGCGGTTGATGGTGATCTTTTGCGATCCGCGGTAGTACAGCATATCGTCGCGGTTGGAAGTCAGCAATAACCCATACAGCAGGGTCACAGTTTTGTCCAGTTGAAAAGTGGAAGAGATCAGTTGTCCGGCTGTGGCCACGCTGATATCGAATCTTTTTTTTACTCTCTGGCTCATAATTGAATTTTTAAAAAGGGGCGGGAGACCTTACGGGGTCACGCCGCCCTTGAAAAGAACCAACAACCTTACGGGGTTGTAATGGTTCCGTGCATACCGGCAAAGAGATAGCTGTTGGCAGGGATACCTGTTATGGTGCCCAGTTCAACGGTCAGTTCAATGAGTACATCGTCCTGGATCAGCCTGGGGTTGGCCAGTTTATAATAACCCAAGGGAAGGTTGTGAAAAGAAGCTGTTTTGAATACGATATTACTGGTTTCAGGGATCAGCTGCTTTTTGTTACAGGTGAGACTGAATTCCCCGTTGGCAATGGCCGGGAAGGTTTCCAGCCCTGTGAAATTGGTGGCCATGGAACTGTCAACCGTAGCATCGGCAGCGGTACCGGCAAGCAGGAAAATACCACTTACCAGGAAAGCCTGGTTCTTGGGGAGTTTTGCATTGGAAATGTTGCGAAGCCCGATCTGGCGATCATCCTGTGGCTCGTACATTTTGATGGTTTTGGAATTAACCACTTTGATAGAATAAATCACGGTGTCTGCCAAACGCAGGGTTCCACCGGCCAGGCCTTCTTTGATATAAGAGGGCAGTTCAGCAAAGAACTTTTCCATTTCAGCGCGAGAACCGCGGCTGGGGATACCGGCGTACGCCATTTTATTAATGGTCCTTTGACGCTGAATCGGGTTCATTCTTCGCAGGGCGCCCATCAATTCTTCATTGTTGACTCCGTCTATGCCAACCAGGGCCCCCTGGTTGTTGTATTCATCAACCCCTTCCATTAAGTTTAACATAAATGCATGTTTAAAGTGTGTGAGAATTTTATTTTCAGTATAATTTTTCTTCAGGATGTTCCGGTATTGTAGTTTCTACCGATTTATCGCCATTCAATCCCTGGAACTCTGCGGCAGCATCGCTGAGTTGATTTTCGATGTCGTCGAGTCCTTTCAGGTCCAGCGGTTCATCCGGATTCGCATTCAACGCCGGATCATCATTGTTGCCATTGACTGTGTTATCTTCTGTCATGGGTACAGCAGCCATGGGCGTTTGTATTTCATCCGGTTCATCAAGGCCCTGGATTTCATTAGTGGGAGCAAAATTGAAATATTGAATTTCTCCAAAGCCACTTGTGGCGGCGGTCACTGCCGGAGGAGTGGTTGCAGTGTTATTGTTGGTTGTAGCGGTGGGTTTGAAGAATTTGTCGATGAAAAGTCTGTGTATCAAAGACTGTTTAAAAGCCATTAAACGTTCTTTGGCGCCTTCGAGTGATTCATCTGGGCCATTAACGGGTGAGTTGATAAGTGTAGAACCTCCATATGCAATCATTCCCACGCCCAGTATTTTGATCAGTTTGTTATCTATATAATGGCCAAGTGCAGAAATGCCTAAGCCTGCATATAAACTAGGTCTACCTATCCATGCGGCGCCAAGACCACCAGCCAGGCCACCTATGAGTAAGTCTACAGATGTGGCGAGAAGAGAGTGCGGGATGTTGCCTTTTGTCTCTATAGCCAGGTCATATTTTTTATGAGCTATTATATCCTCGGTATGAGTTCGCCTTTCTGCGGCCGTTTCGTATCGATTGAGTGTGGGTGCTGCGATCATAAGAAAGTATTTGAATAAGATGAATAGGTTAGAGTAGTTCTACTTCTTTTTTATAGCCGTAGTTTTTTTTTCTTCGGTTGTTTTTACGAGGGATACCAGAAACCGGTAGTTGAGGTGTTGGGGTTTGTTTCTTGCGTGTTGCTAAAAGAATGATGGCGCCTACAGCTAATATTCCTGCTCCGATCATAATAGGCTTTTTATTTTTATCCCAGAAACTTGGCGTTGCCGGTGGCGGCGTGGGAGATGACGGTGTGTCGACAGTTGAATTGGTAATGTTGAATGCATTGGCAGGCAGGCTGCTGGTTTTGATTGCTTCCGGTGCGGCAGATGCCGTATTTTTTTCTGTAGCAGCAGATGCTTCTTCATTTGATACTTCTTCAGTTACAGGAGGGTGACTTGATTTGGCAGGTGCTGCAACTGGTGCGGTGGCAGCATCAACCTGCTTTGTTGTTTTTTGTGGCGTCGTATTTGTTGCTGTTTTGGCGGCATCACTGCTTGCAGCATTACTGGTATTGTTGCTGGTATCGGACTTGTCCTGGGTGGTATCGTTGCTGCTGCTGTCAGATGTTTTATCGGAGGTATCAGGCACAGATGCTCCGCCATCGTTGCTTTGAGATTTAAACAGCGGCCCGATTGATTTCAATAAAGCAGCCAGTGTTGAAACAGCGGCCATGGCGGCGGCCACCGTAACAGCGCCCAACGGTTCACCCGCTTCATCAAACCCTTCGAAGCCATTGAAGGTAGTAGGGTTCTCTACATAATATATATCGGGGCCTAATAATTGAACAAGCGGGGTATTTTCGTCCATGCCCTCCAGCACTTCAACAGCAGCAAGATCTATTTCTCCAAGGCCTTCAATACCATGTAAAGGAACCGGCCGTTCTTTTATGGGTTTGCCGTTGCTGTCTTTCATTACTTTACCATCTGGCCCTTTTTTCTCCACGGGTTTATTGCCGTTACCAGTGAGGATGGCTTTCTTCAGGTTGGCGGGATTACCGCCTGCTCCATTGAAAATGCTTTCCAGCTTCTGTTTTACTTTCAGCAGCTTCTTGAATTTACCGGGAATGATTCCTTTCTGCGTGGCTTGTTCAGGTGTAAGGTAGGCCCACCTCAGTTTTCCTGCCACACCCATTATATTCAGTTTCATTGCTGCGAGCAAGCCGTTGCGTAACAAGACTGTAACCGGATTGAATTTGTTGATAACATGCAATGCCTTGGAGAAGAAACTGCCCATGGGCTGATCAGAATTGTCATGATCGTGAGCGCGGTTCTCATCGTCGTCATCCACAGGCGCAGGAGGAGGAAGCAGCAACGGAACAGGCTGTGCTTTTTTCATTGAACTGTTTTTTCTAAGTCGGTAGTCGGCCATATTACGGAACAGTAAATGGCCAAGCCCTTCGATATCATGATTGCTGTCGGCTCCGTTCAGAAGAAGCTCTTCTCCATAAAGCGGGGTGGTATCAACACCGTTTAAATATTGCAGATCCATAGGATAATCTTTTTTTTCACTGAAGGGCACTTCGTAGTTAAAGTGATCGGTTACACAGTCGATCGTTATATAAGCGCCGTCTTTACAGGGAATGATGGGATAGATGTGCTGAAAATAATCTTTGTAGTATTTGGTGATGCGGTAACAATGGGGAATGCACAGGTTGGTGAGTACGGTGGAGATGAATACGGTATAACAATCGCAATCCACGCCATCAAATCGGTCGCGCCAGGCCCTTGCAGGACTGCGGATCTGTTCAAAGCCTTCTGCATCTTTTTTATAATTGATGTGTTTATAGATGAAATGCCAGATGTTGCGGCAAGTAGCTTCCAATGTATTGCCCCGCATGGCTTCCGCAAGAGATCTTGTGTGGCCCAGGGTAGCCATCACCACTTTGGGAATAAAGTCAACCGTATGCTGCACATTGGCTTTTTCACGTATGGTATAGATCAATCCAGTAGCGCGCGGGAAGAACTGGTCGTATTCCCTGCCGCTGGCGATGGTCCTTTTTTTCCTGGCTATCATGGCGCTTGCTGGTTGAATTATAGTTTGAGAGAAATGGTTTTGGTTCTTTTGTAAGGGATATTTGCCAATCCCCAGAGAAATGGCACCGAAGTGTGCATGACGGCATCTGCCGAAACAGTTTCTTTATTCATGATCCTGCTGATGATATCGGGTATGGACATTAAAATATTGATGACAGATATTCCAATTTTGATATTGGGGATGGTGATCTTTCCTTTGCCAGGTAAATCAATCATCTGGTTCAATGCTTCTGAGCTGCCAATGGGTATATTGTTATAGTGGATGGCGATATAGGGAATGTTGAACTTGAAATCATAGGGAGTAGGATTTTGGATCGTCAGGTCGAACACAATGGCAAAACCAAAGGCATTGATATGTGTTATTTTAGGAAGCGTAGTGAAAATATCCACACTTCTCATCTGGTTGTATTTCCATGCCATCAAACCCAGGCCGGTACCCAATGCGAGCGCTGATCCACCTAAAATTTTTTGTCCATTTGTCATGATTTCTTTTGTTTGTGCCGGCTGATATGATCTGCTGTGATCTTGCACCCGAACCAGATGGCTCCACCAATCAATGCTTTGAGCGCGTAATCCAGCAATCCGCTGTAATCCAGGTTGGCCAGCAGGATGGTGGCAGTTAAAAAAATATTGGAGCCGTCTCGTTGTTGGTCTGTTGGTCGCATGCTTGCATGAATTTTAAATACCAGGACGCTGTCAGGCAGCTTGTTTGGCAGAAGGGTGAGATACGTGTACGGCTAACTTTTTAGGCAATCCGAACTGGTCAATCATGAATTCCACCTGGTTAATGGAATAAAACTTACCCGTTTTGCAGCTCAGTTCATCAGGATGACGAGACATCCATCGTTTTAATGTTTGCGTGTTGATGTCAAAGATGGCTGCCAGGTCTTTTAACCGGTAAGGTTTGATGATCAGGTTCCCCTGTTCATCGAAATACTCTTTGATGGCGTGTTTGCTCATAGGTTATTGGATTTTAAACTGCCTGTTGGCGCTGAATGCTGTCAACAGATCGAGGAGTTGTATTTCTTTGCGTTCGATGAAATAACTGCGCCAGTACAGGAAGTTGCTGGCGGTAGGCTCCTGGCTTAATTCGAGTACAGCTTCTGCGAGGGCTTTGATTTCTATTTTGTGTCCCGGAACAGCATGACGGATCATGGAGATGGACTCCAGCCTGCGTGCTGCGGTAACATAACCGTTGGTACTGTATTTCGAGAACCAGTAGGAGGGCAACACATCTTTGTTTTCGGGAAACAGTACTGTTTCATTCCTGGCCAGGATGATGCGCTCGCAAAACTGTATGAAAGCTTTGCTTGTGTTGGCCATTGTTGACAGTTCGGCAGAGATCAGTTGTTTAACTGTTTCCTTTTCGGCCCCCGAAAAAATACAATGATTCCATAAAGCAGTGTACGCGAATAGCCAGGCAGCATCTACCAGGTCCTGCATAGGGCTCCTGCCCATCAGCAATCCCCGGATGATGCTGAAGGAGGGTGTTGTGCTTTTGCCGGTGTTGACTGCTGTTGTTTTCATGACTGCGCTTGTGTTACACAAACATAGTATGAGCCGCATCAGCACATGAACCGGGCGGGCGCAAGAAGGTACGCTCAGGTCTGAAAAGGCGAAGAAAGGACCAAAATATCTTTTAATTGTTTGTCAGACATTAATGGCTTTTGCAGCGCATTACAGACAATTCACCGTTCTTCAATTCGAGAAGGTAATCCTAACTTTTCAAAGATGATCTTTACCTGCAAGGCTGTATAATACAGACCCTCTCTTTCCTGGATTGCTGCACGATGTGGCTTGAGCCAGCGGTTCATTGTTTTTTTAGATACACCATAAATACGCGCCAATTCAGAGGGCGTATAAGGTCTGATTTCTGTTACATAAGGAATCTCATTCATGGGAACTCGGATTTAGTATTTGATTTATGGATAGACAAGAACAGACACATAAATTATTAGGTGATTAACCACGGGTTAACCACAGACAAGTACACTGAATGACCAGCAAACTGGAATTTAATGAGGATCTATTATGAAACACTATATAGATCAGATACAGACAGGAGGGTAAATAACGCTATCCTAATTTAAGATAGATTTTTATATTTAAATTTTTTCTGATTTAGTTTTTTGTTTTTTTTAACACTCTACTCTTTTTAATTTAATACAAACTCGCAACGGTTTGGCAACGAGCTTTTTTTGTCTTAATTTCATATGAGAGGAAATTAATAGTCCCCTTGAATACCCCCGATTCACAAGATGAAGAAGCGCTTTTACAAGCGGTAGCAAACGGTGATGAACAGGCTTTTGCCAGGTTGTTCACCCGCTATTATCATTTTTTAGGCAGACATGTTTTCAGGCTTACCCGTTCTATGGAAATGGCCGAAGAGATTGTGCAGGACGTGTTTCTGAAAATATGGATGAGCCGCGAAGCGCTGGAAGGAGTCAATCATTTCCGATCCTACCTGTATGTCATCTCTAAAAACCATGCACTGAACGCCTTAAAGAAAAAGGCAAGAGAACAGGTAAAGCAAAAAGTCTACCAGGGAGATATGAACAATGCAGCAACCGTTTCAGCTACAGATGAAGTGGAAGGATTGTATTATTCCCTGATCGACCAGGCTATTGAAAGGTTGCCTGCACAACAACAAAGAGTGTATGTACTCAGCCGAAGACAGCAGAAGAAATACGAAGAGATTGCAGCAGAAATGGGAATTTCCCGTGAAACCGTTAAAAAATACCTGCAACTGGCTACGGTTGCCATCAGCCATTATGTTCGCTCACATATGGACCCGGCTTTGATTGCCTTGCTGTTGCTGGCGCCTGTTTTGTATGATCCTGCCTGCCTGAATTAAATAGTTGACAAAAAAATCATTGTATACTAGCCCCTTTTTGAAATCCTGGTTGTCTTCTCTATAAAGATATTTTCGTAACAGTAAATTAACATGCTGTGGCCAATCATCGACTGGAGTATTTATTCAACCGCTATTATACCCAAACGGCAACGGATGCCGAGGAAAAGGAACTGATGGAGCTCGTTGGCCAGGGGCAGCATGATGTGGAATTAACCGCATTGATCCGTGGCGCATGGGAACAAACAGCTGAAACAGAAGAAGCTTTTTTCGCGCCTGAAAAAGGGCGGGAACTGTTGCAAAAAGTGCTGAAGCGCGCGCCGGAAGAACAACGCACAGGGGTGGTTTACCTGCTGCGTCGCATGGCAGTAGCGGCTTCCATATTACTGGTGATAGCTGGCACTTATTACTGGTACCAGCGTACGCATAAAAAAGAAAATGCACCACCTGTTCTGGCGGCTGCACGCAATATTACCCCCGGGCGTACAGGAGCCGTACTTACCTTATCTACTGGTCAACGTTTGGTATTAGATAGTTTACAGGACGGAACCGTAGCAGTCGACGGTCAGGCAGAGGTATTGAAAACTGCCGGTGAGATCCGGTATCGGGGAACCAATGGCAACGAAAAGGTCTATAATACCATTACCACAAACAAGGGGCGGCAATGGGCCCTCGTATTACCAGACGGTTCAAAGGTTTGGCTGAATGCAGCTTCTTCTATCCGTTATCCGCTGTATTTTACCGGCAGAGAGAGAGAGGTGGAAATAACCGGTGAAGCGTATTTTGAAGTGGTGCACAATGCGAAACAACCCTTTAAAGTTAAAGTTGCCGGCCAGGTGATTGAAGATGTTGGCACTGCTTTTAATGTGAATGCATATCATGATGAACCTGTTATCAAAACCACGCTGGTAGAAGGAGCCGTACGATTGGCACACCTTGCAGAACGCATTATCCTGAAACCAGGTCAGCAGGCTCAGGTACAAACGAATGGTCGATTAACAGTGGTGCCCGATGCAGATGTGGACCGGGAGCTGGCCTGGCACAAGGGATGGTTCAGTTTCAGGCATACTGATCTTCCTGCCGTTATGCGGCAACTGGCGCGGTGGTATGATGTGGACATACGGTACGAACAAAACATACCTGCGGAAACTTTTTCCGGCGACATGGGAAGGAACCTGAACCTGTCTGACGCACTGGATTTCATGAAGCAGATGCATGTACATTTCAGCATAGATGAGGGCAAAAGGCTTATAACAGTGATGCCCTGAAAATAAATATCCTAAATATCCTTTCAGAAGATCCAGTACCTGTTCTCCAGTAATTCAAAACAAAGCCGGTAGCGCTTGCGACGCTACCGACCGATGTTTTGGGTTACCCGAATATTACTTGTCCGGTAAGACAAACATTCTTAACCCAAAAACTGTACGAAATTATGACATTTCGAACCAAACTGTTCTGCGTGATGAAGCTCACAACGATGATCATGCTCGCAGGCTGCCTCCAGGTCAGCGCCCATGTGCATTCCCAGAAGCTGTCTTACAAAGCCAGGAATGCGCCTTTAGAAGAAGTGTTGACCCATATCAAACAACAGACCGGTTACCTGTTCATTTATAACGACAGGGATATAGCCAAAGCCCGGCCGGTAACCGTATCGCTCAAAGATGTTACAGTAGAAACGGCTCTGAAAGAAGTGTTTAAAGAACAGCCTTTGACCTATGAAGTACGGGGGAATAATGTAGTCATCATAGCAAAACAAGCTTCGGCCGTTGCTGTCTCACCGGCTGCTCCGCTCCGGGGTGACAGTGCCCTTATATCTACTGATATACGCGGTCGAGTGGTAAATGAAAAAGGGGAGCCGGTAGAAGGGGTGAATGTACTGATCAAGGGTACAAAAACACGAACACAGACTAATGCGAACGGGGAGTTCAGTTTGTTGGGTGTTGCTGGCAATGCTACGCTTCTGTTTATGCACGTGAGCATGGAATCATTCGAGTATAAAGTGCAGAACGGGAACACGAATGATGTTTTGATCAAACTCAAAGCGAAGATCACTGCACTGGGTGAAATTACTATAACTGTGAATACGGGATATCAGAACATACCAAAGGAAAGAACTGTAGGCTCGTATGCTCAGTTAGACAGCACTGCTTATGATCGTCGCGCAGGAATGGGTATTATTGAGAGGATGGACGGAACAGTAACAGACGTCTTTTTCAATAAGACTCCTGGCGCATCTGCACCACTTCAGATCAGGGGAATCAGTACTTTACTGAACCCCCTGTATTCACCTTCGCCAGATCCTTTGGTTATTGTAGATAACTTTCCTTTTACCGGTGACATTAATTCTATTAATCCCAATGACGTAGCCAACATCACAGTGCTGAAAGATGCTGCTGCGGCTTCCATTTGGGGGGTAAGAGCAGGGAATGGTGTTATTATTATTACTACTAAAAAGGGAAAATATAACCAGCCTTTCCATATCTCTGTAAGTTCTAATGTAACTATACAGGAAAAGCCCAATTTGTTTTATGCACCGCGCATGAGCAGTTCGGAAGCGATCGATGTGGAGCAATTCTTGTTTGGCAAAGGGTATTATAACGCCGATCTTTCGAATACCAGCAACTGGCCCCTACTTTCCCCGGTTGTAGAAATACTGGCCAAACAAAGGGCAGGCACGATTTCAGCGGCAGACGCCACTGCACAAATCAATGCGCTTCGTGGAATTGATCTTAGGGATGAACTGAACCGGTATGTTTATAAAAAAGGCCTTTCGCAACAACACTATGCCAACTTCAGCGGTGGCAACCAGGTGTTGAGTTATCAATTCTCTGCCGGTTACAACAATAGCATGCCTAATATCCAGGGTAGTAAGGGGGGCAGTTTATATACGCTGAGTTCCAATACCAGCTTTAAGCCCCTCAAGGATCTGGAAATACAGGCAGGCATCAATTATAGTCAGGGTACTGATAAAAGCTATCCTTTTTCATTGCTGATGTCTTACCCTTATTCGCAATTGACAGACGCACAAGGGAAGCACCTGGCAGTGCCTGTAGGGAGAAGGTTGACCTATATGGATACGGCCGGTGCAGGTATGCTCCTTGACTGGCATTATCGTCCCTTGGATGAGATCGGGTTGGCTGATAATAATCTTACAAGTAGTTTGGTGCGATTGAACTTTGCTGTGTCTTATAAGTTAACCAGCTGGCTGAATGCTGAAGTCCGATACCAATATGTAAATCAGGCAGCCAATAACCGTAATTTTTACAACCAGCAAACATTTAAGACACGCGATCTGATCAATGCTTATACCAATTTGAATCAGAGCAGTCAAAATTTAAGATATCCTGTTCCACTCGGGGGCATTTTGCAATTGCAGAATAATGCTTTTAATAGTCATAATGCTAGGGCGCAGTTCAACATCAATAAAATATGGAATGCCAAACATTCATTTACGGCTTTGGTGGCTGGTGAGATTTCTGAATCTAAGAGCATACAAAACAGTAGCCAATTCTATGGATACAACGATGCTACAGGGGTCTATGAATCAAATATTGATTACCTGAATTTTTATAAGATATATGGGACACGTTCCATTGCTACTGTTCCGCAAGGAAATGTGTATACAGATGGCCCTTTTAACCGAGTTGTTTCTGTACTTGCCAATGCCTCTTATACATATAACAACCGTTATACTTTTTATGCAAGTGCGCGGAGGGATGGCAGCAATGTATTCGGAGTGAATACCAATAACCGGTGGAAACCACTTTGGTCGGCAGGGGCAAGCTGGGATCTGTCTAAAGAACCTTTTTACTCCATCAACTGGATGCCTTCTCTTCGTTTACGTGCTTCTTATGGATACATGGGCAATGTGAATAATTTCCTCTCTGGGTTGCCTACTATTCTTTACACTGGCACTGCAACTTTTACAAACCTGCCGCAGGCACAAATAGAAAATGCACCGAATCCCAACCTGAGATGGGAACAGATCAGGACGATCAATTTTGGACTGGACTTTAGTATGTTCAGCAACAGGTTGTCGGGAAGTTTAGAGTTGTTCAATAAGAAATCAACAGATTTGATTTCTCAACTTCCTTTTGCACCTACGAGCGGACTCACTGATTATACAGTGAATGCCGCTAGTATGAAAGGAAACGGGTTTGAACTACAGCTGCATTCAAGGAACACTACAGGAGTCGTAAAATGGGAAACCAATTTTGGATTGAGCTATACCAAAATGATCGTTACTAAACTGTATAATGGAGGTTATAAAGCCAGCGATTTTATTTCCTATAATATTAATCCTGCGGTAGGCAAGGTTGCTTTCGGACTCTCAAGTTATCGCTGGGCCGGCCTCGACCCCGCCACAGGAGATCCGCAAGGTTATTTGAATAAGCAGGTGAGCAAAAATTATACAGCAATTTTTAACGATTCCATCCAGAACCAGGTATTCAATGGATCCGCTATTCCACTGTATATCGGTTATATCGGTAATGCTGTTACCTGGAAAAACTTTACACTTTCTGCAAATATCACTTACAGGCTGGCGTATTATTTTAGAAAACCTACCATTAATTATGGTTTACTGTTCACACTACGAAACCTCAGTGCCGATTATGAACAACGCTGGCAAAACCCCGGAGATGAGCGCACTACCAATGTTCCGTCTATGATATATCCTAATAATAGTAACAGAAATGCTTTTTATGCAGGTTCGGAGATCAATGTGTTGCGAGCCGATAATATCCGTTTGCAGGATATCCGGTTGCAATACAACTGGGTTCCTGGGAAAACAATGAAAATGCTATTCAGTTCGCTTCAGTTGTTCGCTTATGTAAATAACCTGAACCTGATTCTGTGGAAGGCCAATAAATCGGGTTGGGATCCGGATTTCTCAGGTGGGGCCGCCAATCCCCTTGCTGCGCCGGTACCAGTTACCTGGACCGGTGGAATCAATATAAATTTTTAACTCATGTTCTTTCACTGTAAACACAAAACAATGAAACTCAAGATCAATAAAGTAATATATGGTATTGGGCTGCTGATATTAAGCCTTTGTTCCTGCACCAAATACTTGGATAAAAAGCCACTGAAATCACAGGTGGTTCCTTCCTCCTTAACCGATCTTCAGGCGATACTGGATAATAATGCTCGTACCAGTCGGGGTGAAACTCCTGGTTTAATTGAAGCCCTTGCCGATAACTATTATGTTACTACCGGGACATGGCAAAGTATGATGTCGGGATGGCCGGATCTGCAACAAGAAGCTTTGGATTACATATGGGACGGAAGCCCCACAACCACTACGCCGATAATGAATTGGCAAAGTCCATATACCAACCCGATTTATTATTCGAATGTTGTTTTAGATGTTTTGCCAAAAATATCTGTAACCGATAGTGCCAGCGCTATATTGTGGAATACTGTAAAAGGATCTGCGCTGTTCTACCGGGCTTTTGCTTTTGAACGTTTGGCGCAAATCTATTGCCGGCCGTATTCATCTTCTGCTGCAAAGGATCTGGGAATCGTATTAAAACTTAGCGCCGGGGTTACGGAAGCAGTAAGCCGCTCAACGGTTCAACAGACTTATGATCAGATCACCAATGATCTGAAAATAGCAGCAAATATATTACCTGCAACCAGTATTGTTCCTATGCGGCCTACCAAGGCGGCGGCTTACGGAGCATTGGCAAGGACTTACCTGGAAATGAGAGACTATGTGAATGCCGGCAAATATGCTGACCTGTGTTTGCAACAATACAGTTCGTTAATAGATTACAATACGCAAAACGGTAGCTTCCAACTGTTTAATATTGAAACAATTTATTATAGTTATCCTTCAATCGGGAATCTTGTGAATCCAACGGCGATAGTTGACAGTACGCTTTATAATTCTTATGATAATAATGACCTGAGAAAAACATTGTTTTTCAATCCGAATGGAGACGGAACGTACAAGTTTTATGGCAGCTATTTGGGAATAGTTCCCTTTTTCCCTTTTGATGGTATTACCACAGATGAAATGTACCTGATCAGGGCAGAATGTTATGCCCGGGCAGGAAATATGAATGCCGCTATGACCGATCTCAATGCCCTGATGATTAAAAGGTGGAAAAATAACGGGAGCTGGGTACCTTTTACTGCTACGGATGCCAATGATGCAAAGAATAAAATATTAACAGAAAGAAGAAAAGAATTACTCTATCGCTGTTTGCGGTGGCCCGATATCAGGCGGTTGAACCTGGAAGGCGCCAATATTACTTTAACCAGGGTTATTAACAATGTTACTTATTCGCTGCCACCAAACGATCTCCGGTCAGTGATGCTGATACCCCAGGATGAGATCAACCTTTCAGGCATTGCACAAAATCCCCGCTGAACAATATGATTTATAAAAAATGGATCAATTTAAGAATGTGATATAGTAATAATAAGACGAAAAAATGAAATCGATTATCAGATATTATTTGTTGTTGATCATCTCCTTGATTTTTGTTCAAACTGCTTTATTCTCGCAATCTATAGATGATGATATGGCTTTCTATAAGAAATCGCATACTGCTGCGGAACTTAAGGAAGGAGACAGGATGCCGGATATCCCTTTGGGGATGGTCGTTAATAATCATACTGGAAAGACCCGTTTCTCCCAATTCAGGGGAAAACTCGTGATCCTGGATTTTTGGACTACCTATTGTGGAACCTGTCTTGAACTGATGCCTGAAATGGAAAGGCTGCAAAAAACATTTGGAGACAGTATCCAAATATTCTTAGTGAACAGCGAAGAGACGCAGGACCAAATAAATGAACGATTCAAAAACTCTGGATTTAGATTGCCAGATTTACCCTCCATTGTTAACGCTAAAAAAATGTACTTGCTTTTCCCGCATCCGATGGGTAACCCCAGCCATGTGTGGATAGATGGCAAGGGAATTATCAGGGTACGCGGCTCTCAGTATAGTACTTATGAATCCAAGATCAGGGACCTGCTGGCAGGGAAAATCATCTATAATATGAAGGATAACAACAGTACTGCCATATTTGATAAGCGAATGCCATATTATCAATTCCTGGCCAAAACAAATACTAAACAGACTTTCTGTTCATTTTTTACTGCGCACAATAATGAATATGCAGCTTTGACGGGAGGAAGAGTGGAAGGGATCAAAGACAGTGCTTTTGGTACAATTCGAAACACTTTTGTGAATCGCGAAGCAATAGAATTATATGCTGCTTTGTTCAAAGAGTCGTTATTAAATTTTAGTAGCAAAGTCATCTTGTACAATGGCCCCCAATCTACGCTTGGTTTTTCGTTTTTTGTTAAGGATACATTGAGATACACTTTTGGATTCAATGCCCTGCATAAGGACAAGGAACTAATGGACAAGGATTTCGTAAAAAGCCGCGTCTGTTACGAACAAATAACACCTATAAGTTTAACCGAAAAAGAACGACAAAAATGCATGCTGGAAGACCTGAATCGTTATTTCGGCGCTCTTTATGGAGCGAGAGGCGGATTGGAAAAGGTGAAGATACCTTGCTTTGCTCTTGTTCGAACCACAAAAGAAGATAAACTGGCCACACAAACCAAAGGGAATAATTATAAAATAGAGCCTATTACAGTGCATGGAATGAGGTTTGTTAGTTATCATAATAGGCCTTTGAAAGAATGCATCGCAAGCGCATTACTTCAAATGATTGCTAACCCCAAAAATACTTCTACTCTTTTACTGGATGAAACTGAGTACAAAAATAATGTTGATATAGTGCTGCCCGATGAGCAGGAGCTGGGGCAGGCTCCTTTTGAGAAACTCAGGAAATCATTGATCCCCTATGGATTGGATATTATCAAAACAGAACGGGAACTGGAAATGGTAGTGATCCGTGAGAAAGATTATCAATCACCCAAATAAGTTCCCGTTCCTGTCAGATTGTTTCAGAATTTTTCAGTTGCAAATTAATCAGATTATTATGTTATTAAAAAATAAACTACTGTCATTGACAGCCTGTATTTTTTTGTTCTCTTGTAGCTTTCTTCAAAAAGCATCGGTGCAAAAAAAAGTAACGCCTGTGCAAGTAAAAGGGAATACTCCCTCTATACTTGATACCGCTAAAAAAACTGTTGCTAAGATAAAGCCGTATAAGGAGGTAATTACAGAAAAAGCAATAACAACGAAAGGACTTTTTAAAGTACATAAGGTAGAGGATCGCTATTTTTTTGAGATACCTGATTCTCTCTTAGATAAAGATTTTCTAATTGTCAACCGAATCAGTACGGGAGCAGCAGAAAATCGGATAGACCAATTTTTGAGTTATGCAGGGGACGAAATTGGAGAAAATGAAGTGCAATTTACCAGAGGTGGCAATAACAAATTGTTCATAAGGCTGGTGTCTTACCTGGAAAGATCAAAAGACAGCTCGGCTAATGGCATGTACCGTTCACTACAGACTTCGACGTTTCGAACCATTGCGGCTGCATTTGATATCAAGGCATTCTCACCGGATTCAGCGGGGATAGTAATTGATATGACTGATTACCTGGCAGGAGACAATGATGTGTTTTTTTTTGATACGCGGATTAAAAAGAGGCTTCGACTGGGTGCCTTACAAGCCGACAGATCGTATATTGAGAGAATACAATCATTCCCTAAGAATCTGGAAATCCGCACTGTAAAAACTTATCCTGTGTCGTCCGGGGATTATGCTTTCACTTATGAACTCAATAGTTCCCTGGTATTGTTGCCTAATACCCTTATGAGGCCCCGGTACGCTGATGAAAGAGTAGGTTATTTTGCAACAGCTTACCGGGATTTAGATAAACCGGCCGGTGCTGATGGAGGATATATGATTACACGTTGGCGCCTGGAACCCCGGCCTGAAGATGTTGAAAGGTATAAAAAAGGAGAGTTGGTAGAGCCGCAGAAACCCATCATTTATTATATAGATCCTACAACACCCAAAAAGTGGGTACCCTACCTGATACAAGGTGTGAACGATTGGCAAAAAGTATTTGAAAAAGCCGGATTTAAACATGCTATTTATGCACTGGAAGCCCCTGTTAACGATACGGAATGGAACATCAATGATGCCCGGCACAATGTTTTTGTGTACAAACCTTCTCCTGCAGCTAATGCTTACGGGCCACAGGTAAATGATCCACGAACAGGTGAGATCCTGGAAAGCCATATCGGCTGGTTTCATAGTGTTACGAAATTGTTGCACGACTGGTATATGATACAAGCTGGCGCTATTGACCCTAAGGCAAGAAAAATGGAGTTTGACGACTCGCTAATGGGGCAATTGATCCGCTTTGTATCGAGTCATGAAGTAGGGCATACGCTTGGCCTGAGACACAATTTCGGTGCCTCTTCAACGGTTCCGGTCGATAGCTTGCGAAGCAAGAAATGGGTGGAAACCAATGGGCATACCCCTTCCATTATGGATTACGCGCGGTTTAATTATGTAGCGCAACCGGAAGACAGCATCGGTGAAATAGGTATTTTTCCAAGGATAGGGGTGTACGACGAATGGGCTATTGAATGGGGATATCGGTGGCTGCCTGATCTTAAAGATCCGGATGCAGAAAAAGCTTTCATGAACCACTGGATCATAGACAGAACGGGTAAGGACAAACGCTTATGGTTTGGAGATGAGGGATTAACATATGATCCACGCTGTCAATCAGAAGATCTCGGCGACAATGCAATGAAAGCAGGCTATTATGGCATCCGGAACCTGAAAATAGTATTGTCTCACCTGATTGAGTGGACCAGCGAGCCCAATAACAATTATGAGAAACTGTATCAAATGCAGAAAGAAGTGATGGCTCAGTTCAAACGTTACCTTTTCCACGTTGTCAGAAATATCGGAGCGGAGATGAACACATTTAAAACAATTGAACAACCGGGGCCTGTATATGAATTTGTTCCCCGCGAAAGGCAAAAAGAGGCAGTGCGGTTTTTACAAGAACAACTGTTCAATACCCCGGAATGGATTTTTAATAAAGATATCTTTGCTTTGGTGGAAGCGAACGGTTACTCCAAAATACTGCCATTGCAGAAAGAGGTGTTGTCGGCAGTGATGTCCTTAAATAATTTGGGTACGCTTTTATATTTTGAAGCCAATCACCCAGCCGAGGCTTATACACCAATGGATTTATTACAAGATCTCAAAGCAGGCATCTTTCGTGAACTCAAGGAACGCCAACCAATAGACCTGTACAGGAGAAACCTGCAAAAAGCTTACATTGCGCAACTGGCTGTTCTCCAAAGTGAGATTGGTGAAACCCCGGAAAAACGATATACCAATATGTGGGGAAATACCGATGTACTTTCCATTTTAAAAGCGCATATTCAGGAATTACTGAATGAAGTAACTGCAACCATCGGCTTGTACAAAGATCAAATGAGCAAAATACACTTAACAGATTTGCGTGACAGGCTGAAACTAGCATTGGATATCGGTATAAAGTAGCCGGGAACGCTCCAGTCTTCAGGGAAAGCGTTAGATGAAAATAATTCATTGATTTATTAATAAATTTTTCTATGAAAAAATGGAGCCTGTTCATGTTTATTATCCTGTTGCACCTTGGTTTGCGCGCGCAAAATCCTGTTAGCTGGAAATACAGTGTTGCAAAAAAGGAAGATCAGACTTATGAAATACATTTGATAGCTGTTCTTGAAGAAGGCTGGCATGCTTACTCACAAACCCAACCCGCAACTGCTGTTCCGATGCCCACCAAGATAAGCTTCAATAAAAACCCGCTGGTTCAGTTAGTTGGTAAAGTGAAGGAGGTGGGCAATATGGAAAAAAACAAAAACGAGTCTTTGAAAACAGAAGACTGGCGTTATGCGGGAAGGGTTGATTTTGTTCAGCTCGTTCATGTAAAGGGTAATGCGAAAACGAATCTGAGCGGAACCATTGTTTATATGGTGTGTACAAATGAGCTATGCTTGCCCCCAACCTCAGTAAAGTTCAACCTTATCTTGAAACCATGATGAATATAAACCTTTAACGGAGTGGAGTTGATGGGTTTCGAACTTTCCTTTCTTTCGATTTTGAATAATGTCGTAATGCAGACAAAAAGGGGGATTGCTCCCCCTTTTTTATACCAGGTATGTTAAGACCTTGTATAGATAGTAACACTTTGAGAACCGCTGGAATAACTAGTGCCATCTACATACCCTCCGCTTGGAGTTGGAGGTATGAGAGCCAAAGCCTGTGTTAAAGTAGTGTTGGTGTCGTTGAATTTAATAGAACACAATTTACTTCCCAAGTGGTTGCAAGGATCAGGACTGGTAAATAGTGTCCAATTGGTCTGATCGTCTATTTGACTTCTGGTGAGAGAGGGTTGGCTGATACTGGTAGTAAATGAATAGGTTACTAAGGAAAAAGCCGATTTTTCAACTTTTATAGCTTCCTTTTTGGCGCTATAGTTAAATGCAAATAAAGCTCCTGTGATTGCCAGCATGATAAAGATGCCTGATACGATTTTAAGACTTTTCATAATTTAAAGTTTTAAACGTTAATGGATAACCGTTTTTTTGCAGGGCGGTTGTTAACCTGCATTTGTTGGCCAACAAAATATCATTATAGGCTGTGTTTATTGAAAGCACAGTATTACAATAGCGCCAAGAATGAAAAGCTGCTAATCAGAACCAAGACAATAAACAGATGGTAATAGATAGGGCAGGAGTGTTTTGATAACACTGTGAAATTAGCAGATAATAATTATTCAAGAAGGCATATTTTGCTAAGTGTTTTTTTTAGCCTTTCTAACACTATGGGGATGTTCGTTAAAATGTTTTGTAAACGCTTTTACAAACGATGGGAAACTTGTATAACCAACTGTTCGGGCGATGACAGATTCTGAGTGTTTTGTTTGTTCCAATAATTCTTTGGCTTTATTGAGTTTTGCTTGTCGTACATATGCTCCTATTGTAATTCCATACACTTGTTTAAACCCCTTTTTTAACTTGGTTTCACTCATGCCAATGACCGAGGAAAGATCGGATATGGTATATTTTTTTTGGAGATTTTTATTAAGCAATTCTTTCGATTTGCGCAAGCAGGTAAGGTCGTATTGGCGCAGGTTCAAGTGCATGAGATAAAGGAGACGATTGACAACAATTACAAAACTACTATTGTTCCAAAAATTGGCAATACCCAGAAGTGGTACAATAAGTGTTTTCACTTACTTTATTATACAATATCTATATTTTTTTGCCCATTAACAAAGGCCAGAACTGTTTTTTCATTTTTTTTATCACTCTTTACAATAAAAGATAAATCAGTTAGAAATATTCTAAATGATTTTATGGAGTCGATTTGTACACTATGACCATTATCAAAAGTTGAATATATTGAGACGCTAACAGGATAATATAATGGTTAAGGTTTATAGGGCAATCTCACCTCTCTGCCGGTACAATTGTGTATAAGAGGGGTGAGATTAAACCATATTCACAACGACCTGCTGGTCTAAACCGCTATATTATGGATAATGCAATCAAACTATTGTTGTCGATGTACAACAATCACTTCAAGGAGGGTTTTGCTGATCTTATTGCGTACAAAGGTGATATAACCGTTGTAGGTAATTGCATACTGAAAGAAGATATAGAGAAATTCTGTCAGAATCTCAAAACGCGCCCCGATATTATAATGATGGACATAAAATATTACACCTTTGAGCTTATGAAAGCACTCATTAATGATGACGCCGGTATAAAGATTATTGGCGTTACGTCTTTTTACAATGATCATATCGCATCGACTTTAAAAGAAATAGGAGCAAAAGGATACCTAATACGTAATTACGAAAGAGAAACCATGTACCATATTGTTCGAAGTGTACACGAGGGAAAAATAATGATTGATAAAGACGTGGTTGAACAATCTCTTTCTTATTGATTTTAACAAATATGTAAATCTTAGAAGTATAAATATGAAACAAGTAAAGATTGCACTATTCCTATTACCGGTTTTAGGTTGCAAAAAGGGAGTAGAGCAAACGCCTGTAGAACAACGTTATGACTTCAAGATTAATTGGATCATCTTGTCCGCTAGCCGGCCTTGGGCGGCCACTGATACGTCGGGAAATTACATAACTAATTACCAATTCTCCCAAATTGCCATGAAAACAGATTCAGCGCAATATTATGTTTCGAGAGGCACATTTTCGGAATGTTTTGATTGCAGTAATACCTATTGTTATCGCCTGCGTTATTTGTCTAAAGAGGCGTTACTTGACACTACAGTAGTAGCGAACCCGGTGGATAGTTGTCAGTGTGACCAGTTTATTTCTTACAAGATAAACCCCTCTTTGAGAGGGAAACCCTTATTTGAGGTATATAACCTTGTTACAAAAAAAATCTATAATCTGATGTATGCAGACAGCGATATGATTATTTCTACAAGTTATGGGTTAAAAGCACCAGATAAAAAACAGATGATGGACGCATATAATTATTTTATTTTCAAGCAACCCGATACACTGAAATATAACGAGTTCTTATGACTGAATCAATCCCTGATATTTTCGAATATTTTCAAAGACTCCCGGTGCATCCCACATTGCCTTCACTATAAATCGCCTAAATATTTTCCAATATTAGCATAAAAGTTTGTCCCTTTTTGTGGTGTTATCCCTTCAGAGGTAATACATTACAAAGCGGGAGCACTATTGTAATTACGATAGTGTATATTAAAATGTGAAAATAAGAGAAGATGTGATGAAAGTGATGTAAAACAGGGCCATTAGTCCCCTTTAGCGGAGTACGGTTGACAGGTTTCGAGATTTCTTTGTTTCCAATTTTAAATAATAACGTAATGCAGACAAAAAGGGGGATTGCTCCCCCTTTTTTATACCAGGTATGTTAAGACCTTGTATAGATAGTAACACTTTGAGAACCGCTGGAATAAATAGTACCATCTACATACCCTCCGCTTGGAGTTGGAGGTATGAGAGCCAAAGCCTGTGTTAAAGTAGTGTTGGTGTCGTTGAATTTAATAGAACACAATTTACTTCCCAAGTGGTTGCAAGGATCAGGACTGGTAAATAGTGTCCAATTGGTCTGATCGTCTATTTGACTTCTGGTGAGAGAGGGTTGGCTGATACTGGTAGTAAATGAATAGGTTACTAAGGAAAAAGCCGATTTTTCAACTTTTATAGCTCCCTTTTTGGCGCTATAGTTAAATGCGAATAAAGCCCCTGTGATTGCCAGCATGATAAAGATGCCTGATACGATTTTAAGACTTTTCATAATTTAAAGTTTTAAACGTTAATGGATAACCGTTTTTTTGCAGGGCGGTTGTTAACCTGCATTTGTTGGCCAACAAAATATCATTACAGTCTGTACTTATTGAAAATACAGCACTATAAATAGTAACTACTAAAGCGAAAAGCTACTAATCAGAACCACTAAATGAGAGGGTAGAATTGAGCCCCCGGAAACCGGGGTAATTGTTGATATAAAATTATGATGGGAAAATTATTGTTGCGGGAGCATTTTGCTAAGTGGTAAACTCTAACTTTTTCTAAGCGTGTGAGGCAAAACCCCAAATTCTTTTTTGAAAGCGTTGATAAAGCTGCTGGCACTTTTAAATCCTACTTTTTTCGATATGCCCGCTTCGGTGAGATTAGTTTCCTCCAATAATGTTTTTGCTTGCTTTAATCTTTCTGTGCGGAGGTAGGTCATGACAGGCATCCCGAATATCTGCTTAAACCCGTGTTTCAGTTTGTATTCATTAATGCCAACCTGTGAAGCCAGTTCAGGGATGGAATGTTTTTTTTGAAAATCTTTGATAAGCAGCTCCCGCGCTTTGTGCAAACAGGTAAGGTCATATTGACGCAGGTTCAAGTACATGAGATAAGGAAAAACGACTAACAACGATTGCAAAACTATTCTTATGCCAAACACGAAACAATACCCGGAAGGTAGTACCAAGTAAGTGTTTTCACTTACTTGGTATACAGTATCCATATTTTTTTACCCGTTAACAAAAAAAATGTGGACTTCTGCATTATCTTTTTTGTTTTTTACAATAAACAGGCGGATGAATGAAAATTTGCTAATTCTTATGTGTTCTTACTCTCATAAGTGTTTCACTTATTTCGTGTACTCAAAAAATGAACTAAATTGCAATTGAAGATAAAGTTTAATGGTTCGGCATTTGATTAGTTCCCCTTCATTCATTATAACATAGTAGGAAGGGGTTTTTCTTACAATCCCAATATTTTCGTTGATATTTTTTGCAATCGTTTGATGCATTAGTTAAGGCTGTCATTAGAACAAAAAGCCCCCTCCATCTGTACAGTGGTGTACAGGAGGGATTAAAATCCAATCATCATTATTATATATTTTCTGAACGCGCTGTTCAGACATGGGCATTCCCGAAGTTTCCCACGAATGGACTTGGGGGGAGCGGAGGGATGCCTTTATTGATAACCAACCTATTGTTATATGAATAGAATCAAAACATTATTGGTTGACAGCAACTATGAATATATGGATGCGCTGTCTTATTTGCTGGAAAAGGCGGGCATAACGGCACGGCTTGCACCTGATAAACTGAAGGCTGTTGAATTGATCGAAAGCTGGAAACCCCATGTAGTTATTATCGAAACAAACAAAAACTTCAATGGTTTCGATGTGATCGACGAAATAGTGCAACAACGCGGGAATAATAATAATCATGTACAATTCATTGGGATGACCATGTTTTATTCGGCAAGTATTGAAAACCAGCTCAAAGAAACTCATGCAAAAGCGTACATAGTTCGCTCAATGGATGCCGACCAAATCATAGGAGTAATAAAGGATGTGTACAGCGGGAAGCAGGTTTTTATCAATGAGCATCCCAAACTAAAGATTTTTTAATCCGTTCCCCTTTTTTTTAAAAAACTTTTATGCCTATACAGGATAGTCAATCTGTACAGTCTTTCATTTTCAAACTAAAGCTGGAAAATAACAGCAAAGCAATAGATTTATTGTATTGCCTGTTTGCGATGGAAATACAAGAAAGTATTTGTTCATTATGGCCTGCCCATTCAGGCAACAATGAAAGGATGATTGTTGTGGTTTGCCGGGACGTATTTGTTCGTTATAAGCGTATTTGTGATCATTCTCAATCAGTAGAGGGGTTGATGGTATCCATACTCATTGACATAATAAAAGACGCCCGGCTGCGTACAACGATTGATACGAGTAACGATTGTTGTGACATTGCAATACGTTCACTGGCAATCATGCTCAACGAAAAATTATGGGCATCTGAAACACTTAGCAGGAATGCTATTTGTATATAGCTGAAATGTTTAAATGTTCTGTATATGATAAACCGCCTTTTCCTATGTGTTCCGTTATTCGTTTATTACCCCCTCATGGCGCAGCAGGCAGATACAGGCTACCGTTCAAGATTACGTTCCTACCCGCTTTTACAGAATCAATTTATTTTAGAGGACACCATCAATAATAAGCCATCTATTGCTGTATATAATATCGTTGACAAGTTCACCCTATACAACAAAAAAGATTCAATTATGATAGACAGCCGGGTTATTGCTAACAGCCTGACGCGAAAAGTACTGGAAGGAGACTGGCCGTTGTTCAATTCTATACGGGTAAGGTATTTTGACAAATACGACATACAGGCAGGTTACGAATGGACATACAATTTGATGTATCCCAGAATAATCAGCTATGAATTATACAACAGGAAAAAGATGATGGGGAAAAATTAACTTGCCCAATGCCTTGTTTTAATCACTCCGTAAATATTCCTCAATATTTACAACCAATCCACAATCATTTTACCTGCTTCCGCAATGGTTCCGAAACGGGGCTGTCAATGTTGCTACAGGCAAGTCCGTAGAGCCTGCCCCGGACATGTTTTTTCAGAGAGATCATGCAGCAGGTTCTTTCATGTATCTAAATCCCTCAGGAGGGAAATAGATACATAAAGGAACAAAAAAAGCCGGTTCTAACGCTGGGTTAGTGACCGGCTATACAAAAGACCGTTTTTTTATTATCTGTCCCCTTTGGCGGGCCAATCGTATTTCGAACCTTGCGCAGATTACCCAATTCCGTTTTTTAGCACCTGATTCATTCCTCTTTGCTTCCATCCACGCCTGCTTGTATCAAAACGGGACAGTTGACATCTGAATGAAATGATTTTTGTGTTATAAAGTTTCGTTTCATGAATGCCTATGTTAATCGGTTGGTTCCGGCTTCTATTCAGGATAAGATCAAAGCAGTACTCAACGCTTTTGAAACCGGCAGCACACGTGGTGATTATGCCAACGTAACCATTTTTCACGATGGTAAGAACAATACCAGGCAGATCACTTACGGCAAAACACAAACCACTGAACAGGGTAACCTGTGCAGGCTTATAGAAGCCTACATTGCCCACCAGGGGATATATGCAACTGCTTTTCAGGAGTACCTGCCAAAGATCGGAGTGGCGCCATTGGCGGATGACCTCCGTTTTATCGACCTGCTTCGCAAAGCAGGCCGGGATCCCGTGATGCAGAAAACAGAAGACCAGTTTTTTGATACAGTATATTATTTACCCGCCTGTAATTTTTTTGCTACCAACTTTTTCATCCATCCCTTGAGCTTGCTGGTTATTTACGACAGCTACATCCAAAGCGGCGGCATACTGCCCTTCTTGCGCAACCGGTTTGCAGAACACACACCGGCATACGGCGGTAATGAAAAAATATGGATCAAAAGTTATTTAACTGCCCGCCAGGATTGGCTGGCTTCGGGCGACATGGGGCGCAGACCATTGTTGTTGAATACTGTATATCGTACACATTGTTTATTACAGCAAATAAACAATGATAACTGGGATTTACAACAAGCGTTCTCGGCCAATGGCGTGGAAATCCTTTAAATTTCATGAAAATGATGGGATCAAATACCCCCTTACTTCTGTTTTAGTTGTCTTTAATTAATGTGCCCGTTGGCTTGGGTGGGGTAATTTATTTTTGAAAACTGAACATATTTATTGTAAGATAGTTTTTTCTCATGTGCAGAAGGCCGGGGTGTTCTCGCCCTGGCTTACTATTTAAATTTCAACGAGCCTACTCTGTGAACCGGATTGGATTCGAACCAATGACCTGCTGCTTAGAAGGCAGCTGCTCTATCCAGCTGAGCTACCGGTCCGGATAACGTGAATCGGGCGCAAAATAAAGAAAAAAAGGCCAGTAAAAAAAACCTTACTTTGCTCCAAACCGAATGATT
This sequence comes from Hydrobacter penzbergensis, assembly GCF_900106985.1. Lineage (NCBI taxonomy): Bacteria > Pseudomonadati > Bacteroidota > Chitinophagia > Chitinophagales > Chitinophagaceae > Hydrobacter > Hydrobacter penzbergensis. The sequence goes on along the minus strand of NZ_FNNO01000001.1, from coordinate 64,147 downwards.
GCATGAGCTATAACTATTTGCCGCTCGACAGTAAATGGCTGCATTTTCAACAAGTCAAGAACCTGCTCGATTTCAACCAATTGGTTTCCATCACCTTTGATGCCCACGAAAGGATCATCGCCTGCCGCGAATACCTTGATAAAAAAATGGCCGCCGAAGACGCCCTTTTCTATGGCATCAATACCGGCTTTGGCTTCCTGCAGAATGTAAAGATCGACGCCGGGCAAATAGAACAACTGCAATACAACTTATTGGTCTCACATGCATGCGGGTTGGGCGAAGAAGTGCCGCGTGATATTGTTAAGCTGATGCTGATGCTCAAGATCAAATCGCTCAGTTACGGGCACAGCGGCGTGCAGATCGACACCGTTAAACGGTTGATGGATATGTACAATAACGATGTGCTGCCCGTTATCTATACACAGGGATCGCTTGGCGCTTCGGGAGACCTGGCGCCGCTCAGTCACCTTAGCCTTCCGCTTATCGGCCTCGGCGAAGTGTACCATGAAGGCGTAAAGAAACAAACAGCAGCAGTAATGCAGCTATTGAAATGGGAACCCATCCACCTGCAAAGTAAAGAGGGACTGGCCCTGATCAATGGCACCCAATTCATGAGTGCTTACGGATTGTATTGCTTGAAGAAAGCAGAACACCTGCTGCAAATGGCCGACCTCATAAGCGCCCTTTCTTTCGATGCCTTCGATTGTATCACAGAACCATTCGATGAACACATTCATGCAGTGCGTGCACACAAAGGACAGGTAACAACAGCTGCACAACTGCGCAAATATTTACAGGGCAGCGCCATCAGCCAACGCTCCAAACAACAAGTGCAGGACCCTTATTCTTTCCGTTGCATACCGCAGGTACATGGCGCTTCCAAAGATGCTTTTGATCATGTGTTGAATATATTCCTGCGGGAGATAAATTCCGTTACCGATAACCCCAACATATTCCCCGACGACGACCTCATAGTAAGCGGCGGTAATTTCCACGGACAGCCACTGGCGCTGGCGCTCGATTACCTGGCCATTGCCATGAGTGAGTTGGCCAATATTTCGGAAAGAAGAACTTATCAGCTCATCAGCGGACAACGTGGACTGCCGCTATTCCTGGTAAAAGACCCCGGACTGCATTCCGGTTTCATGATACCACAGTATACTGCTGCGGGTATCGTCAGCGAGAATAAACAATTGTGTACGCCGGCATCGGTAGACAGTATTTCCTCGTCCAATAACCAGGAAGATCATGTGAGCATGGGCGCCAATGCCGCTACCAAATGCCTGCGCGTAGTGCATAACGTTGAAAAAGTATTGGCTATTGAACTGCTGAGTGCCGCACAAGCCCTTGAGTTTAGACGGCCGGCTACCAGTTCGACGCCCGTAGAGGATCTGGTAGCGGGGCTGCGCAAGGAAGTCAGCTTCAACAAGGAAGACCGCGTATTGCACAATGATATGGCCCAAACCATCACATTCCTCAATAACTATCCGTTGCCTGCCTGAGGTTGGGGCGCAAAGCTTAACTTTGTGGCCCTAATAGCAACACGTATATGTCAGAGGAAAGGAACCTGAATTTTATTGAAGAAATTGTAGAAGCAGACCTGAAGAGTGGAAAACACGCATCCATCATGACCCGTTTTCCGCCTGAGCCCAACGGGTATTTGCATATTGGCCACGCCAAAAGCATTTGCCTGAATTTCGGCCTTGCTAAAAAATATGGCGGCAAAACCAACCTGCGCTTCGACGATACCAACCCCGTTACAGAAGAAACAGAATATGTAGAGAGCATCAAGGATGATGTTCGTTGGCTGGGTTTTGAATGGGCCAATGAACGCTATGCATCTGATTATTTTGAGCAATTGTTCGAATTCGCCATCCTGCTCATTACAAAAGGATTGGCTTATGTAGATGATAGTAGCAGTGATGAAATAGCCAGCCAAAAAGGAACACCCACACATCCGGGTGTTGAAAACCAATACCGCAACCGCAGCACGGAAGAGAACCTCAAACTCTTCAACGAAATGCGCGATGGCAAATACAAAGACGGCGAAAAAGTATTGCGCGCCAAAATAGACATGGCCAGTCCCAATATGCACATGCGCGACCCCATTCTCTATCGCATCAAACATGCGCACCATCATCGTACGGGAGACAAGTGGTGCATTTACCCCATGTACGATTTTGCACACGGACAAAGTGATTCCATCGAAAATATCACACACTCCATCTGCACCCTGGAATTCATTCCACACAGGCCCTTGTACGATTGGCTCATTGAACAATTAGGAATATTTCCCTCACATCAATATGAATTTGCCCGTTTGAACATGACTTATACCGTTATGAGCAAACGCAAATTGTTGCAATTGGTGAATGAAGAATATGTGAGTGGGTGGGATGATCCCCGCATGTCTACCATCAGCGGTATGCGCAGAAGAGGGTATACGGCTGATGCCATCCGCGATTTCTGCGAAAGGATAGGAGTGGCTAAACGCGATAACCTGATCGATGTGGGATTGCTGGAATTCTTTGTACGTGAACACCTGAACAAGATAGCATTGAGAAGGATGGTGGTTTTTGATCCGCTGAAAGTGGTGATCACCAATTATACACAGGAGCACGAACTGTTACCCAGTGAGAACAATCCCGAAGATCCGGAAGCTGGGCACCGGGATATTCATTTCGGAAAAGATATCTATATAGAGCGCGAAGATTTCATGGAAGTGCCTCCCAAAAAATATTTCAGGCTGGCGCCCGGACAAATGGTAAGGCTTAAAAATGCTTATATCATCCAGTGTAATGAAGTGATCAAAGATGCGGCAGGTAATATCACCGAACTGCATTGCACCTATATCCCCGAAAGCAAAAGTGGCGCCGATACATCGGGTATGCATGTAAAAGGCACCCTGCACTGGGTAAGCGTTGCGCATGCCATCAAAGCCGAAGTGCGTTTGTACGACCGTTTGTTCAAAGTAGAAGATGTGGGCAATGCCGAAGGAGATTTCAAAGACCATATCAATGCCAATTCATTGCATGTTGTACAAAACGCGTTGGCAGAACCGGCGCTGCAAAACGATCCGCCCGATGCCCGTTACCAGTTCCTGCGCAAAGGATATTATATACTGGATAGAGACAGCACAAAAGATAAGCTCGTCTTCAACAGGACTGTTACCTTGAAAGATACCTGGGCCAAGGAGGTTAAGAAGAATAATTAACGTTGCTAGAAGCCTTTACATATCATTGGAAAGAAAACTTCTCACAACTCACCGCTAACAACGCACAACTATTGTTAGCTGTCAGTGGCGGGGTAGACAGTGTTGTATTGACACACCTCATAGTGCAAAGCGGATTTGATTTCCGGATCGCACATTGTAATTTCCAGTTACGGGGTGAAGAAAGCGAACGCGATGAACAGTTTGTATTGGCATTGGGTAAACGATATGGCAAGGAAGTATTGATCAAACGATTTGATACCGAAGTTTTTGCTGCTGCTCATAAAATGGCCATACAGGAAGCGGCGAGAGAACTGCGTTATGCATGGTTCAATACCATCCGGGAAGATAGCTGGCTGGTAACAGCGCATCATGCCGATGATAATATTGAAACGATGTTGATGCATCTTTTTCGCGGAACAGGTATCAAAGGATTGGCCGGCATACAGCCGATGCAGGCAGAACGCGCACTGATCAGGCCATTGCTTCCTTTTAGGAAACAGGAGTTGGTGGAGTATGCCAAAACAATGCAGCTGGATTTTGTGGAAGACTCATCCAACAGCTCCGACAAATACACCCGTAATTTTTTCCGCAACCAGTTGATACCAACCATCAAAGAAATTTTTCCCCGTGTGGAGGAAAACATATTGCACACCATTGATCACCTGAATGAAGCGCTGGAAGTGTACAACCAATCTGTTGGTGTACAACTCAAAAAACTGAAACTGATCAAAGGGCATGAAGTACACGTGCCAGTATTGAAATGGAAACAGGCAACGCCGTTGCACACGCTCACCTGGGAACTGCTGAAACCTTATGGTTTTACTTCGGCCCAAACAGAAGAAGCCATCAAATTACTGGATGCCTCAAACGGCAGTTATTTACAATCACCTACCCACCGGCTTATCCGCAACCGCAAATGGATGATCATTGCCGAAAATGCCAATGAGCAGGCCGCGCACATCATCATTGAAGAAACAGATAGTGAAGTGAGGTTTGCAGACAAGACTTTGAAAATTCAAAGCTCAAAAATCAAAAGTCAAAATAGCGTCATTTCTGCCACCGCTTCAGAAGCCTTTCTCGATGCCACTAAGATCAGGTTCCCTTTGTTATTGCGAAAATGGAAACAGGGAGATTATTTCTACCCGCTGGGCATGCAGAAAAAGAAAAAACTGAGCCGCTTTTTCATTGATCTGAAATTATCCGCTATAGATAAAGAAAAAGTATGGGTGCTGGAAATGGATAAAAAGATCATTTGGATAATCGGGTACCGGATAGACGATCGGTTTAAAATTACTGACAATACCACCAATGCCTTGCAGTTTGTTGTATTGTAAGTAGTTGATAAGCAATTTAATAGGTGGGTTTATTAATGATATTTGTTGGGGTAATGACCAAGATTTATTACTCGTTGTGAACAATTAGTAATAATTTTACATCATCGGCGGTTGAGTTCATTTCGAACTTCCCAACGACAAAGAATTGAAAGGGGCATCCACAGGAGCCCTTTTCTTATTTTATGATATCAAAGATTCCCCTGCTTTCTACAAGGTTTTTAGGCAAACGGTATAGTTTCTTTTTATAGATCAACATGATCTCCCGGATTAATTTGTTTTTATACACACCGCTTCGCAAGCCATCGATCAATGCCATCCTCTCGATGTCGGAGCAAATGTGAAGTACGATAAAGGGAGCTTGATCAGATCCTTCTTTGATCCTTTTAGCAATTGTCAAGGGGTTTTTACTACTGACAGCTTTTAAATCTACTTTAAGAATGATATGGCTTTTAAGTAAGAATACGTCAAACTTTTTCTCCTGTCGACTAAACATTCCCTTTGGTGCAAAAATTACATCATATCCGACATCTGCAAGGAGTTCTGTAGTTCGCTGCTCATGTAAATGTTCCAGATTACTTGATTCACACAACACGCTTCTTCCGGACTGTTTACTATGATAAATTTCAACAAGATCAGGCCAGGCCTTTAGCTGTTTAATGCGCCCTTCTTTTAGTTTACGATCTACTATATCGTAACAACTTGTTACAAGCGCAACAAAGCCAACAATGTCAATCAGAAACAGTGCTTCTTTCTTTTGCTCGTATCCAATTTTGATGACGCTTTCATCTACCTTATCTCCCTGCTGCTTATCTTTCATCATAACAAAGATAAGCGCTCAAAACGCTTGGAACATTCACATCATTTGTTACTTGCTGAAATAACCACTTACCTGCTGTAAAAAATGCCCAAACGCGTCGAAATCAGACATGGCCCTGGAGAAAACAACCATGAATACAATACCGAAAATGGCACCCCAGAGGTGGGCAGAATGGTTGATATTCCCATGTCCTTTCCTGGCCAGATAAGCCGAAAGGATCAGGTACAGCGGACCGAATACAAAGCCCGGAATATGAAAAGGAAAAGGGAAAATACCCATACCCAAAGTAGGATATAACAGAATGCCCGCAAAGATCACGGCAGACACAGCGCCTGAAGCGCCGAGACTCCTGTAAAGGTAATTGTTCCTGTTCTGCATATAAGTAGGGATCAGGCAAACGATCAGCGCCAGCAGGTACATGAGAGCGTATAACAATTTTCCTTTTTCATCAAACACAGAAACAAAGGCACGCTCTACCATATCGCCAAACAGGTAGAAAGAATACATATTGAATGCGAGGTGCATCAGATCGGCATGAATAAACCCGCTGGTAACAAAACGATACCATTGGTTCCGCTTGTTGATAGCTGTTGGATCGAAAATGAGGTCATTGATCACTCTCTCATTCGAGAAGGCGCTGAAAGAAATTACGCAGGTGAGTGCAAGAATGGCGATGGTTACGGTGATCATAGGAGTAAGGTATGGGTTTTGTCTTTTAGCTGTGATGGTATTTCTCATTTCGTAAAATAGTGCAGGCGCGATACAATTGTTCGGCCAGCATCAAACGGATCAGCATATGTGGAAATACCAATTTCGAAAAACTCCAGCAAAAATTAGCCCGTTGCCTGATGCGTTCATCCACACCGAAAGCCCCGCCGATCAGGAAAACCAATTGCCGGGTACTTTCATTGGCTCTTTGCTGCAGGAAAGCAGCCAGTTCCGGTGAACTCAACTGCCGGCCACGTTCATCCAGTAATACGAGGTAATCGTCTTTCTGCAATTGCAACAATACCAATTCGGCCTCCTCTTTTTTGAGTTCAGGCTCATTCAGGCTGGCGGCATTTTTGGGTGGTGCAATCAACCGCCATTGCACCGGAAAATATTTATTGAGCCGCCTGGTGAAATCTTCAATACCCGCATGTGCATAAGGTTCATGAGCCTTACCAACCGACCATAATTGAAGTTTCATGCCTCTAAAATAATTAATTATTTTATATGAGGCTTGAGCATCAGTACCTGGAGGGCTGAGAGCGGATGCAAGAGGTCAGTCACGGATCTTTTTCTTTCAAGGGAAGTCAACAGGAGATCGGCTTTTACCTGGTCGGCATAGCGGAGGATCATTTCGGTATCATGACTACCCTGTAATATTTTATAATACGGTGTATGGCCATATTCCATGAGCAGTTTATACGTAAGATAAAATGCATCTACATGCTGTTTAGAATGGGTTTCATCTGAGCCCAATATGGTTACAAGGTATATCTGCGCATTGAATTTTTTTGCAAACATGAGCGAAGCATGGACCTGTGTCTCGGGCACAAAACCATGCACCGGAAGGAGAATGGATCTGATAGGATGATTGAGGCAACCTGGTGTGATAACCAAAACAGGAACAGGAAACGAAGCATAAGAAGGCAGCATATTTTCGGTCTCGCCTTTTACCAGTAATACCAGGTCGATATTATGGCGGGTGATCAACTGCCAATAATACGTTTCATCTGGTTGCTCATCGGCAGGCGTCTCCACCAGAACGCGACTACCCGGGTATACCGACCGGATCTTTGCAGCGAGTTTATTGATCATAGCATGATCGGGAACTGCTGTAACCGTTTTTCTCCATTTCAACAGGCTCCACTTGCGTTGCACACAGCCCGTTCCCGACAGGTAAAGTGTTGTATCGGCGAAAGGGTATAATTCAAAAGCCCTTTCAACGGCAATGAGCGCGTGTTCGGGCGTATGGATAGGTATCAATATGTTTTTACAAGGAACCACTGAATAGACTTTAAGCGCCAAACCTATGGTGCTCATATTAGGCGATAATTAGACCGGTGTTAAAATGATATTAGAATAAAAAAACAGACTGATTATTTAATAAGAAGCCGCTCTTGGAAAAGAGCGGCGTTAAACTAAACCCTGAGCAAATAATAACAACGTTAATTCGATTGGAACAGTTTTTTAAAATCAACTGTAATTCAAAACACGCCTTGTACGAGCGCTTTTGCTATCGAGGGCAAGATGCCCAATTTTCATTAATGAGGCATTAATCTAGGATTAGAAAAGCATTAGAAATAAAAGGAGCGCGCGCATCATGCCTGCAAGCGGTGAAAAGCACGTGCAACTGGCAGGTTGATGATGAAGCGAGTGCCTTTGGGCGAGCCTGGTTCAATCGCAATACACCCCTTGTGTAATTGAATGATACGGGAAGCAAGGGATAGTCCCAGCCCGAAACCCTGCGACTGGCTGGTACTTTTAGCCCTGTAAAAAGGTTGAAATACCAGCTGTTTGTCCAACTCGCTGATGCCTGGCCCGTTATCGGATATCAACACTTGTAATTCATCGGAAACAAAATTCAGTACCACGGCCGCAAAATGATCTTCTGAGTATTTACACGCATTCAGGGCAATATTCTTGATGGCGCTGTACAACAAATCGGAATTGCCGAAAACCAGCAGCTTATCTTCATCGTCGGGAAAACTGTTGAAATGAAGTTCTACCGTATAATCCTTATTTGTTTTCCGCAGCTCGGAAGGCAATTTCATGAGCAATTCATCAATCCGTACCAGCGATAACTCCATACCGTCGGTACTCCCCGAGGCTTTGGCAAGCTCCAGCAGGCTGCGGGTAAGTTGGTTGAGTTGCTTCACATCGTCGTACACTGAACTGATCACCGAACGGTATTCTTCGGCACTTCGCTGGTTTTGCAGTGTGATCTCCAATTGGCTTGAAATAGAAGTCAGGGGAGTTGACAATTCATGCGAAGCGTTGGCAATGAATCGCCTTTGTATCTCGAAAGACTCCTGCAAACGGGTAAGCAGGTCGTTGAAAGTAGACGACAATTCATACAGTTCATCCTTCGGTTCGTAAATAGTATCAATGCGCCTCGACAGGTTCTGTGAAGAGATCTCTTTTACCTCGTTGGTGATTTTTTTAATGGGAACCACGAGCCGTGCAGAAAACAGGAGTCCGCATACAATGGTGGCCAATATACCCGTGATAAAACTGAGTGTGAGTATAAATTTCAACTGCGCCAGCTTGGCATAACCATCGAGGTCAAAAGCCGAAGACAGTACCACATAACTTTTATGATTGCGTGTATAAGGTATGGCAACGATGGTGCGGCGATGGTCTGTAAAGACATATTCGCCTTCGGTCCGCACCCTTGCCAGCAATGCGCTGTTGGCTGTTTCTGCATCTACGGTACTGTCTACATGACGATAAATTTCATGATCATGCTCATCATACACGACCACACTTTTTTCCTGTATGGTGAAGAACATGTTCGCATCGATCTTGCTCATCAGGTCTTTATCAATTCCTTCCACTTTTGTCAGGAGACTGATGGTAGTAAGCGCCCTGTTGTGCAATCTTTTCCTGAAATCTTTTTCCCTGTTGAGGTTGGTAAGATAATAAACGGAAGTACACACGATCAGCAGTATGATGGTTACCACCAGTGTAAACAACAGAGTGATGCGGTATTTGATCTTCATCGGCTATAGCTCCTTTAAAATATAACCCATGCCTACCTGCGTATGGATAAGCCGGGTGGAGAAATGTTTGTCGATCTTGTTGCGAAGGTAATTAACGTATACGTCGATCACATTGGTTTTGGTATCGAAATCAATATCCCACACACTTTCTGCGATATCGGCCCTCGATAGTACGCGGTTCCTGTTACGCATGAAATACTCCAATAACTGAAACTCTTTGGCAGTGAGCAGTATCTGCTGCCCTTCGCGTTTCACCTCCTTGGTGTCGAGGTTCATTTCGAGTCCGCCTACTTTTAAAATATTTCCTGTGGGTAACTGCTGGTACATGGTCCTTTTCAGCAGGGCCCTGATACGCACCAGCAGTTCTTTGAACTCAAAAGGTTTGATCACATAATCATCTGCCCCCGCATCAAACCCTTCAATCTTGTCTTCCGTTGAACTCAGGGCGGTGAGCATGATCACCGGCACCTGCTGGTTGTGGTTGCGGATGATCTTGCACAATTCATAACCGTTGAGCCCGGGCAAGTTGATGTCGAGTATTACCAGGTCATAAGAGTGCGAAAGAAATAACTTCCTGCCAATCAGTCCGTCAAACGCCATTTCCACATGGTATCCGTTCTCCGATAGGCCTTTTTTTAGGGCATTGGCTATCTTTTTCTCATCCTCCACGATCAGTAATTTCCGCTCTTCCATAGTCAACAATACGGTTTTTCTATAATTTGTATGGCAACCGCTTAAAATCTAATCTGCTTCTAATATCCCCACAAAACCTAATGCCTATTTTTGCAACCATTTTACCGAGTTGCATTGTCAGGATGAATTTACCGATTTACCAGAACAGATGAACGTTATTTCTATGTCCCTATTCAATGCTATCAGAGCCAAATTAAAGAAGCATTTCGATCGCATCCGCAATGAACGAATCAAAAGGAATTTATTACAGGCCATCCCGTTCTGGGTTGCTTCGTTGCTCACCGGCTTGGTAGCCGTTGCCTATACTAAAATCTTTGCTGTTGCCGAAAAGGGCGCGGCTTATATTTTTCAACTGCCTCACCACCTGCTTTTACTTGTAACGCCGGTATGTTTTCTCATAGCCTGGTGGATGGTAAAAAAATGGGCGCCTTTTGCCAAAGGCAGCGGTATTCCACAGGTAATTGCCGCTATTGAACTGGCAACGCCCAAACACAACGATAAAGTAGACCGCTTGCTGAGCGTGCGTATCATTATAGTGAAGATCGCTTCCAGTTGCATGGTATTGCTCGGAGGAGGTATTACCGGTCGCGAAGGCCCTACCATCCAGATTGCAGGTTCCATATTCAGGAAAGTGAACCTGTTGCTGCCCGAATGGTGGCCTAAGATATCCAAGCGCAATATGATCATGACGGGGGCGGCAGCCGGATTGGCCGCTGCTTTCAATACGCCATTGGGTGGGATTGTGTTTGCTGTGGAAGAGCTCACCAAAACACATATCAGTTTCTTCAAGACCGCTATTTTTTCTGCGGTAATTATAGCAGGACTGGTAGCGCAAGCATTTCTGGGGCCTTATCTCTACCTGGGATATCCCGATGTAAGTCATCTTTCTGTTTCGGTTTTCCTGGGTGTAGCGGTGATTGCTGTGGTAGCCGGGATAGCGGGCAGCCTGATGAGTAAATGCATACTGCTGATCATGCGCATACGCAAACGGTCAACCAATCAATACAGGCAATTGCTTTACCTGCTTTGCTGCGCCCTGGTAATTGCCACCATGGGTTTACTGGCCGGACAGCAAGCGTTAGGCTCGGGTAAAGATCTCATGAACCAGGTATTGTTCACAGATCAAAAACATGTGGTATGGTATATGCCGCTGTTGCGTATTGTGGGTCCTATAATTACATTCACTACAGGTGCAGCCGGAGGCGTTTTCGCGCCCGCGCTGAGTGCCGGGGCCGGTATCGGATCGGTATTGTCGGGCTGGTTACATGCCAGCGCCAACGACTCCAACCTGCTCATACTGGCGGGTATGGTGGCTTTTCTTACAGGTGTTACCCGCTCGCCCTTCACTTCAGCCATATTGGTGCTGGAAATGACCGACAGGCACAATGTGATCTTCCATCTCATGCTTGCAGGCATGGTAGCGGCGCTTGTTTCGGTACTGGTAGATAAACATTCATTTTATGACCATCTCAAGCACCAGCATATACATGATCTAACGCATGAAAAAAAGCCTCCCAAGGTTTTAGCATCTTGATATGAAACTTCGATTTATCTTACAGGGCGTTTTAACTGAAAAACGCCCTGTGATTTTTTCTAAGAACATAAGAATGAAAAAGAAGTTTCTCTACCTGTGCTTTTTTGTACTCACCACGCTGCTCTGTCATAAAGCTTCGGCGCAGCAGATCGATTCTGTGATGGCGTCATACCAGGAGCAATTCCCCAAAGAAAAGATACATATCCATTTCGACCGGTCTATCTACAATAAATCCGAAACGATCTGGTACAAAGTGTATATCCTGTCAGGCGGTGAATTGAGTACACTGAGTAAAAACGTATATGTAGAATGGTACGATACCACGGGCAAGATGCTTTACCAAACAGTTGCCCCCTTGTTCCAGTCTACCGCCAAAGGTAGCTTTGATGTGCCTGCCAATTACACCGGTAATTTCCTGCATGTAAAAGCATATACCCGTTGGATGCTGAACGATGATTCTGCTTTTTTATACGAGAGAGACCTCGCAGTGAATAATCCTGCGCCTGCGCAAAAAAAGATGCCGGCAGCTATGAAAACCAGGCTGGAACTGTTTCCCGAAGGAGGCACCCTGGTGCAGGGATTGAATACGCGGATTGCTTTCAAAGCCACCAACCAGTTTGGTGTACCGGTACGTATCAAAGCGCTGTTACAGAATGATAAAGGCAAAACACTAGATACACTTAAAGTGAAACACGATGGTATGGGATTGTTTTCCCTGCTAAGTCACGCTAATGAATCTTACAGGATCAGTTGGACAGACGAGTATGGCAATAAAGGCGTTGCTCCCATCACGATAGAAAAACAGGAAGGCAGTTTGCTGTCTGTGAGCACTACGAATGACAAAGCATTGGTGAAAGTAGAGCGCACAGCCAATGTGACCGATAATTTCAAGCAGGTACACCTGCTGGTACACATGAACCAGCAACTGTTTTATAAAGTAGCATTGAACATGATGGAAAAAACCTTGCTCAATGCACAAATACCAATTGATGAAATGCCCACAGGCATCCTGCAGTTTTCGTTGTTTACGAGCGACTGGCTACCGATAGCCGAGCGGATCGTTTTTGTGAACAATCACCTGCACGAATTCAATGTTAAATTCAGTACCCCGATAGTAGGACTAGAAAAAAGGGCCCGCAATATCATCGAAGTGCTGGTGAACGACACAGCCTTTACCAATATGTCTGTTGCCGTAACCGACGCTTCGGTGGTGCCTCCGGATAAACACACGATCTTCTCAGATTTTTTATTGAGTGATGATATCAAAGGCAAAGTGTATAATCCTGCGTATTATTTCACCAGTGACGCCGATAGCATTACCTCAAAGCTCGACCTGGTAATGATGACAAACGGATGGCGGCGTTTTGATTGGAACAAGATCAAGACAGCAGAAATGCCTTCTTTAAAATATCCGCGCGAAACGGATTACCTCAAACTGACGGGTAAAGTGTATGGTGTGAAAGGCAGTCTCGCCAGGATACCGCTCCAGTTGAATTTCATTCTCAGGGGAAAAGACAGTAGCACACAGTTGATATTTGTTCCGGTAGAAAAAGATGGAAGCTTTGAACAAAAAGGTTTGTTCTTCTACGATACGGTGAGGGCTTTTTACAGTTTTAACGGAAAAGAAAAACTCAGCGATGTGATGCAGGTGCAGGTAGAGAATGGTTTGCTCAGGCAGTTTCCCAAATCAGTGAAACTGGGCCCCAGCCAGATGCAGAACGATAGCCTCGCTTCGCTGAAATTGCAATATTTTTTTGCAGAACAGGAGAAACTGCGGAAGCTGAAGGCGGCGGCTACCTTGCAGGAGGTGACTGTTAAGGCCAAAGTAAAAGACCCGCTAAAAGTAATGGATGAAAAATATGCCAGCGGCCTGTTCTCGGGAGGCGATGGTTATTCATTCGATCTTACAGACGATAAATCGATCATTGGCGCGATGGATGTGCTGGGGTATTTGCAGGGAAAAGTGGCCGGGTTGATGATCACCGGTTCAGGGCCACAGGCAAGTCTCAGCTGGCGTGGTGGCAGCCCCGATCTTTACCTGAATGAGATGAGGTCTGATATCAGCATGATACAAAGCACACCGGTAACAGACATCGCTTATATCAAAGTATTCCGTCCGCCTTTCTTTGGATCTGCAGGCGGAGGCAGTGGCGGAGCAATCGCCATTTATACAAAGAAAGGAGGAGATAGTCGCCGCTCAGACGCCAACAGTCGCGGTATGGAAAGCACCATACTGGGCGGTTATTCCCGCTTCAAAGAGTTTTATAGTCCCTCTTATGAAAAATCTCCCGATAGTTTTGACCCGGATGTAAGAACCACTTTATACTGGAACCCTTATGTACTGACGAATAAAAAGAGCCCAAGGGTAAAACTGGAGTTCTATAATAACGACATCAGTAAAAAACTACAGGTAGTACTGGAAGGGGTGAATGGAGAGGGGAAGGTGATCAGAATTACCAGGCTACTGGAATAAAGGCGTTATGGAATACGATCTGTTACTGGAACATATTACCCAACACATACAATTAACGCAGGAAGAAACAGCGTATTTCACGGCTTTGCTTACCTATAAAGAAGTGAAACGCAAACAATTCCTGTTGCAGGAGGGTGATGTGAACAGGTATGCCTGTTTTGTAACCGATGGTTGTTTGAGAAGTTATTCCATAGATAAAAACGGGTTTGAGCATGTGCTGCAGTTCGCGCCGCCCGGATGGTGGATCGGTGATATGAAAAGCTTTATTGCGCAGGAGCCGGCCACTTTGTACATAGATGCCATAGATGACAGTACCGTATTGTTGTTGTTAAAATCCGACCTCGATAAATTATACCAACAGGTACCCAAATTCGAACACTTCTTCCGCGTACTGGCCGAAAAATCGCTGGCTACCTATCAACACCGGCTCATTAACAATTTAAGCCTCTCGGCCCGCGAGCGCTACGAAAATTTTTGCCAATTGTATCCTTCTCTCATACAATGCCTCCCTCAAAAACAGATAGCTGCCTACATTGGGGTCACTCCCGAATTCCTGAGCAAAATGCTGAGCCAAACTCCTCCCAAAAAATAATCTAGGTTAAGAATTTTTGTTAAGATAGGTTATTGGAAGTCGCTAGGCTGCCGGAGTATTTTTGTGTTGTAAAAAAAAAGGAGATGATATGAACAAGACAGAGATACTGGTAGTAGATTTCAATGAGTCAAGCCTGCTTCAGGCACTGGATGCAGTGAGCAGCAATGAATCCTGGAACAGCATCGGTGTTTCATCAGATGAAAATGCCATTGAAAAATTTCACCAGTTCCATTTCGATGTACTCTTACTGGCCGATTCAATAGGAGAGCAGGAAGCAAGAAAACTACAAAAGCTTTTCCTGCACCAGCAAGCGTACGGACTTGTTGTAACCTACGAGCCGGCACAATTGCATGAACTGGCCGAACAAGTTACGCTTGCGCTTAACAAACAAAAAGCAGCACACAAGCATTCATTTTCGGTAACCGATGATGCATTTAAACCCAAAGTAAACATTCAATAAATTAAAGGAGCATATCATGAAAAAATCAATCGAAAGAATAATACCCAAGCCAGCCAGACCAGGCATGGTAGGAGATGGGTTCCGGGTGTATAATTTTATCCCGGGAGCCAATATTACACAGCGCAGGATCAGTCCCTTCCTGATGCTCGATTTCAATGCTGCGTATGACTTCGGACCCTCCGCTGTTCCCCGTGGTGTAGATGTGCACCCGCACAAAGGATTTGAAACCGTTACTATTGCTTACCAGGGAAGCGTGGCACACCACGATAGCGCCGGCAATAGCGGCGTGATCAATCCCGGTGATGTGCAATGGATGACAGCCGGTGGCGGTATACTGCACAAAGAATACCACGAAAAAGAATACGCTAAAAAAGGCGGACCCTTTGAAATGGTTCAATTATGGGTGAACCTGCCCAAAAAAGACAAGCTGACGCCCGCCCATTACCAGGCGCTTACAGCCGATATGATGGGGAAAGCGATATTGCCTAATGACGGCGGTGTGGTGAATGTGATCGCTGGTGAATTCAATGGCGTAAAAGGACCTGCTGCTACTTATTCACCTGTGAACCTGTTTGATATCAAACTGAATGCAGGTAAGGAAGTCAGCACCAGTCTGCCCGCTCATTATAATACAGCGATACTTGTTGTGAATGGATCCATTGAAGTAAATGGAGAGAAAGCGCCGGAGCATAGTTTTGTATTATTCAAAAACGAAGGCACCGATATCAATATCAAAGCAGCAGAACAGGCTGTATTGCTGGTAATGAGCGGTGAACCCATCGACGAACCGATTGCCAGTTACGGACCTTTTGTGATGAACACGCAGGAAGAGATATACGATGCGATTCAGGAGTTTCAATCCGGTAAATTTGGTGTATTGGAATAACCTAAACTGTGTTAACCATGAAAAAATCAATTGAACATGTATTAGAGGGAAGGGAAAAGCTGATCACCAGGGAAGAAAAAGTGATACAACCCCTGCCACATAAAGATTTCAGGTTTGCCAATCCATTTATTGTAATACACCATCTTGGTCCGGACACCATTAGTCCGGGCCAGGAATTGCGTATTCACCCACATCCGCACAGGGGCTTTGCACCTGTTACTTTTCAATTGCAGGGAGAAGGATACCATAAAGACAATGCAGGACATGATGAAGTGATCAGGGCAGGTGGAGCGCAATGGATGTTTGCAGGGAAAGGATTGTTGCATAGTGAAGGACCTACCAAAGATTTGCTCGCAAAAGGAGGAACGCAGGAGTTGATCCAGATTTGGGTAAATGTGCCCAAAGCTAAAAAATGGGATCCGCCTTCTTATCAATCGGCGCCGCAGGCATTACAGCCAACTGTGTTGGAACAGGAGGGTGTGTCTTTGCGATTGGTGAGCGGTGAATACGAAGGCAAGACAGGTCCATTGAAAAGTTTCACACCTGTTATATCTATTATTGGAACCATTGCAAAAGGAAAACAGGTACAGTTCACGGCCACGCCGGGTTACTGGACTTTGCTATACATAGCAAAAGGTACGGTGAACATCAACCAGGAAAGTATTGCTGCACATCACCTGGTAGTGTTTCAAAAAGAAAATGACGAAGTGATCGTTACTGCAGAAGAAAATGCACAGGTATTGTTTCTGTCCGCCGAACCCATTGGCGAACCGGTTGCTGCGAAAGATAATTTTGTAATGAACACACAGGAAGAGGTCAACCAGGCAATGGAAGATTACAAGAATGGTGTATTCGGAGAACTGGTTTATTGATCAGCTACATGCTCCGGCCAGATGAGCTCATCGTGAGAATGTGCAATTTCTTTGATCGTAGCCCAGATCAACCATACGCCTACTAAAATGGCGATGATGGGGTCAAAGATATATTTGCCTGTCAACAACACCAGCAAGCCTGCAACCACGGGCGCCAATGAAACATACACATCGCCTACAATGTGTATGTAGGTGAGACGAATAGCAGCGTTTCTGTCTTTAATGGAATACAATATCCTGGCAACACCCCAGTTAGCAATGGCTGCCAGTAGTCCGGCTATCAATGGTATATAGCCAATTGTTGGTACAGGATGAATGATATTATTCACCGATTGCCATATCAGGAAAACACTGATAGAAATGAGCCCGATAGAATTGAGTGCATTGGCCAGGCGCTGGAAATTCCGCGACATGGTAACAGGCAACAGGTAAGCCAGAAAAAGACAAACCAGCGCCAGTTCATCAGAAAAATTATGTACTCCATCCATGATCAAGCTGGTGCTATGCCCTTCGGCACCACCTAGCATTTCGCCAACGAATATAATGGTGTTAAGTCCGGCAGCTAATGCAAGGAGTTTTCTGACTTTGGCCATACGTATTGTAATTGAATCAATGGGAATTTAAATTTACCATTTTTTCAATTCACCTATATTAACCTGACTACAATGAAAAAAGCCTCAACATTTCTATTAAGGTTTTTCTGTGGGAGCACACGGGTTCGAACCGCGGACCCTCTGCCTGTAAGGCGCAAGATTTCTGAATTCACCTTGAACTCACTTGACGGATAACCGTAGAAAACCATCTTTTTAGAGAGAATATGGGGATAAAAAGAACGGCATCGGTACAGTGCTATTGTGCTAATCTTGTGCAAGGGGAACTACCTTTATAAAGTGCAGAATACCAATGTAACCATATTGCTCGACACCCGCAGAGAAAAGAAAGATTGCACCTATCCGGTCATTCTTCGGCTTGGGCACAACGCACGGACGACCGCAATTGCAACCGACATCAGCATACCCCTTGGATACATGCAGAAATGAGATAGGCTGTCTCATAAGAGCAGCCTATCTCAACGATATAGATATATCTCAATGCACGCTGCTCACTCGCGTGGTGATCGCATACACGCATACAATGACCGTGAGAACATAATACAAGGTCAAATATGTTTTGCTTGGCACCGGATTGGAAATGAAGTCAAACCGTTTTAAGAAGGCGGGCTTGAAATACAGATACGCGAGTTTGCCAAGGTGTGCAATCGTCGCGATTGACAAGAGCGCGACGATGACATATTCCGTGATTTGTTTCAACATACGATTGATATTTATGAGGTTATAAATCACCACCAATCCAAGCAGCTTCCCAGGTCATACACCATGATGGCAACGGTGATGACACCGGCAACTCTGCGCCCGATCACTTTCAATGCGGCAATGGCGGTTTCTTCAGTCGCGCCCGCAGCGATGCTCTGCCAGAGATTGCGCGCATCAGAAAGGCCGATCACCGAACCAACCGCAGAGAGCAAACAGTCAAACGTCGCTCGGTTTGATTCCACCGCAAACCCTTGCCCCGGTGCGTGGAGCGAGGCACTCATGTTGATCGTTGCCGCGTGCCGCTCTTTTGCCGCATAGAGCACCCCTAAAATTATGATTCCTTGGGGATTGTTCACAAAATCTTGACGAATATCTCGCTTGTATTTGGCGTAAAAGTAGCTCGCAACCTTGTTTGCGAGCGGATACACGATTGCCCGCGCATCGGCTTCATTGTTGGTCGATATGGCCGCCTGCAAGCGACAAAGAGTACGCCAGCGATCACGAGAAAGAGGAGTGAGTAGAAAATGTACTTTTTCATATCATGGATTTAAAGGTTCGCTCCCTTGTCTGACGCCATAGGGCGCATGTTCGGCGCTTTTTTGCTTGCTTGTAGTGCAAAGGTTCCAGATGCGTCTGTGTACCCGGCTGGTACCGTCCCGGAGCAGTATCGTGGCTGCCAACGTCCGTTCGGTTTTTTCTTCGGGTGCAATACGAAGTGCCCGCTGCAACGAGCAGGGTGTTCGCAGGAGCAAATCATTGCACTATTCTTTTGTACGCAATACGATGTGCGCCTCGCTACACCATGCTATCGACGCATGACCGAACGAGTGCCGGCATACCGGGCATCCTACGTATGAGCAAAGTATGCCGCACTCTATGGATGGGGGGTGAAGAAAAACGAAGCGGGGGGACATATTGCAAGGAAACCCCTGCAGTATGCTTCATTTTCGATGCTGTATTGAATGTAGGAATATTTTTTTAATATTCAAGTACTTTATATGATATTTTTCATCGTGTTGTGTACCAGCGTTCTATCCCAGCGGATGCTTCGATTTAACAATGAAGGAAAGCCCGTAACCGTTCCAGACTTGTATGAATTGTATTCTCAGGCAAAAGATTCTGAAGAAGATGAGATCAAAAAATCGGATGAAATCGGTAGAGTTTGGAGCAAATTGCATTTCAATAGAACGATAACCAAGAAATCGTTTAGCGAGTTGGAAAGAGATTTGAAAGCAGTCTTGCAGAAATCTTTAATTCAGAATAACTAAGAACCCTCCGAAAAAGCTAAAAGCAGTAGTTGCAACTATAAAAAAATTATGCACAGTACCTGCGTGCATCAAACAGGATAGAAACGTTGTGCAAGCCTTGTGCAAATAAAAAAACAGTTAGACGTTTCATAATCTAACTGTTTGATTTTTAAGTGGGAGCACACGGGTTCGAACCGCGGACCCTCTGCTTGTAAGGCAGATGCTCTAAACCAGCTGAGCTATGCTCCCTTTTTGTTGTTTGGGAGTGCAAAAATAGGGACTGTGGAATAACTGCCAAAAAAATGTTCAACTTTTTTTAATCTAACTGCTGTAATGATATAATAACTTGCCACTTGTAATCAAATCTTTATGCTGAAAACAATAAGCTTACTAATCATTTCCAACATCTTCATGACATTCGCCTGGTATGGTTTATTAGAGAAAAAAGAACTGTCTCTATGGAAGGCCATTCTTTTAAGCTGGGGCATTGCTTTCTTTGAATATTGTTTTATGATTCCCGCTAACCGGGCAGGATTCCAGAACGGTTTTGGAGGATTTCAATTGAAGATCACCCAGGAGATCATCACACTGGTTATATTCTCGGTATTTGCCGTGTGGTACCTGAAAGAGCCCTTCGAAACCAAATACCTGATCAGTTTTCTTTTGATATTAGGGGCGGCTTATTTCGCCTTCAAAAAATAAAAGAACAAAGGGTAACCTGTTGCCAGATTACCCTTGTTTTACCCTGCTGCATAAAAAATGGAAAAAACTATAAGCTTTTTTGTATTGCTAGTACTGATATATGACCGTTACCGGCATCGATTGGTTTAATGGAAGTATTTGTTTTAATCGTATTTTAAGGGATCAACAACCTGGCGATTTTCCCTCCGCCTCCTGCCAGGTACACGGCCTTGCCATTTTTGGCCTTTTGCACCACATGAAACCCTTCTTTACTAATGAGCAACCAGTTCATTCCCCCGTCAGTGGAAATATCTACCCCGGAAGTGCCGCAGGTAACCAGTTGCTGGTTATTCAAATAAATCACGCAGGACCGGTAACCATGAGGAGGGGTGTAAGGCTTCGATACCTGAACACCGCCCGGTTGAATGGATAACAATACGCAATTGCCCGAGCTGATGGTGTCTTTGGCAAAATCGCCGCCTACCACTACGGCCCTGTTTGCTGATTCATTTACTGCAATGGAATTGGCACCTGTACTTTCCAACCCTTGCATCAACGGCAGCGAATCCTTGTGGTAGAAGCCGGTCCAGAGATTAGATTTTCTTCCCCCTGAAATAAAAGTAACGGTATACTCTTTGTTGAAACTGGTAAGCTTGACATTGGTGCCGCTGGAAGCAAAAAAAGCTTCTCCCTCGGCCAGTTCGGGAAAAGAAGCTGTATTCAGTTTTTCCCAGGTATTGGCCCCGTCGTAAGTGCGGGCAAAAAAAGCTTTTTTATTGATGGGGTCGCCTATTACGATGCCTGTTTTTTCGTTGGCAAAATGCATGGCATCAAGGAACATGCCTTTGGTACTGTCTTCAAACACTTTATGCCAGCTGGTGCCGCCATCGGTAGTTTTCAGGATCACCGCGGGCTCTGCAATGCCCATGATCACCGCCGTACGATCATCAAAAGCCTCGATATCCCTGAAATCCCTTTTTTCATAGCCCGGAACGGTAAGCCAGGTCCAGCTACGGCCACCGTCTGCAGACCGTGCCACCGTACCATTACTGCCACTGGCCCATACCAGGCTATCGTTTACAACACTTAATCCACGCAAACTCACCTGTTTGCCCGACTGCAACAATTGAAGAGAAGGGGATTGAGCCTGAACAGCAAGCGCCATCCATAATAACCCCGCACAGGAAATAATTTTTAAAAACCGCATACTAACTACATTTTTGCACCCTAAAATAATCAATTAGCCAATTCGTCAATTCGACAATTAGCCAATTACCACATTGCCAAATTGACGAATTGGCTAATTGTCGAATTTAAATTAATAGTATAATGATCCCTTACTGGATGAGCCGTACCCAGTTGATGCTGGGCGATGAAAAAGTGGAAAAACTGATGAACAAAAATGTACTCGTGGTAGGATTGGGTGGTGTGGGCGGAATCTGTGCCGAAATGATCGCGCGGTCAGGCGTGGGGCGCATGACGATCATCGACGCAGATACGGTAGACCTGAGTAACGCCAACAGACAAATACCGGCGCTGCATTCAACAGCTGGAAAACTGAAAGCAGAAGTGCTGGCAGAACGATTGAAAGACATCAACCCGTCGTTGGAATTGACGGTGCTTACCGAATACATACGCGATAGCCGCACCATTGAGATCCTGGATGCGGGGCAATTTGATTATGCAGTGGATTGTATCGATACATTATCACCCAAAGTGCATTTCATCAAAGCCTGCCGTGAAAGAAAAATACCGATTGTAAGCTCATTGGGCGCCGGAGGTAAAGTAGATCCTTCTCAAGTAAAAGTGACGGATATTTCCAAAACCTACGAGTGCAACCTGGCCAAGTATGTACGAAAGAAACTGCGCGGCTTGGGTATCCATAAAGGGATCACGGTGGTGTTCAGCGCCGAAAAAGTAGACCAGTCGCGCGTGATAGAAACAGAAAAAGCCTACCCCAAAAAATCTGTTATCGGCACCATCAGTTATATGCCGGCCATTTTTGGCTGTACCGCCGCCAGCGTGGTCATCAGAAACCTGATGGATTAATATAAAAGATATGCAGCCGTTGCCGCCTTCCAATCATCAACGCGGGTATGTTTTGTAATAGCTGCAAGGAAAGCGGGGAGCGGCAAGGTGAAAAGGTTTTCACTGTTACGCAACCCTGTTAACTTATCTAGGTGTCCTTTACCGGAAGGATTTACATGCGTTGGATAAGGAGCCCAGGCAAATTCTTTCGGATACAAAGATTGAATGAGTTTGATCAGCAACAACCCACTCCAGACGGTTTGAAAGTGGCCGGGCGCTGTTATTTCCATCTTTACTCCATAGCAGCGTTTGGAAGCATATTTACCTTCAGACGGAATGAATTCAGTTGCTTGCACAGACAAACCTTCTTCACTCATTTCTTTCAGTCCGTTTGCCAAAACAGGCCCGTTGATCCACGGAGCTCCCGCTACACGGAATGCATGATGAGTGCCACGCCCTTCACTAATATTGGTGGCTTCGAGCATGCAAAGACCCGGGTACAATAACATACTTTGAAAATCCTGTATAGCAGGTGAAGTAGGAACGAAAGGAATACCCCAATCGGGTTGGAAACTATTCCTGTCCCATCCTTTGCAAGCAACTACTTCAATGAATGCGCTGAGTTTTCGTGTGGCATTGAAGTAAAGCGCCAGCTCTCCCAATGTGCAACTATGTCTTACCGGAACAGGCCAGCGGCCGATAAAGGAAGCATTATCCGGCGCCAACATAGGGCCTTCTGCCAAATACATATTGCCCGAAACAGGGTTGGGCCGGTCCAATATCACCAGTGGTTTTTGAAAATGGGCGGAAGCTTCGATGATATGCGAAAGTGTCCAGAGATAAGTATAAAAACGGGCGCCGATATCCGGTATATCAAACAATAAAATATCTATGCCGGCAAGATCTTCTTCCGAGGGAGCCAGCTTGGGTCCGTATAAACTGATAACAGGCAACCCCGTTAACGGATCACGGCCATCCTGCATGGCTTGTCCGTCTGCCCCGCTTACATCGAGCCCGTGTTCCGGAGAGAAAAGTACGCGAATATTGAAACCAGCTTCCAGTAATGCCTGACGTGATGGTTGTAATGCATGGGTGGTAGCCGCATGATTGGTCACCAGTCCGATGGCTGCTTTTTTCCAGGAAGGAGATTGTTGCAGAAGAATGTCAACGCCAAATTGTACCATGCGCAAATGTATGGGTTCCGTTTTTTATCCACATTGTGGAGGCATTTGTAGAAAATAAAACTTGGGACAAGGCACGAGGTGGTTAGATTTGCGGGTTGGGGAATCGGTATGAAATTTGACCCCGAAAAATACGATTCAACTTAATTTATAATAAGACAG
The DNA here is from genome assembly GCF_900106985.1 of Hydrobacter penzbergensis. Lineage (NCBI taxonomy): Bacteria > Pseudomonadati > Bacteroidota > Chitinophagia > Chitinophagales > Chitinophagaceae > Hydrobacter > Hydrobacter penzbergensis. The sequence continues at coordinate 40,953 of NZ_FNNO01000001.1, read as the reverse complement.
GAAATATATGGCTGAACCGAAGAATACGAACGAGTATACCGAAGAATCGATACGGTCGCTCGACTGGCGGGAACACATCCGGTTAAGACCCGGTATGTACATTGGAAAGCTGGGCGATGGCTCCGCTCCCGACGATGGAATCTATGTATTGCTCAAAGAAGTTGTGGATAACTGCATCGATGAACATACCATGGGTTATGGCAGGCAGGTGGAGATCAACATCGAAGGCAAAAAGGTATCGGTGCGCGACTACGGGCGGGGTATTCCCCTGGGTAAAGTGGTGGATGTGGTGAGTAAAATCAATACCGGCGCCAAATACGATAGTAAGGCTTTTCAGAAAAGTGTGGGATTGAACGGCGTGGGTACCAAAGCCGTGAATGCATTGAGCCAGTATTTTAAAGTAACGGCTTTCCGTGATGGAAAAGAAAAAACAGCCGAGTTCGAGAAAGGCGTGCTGGTGAATGAACACAAAGAAACAAAGACCACAGAAGAGAACGGAACCCTGGTAAACTTTGTACCCGATGAAACGGTGTTCCGCAATTTCCACTTCATCCACGAATACCTCGATAACCAGTTGTGGAATTATTGCTACCTCAACGCAGGGTTGGCCATACACCTGAACGGGAAAAAATACATCAGCAAGAACGGTTTGCTCGATTTGCTGCAACGCAAGACCAATCCCGATGAACTGCGTTATCCCATCATTCACTTAAAAGGAAATGATATAGAAGTCGCCATCTCGCATAACAACGATTATGGCGAAGACGTGTTTTCTTTTGTGAACGGACAATTTACTACACAGGGCGGTACCCACCAGCAGGCTTTCCGGGAAGCTTATGTAAAAGTGGTGCGCGATTTTTTCAAGAAAGATTACGACGCATCCGATATACGTACCAGCATTGTGGCGGCTGTTTCGGTGCGGGTGCAGGAGCCCGTATTTGAAAGCCAGACAAAGACCAAACTGGGATCGTTGAATGTGTACGAGAACGGACCCAGTATGAAAAATTTTGTGCTGGAATTTTTGTCGAAAGAACTGGATAACTACCTGCACCGCAACCCCACCATTGCCGATGCGCTGAAGAAAAGGATCGAGCAGAGTGAAAGAGAACGGAAAGAACTGGCAGGCATTAAGAAACTGGCCAATGAGCGCGCCAAAAAAGCCAATCTGCACAATAAGAAACTGCGCGATTGCCGTGTGCACCTGAACGATGAGCCGCCTTCTAAGAACAAAGAAGAGTTTGTATCGTCGCAGAATAACAGCACCATTTTCATTACCGAGGGAGATAGTGCCAGCGGAAGCATTACCAAATCGAGAAATGTAGATACGCAGGCAGTGTTCAGTCTCCGGGGTAAGCCGTTGAACGCATACGGACTGACCAAAAAAGTGGTATATGAAAATGAAGAGTTTAATTTGTTGCAGCATGCGTTGAATATAGAAGACGGACTGGAAGGCCTTCGATACAACAATATTGTCATCGCTACCGATGCCGATGTGGATGGTATGCACATCAGGTTGCTCATGATGACTTTCTTTTTACAGTTCTTCCCCGACCTGGTGAAAAGAGGACATGTCTATATCCTGGAAACACCCTTGTTCCGGGTGCGTAATAAACAGGAGACCTTGTATTGTTACGATGAAGGAGAAAAACAAAAAGCCATCACTAAACTGGGCGGCAAGCCTGAGATCACCCGCTTCAAAGGGTTGGGAGAGATCTCACCCGAAGAGTTCGGACGTTTCATTGGCGAAGACATGCGCGTGCAACCGGTTATCCTCGAGCAGGGCGATCATATACAGCAATTACTGGAATATTATATGGGAAAGAATACCATGGAAAGGCAAGACTTCATCATCAATAACTTGCGGGTAGAACTGGATGAAGTGGAAGCAACCGTTTAACCAATCTAAACCTGCCTGGCGGTAACCAGGCTATTCAATTATAATGATTCATATAGTATTTGAACAGGCGAACGTAGCAGTATTGCAACAGGCAATGGAACTCGATGAGGCTTTACAGGGAGAAGTGGTAGAGATCAAAGACGATTATGCAGTGGGACCGCTGCTGAACATTTATGAAACGGAAGGATACCAGGCCCGGCGCGACTGGTGGAAGACCTTGCTGGAATATTCACCCTATACCGATTCGTTGAATATAGTGGATGATAAACTGGCAGTACACCAATTATTGAAAGCAATAGATGAACAACCGGAACAGGAATTGTGGATATGGATGGGGCAAAATGCGCATGATGTATGCAGTTATTATTGGCTGATGAGCCAGTTGAAAGAATACCAGGGACGCGTGCAGGTATTGTACCTGAACAATCTTCCCTTCATCAATGAGAAAGGAAATATTTTTTATCCTACCCATCTCCACGAAATACAACCCAAAGAATTCCGTAAAGCCATGCGCCTGGCTCGTCCCATTACGCTTAGTGAGTTTGAAGTAGATCCGGATGAATGGAAGAAATTGTGCCAGGAAAATGCGATGGTGCGCTTCCTGGAAGGAGGCAAAAAGATCACCGGTAAGGAAGTAGATTTTTACGATAAAGACATCTTTGCTAATCTCAACGGAGCCATGAAACTGGGTAAATTGCTGAACACTACATTGGGAAAAATGAAAGTGCAAACCGGCGATACATTCCTGGTATGGCGTATCAGAGAACTGGCAGCAGAAGGAAAGCTCGAAATTGCGGGCGACTGGAATAAAGGATGGAAAGAGATCATAGTAAAATTACCCGGTACCGGCGCAGTAGTAACGGAAACAGCAGAAGAAGAACAAGGATAAAACGTTTAAAAAAGAAACAAATGGTGAAGGTTATTCCAGTACAACAGATAGGATCAGATGAAAGAGGAACTACGCATGTGTTCGAAACCGACCGAACAGGACAATTCATCGTGTCATACCGCAAGGCCGGCAGTTCCAGTGGAAGACATTACCACAAAGGCGTTTCGCCCAGGAAGAACCCGGAACAGATCATTATTATGCAGGGAGAAGCAACCGTAAACTGGTTCAATGTGCGCGGCGATGAAAAAGGAACACTGAAAGTAAAAGCGCCGGCGATGGTGATGATAGAACCCTGGGCCTGGCATGAAGTGGTTGCCGATACAGACATAGTTGTTTTTGAACTCAATGCACTGGCAGACGGACAGGACGATACCTACCGGATTGAAAAATAGCAGATCATGGCGAAAGAAAAGAAAGAGAACAGGATTTTTGAAAACGAAACCGGTGTACAGGGACAGTATAAGAACTGGTTCCTGGAATATGCTTCTTATGTAATACTGGAAAGGGCGGTGCCGGCCATAGAAGATGGGTTGAAACCGGTACAAAGGCGCATCCTTCATTCCATGAAAGAAATGGATGATGGACGTTTCAATAAAGTAGCTAACATCATTGGTCAGAGTATGCAGTTCCACCCGCATGGCGATGCCAGTATCGGCGATGCATTGGTGAACCTGGGACAGAAAGACCTGCTCATTGACACACAGGGAAACTGGGGCGATGTAAGAACCGGTGATGAAGCGGCTGCCTCGCGTTATATTGAAGCGCGCTTGTCGAAATTCGCACTGGAAGTGGCTTTCAATGCCAAAACCACAGCCTGGCAGTTGAGTTACGATGGAAGAAAGAACGAGCCGGTTACCCTGCCTATGAAATTTCCTTTGCTGTTGGCGCAGGGAGCTGATGGTATTGCAGTGGGACTTTCAACCAAAATATTGCCGCATAATTTTTGTGAACTGATCGAGGCTTCGATCAAGTGCCTGAAAGGAAAGAAGTTTGAACTGTATCCCGATTTTCAAACGGGAGGCATGATCGATGTATCTAACTATAACGATGGAAAAAGGGGCGGAAAGGTAAGGGTGCGCTCACGCATAGAAGAGCTGGATAAGAAAACGCTGGTCATCCGCGATGTACCTTATGGTGTTACCACATCGCAACTGATGGAAAGCATCACCAAAGCGAATGATCAGGGAAAGATCAAGATCAGGAAAGTGATTGATGTTACGGCCAGCGAAGTAGAAATACAGATCGATCTCGCGGCGGGCATATCACCCGATATTACCATTGATGCCCTGTACGCTTTCACCGATTGTGAAGTGAGTATTTCACCCAATGCCTGCGTGATCAGTGAACAGAGACCGGTATTCCTGGGCGTGCATGAATTGTTACAGGTATCTACAGAAAATACCAAAAACTTGCTGGGACGCGAGTTGGAGATCAAACTGGCAGAACTGGAAGACAAATGGCATTATACCTCACTCGAAAAAATATTCTTTGAAGAAAAGATATACAAAGAGTTGGAGCAAAAGCACGCTACCTGGGATAAAGTGATTGAAGCCATTGACAAAGCATTTGTTCCCTTCAAGAAAAAACTGAAACGCCCCATTGAGCGGGAAGACATACTCAAGCTCACTGAAAAACCGGTGCGGAGGATCTACCGGCTCGATATCAATGAACTCAATGAACAGATCAAAGGCATTGAAGCGGATATCAAACAGGTGAAATACGACCTGGAACACCTGACCGATTTTGCAGTGGCTTATTTCGAAACCCTGCTGAAGAAATACGGAAAAGGACGCGAACGTAAAACGGAGATCAGGGAATTCGATACCATCCAGGTGAAACACGTGGCCATTGCCAATACCAAACTGTACCTGAACAGGGCCGAAGGCTTTATTGGTACAGGTTTGAAGAAAGATGAGTTCTTATGTGATTGTTCAGACTACGACGATATCATTGCTTTTACAAAAGCAGGTACAATGAAAGTGGTGAAGGTCGCTGATAAAGTCTTCATTGGGAAAGACATCATCCACGCGGCGGTGTTCCAGAAGAACGATGAACGCACCACTTACAACATGATCTATGTGGATGGAGCCAGTGGCGTAAGCTATGCCAAGCGCTTTAATGTAACCGGCGTTACCAGGGATAAAGAATACAACCTTACCAAAGGATCGGAGAAAAGTAAAGTACATTATTTTACGCCCAACCTCAACGGTGAAGCAGAAGTAGTGAAAGTGGTATTAAGTCCCAATTGTTCAGCCCGCATCAAAGAATTCGATTTTTATTTCGAAGAACTGGAGATCAAAGGCCGGAGCAGTATGGGTAACCAGGTAACCAAGTATCCCATCAAAACCGTTAAATTCAAAGAAGCGGGAAGGGCCACACTGGCTGGCAGAAAACTGTGGTTTGATGACAAATTCGGCAGGTTGAATACGGAAAGCAAAGGCCAATACCTGGGCAGTTTCGAAGAAGAAAAAGTATTGGTCTTATACGAAGATGGCAGTTACGAATTGACGGATACCGAACTTACACAACGCTTCGAGCCCGAAAAGATCATCCTGATAGAAAAATTCGATCCGGAAAAAGTGATCACCGCTGTTTATCTCGATAATGAGAAAGCGCAGTTCAACATCAAGCGTTTTAAGATAGAGACCACTACGCTGAAAACACAGTTCCTCTTTATCAAAGAAGGCAAAGGCAACCGCCTGGAAACAGCCACTACAGATGAAAACCCTATACTGACAGTGCATTCAGGAAAGGGTACCCAGATACGCAAAGCGAAATTCAAAGTAGCCAATATGGTAGAAGTGATGGGATGGAAAGCTGTAGGCGCCAAGCTCACCGATTTCAATAAGAGCATTGAAATGGAGTGGGAGCACCGCCCCAAAGAAGAAAATACCGCGCCCGAATTGTTTGGCTAAACCCCTGGCTGTTTTTTTGCGTATACTTAATAAAAGTAAGCGCTATGGCTAAAGCTTATGCATTCATTACCCGCTGGCAGGTGCGAGCGCCCTTACCGGAAGTATGGGACCTGATCTATGATTCGGTACAATGGCCACAGTGGTGGAAAGGTGTATTAGCCGTATCGGTTATCAAAGCAGGCGATGAAACAGGCGTAGGGGGCGTGCGGAAATATACCTGGAAGAGCGTGTTACCCTATCGGCTGGAATTTGATATGGAACTGGTGGTGATAGACCGTTACAGGTATATGAAGGGTGTTGCGGCAGGAGAACTGGATGGAATTGGTGAATGGTATTTTGAGGAAAAAGACGGGATCACTTATGTTCAATATAACTGGAACGTATTTACCAGGAAAGTATGGATGAATGCCTGTCATTTTATGCTGAAACCTGTTTTCGAATTCAATCACCACCAGGTGATGGCCTGGGGGGCAAAGGGATTGGCTCGTAAATTGAATGCTGAATTGCTCAGTTGCCGTTCAAATGCTTATTGATGTTCCTTCTTTTTCAGTCTGATAGTGGCCGTTTGATCCAGGTCGCTTGTTAATATCAATTCATGCCGCGTATTGCCATCGTAAATGATCATAGCCGCAGTATTAGGAGGGATGGTGCCCAGGTTTTCAGCGTACATGCTCAGTTCATTGTATGCAAGTGTTGAATCGAGTGCCAATTTCAACCGGATGGCTTTGTGGGTAAGAGAAGTTTGGTGTAATACCTCTTTGTTGTTGAAAAACAAAGAGATGATATCGTTATCAATAACACCATTGTCGTAAACCTCAACACGTATAGTTGGGGCGGCGATCTCCAATTCTTTTGTAAAGGTCTTGCGACGTGCCAGGAAATCTTCCCGAACAGGCAGAACGCTATCGGCAGGCTTGGTGCGGGCCATACTGGCAACGGTGTCAAGCGGTTCGAGGCCGGTTTCAACAGACGCGAGTGTAGCCGTATCGGCAGAGAGCCTGAAACGGAAATGCAGATCGGGTGCGGTAAACTTATGTGCGGCATCGCTGGTAAAGCTGCCGGAAAGCGATGATTCGGTCCTGGAAGAGACCAGGGTAAAGTTGCCCGACATGATACAATCCACCCCCATACGGGTGCTGGTTGACTGGTAATGTATCACTGATAGCGGGTTGATGCGCAACTTTTTGGTTGGTGCATCATAAGTGCCGGATAGCTTAACGGTAAAAAGACTATCCCTGAAATAATAACTGAAAGTTCCGCTGATCAACCTGCCCCTTTGCTTCAGTTTCAATTCGGCCATATAGCTGCTGTGCTCACCATTGGCCACCACAGTTCCCAACCCATACCAACTACCGTTCAAAGATTGTGCAGCTGACCATTTAGCCTGCACGAATAAAATCATCACTACAAGGATGGTGCGGAAAAAATGTTTCATAAGGTGCGTAAAGTAGTAAAGGTTGAACAGATGGGTTTGCAAAGTTGCCAACAAGGTGTTGCGGGTAACTATGCGTATCTTCGTATTTGAACAAAACCCATACCAAATGATCAGGGTAGGAACATACCAGGTGTTGAAAGTGAACAGGAAAGTCGAATTCGGTTTTTACCTGGATGATGGCGCGGAAGGCATATTATTGCCTAAAAGGCTTGCCCCCAAAGCGTTAAAGGCCGGCGATGAAGTACGGGTTTTTGTGTACCACGATTCGGATAACCGGTTGATCGCTACTACGCAGGAAGCCAAAGGATCGGTTGGAGATATTGTAAAATTAACAGTAGTGGCCGTTACGCGGCAGGGCGCTTTTCTCGACTGGGGATTGATGAAGGACCTGTTTGTGCCAACCTCCAAGCAATTGGGTGGCATGCGTGTTGGCGCCGAATACCTGGTGAAAATATATTTGGATGAAATGACCGGAAGAGTGGCTGCCACCGAGAAAATTGAAGCCCTGCTTTCCAATGATGAGCTGACGGTGAAAGAGATGGAACTGGTAGACCTGGTGGCTTATCGCCCAACAGAGTTGGGATACAGCATGATCATTAATAACAAACATACAGGCCTGCTCCATAACAACGAGATATTCCGGGAACTGCACCCCGGTGATAAAATGAAAGGGTTTATCAAAACCATTCGTCCGGATAATAAAATAGATGTGGTATTGGGCAAACCAGGCTTCCAGAAAGTAGAAGACGAATCTGCCAAGATACTCCGTCTTTTACAGGAGCACGATGGATACCTGCCTTACCACGACAAGTCAGACCCGCAGGAGATCTACGACTTTTTTGGTATGAGTAAGAAAGCATTCAAAATGACCACCGGCAGCCTATATAAATTACGAAAGATTGAATTCACCAAAACAGGTATCCGCCTGCTGCATCAGGAAGAATGATAGCAGTTATTCAATCAGTATTTAATTGACAGCCTTTTTTATTTACAAACTCCGTCACAAGCCGAAAGCCACCAGCAACCGCAGCCCCAACTGGAAGCAGTACAAGGAACGGCTTTGCAATTAGTAAGTAAGCAGTCGTCGCAATTGGTTTGCCTGGACGCAAGGTTACAATCGCAACCGGGTAACACCGGTGATGCCTGCGCAATCATGGCCGTTTGATTTTTTTCGCCGAGGGAAGTAGATATGGAAATAAATGATGTTGAATCATTCCGGAATACCTCTTTTGCCTTTACGATCCACTCGTGATAGAATCTTCCGAAAGATTCTCTTTGCATGGAACTGTCAGGGTTGTAAACGGCAGGGGTGAGGTGCGAAGAGATCTGTTGTAATACTTCTTTTTGTTCATTGCTTAGGGAAGTGGCAAGGGCTCCCTCTATACGATTTTGCCAGAGTGCCGATTTAACAGCCGGAGACAATGTGCTGAAAATAGCTTTCTGGTCTGCAATGTTTAGATTTGACAATGCAACGCGAAATGCAGTAACAGGGTTTGTTTTGTTCTCCATATTGCCGTTGCTGGAATCATTGCCGGCCTGCTTGTTTTGTCTGCAGGAAAGCATAACAAGAATCCCACCCAGTACGAGCATGGAAAAACGGGTAAAAGTTTTCATGGTTTTAATATTTAGGATGACGGATGAAGAAACAGATCCAATAATGCCTTGAATACGCTTGTAAATGATAAAAGCCCTTGCAAATGATGGTTGCTTGTAGATACCTGGATGAAAACGAAGTAGTGCCTGACTTGTTGTTTTTTATGCAGAGAGATGGTGTATTTCCTGCTACAAGATAACAGTTGGAATGCACAGATACAAGGCAAAAGATAATATTTCATGCTTTTGAAACGCTAACGGCTGTTAGTATTTTACCCTTATATTTGTGTTTCAATTCTTTAATTATTATGAGCAACAGAACCGTTTATATTGTTTCGGCCGTTCGAACCCCCATTGGCAGTTTTGGGGGATCATTGAAAGATTTTTCAGCAACACGGCTGGGTTCCATTGCAGTGAAGGCAGCTGTTGAACGGGCAAGCATACAACCAGGCGATGTACAGGAATTATTAATGGGCTGTGTGTTGCAGGCCGACCTGGGCCAGGCGCCCGCCAGGCAGGTGGCTACATTCGCCGGACTACCCAACAGTGTAGTCTGCACAACCGTTAATAAAGTTTGCGCGAGTGGTATGAAAGCCATTGCGCAAGGAGCGCAAAGTATTTTATTGGGCGATGCGGATGTTGTAGTGGCCGGTGGTATGGAAAGTATGAGCAATGTTCCTTTTTACAGTTCCAATATGCGTTGGGGTAATAAGTATGGTAATGTGAACCTGGTTGATGGCCTGGCCAAAGACGGACTCACCGATGTATACCATCAATATGCCATGGGCAATGCAGCCGAACTGTGCGCAAAAGAATGCCACATTTCACGCGAAGAACAGGATGCGTTTGCCGTAGAAAGTTATAAACGAAGTCAGGCTGCCTGGAACCAGGGAAAATTCGATGCAGAAGTGATACCGGTAGCCGTGCCGCAGCGTAAAGGAGAGCCCATTCCATTTTCAAAAGACGAAGATGCTTTCAACGTAAAGTTCGATAAGATACCCGAGCTCAAACCCGCTTTCATCAAAGACGGCACGGTTACGGCAGCCAATGCTTCTACCATGAACGATGGCGCTGCAGCAGTAGTGTTGATGAGTAAAGAAAAAGCGGATGCGTTGGGCATTAAACCTTTAGCAGTGATTCACAGCTATGCCGATGCAGAACAGGCACCGGAATGGTTTACTACCACACCTTCACTGGCTGTTCCCAAAGCAGTGGCCAAAGCGGGATTGCAAATGAAAGACATCGATTATGTGGAATTGAATGAAGCCTTTTCTGTTGTGGGTATTGCCAACATACAGAAAATGAATCTCGATCCGGCTAAAGTGAATGTGCATGGCGGAGCGGTATCATTGGGACACCCGCTGGGTTGCAGTGGCGCCCGCATCATTGTTACGCTGATCAACGTACTCAAACAAAACGGAGGAAAAATAGGAGTAGCCGGTATCTGTAACGGCGGCGGCGGCGCCAGCGCGATGGTGATTGAAAATGTAAAATAAAAAAAGATCGTCATCCTGAGCGAGCGAAGCGAGTTGAAGGACCTGCTTGAACACTCGGTCAGATCCCTCGGCTACGCTCGGGATGACGATCAAACATTAGACAGAAGCTCCTTCACAACAATACAGATACCCATCACCAATACAAACCACCCGAACCCTTTTTTAAGTTCGTTGCCTTGTAGTTTTGCTTTGAAGCGATCACCTATAAACATCCCGACGATGGAAGTAGCGGTGATCGTCAGTAATAATGCCCAGTTGAATTGATGATGGGCCAGGTCACCCAGGAAACCGAATAATGAATTCATGGCAATGATCAAAAGGGAAGTACCCACTGCTTCTTTCATGTCCAGGTGAAAAGAAAATAATAAAACGGGTATGATGATGAACCCGCCCCCGGCGCCCAGCAAACCGGTCAGGATACCCGTTTCAACGCCCCGTATCAATGCTTTGGTCAGATGCAGCTGCCGGTCATTGCCCGCTGCCGTGCAAGGCGTTTCTTTCTGGATCATGTTAAAGGCTGCCACAAACATCACCACTGCAAACAGCAGCATAACGGCGATGGACTTGGTCATCACAAAACTGCCTATGGAAAACAATTGCGTTGGAATAGCAGGCACCACAAACTTCCGCATGATCACTACCGTAATAATAGAAGACAATCCGAAATAAAAAGCTGCTTTCAGGTTAACCAGCTGCTTGCGGTAATTGAGATAAGCGCCGGCCAGGCTACTGCCTCCCACGATAAAAAGAGAATAACCCGTAGCTAAAACAGGTTCTATATGAAAAAGGTAGACTAAAACAGGGATCGTCAGGATCGAACCTCCGCCACCGATCAGGCCCAGCGAGATTCCTGTGAGAAGAGCTGTAAAATATCCGGCAATCTCCATGCTGTTTCTTGAAGCAAAGATGGAGAATAATACCGTAACCACATTATTTTTTTACAACCTGCTGATGCCAACCCTATGCCGCAGGTAATGATCGGCTGTTACTTCATTCACCATGAAATCGGCAATATCTCCTGCTGCTACCTGAAAATGATTGGGACTGGGAGGATAATCGGCATTGGTAACATACCTGCCTGTATGGTCCTGGTCGAGAATATCGGGAGAACAAACGAAGGTCCACTCGAGTGGAGACTGTTGAAGGTATTGGTAAGCATGCAGGTGTTCCAGTCCTACTGCTTTGTACTCTTCGGGATAATCTTCCGCTTCAATGATGAAATGCCCGGACGCATCATTCAACACACCCATTCCGCCAAGCGCCACGATCCGTTTTACACCCGCCTTTTGCATTTGGGTGATGATATTTTTGATGCCGAGGCTCCTGGTATTATCCGTCCCGTCGATGGAGCCGCCCAATACAGAGATCACTGCATCGGCGCCAGTTACGGCATCTAATACTTCTGCTTCATCGAACACATAACCTTTGATGACTTCCAGTTGGTGGTTGGCATTTTCTTTATCGAAGAGATATTCCACGTTACGTCCGAATGCACGTACCTGGTATCCTTTATTCAATGCAGATTGAACAACTCTTTTGCCTACTTGTCCGGTAGCGCCGAATACAGGTATGATCATATTGCCTGTTTTAAGGCAATTTACAAAAATAAAAGGCAGTGAAAAGGATCAGGCGGCGGCCTGCTCGGCTATTTCTTCGGGGGTAATGGCTGTATGGCTCTCATCGTAAATGCATTCGCCATTTCGGATGATCAATACCTGCGGCGATTCGTGGTGTACCCGGAATTGTTCGGCCACCTGTGCAGACAAAGACCGGTAGTTCAGCAGGTCGAGAAAATAAAAATCAATGGCTTCCGGCGCTGCGGCACGCTCGAGCCGGCTGAGTACGGTAGAGCTGATACTGCAGCGGGTACTGTGTTTGAAAATAACCTGTGGCCTGGAAAATGACGTTTGTTGAATAGCGGCCAGTTGCTCCGGCGAAGTAAGGGGAATCCAATTCATGCTACGATGCACCATTTACATTCTGAAATAACGGGGATTGGTAGTAGGGCAGCCCCGGCCCCTGGACGAACTACAAGACGAAAGGAGACTCATTCCCAGTATAACCAAAAGAGATAAAGTGAGAATCTTTTTCATACAGATAGGTATATAAAATATTTAGCCCTTAATTTGCGGCTGCTCCAAAGATAACAATAATAAGCATCCGATGAAGGTACATTTTATCGCAATAGGTGGCAGTGTGATGCACCAACTGGCCATTGCCCTGAAACACAAGGGTTATGAAGTGTCTGGGTCCGACGACGAGGTATTTGAACCGGCCAGTTCCAACCTGGCTGCAGAAGAACTGTTGCCGGCGCAAATGGGCTGGCATCCCGGTCTGATTACCAAGGATATAGATGCGGTGATCCTGGGAATGCATGCCAAAGCCGATAACCCCGAACTGCAGCGAGCGATGGAGCTTGGACTAAAAATATATTCTTTTCCTGAATATATTTTCCATGAGAGCCGGGATAAAAAAAGGATCGTGGTAGGAGGCAGTCATGGCAAGACTACCACTACCAGTATGATCATGCATGTGCTCAGGCAACTGCACTGCGATTTTGATTACCTGGTAGGAGCAAGGGTAGAAGGCTTTGCCCAATCGGTTAACATTACGCATGCGCCGGTCATTGTATGTGAAGGGGATGAATATCCTGCCAGCGTCATAGAAAAAAGACCGAAGTTCCATTTTCTCTATCCGCATGTAGCCATTATTACCGGCATCGCCTGGGATCACATCAATGTGTTTCCCACTTTCGATTTTTACCTGGAGCAATTTGTGCTCTTCATTCAAAAAATAGAAAAAGGCGGCCTGCTCATTTACAACGAAACAGATCCGGTATTGCGTCAGTTGGTGAACGATCACCAACGCAGCGACATACGCTACCAGCCTTATGGTGTACCGGTACATACGATCAGCGATGGACAAACGAAGGTTACGATTGAAAACAGCAGCGGTCTTCTGCAGGTATTTGGCAACCATAACCTCATGAACCTGCATGCTGCTTATTATGCGTGTAAAGAAATGGGTATTGCAGCGCCGGATTTTGTACAGGCCATCGGTAGTTTTACAGGCGCCGCCAAAAGACTGGAACTCGTTACTTCGAATGAACATACCCGTGTATACCGTGATTTTGCACACGCACCGAGTAAGGTGAAGGCAACTATTGAAGCCGTGAAGCAACAATATCCCAACCGGAAACTACTGGCCGTACTGGAGCTGCATACATTCAGCAGCCTGAATGAAAAATTCATGCAGGAATACCAGGGTGCAATGGATAAGGCCGACCAGGCCGTTGTATTTTATTCCAAGCATGCCCTTGCACTCAAACGCATGCCCGATCTGCCTGTCGACAAAGTACAGCAAGGTTTTGCCAAACCAGGTCTGCTGGTGCTGAACGACCGTGCTGCACTGGAGCAATGGTTGAAAGAACAGGCTTACCAGGATGCTACGCTGCTTTTCATGAGCAGTGGCAATTATGATGGCCTGGATATGCTTACATTCGCAAAACAAATCACAGAATAATTACCCTTGCTACCCATGAAACTCCAACTAAGCAGACCCATTGCTTTCATCGACCTGGAAACCACCGGCGTCAATATCAGTGTTGATCGCATTGTTGAATTAGCGATCGTAAAAGTAATGCCGGATGGTTCGAGGCAGGTAAAGCGCAAGCTGATCAACCCGTTGATGCCCATCCCTGCCAGCGCCAGCGCAATACATGGCATCACCGATGATATGGTGAAGGATGCTCCCAGTTTCAAACAGGTGGCAAACGAAGTCAAACAATTCATAGACAATTGCGATATGGGCGGATACAACAGCAACCGGTTCGATATACCCATGCTCATTGAAGAATTCCTGCGCATAGGGATCGCTTTTTCTGTGGAAGGAAAAAAGATGGTGGATGTACAGAAAGTGTTTCACATGATGGAGCAACGGACCTTGAGCGCGGCGTATAAGTTCTATTGTCAGAAAACACTGGATGATGCGCATAGCGCAGAAGCAGATGCCACCGCTACCTGGGAAGTACTGGAAGCGCAGATAGAGCGCTATCCGCAGATCGGTAACACAGTAGAAAGTATTGTGAAGTTCACCGGGGAAGATGATATTGTGGATTTTGCCCGCCGCTTTGTGAAAGAAAAAGGGATTGAAGTGTTCAACTTTGGCAAACACAAAGGCAAGCCGGTGGCACAAGTGCTCAAAGAAGAGCCCCAGTATTACGATTGGATGATGAAAGGAGATTTTGCCATGAATACCAAGCAGAAACTCACCGAGATACTGAACCGGACCTTGTTAAAAAAAGGTTAGGCATTATTTACTGACCGTTACACATTGAGTATTTACCGTAATTTTTTTGCCGGCAGCATGTTGAAACGCTTCTGAATTGTACCTTAGCGACTCAATTTACTTGGCTGTTTGGAAAAACTCGTTATCATACCTACGTACAATGAAAAGGATAACATCGAAGCCATCATTTCGGCGGTATTCGATCTTAACCAGGGTTACCATGTACTGGTGATCGACGATGGTTCACCGGATGGTACGGCGGATATTGTACGCGCACTTATGCAACGATATCCCGATCAGTTGTTCATGGAAGAAAGGAAGGGAAAACTGGGATTGGGAACTGCCTATATCCACGGTTTCAAATGGAGCCTGGAACGCGGGTACCAGTTCATTTTTGAAATGGATGCCGATTTTTCCCATAACCCCAATGACCTGGAACGTTTATACGAAGCCTGCAAAACAGGCGGAGCCGACCTGGCGGTAGGCAGTCGTTACGTGCCTGGAGGAAAAACAGAGAACTGGCCGCTCGACAGGAAATTATACTCCAAAGGAGGCGCCCTTTATACCAAACTTATTACCTGGATGCCCGTTAATGATCCCACGGCGGGTTTTGTCTGCTATCGCAATACCGTATTGGAAACCATCAACCTCGATGAGATCATGTTCGTAGGCTATGCTTTCCAGATAGAAATGAAATTCGCCACCTGGAAACTCGGATTCAAGATCAAAGAAATACCCATCACTTTTGTCGATCGCAAAGTAGGCGTCAGCAAAATGAGCAAAGGCATCATTAAAGAGGGCGTGCTGGGGGTATTAAGGGTACAGTGGCACAGCCTGTTCACCAATTACCGCAAGCGGGTAAAGAATACAATGTCCGATACAAGTGATTCTGTCGCCCCCAAAGCCAGTTAAACATGCATTTTATTCCTGGTTCACCAGTATGCGGACCTTTGCCCAATCTTTCTCTTTAATTGCATCCATGAGCAGCCAATAGGCGATCGCCGATAAAAGGAACAGTATCAGCACTACTATAAGATATTGATACACCATAAAATGCAAGAATGCTACCAGGGCAACGATGAGCATGGTAAACATGTTACGCAGGAATTGACCGGTCTTTGAACTGGTGGATTGCAGTTGTGAAAAGGGAAGTTCCTTTATTGTTATATAAGCCAGTAATGCAACAAAAGTGAGCATATTGCAAAACCCAAGCGATAGGTTGATTAAGAAGGCTGGCCCTACGAGAATGATCGCAGCAATAACAATGATGCTAGCTAATGGCATGAAAAACTGTATGGTTACAGCTTTAACGGCGCCACTGATCAATTGTCCGGGCTTTTGTATTGGGGTAGTAACAAACATCCAGGAAGCTTTGTATTGCTCTGAATAAACGATCTGTTGTACAGCAACAATCAGGATAAAGCAACTGAAATACATAGCCATCATGCATAATTCTTTCAACCTGAGTGCATGTGGCTTGGGGTGTTGGCCCGTTTGGTTTCCCAGGAATAATACAACAAACATCACGATCAGGTATCCAAAAGCAGGGTATACTTTCATTTTGAAATCCCTGCTACGGATCATCATTTTCCAGGCATGCAGGAAACCTACACGTTCTGCACCTTTCCGGGTGAGTAGTATTGCTATCCTTTCAGCATACCTCGACGATTGATGCGTACCCGCTTTGTTTTTACGAACAACGGGGGCCATTTCACTGCTGCCGCTGATCTGTGCGAGTTGCTGGTTAAAAGAAGGTGCAAAATAGTGGATCACCAGCCAGATGCTCAGCCAGGGCGTTAAGATGCTTAATGCCAGGCAAATGATCAGAGGAATGGTAAAATGCCATTCAATCAGAAAAGAATATCCGCCTGCAAACCAGTAGGGGGGAAATAACCATGCCCACCAAATATGTGTTATGTCAATATTTTCTACATGGCTGCGATTATATAAGTTAGGAATCAATTGGTACCCTCCATAAACAAAGATGGTAAAGAGTATCTGGAAATAACTAATGATGTTCTTAAACTTTTCAGGCGTGGTTATTTTCAATATCAGTAAATAAACAGCATTGATCAGGAAAATGGTAAACAAAGTAGCAGCCAGTATCATAAGCAAGAAAGGTCCTACAGCACCCAACCCCTGGTGATAACCCATGTATATGATACCCGGAAGAGTCATGGGCAATACTATTTTTGAGACGTGTATGATGATATGCAATAACCGCGCAAATACAAGACTGCGTCCGTTCACCGGTTTGGGCAACAAAATAGTATTATCTCGCACATCGAGTAATACCGAAGTGAAATCTGAAATGAGTGTGGAAGCCAATATGAAAACATAAAAGCTGAAATAGGTGGTGAGCTTGGTGATATAATTTTGCCCCACTACAAAACTCACCAGGAAGAAGAACCCCATGAATGCAGCAAGCGCCATGGTGCCCAAAGTGGCCAGATTGATGGTGCGGCCTTGTTTGGAAAACCTTGTTTGCTGAAAGCTATTGGGCCTCCTGTCATCCATGATGAGCTTAGCCTGCAGAATGGCTTTCAGGTGGTGGGTATTCACGCCCATTTTTCTGTACAAACCTGATGGCAATAAGATGAGGCGGAGAAAAAATTGATTGACAATGTTCATGCAAACACGTTTAGTTTTCAAAAGCGCTGATCAACTGGTCAGCGGCATCCGACAGGTTTTCTTTGGCAGTGAGGTGTGCAAAGATTTGCTCCAGGCTCTGATCTCCCTGTTGCTGTTTAAGCTGTTCAAAACTGCCATCGGCAATAATGGTGCCTTCATTGATCAGTACAATGCGATCGCTTACTTTTTCAACAATATCCATCATGTGACTGCAATAAAAAATGGTCTTTCCATCTTTGGCCAGTTTGCTGATTAACTCTTTTACGATGATCACACTGTTGGCATCCAGACCGCTCAACGGTTCATCCAGAATGATGATGCCTGGATTGTGCAACAATCCTGAAATGATCAGCACTTTTTGCCGCATACCTTTGCTGAAAGTATCCATCCGCTGGTCTTTGTTTGCTTCCAGTCCGAATGCCGCCAGCATTTTCAGCATGCGTTCAGCGGCCGTTTCTTTGGGTATATTGTAGAGTTCAGCCATGAAGCTCAGGAACTCAACCGGGGTTAATACTTCATAGAGTTCGGCCAGTTCGGGTATATAGCCTATTTTACTTTTGACTGCTATGGGGTCTTCGCGCAGGTTGACGCCACTGACCTGTACCTCACCTTCAAAGTCTGGGATGAGGCCACACAATATCTTTACCGTGGTACTTTTTCCAGCTCCATTCGGACCAATATATCCGATTACCTGTCCTGGATAAATATCCAGGTTGATACCCTTCAATACTTGCTTAGAGCCGTAATGTTTATGCAGATTCCGTATCCTGATAATAGGTTCCATGAGCTGATATATGATGATAAATAAAGCTATGACTTATTATGTATTCGCCTTATAATTATTTTTGTACCGATGAAAGAGGCGTTGATCAAGTTACACATTTCGGTTTTCCTGGCCGGTTTCACCGGTATCCTGGGTATTTTAATCAGTTTGAATGAAGGGTTGCTGGTATGGTACCGGCTCATGATCACGGTGGTCAGCTTATTCGCTTTGCTGCAATGGAAGAAAAAACTCCATCATGTAACGCCGGTACAAGTGTGGTGGATGTTTGGTATCGGTGCATTGATCGCTTTGCACTGGGTGCTTTTTTATGGAAGCATCAAGGCTTCCAATGTTTCCATTGGACTGGTATGTTTTGCTTCGGTGGGCTTTTTCACCGCTTTACTCGAACCGTTGTTTACGCCCAAGAAATTCAGTTGGATAGAAACCCTGTTGGGATTGATCAGCCTGCTGGGTATCTGGCTCATTTTCCACTTCGATGCGCGCTATCGCGTGGGTATCGCCTTAGGTGTTGCCTGCGCAGTACTGGCAGCGCTTTTTACAGTACTCAATAAAAAATACGTGCACATCGCCCCGCCACAAACCATGATGTTATACGAATTGAGTGGCGGACTGGTAGTGCTTACCCTGCTCATGCCCATCTATCTCTCTTATTTTCCTGTAACGAGCATATTTCCCGGGTGGAAAGATTGGATCGGATTGCTCATCCTGAGCTGGCTCTGTACCGTATTGATGATGGACCTGATGCTGCAAGCGCTGAAAAAAGTATCGGCTTTCACGCAAAACCTCAGCCTCAACCTGGAACCGGTATATGGCATTCTCATGGCATTTATACTGTTCCATGAAAATAAAAACCTGAACGCCAGCTTTTATGCAGGCTTTGCGTTGATTGCACTCTCAGTTGTATTGCAGATGGCCAGGATCGGCTTGCCTCATATCAGGCAGAAGCAGGTCAGCGTACGTGAAAAGTAGCTTCCGTATTGCCCCAGGCAAGTGATACGGCACCTGATTTGGATATGGTATAAGTGAGCCTTTCTACGGGAGCTTTTGTTTTACCTGCTTTTACGGCTACTCTCAATGCATCATCAGCCTCTTTGTATTGAAAAGCGCCCCATTGTTTCCAGGTCTTATTGAAGATCAGGGTCCATTCTCCGCCATGTACCAATACAAAGAAGCCATATTTACCTGCAGGCAATGATTTGCCATCAATGGTGATATCCTTGCTGGTCTCGAATACAGTGGCTTCATTAGCACCGGCACGCCATACTTTGTCCTCCATGGGTTCTACATCTTTGCCCATGGTCCTTCCTTTCAAAGCAGGCTGACTGTAATTGATGGTGATAGTGGCTCCATTGGCCAGGGTTTCGCTGGTGGTGGCAGCCGGACTGGGTTTGGCATTTTGCGCAAAAGTTACAGTGGTTGTTAACAAGAGCGAGCAGGCAATAGCCAACAAAGATATGTTTTTCATAACGGTGCTTGTTTGAAAGAACAATTTAATAAAAACCCAAACGGCAACCCGGAAATAGTGATAAGCGGTCATCAGTTCATGATCGCAAAATCGGGTTTCTTGATGAATTGGCTGTTGTATTTGTAAATGAGGTTGGTAGTAAATTCAATGTTCCAGGGGGTTAAAGTGCCGGTGGTACGCGGAAAGTAAAATGCCCGCAGTTCCATGGTCCCAAATACCAGGTTCTCATTCCTGGTACGGGCGCCGGCTCCAACAGCGGTATAAATATCGCCCTTGCTGAAGTTGGCCACGCCGGTTTGCTTGAGATAGGAAACGTTGGCAAAGCCAAAGGGCGCAAAGTTGAACCCGAAAAACCGCCAGGTATTATAGAAAACAGATTCCATGTTGAAAGTAACCCTGGTAGAGGCCCTGATGTTTTCATTGCTTAGTTGCGGAATACCATAGATGCTGGAAAGGAACAGGGGGCCGTTCAGTTTTGTACGTGCCTGCTGGGTAATGCTGCCGCTGATAAAATGACGCAGGAACCACTGGCTGTTGCCCAACTTGCGCAAACGGGTAAAATATTCAACACTCGTAAGAAAACTCATGTCTTCCAGGCTGCCTTCATCAATATAAGTACCTCCGCGTACGATGTAGTTGATATAGTTTTTCCGGTTGGAAAAATAATTTCGCTGATAATCGAAGCCAAAATATGGTCTCGATAAATTATTGCGGTTGCTCCAGCCGCCCGTTAATGAAAGACTGAAACCTTCGGGAACGTCTTCGTTCCGGCCGAAACCATAGAGGAAATTGGTATGATAATAATCCTGCTCAAAAATGGTAAAAGAGCTCAATACGCTTACCTGGTTGGAATAAGCAACGTTGTACCTGGTTTTATAAATATCGGGTATATGATCAAAATCCTGGTGCAAGCCTCTTAATGCAATGAAACGCTTCAAACGTGACTTCAGGTTCTCATGAATATTGCTCCGGGCACCGATATTGTAACCCGCCCATACATCGGCCTGCCGGTAAGTGTATTTGAAGTCAGATTGGTAGAGTGAGTCACCAATATATGCATTGTCGGTATAATGAAGTGCTGCTCCAAACCCGCCCGTCCAAACATGATAAGGACTCACCAATGGCAGATCGCCCCGCACGTAAAAATTTTTCTCTTCCCTGCGGCCACTGTTGAATGCCGGAGCTTCTGTTTCGTATCCCAGCGCCATGTTTAGGAAAGTGCCGGCAATATTGCGTTTCAGGTATTCAACGCCCATTCCGTAATTAGGGCGTCGATCCATATCATAGAGGCCCTGTACCTGTAAGCGGTCGCCCGAGCCCACGATATTATCATCGTTCAATTGAACGCCCACACTGGTAATAGAGCCGGCATCCATGCTTCCGCCGATGGGGAAGACGTCTTTGCAAATGATAACCACATCCACTGAATCGGGACAACAATCGGTTTCTTTCACTACGATTCGCGCGTCTTGTAAATAAGAAAGCTCACGCAGGAACCTTTCGTTATCTGCCAGCAGGGGAGCATAGAGTGTATCACCTTTTGAAAAGAAAAGATTGTTCAGTATCACATGCTTTCGCGTGCTGGTATGCAATGCATCGCCAAGGTCGTTGAAAATATTGTGCACTACATGTGTGGTATCGTTGACTGATTTACTAAAGCCCAGTTTCTCAATTTCTATGTTACGGATGATCTTACCCTGGAATTTTCTGAAAGCCGAATCGTTCCGCACAGCGCCATTGGGAGGAACAATGATATCGGGATTGCTTACGGAAACACTTTTGCCTATACGACCCAACAACCCTTTTTTACTTGCCAGGAAAAAAGCTGTATCCTTTTTTTGCTCCTGTGCCAGCAGGGAGCCGGTAAAACAATACAGGCATATGCACACCAATAAAAGGATTCGGGAGGTATGGGTAGACGGGTGCCGCATGCGTGTGTATAAATGTATCACTTGTGCGTCAAGTTAACCAATCGTCATTGATCTGCAACAATTTGGAATGCCAAAACTGTTAAAAAAAGCCCGGTACACACACGCCGGGTTCGATTTTGGCATGGATTTGGTTAAATAAAAGTGAATCCTTACTCAATACCTTATTTATTCCTATGATCAACCAGAAAGGGCCAGCATGCCGGCCCTTTTTTATATAGCTCTAACTAACGTTATTTTTTCCCTGCCTGTACGGTAGGATAGTGGTCGATGGTTTCGAATACGTTCCTCGGATCCTGCTTGAGCATTTTGATGAACTGCCTGAGAGAATCGGCAAATTGCAGTTTTTCAAATAACCTGTCATGAGAAAGAATAACAATGGCATTTGCTGCATTGGTGTTGCCATCATCGAAATGCTGATTGATCCTTTTTACCATTTCAGCAGCGCCCTCACGGGGTGCTTTCATTTTAGCCTGCTGACCCCATTCCAGGTCCCAGCCAATGATCTTGTACCCAAGTGAGTCGAGACGCTTGATGAGCGGGTTGTTCGCTTTTTGTCCGGTTATGTTACCATTCGAAGCCCAGGTATTGTTACCCGGAAGGCGGATGATATGAACAGGTACCTGCAGTTCTTTTTCATTCCGCATAAAATCCTGGAAAGCGCTGTCCGGCATGGAGTAAAACTTGCTGTACTTATCGTTGAACCCATGACTGAAACTGTGGTTGGCCAGCAGGAACTGGGGATAGCTGTTACGAATAGAATCGATCAGTCTTTTTTTGAAAGGTCCTACCTGGTTGAAGCCCACGGCAAAGAAAGTAGCTTTAACACCTTCTTCACGAAAAATATTCCGGCAATTGGTGGTTCCGGGGGGCTGCGGAGAATCGTCCCAGGTAAGGAAAATATATCTTTTAGAACTGTCGTACTTGATCACACTGCCGGGCATCATCTTGGCAGAAGCGGCTTTCGCAGAATCGGCAGCGGCTTTGTCAGATGAAGGTTTGCTCTTGCAACTTGCCAATAATGCAATGCCCAGACCGGCATACAAAAATGTTTTCATTGGTTTCATAGTATATCAACGATGTTGAACGCAAAGATATTGTATTTACTCATCTGAACCTTTCTGAAAGCGCATAACATACTTTGTCGTTGATGCGTTTGAAAACGTCATCGTTGATGCGTCGCAGTCTCCTTTGTTTCCGATTGGCCAGAAGCCTTCCTTCGCCGTCGAAATACTGGGGCTGGTTGAAGAATGTGAGGATATAGTATTTCTTATCGGTAAAAGGCAGTTTCCATAAAATGGGTTTCATGGAAAGGAAGGTCATGTTCTTTTTCTGACCGTCAACATAATAGTCGAGGTTGTTGACCCATACACAATGAATTTCACGCATTTTTCGCAGGAGCGGCAGTACGGTTGCAGTATCCATTTGGAAGCGCCTGATAGAATCTGCCAACCTCGGCTCATTGAATCCGAACTCGTATATGTATTTCAATTTTTCGGTAATGAAAGTAATGGATACATAATCCAGGTCTCTGTCGGTGAATTCTACAGAAAAGGGTTTGTATTTGTATAATTTCCTGTACGATTGTTCGATATCGTTCAAAGCTGCTTCATTTTCATAATAATAATTGGCCGCCAGCTTCTTGTTGGAAAAACAGGAACTGCATACAACGGCCATACAGCCCAATAGTAATATGAGTAAGCAGTTACGGCGCATGCTTCCTGGGTTTTTTTAGTGTACAATGAGAAACGCCGAATATCAGCCGTTCCAGGAATGCACGCGTGACCTGTTGCAGGCTCAGGGCGCCATAATCCCAATAAGTGATATTGATCATACCATTGCTGGCCTCGTCAATCTGCTCAAGTATGATATAATGCGTGGGTACACCCGGCTTGATAACGCGGTGGTCTTTTTGGTATAAAGTCATGTTGTTCACAAACAGGGCCACCGTACCGGTTTGCAATTTTTCTTTGAGATAAGTGTAGAGATCGTCTGTGCGGATACGGATGAGATCGCTGCCTTTGGCCTTTACTTTAAAGTTGAACAATGCACGTATCATCCTGTTGAACTTACTGAAATTGGTAGCGGCCCAAAAACCATTCTCATCACCCATATCAAAATGCCGGTCAAAGAAGTTCAGATATCCCTTGAAATGATCGGCCAGGGTAAGGAACCATATCTGGTCGGCCGGCCGGATGTCCAGTTCTCCTTTGAAAGCCAGTCGCCCTGCGGCTTCTTTGATTTCAGGAGATGGAGTCAGCAGTACGCGGCCGTATTGTACTTTGCCATTGCGGTATAGATCGACCATGTTTTTTGCATAACCCAATGGGTCGAAATGCAAAGGCAGGTACGACAAAGCCGCATAGGAACAAAAATTGGTATTGTTGCCCTCGTGGATGCGCAGCGGCTCATTGATATTGTTGTTCATATTTTCGAGGAACTCATTGGGACTTACATGCGGCCAGTATTTACTTGCTGATAAAGTGTCCATACTTTTCATGAACGCAAGCGCTGCTGTTTTTGAAGAAACGGGCGTAATATCTCTGGGCGGTTTGGGATGTGCAGGAGGTTGTACCTGTGTCTGTGCGGAGAGAGAAAGCGTAAAACTGAAATAGAATAAGATGGTAGAGCAGACAATATGGGTTATCTCTTTCTTCAAGCCAATTATTTGCGTAAGCTGTTGGATATAAACGAAAGTAATGAAATAAAAAACAAAGCCCAACCACGATGGGTTGGGCTTTGCAGTAATCTTTCAATATAAATCAGGTATTAATACCTGTAGTGTTCTGCTTTGAACGGACCATGCTGCGGTATGCCCAGGTAAGCAGCCTGCTCGTCGGAGAGTTCATCCAGCTGAGCGCCTACTTTGGCCAGGTGCAAACGGGCTACTTTCTCATCCAGGTGTTTGGGCAACACATACACTTTGTTCTCGTAGTTTTTGTGGTTGTTCCACAACTCAATCTGGGCCAGTGTTTGGTTAGAGAAAGAGTTACTCATCACAAAGGAAGGGTGACCAGTAGCGCAACCCAGGTTCACCAGGCGGCCTTCAGCCAATACAATCACGTCTTTACCATCGATGTTGTACAGGTCAACCTGTGGTTTGATGGTGTCTTTGGTATTGCCATAGTTTTTATTCAACCAGGCCATGTCAATTTCAATATCAAAGTGACCGATATTACATACGATCGCTTTGTCTTTCATGGAACGGAAATGCTTTTCAGTGATCAGGTCGCGGCAACCGGAAGCGGTTACAACAATATCAGCTTCTTTCACTGCATCTACCATGCGTTTTACTTCAAAGCCGTCCATAGAAGCTTGCAGCGCGCAGATCGGATCGATCTCGGTAACGATCACGCGGCAACCCGCACCGCGCAATGATTGCGCAGAACCTTTACCCACATCGCCATAACCACCTACTACCGCTACTTTACCGGCCATCATTACATCGGTAGCGCGACGGATCGCATCTACCAGTGATTCCTGGCAACCGTATTTGTTATCGAATTTAGATTTGGTAACAGAGTCGTTTACGTTGATGGCGGGGATGGGCAGTGTGCCTTTGGCCATACGCTCGTACAGGCGGTGAACACCGGTAGTGGTTTCTTCACTCAAGCCTTTGATGTGCTGCACCAGTTCGGGGTATTTGTCGAATACTATATTGGTTAAATCGCCACCATCATCGAGGATCATGTTCAGGGGACGCTCGGCGCTACCGAAGAATAAAGTTTGTTCAATACACCAGTCGGCATCTTCCAGTGACTGGCCTTTCCAGGCAAATACGCCAATGCCGGCAGCGGCAATAGCAGCAGCGGCATGGTCTTGCGTAGAGAAGATATTACAAGAACTCCATTTCACTTCGGCGCCGAGGGCAACCAGTGTTTCAATCAGCACAGCTGTTTGGATGGTCATGTGCAGGCAACCGGCAATGCGGGCGCCTTTGAGTGGCTGTGAAGGGCCATACTCTGCACGGATGCTCATCAGACCGGGCATTTCTGCTTCGGCCAGGCGGATTTCCTTACGGCCCCAGTTGGCCAGGCTGATATCAGCCACTTTATTTTTCAGGCTAAAATCGATGGATTTGGTAAGCGTTGACATAGATCTGTTTTTAGGAACTACAAAAATAGAAATAGTAGAATAAAATACCAGTTATTTAATTTTATTTGGGATAAATACTTGTTTATTGTACATTTAAAAGAATAAAATAATAGTTATTCATGGCAAAACTGGCAAAAAAAGAGGAATCCACTAGCGGCCATTCCATCGACGAAAAAGACCTGGCCATTTTGCGGGTTTTACAACAGAATGCCCGGGCTACGGTAAAGGAGATCGCCGATGCCGTACACCTCAGTACTACGCCTGTGCACGAACGGATCAAAAGGATGGAAGAGTCGGGCGTGATCAGGCAATACGCTACCCTGGTAGATCATTCCAAAGTGAAGAAAGGATTGATGGTGATCTGTTATGTTTCATTGAAACAGCACAATAAAAACGCGGGTGCGCGGTTCATCAAACTCGTACAGGAACTGAATGAAGTGATCGAGTGTTACAATATTTCAGGTGAATTTGATTTCATGCTCAAAGTGGTAGCAGAGAGCATGGATGCTTATTATGATTTTCATGTGAACAAGCTGAGCCAGTCGGAGAATATCGGGCATGTACAAAGCGTGTTTGTGATGGGGATCATCAAACAAACGCATGTGCTGGTGCATTGATGAATGCTTAAAGCGCAACGCACAATGCTTAACGCTTAACTCGGATGGGGAGTTATAGATTATACTGCATAATGTAATCGTCCATGTAAAAACCGTTGCCGACATCGAGTTTCACTTCATCCAACACAGTGAATCCTTGTTTTTCGTAAAAGCCTTTTGCATTGTTGTTGCGGTTCACCTGCAATATCAGCTTCGTGCCACCATTGCTCCTGGCAAACTCCATTACTTTTTGCAGCAACGCTTTGCCGGCGCCGGTCTTTTGTGTGGTGGGAACCACATAGAGTTTGTGCAGTTTGAATTTGGCATTCCCTTCATTCGAAACACCCGCAAATCCCAGTGTTGCATGATCCAGCTCTGCTATATAAAACTGATGCCCCTCCAGCATTTGCTTTTGTAATGTTTCGGATGAATACATCCATGTCAGCATATAATCTATCTGCTCCTGTGAAAGGATGGAATCATAAGTAGAAGGCCAGGTATCAAAGGCGATCTGTCGAATAGCAGGGATATCAGCATGTGTGGCTTCCCGTATCAGTAATGTGCTGTTCATGCACTAATTTATTTCTTTTTCTGGAAGAATTTCTGGTTGAGCCAATGCGCCAGGTAAGCGCTACCAATACCTACTGCGGCTCCCGCAATCACATCAGAAGGATAATGTTGTCCCAAATACATACGCGAATAGCCTACGCCGGTAGCCCATGCATAGAGCGGAACAGTTACATACCATTTTTTGCATTGAATGGAAACCGAAGCGGCGGTGGAGAAAGCGGTTGATACGTGCCCGGATGGGAAAGATTTATCAGTCTCCACTACGTCGGGATAAATGCCAGTATAAGTAGCATAGGGGCGAGGCCTGTTCACAATAACTTTGAGTCCTTGTGCGGTAATGGTAGCGATCACCAGGCTGCCGGCTACTTCATAAGCCTTTTGTGCCAATTGTTTGTCTTTATTGAAGAGGGCTACCGCTGCCATTCCCAACGGCGCTGCTATAGCCAGGGGTTTGGTAGTGCTGGAAATGCCTTTCCATAAATCGCTCGAAGGTGGATTGTGATTGATGCTACGCAGCATGTCCACTTCCCAGGAAGCCTGCGAAAAGCTCTGGATAAAAGAAAAACATCCTACGATCAGTAAGATGCTTTTTATCATTAAAGAAGGTTGTTTCATGGTGTAATATTAATGCATCAAAGCCATTCGGTCTTGTTAAAGATGTTGCAGGCTTTCTTCAATGGTCTTGATCCTGGCAAGGGCATCGGCCTGTTTTTTTCTTTCCAGCTCCACCACTTCGGGTTTGGCATTTTGCACAAAGCGTTCATTGCCGAGTTTCTTCGCCACACTTTCCAGGAACTTCTGCTGGTACTCGAGGTCTTTCAGCAGTTCGGTTTTCAATGCATCAGCATCGATTTGTTTTTCCGATTCAATGAAAAACCGGTCTTTTTCAACGGCTACTACAATACTGTTGGCAACAGCATCGGCAGTGTATTGAACAGAGGCGGCATTCACCTGCTTGGCCAATATATTTTCAATGGCTTCATAGCCTGCTTTATTGGTTGTTTGAATATGCAGTTGGATGCTGTCTTTGGGTTTTACCTGGTTCTTGTTCCGGGCATCACGTAGCGCAGAGATCACCTGTTTCAGGAGCTGGCCTTCACTTAATACCAGGGCATCGGCATCAGCGGGCTTGCTGTATTGTTTTACGCAGAGATCATCGGTTCTTTCTTTCAACTGATGATAAATCTCTTCAGTAATGAAAGGCATGAACGGATGCAGTAATTGTACCAGTTCTTCAAAATACTGAACCGTTTTTTCGTAAACTACGGCATCGATAGGTTGTTCAAAACCAGGCTTCACCCATTCGAGATACCAGCTGCAGAAATCATCCCAGATAAGTGAGTAAAGGGTTTTCAGGGCTTCGCTCAGGCGGAATTGGGTCATCAGTTCATTCACTTCAGCTTTCACCTGGTTGAGCCTGTTTTCAAACCAGGTAAGTGCAAAGTTGTGTGCAGTATCTTCAGTTGCTTGTGCTTGGCGCCCTTCCCACATTTTCACCAGCTTCAACGCATTCCATATTTTGTTGTTGAAGTTGCGGCCTTGCTCCAGCGCGCTTTCATCAAACAAAATATCATTGCCGGCAGGAGAGGCGATCATGATACCGAAGCGAACGGCATCGGCGCCGTATTGATCAATCAATGCAAGCAGATCAGGCGAGTTGCCCAGGCTCTTGCTCATTTTCCTTCCCAGCTTATCACGCACGATACCGGTGAAATAAACATCTTTGAAAGGCTTCTCGCCCATGTATTCATAACCCGCCATGATCATACGTGCCACCCAGAAGAAAATGATCTCAGGTGCAGTAACCAATGTGTTGGTAGGGTAATAATATTTTACTTCAACATTGCCGGGGTTTGATAATCCTTTGAACACTTCAAAAGGCCAGAGCCAGCTCGAAAACCAGGTATCCAGGCAATCATCATCCTGCCTGATCTCTTCTATGCTGACTTTTACATGATCACTCTTGAACTGTTCAAAAGCTTCTTCCCTCGAAATAGCCACCACAAACGATCCATCGGGTGCATACCATGCCGGGATACGATGACCCCACCAAAGCTGCCGGCTGATACACCAGTCTTTGATGTTCTCCATCCAATGTCGGTAGAGGTTTTTGAATTTAGCAGGATGGAAGTGAATGCCTTCATTCATCACTGCTTCCAGTGCAGGAACGGAAATGTTTTTCATGCTTACCCACCATTGCAGGCTCAGGCGCGGTTCAACTACTGCATCGGTTCTTTCGCTGAAGCCAACCTGGTTGGTATAGTCTTCGATCTTCACCAGGTGCCCGGCGGCTTCCAATTGCGGCACGATCTTCTTCCTTACATCAAGCCTGTCTTCGCCAATGAACAATTGCGCGGCTTCGCTCATCGTACCATCATCATTCATGGTATCAACGATCTCCAGCTTGTATTTCTGCCCCAGTTGATAATCGTTCATATCATGCGCCGGCGTTACTTTCAAAGCGCCGGTACCAAAGTCCATCGTCACATAATCATCTGCAATGATGGGAATGCGCCTTCCAATGAGGGGAACGATGGCGTATTTACCGTGCAGGTGCTTGTAGCGTTCATCCTGCGGGTTCACGCAGATAGCGGTATCGCCCAGAATGGTTTCGGGCCGCACCGTGGCAATGGTAATATAGGTATTGCTGTCGTCGTCTATTTTATACTGTACATGGTAGAGCTTGCTCTGTACTTCTTTATAAATTACTTCTTCATCACTCAACGCAGTTTTAGCGCGCACATCCCAATTGATCATACGCTTGCCGCGATAGATATATCCTTTTTTATAAAGATCGATGAAGACCTGTAGTACAGAACGGGAATAATCGGGATCCATGGTGAAGGAAGTACGGTCCCAATCGAGCCCGCATCCCATTTTCTTCAACTGCTGTAAAATGATACCACCGTATTTCTCTTTCCACTCCCAGGCATATTTCAAAAATTCATCCCTGCTGATCGAGGATTTAGCAATGCCTCTTTCGCGCAGCATGGCCACCACTTTGGCTTCGGTGGCAATGGAAGCATGATCGGTTCCGGGAACCCAGCAGGCATTTTTCCCCTGCATGCGGGCGCGACGTACGAGTATATCCTGTATGGTATTGTTCAGGCAATGTCCCATGTGCAATACACCGGTTACATTCGGTGGCGGGATCACTACTGTGTATGCCTCCCTGTTGTCGGGTTTGCTGCTGAAATAGCCTTTCTTCAGCCAATGATCATACCAAAGGGTTTCTGCTTCTCCGTGGATAAAATTCTTGCTTAACATAAGGGGTGCAAAAGTAATGAAAATACGGGCACCTCATTTTGATTGAAGGGGAGAACAGCAATAGGGCAACAGGTGATAAAAAATGGGGGGATGGGGGGAAGGCTATTACATTACCAGGTAAGCATCTCGGGATTCCATTCCACGAGCGTTGCCGGAGTAACAGCAGGGGTTTCATTACCGGGATCGGTTTCGGTGGTAACCGTTCTGGTTACCCGAATTGATTGGCAGCAGGAAGAAGCTTTTCTGCAAGCTTCTTTGCCGAGGTCTTCTAGACGGCTGCGGCCCCCGGAGCAGGCCATCAATCCAACTACCAATAAGCAAACCAATAAGGAATATTTCATGGTACTCGATTTCTTCTTCAAAATTAACCGCTGTTTCCTGATTTCCAGGTTAAACTTTTTTAATAATAGTAAACGTTTGTTGGGGCATAAAGTTACACAGATGCCTGAAATATTTTTCAGCATGGCAGGGGGAATACATTATTTTCTCCGCGAAAGTATCCGCGGACTGGCTCACTGACCGGCAGAAGGAATAGATTGGTTATTAACCCAGTCTTCCTTTTAATTCAAAATAAGAAATCAGTATCACGGTAACGGCAACTACAATAACAATGATGCCATTCCTGATCTGTTCTGCTGATAAGTGAACATGATGGTTGTGTCGAGCTTTTTCCATAACAAACAATTTTAAAAATGATTGTTGATGGTGTTTCATTCAGACATGGACAGGGGGTGGCTGTCACAGGATACAGGTTATAACATCGAAAACGTCGCAAGCTAATAGAGGGTGCCGGGGCTGAAATTCATGCCAGGCTTGCGTTTTAAATCTTAGTTGTAAGATACGCCATTATTACCGAATTTACAAGTTTTATAAGCAGATGCAATTTGCAATTGTTGACATAGAAACCACCGGCGGATTTCCCCAGCAACACGGGATTACCGAGATCGCCATTGTATTGCATAATGGCACCGAAGTGGAGGGAAAATATGAGACCCTGGTGAACCCGCAGCAACCCATCCCGGCTTTCATTGCCAACATGACCGGTATCACCGATACCATGACTGCTGCCGCACCCTCTTTTGAGGAAGTAGCACCCTATATTTATAACCTACTGCACGACCGGGTTTTTGTGGCCCACAACGTGAACTTCGATTTTTCTTTTGTAAAATATCACTTGCAACAGGCTGGATTTCAGTTGAATACGCCAAAATTGTGCACCATCCGCTTAAGCCGGAAAGTGTTCCCTGGTTATCGCAAATACGGACTGGGCCATCTCTGCCGCGAGCTGGGTATAGCTATTGAAAACCGCCACCGGGCAGGGGGCGATGCGATGGCCACATCGCAGGTGCTGGACCTGGTACTACAGAACAACGGCCTGCGGTTGATCAAGGAAATGTTGAAAAAGGAGAACCACAGCCAGTTGTTGCCGGCCAACCTGTCCGAAGACCAGGTTGTAAACCTACCCAAAGAACCAGGGGTCTACTATTTTCATGATGTCAAGGGCAAAGTGATCTATGTGGGCAAGGCCAAAAACCTGAAGAAAAGGGTATTGAGCCATTTTTCCGGATTGGATACGAGCAAAAAAAGGCAGGAGTTCTTACGAACCATCCATTCAGTTACGTGTACGGTTTGTCCAACTGAATTCATTGCTTCTTTGTTCGAAAGCGTAGAGATCAAACGCCTTTGGCCCATCCAGAACAAGAGCCAGAAAAGATTCGAGCAGTTATGGGGCATCTATCTTTTCGAAGACAGCCGCGGATACCTGCGACTGGCCATCGATAAAAAAAGAAAGCACCTGGAACCGCTGGCTTCTTATGGTTTGCTGGTAGATGCGCATCGTGCGTTGTGGAAACTGGTAAAACAATTTGCACTGGATCCCTCGCTTTGTTTCCTCGATCAGAACAGTCCGGCTGTTTTACCGGATGTTACCGAATATAATCAACAGGTAAAAGACTCCATCGCCTGGTTGCATTCTCAAAAAGAAACCTTCCTCATCCGCGATAAACAAAGTTGTGTATTAGTGGAAGAGGGTGTATTCTACGGAATGGGTACCATTACGGAGGATATCAGCATTACGGAACTGAATACCCTCAAATCGCACCTCACGCATTACCCGGAAAACGAAGTGATCCGCTCCATGATCCGGAATTACACAGAACGCTACCCGGCTAAAGTAGTGCGTATGGGCTAATCATAAACAATTTGCTGACAAACAAGGGTAAGGCATCATGACAATAAACATTACAAGAAAATCATAAGGCTTCAGTGTCAAGCGTTCGGTGATGTCCAGTGACCTCATCAATTCAATCCTTGATTAGCATATTTTATCTTATCATTAAAAAAATCAGCTATGGATATTTTTTTACAGGTTAATTTTAATTCAATTACCAGTGAATGCTTTACTATTGTTAACCCGCCTGTTATCCCTAATACGGGTGACACGGTAGACTTTGAGTTTTCCGAATTCATCGAAAATAAAAAGGAGGTGCGCAAACTCGAGAACTACTTAGAGAATGGCCTTTTTATCGCAGAAAGGCTGAGTATCAGTTATTATAAAGAGCATGTCAAAGTGATTCTTGTTTTGCACGAAGACAAGCATTTCATCGAAGCTTATGGAGATAAATTTGTAACGACGAAGCTTATTTGATATTGTGTTTTACGAATTGAGCAAAAGGCAGTTCTTTCGTCCCTCCACCATTGATATATATTTCGCCTTACCATCATCGCTCAAAAAACTACGCTTCACCAATGCTATGGCGCCAGGGACGCAAGCTAGTGTTCGTTCAATTTCGCGGTTGGCCAAACGATCCGCTACCCCTGCTTTTTTGGCAAATGCCTTGAAAGAAGAAGCTGTATAACAGCCGAAGGCGGCAAAGCCTGCTTCCTCGTAATCTTTTTCATACAATCCCCCGTGCAGGGCGAGCGGGCTGTCGTTAAGGTGCAGGGCCGTGCAAAGCAGGTCGTAGGCCGGCGATAATACAAAATCTCCCTGGTCTGTTTCCATCAGCGAGAAGTTTTTTAGGTGGGCATCTCCGTTGGCAATCAAATAATTAAACAATAATAGCCGGAAAAAGCCAAGGAGCACCACAGGCGTGGCTGCGCAGTACCGCCGGATATGCTCTGCAATATCCAGGTAAGATGCATTATACTTAAAATCATGGCCTTCTTTTTCGGGTGATTTAGCCAGCAGGGTAGCAAAGTCCTCAACGAGGTATTTTTCCCGGCTGTTGGGCTTATAATCGAAGCGCCGGGTGATATAGGCGGGCGAGCCATCCTCGAAAAAAATCATCCCGTTGGCAGCAGTTTTAATACCGAATATCTGCGTGGAAATTTGCATGGTCAGGTGCTCGTTGGCGGACAGGTCGCCCACCCGGTCCAGCCGTTCTGCGGGGATAGGCTTGAGGATATGAGTGCCGGCTGTATCAGTCAATAGCAATTCATTTTTTTCTAGCTTCAGGCTGTATTTTTCCTGTACGCCACTGATGCTGATGCGCTTTCTCTTCTCATTAAACTCCTGGGTTTGTATGGCATTAATACCGGGTGCTGTAAACGGAAGAACATGCGAAACCTTCTTGGAGCGGCTGCCGAACAAAGTCAGTTGAGCAGCCGGGCTATAGGTGTTAAATCCCGATTGCAGTGTTGAAGGACAGTATTGAATATTGGGTAAGCTCATTTTATTTCTTCTAAGGTGATAGGCCCGATACTGTCATGGCCCGCGGTGGCCAGCAACAGGCCAAAATAATCTCTTTCATCAATTTTCAGCAGGCGCACTTGCATAGCTTTATTGGCCCCTTCACTGAGCATATTTACAAAGAAAGGGAACAGCGTTTCGCTTTCGTAAACTGTTGCTCGTAAAGGCAGGGTCAGGCTCACGCTGCGGCTATGGCTCCCGGCAAGATATTCCGGGTCGTAGCGAAAGCGGTAGCCGTTTTTCAACTGCGTCAGAATGCCTGCGAAGCGCCCATTATAAAAAACTTTCGCTTCTCTCATGATGCATCTATTTTAGTGGTGTCTTTCAGTAACAGCATTGGAAAAAGCCCCAACGGTTCAGCCAGTTTGAGCAGGGTATCCAGGGAAGGATTACCTTTGCCCTGTTCCACCAGTTGGATAGTACGGGTACTCACGCCCGATAATTCTGAAAGCTGGGGCTGTAATAAACCCAGGAGTTCCCGTCTTTGTTTAATGATTTCCCCTATTTTGATAGCATAATTCTGCATTATACTTCGCTTTTGAACACAAATTTACTAATAATACGCAGCAAACAATAAAAAGCGAATTAAAATTTGCTTTTTATTGTTTGCTGAAATAAGCCAGTAATTTACTTTTAAAAACGAAGTTTATTGCGTTTTAAGTGGAAGTAAGTATCCGTTATTATAAACCATTGAATAACTTTCCTCATTATATTGAGTAAATTGTAAATCATGTTTGAAAGACCTCATTTACAGTCACTTATAGGGCAACCCAGGAAGATAGCAGGTTTATCGCTGGCATAGAAGCCTATGCAGCAGATATTATACGCAAAACGCGGGGCTCAAACCCCCAATTCCAGATACATTATTGGCGGCACCGGAATGCGGAGGTCGACAGGGATGGAACTCTTGAAAAAACAATTCCATCCTCATAAGGTACTGTTGGTTGGCAAAGCAGGGTTGTCATGGGAGGAGTTTTTATCTGTTAATCCTGCCTCATTATTCTAAATTATATTATTGCAGGTATTGCCTACATTCGCAGCCCTTATTTTGATCACGTAATGAATTAACACGAATCCAATGACCGAATTTGCTCCATTGATCTCTTCCAGGCTGAATGTAAGAACTACCCAGGTTGAAGCCGTTTTATCGCTGTTTGCAGAAGGCGCCACCATCCCTTTCATTGCGCGTTACCGTAAAGACAAAACAGGCGGACTGGATGAAGTGCAGATACAACAAGTACAAGACGAGGCCAAATTCCTGAAAGAATTTACTGAACGCAGGACTTTTATTGAAAAAGCCATCAATGAGCAGGATAAAATGACGGAGGCTTTGCAGCATAAATTGAATGCGGCTACTACCATTGCAGAACTGGAAGATATTTACCTGCCCTATAAACCCAAACGCAAAACAAAAGCGCAAACGGCGAGAGAGAATGGTTTAGAACCCTTATCCATACTGATGCTGGCGCAGGAGCCGGGAGATATACAAGAAATAGCAACTTCTTTTATCAACGAAAAAATCAAAACTTCTGAAGAAGCGCTGCAAGGTGCGCGTGATATCATTGCTGAAACCGTTAATGAAGATGCACAGGTAAGAGCCAAACTGCGTAAGCTGTTTGAAGAAACCGGCGCCATGCAGAGCAAAGTGATGACCGATAAAGAAACAGAAGGCGTTAAATACAAAGATTATTTCGATTTTTCGGAGCCCATTCATAAGATACCCTCGCACCGTACACTGGCCATATTGCGCGGATTCCTGGAAGGATTCCTGCGCATGAGCATTGCACCACTTGAAGAAGAAGCGCTGCTGATGCTGGAAGAATCTTATGTTAAAAGCATGAATCCCTGGAATGAACATGTGAAGAAAGCGCTTAAAGATGCTTACCGTCGTTTATTACAGCCGAGTCTCGAAAGTGAATTCAGAACAGCGCTGAAACAAAAGGCCGATGAAGAAGCCATCAATGTGTTTGCAGAAAACCTGCGCCAGTTATTGCTGAGCGCTCCCTTGGGCAGCAAACGTATACTGGCCATCGATCCCGGATATCGTACCGGTTGTAAAGTGGTATGCCTGGATGAAAAAGGAGAATTGAAGAAAACAGACCTGATCTATGTGCACGAGAACAACCGTATTTATGAGAGTGAGCACAAGATCAAAGAACTGGTGAAACAATACCAGGTAGAAGCTATTGCTATTGGCGACGGTACGGCAGGAAGGGAAACAGAACAATTCATCAAGAAGATGGCTTTGGGTTTACCGGTATTCCTGGTAAATGAAGATGGAGCGTCTGTATATTCCGCTTCTGAAACCGCCCGTGAAGAATTTCCTGATTATGATGTAACGGTTCGTGGATCAGTGAGTATCGGTCGCCGCCTGATGGACCCACTGGCCGAACTCGTGAAAATAGATCCCAAGAGCATCGGCGTTGGTCAATACCAGCACGATGTGAACCAGTTCCGCCTAAAAGAAAGGCTCGATCAAACGGTAGTAAGTTGTGTGAACAGTGTGGGCGTGAACCTGAATACCGCCAGCAAACATTTGTTGAGTTACGTGAGTGGTATCGGCAGCACGCTGGCGGATAATATTGTGAAGTATCGGAATGAAATTGGAAAATTCAACGACCGTGCACAATTACTGAAAGTGCCCAGGCTGGGAGGTAAGGCCTACGAACAGTGCGCCGGCTTCCTGCGTATCAAGGAAGGTGGCAATCCACTTGATGCAAGTGCTGTGCACCCCGAGGCGTATACATTGGTACAACAGATGGCAGGCGACCTGGCGGTAGATGTACAGGCTTTGATCGGGTCGGAAGCATTGCTGAAAAAGATTGATCCGAAAAAATATGTATCTGAACAATTTGGTGAATTAACCATTCGTGATATCATCAATGAACTAAAGAAACCAGGCCTCGATCCACGAAACGAACTGGAACAGTTTGAGTTTGCCAATATCTACAAAATAGAAGACGTATCTACAGGCATGGTGGTGCCGGGCATAGTAACCAACCTCACCCGCTTCGGCGCTTTCATCGACATCGGCGTTAAGCAGGACGGACTCGTGCATGTAAGTGAAATTGCACACCAGTATATCAGCGATCCGGGTGAAGCGCTGAAATTGGGTCAGAAAGTGAATGTGAAAGTGCTGGAAGTAGATGTGCCCCGCAAACGTATCGCTCTTTCCATCAAACAAACTGAAGAAGCGCCTGCCAGAGGGCAACGCGCATCGCAGGGCAACAACAGGAATCCTAAATCTTTTGCCAAGAAAGAAGAAGATCTTAGTACGTTGAGTGTGAATGATGCGCTGTCTGCTCTGAAAAAGAAATTTGGAAAATAGCCGGTCAGTGTGCTACGTCGTAAAAACGCCAGGATGTAGTGAAATCGCGCTTGAGTGGTTGATTGGTGAGGATAGCCCTTACCATTTCAACAGGCATATTGTTTTCCCGTAGTATAGCATCATTGAATGCTTTCAGGCTCATCTTGCTGCTGTCGACCAGTTCTTTTTTCAACGCATAAAACTGGAAAGCGCCTGTCATGTATGCCAGTTGGTAAAGTGGTCCGTATCCCCCGGTAAATGAGCGGCGCACTTCACCTTCTGCATTGGCCCTTTCATGTCCCACACGTGCTACCAGGAAATCGATACACTGCTGGGGTGTCCATTTACCCAAATGATAATTGAGCGAAAAGATGATGCGCGCGCAACGGTGCATTCGCCAGAACAACATGCCTACGCGGTCTTCAGGGGAACGCGGGAATTGCGCATCCCATAAAAGGAATTCCCAGTAGAGCGACCAACCTTCTGTCCAGAATGGTGTTTCGAAATTGCGGTACGATTTGAAGCGGTTGTTCATGAACCCTTGCAAATGATGTCCGGCAATGAGTTCATGGTGAACAGTAGCCCTTGAAAAATGCGGGTTATTGCCACGCATGCTCATCATGCGGGAAGCAGAATCCATGGTATTGGTAGGATAAGAGATTTGCAGCAATTCTCCTCCGAGGAAAAAAGGACTTACCAGTTGTTGTGCAGGCGACATCATGGTCATGCGCCAGGTTTCTTCGGCGAGCGGCGGAATGGTCACCATATCATGTTGTTTGATGAAATCAATGGATTGGTGATAAAGATCCATGATCATCTGCGGCTGCCGTCCTTCGGGCACATAAGTGTTTTTTACTTTTTCCAGTGCGGCTTTCCAATTGTTTCCAAAACCCATATCGCGCGAAGCTTTCAGCATCTCTGTATCGCACCAGGCAAATTCTTTATTGGCAATGGTTACCAGTTCTTCGGGTGAATAGGGAATCATTTCATACTGCAACTGGCGTATCAGTTCATCCCTGCCAATGGGTGTTCCTACAATGCTGCTGGCATCTGGTTTTTGCAATCCGGTCTTATTGCCTTTATTTTTTAACAGTGTAGCATAAAAGGTGAGCGCGCTGTCAAGCGCCAGGTAGGGACCATATATCCAGCGGGTAAAAGCCGGATCGTAACCATAATAAAAATTGTAAACACTTTTCAGTGCCGCCTGTAATCCTTTGACGGTGCCTTCTGCACGAAGGGCCAGTGGCATGGGCAATGGGGCTTCCTGGTTTTGCAGGATCGATACCTGCCGGTCGAGCCGCCGCAACATCTGTTGCATTTGTAATGCTATGGATTCAGCAGGCATATAAGCGCCGCGGCGCCGGAGTTGCTCCCAGCGGTAGATGCTGTCGGCAAAAGACAGGTAGCGATGGATGGCTTTGTACTCTTTTTCTTCTTTGTTAAGCTGGTACAGTTCATTGTTGAGTTCCCGCTTGAACAACAGAAAGTCTACCTGGCTGCTCACCTGCATTGAATCGAAATTCAGTTGTTCCAGCCTGGCCAGGTAATCGCGGTTGAAGCGTTGAAAACGTTCTCTTCTTTCCGGCGAATTAATAATCGTATAAAAACGGCTGAGGCTGCCTTTATCCGCCTCGTACATGGCCATCAGCGGCTGCACTTCACTGGTCTGGTAATACGTATCGAGCGGGTCTTTCATCTGAGCATGGCCTGTATGCAGGGTTCCCAGCAATAAGAATATCAATAGGCAAATACGTGTTTTCATCCTTAAAAGTAAACATCCTCGATCAAAAAAAATGCTGCGGCTTGTTGGTTGTTCAATGTAATGGCCAATACATCGAACTGGAGGTATTGCCATTGCGGATGGAGGTATTGGTAGGCTTCCGCCGCATTGCGCAGGTGCTGCATTTTTTCTTTGGTAATGCTTTCTTCGGGCAGGCCATAGCTGAGGTTTTGCCGGGTTTTCACTTCTACAAAATGCAAACGGTTGCCGCGGCAGGCAATGATGTCCACTTCCCAATGCCGGTGGCGCCAGTTGCGATGGAGAATGGTATACCCGGCCTCGTACAGGTAGTTTGCCGCGAGTTGCTCGCCCATTTTGCCAGTGTGTAAATGGTGTAACATATTAACTTTGATTTCATTAAATTCTCGTTCTTGTGTATGATATTTGCTATGTGTAGTTTTTTAAAAGTTTAACGGGTTTCATCGATGCAACAACAAAGCGATAAAATCATACGACTGCAAGGTAAAGTGCAACACTACGCTTGGGGCGGAGCGGAATTTATTCCGGGTCTTTTGGGTATTTCCAATGAACAGAAAAAACCTTTTGCAGAATACTGGATGGGCGCACATCCTTCTGCACCTTCTGAACTCATCTCTTCTAAAGGGAATCAATCATTATATGAAGCCATCAGCTATCACCCGGTAACTATGCTGGGTGAAAAAGTGTACCAGGCTTTTGGTGAATTGCCTTATCTCTTCAAAGTGCTCGATGTAAAGCAGATGCTTTCCATACAAGTGCACCCTACCAAGGAAGAAGCGGAAAAAGGATATGATGCGGAAGAAGCGGAGGGCATACCATTGAACGCACCACATCGCAACTATAAAGACCGAAACCATAAACCCGAAGTGATGGTAGCGTTGAGCGAGTTCTGGCTATTACATGGATTTAAATCCAAAGCGGCGCTGGAAAAGTTGTTGAGTGAAGTGCCCGAATTCAATGTGTTCCTGCCTTATTTCAAGAAAGCGGGCGTTAAGGCTTTGTACCAGCTGGTGATGGAAATGGGACAAGCCGAAGTAAGTGCTTTATTGGCTACATTGGTAAAAAGAGCCATCCGGTTGAAACAGGAAGGGACCATCGACCCGTCGCACCCTGCATGGTGGGTGGCGGAATGGTATGCTTACCAGCCTGAAGGAGCGGATATTGACAGAGGTATTTTTTCGATTTATTTTTTCAACATTGTTCGGCTCAGTCCCGGCCAGGCCATATTCCAGGGTGCAGGTATTCCGCATGCATACCTGCAGGGACAAAACATAGAGTTGATGGCCAATAGCGATAATGTGTTACGGGGCGGACTCACATCCAAACACATTGATGTGCCGGAGCTCATGAAGCATACCATTTTTGAAGAAGTAGTGCCTGAAATTCTGAATGGAAAAACAGTGCTTCCGGGAGAAACCGTTTATCCATGCCCTGTGCCTGATTTTGGTATCAGCAAAATTGAACTCAATAGCGGACTTTCTTATACCAGCCGGGCTGCTTCGCTTGAAATATGCATTGTAACAGATGGCGGCGCATTGATCGATAACAGCCTTGTGCTGAAAAGGGGAGAAGCAGTGGCCATGCTGCCGGGGGCGGAATATACTATTTATGCATCCGGACCTTGTACCATCTTCAAAGCATTCGTGCCTGGCGGATCATCAGACGTTGAGTGATCGTTCATATCCTTCATCAATCAATAAATGTTTGCCGTCGGCCGCTGCTGTAGCGAGCTCATCACAACGGTTATTCAGGGCATTATCGGCATGTCCCTTCACCCATACAAAGCGCGGTTTGTAATGGCGCGTGAGTTGATAATAACGCGTCCAGAGGTCTTTATTTTTTTTCCCTCCTTTGAAATCGGTGCGTATCCAGTTGTCTAGCCATTTTTTTTCTACGGCATTCACTATATACTGGCTATCGGTATAGATGGTGAGTGGAATATTTTTTTTAGTGAGCGATTCCAGTGCCACGATCACAGCCAGCAATTCCATACGATTGTTGGTGGTAAGACGATAGCCGGCCGATAATTCTTTGCGTTGTTGTCCCCATAGCAGTACCACACCATAACCGCCAGGCCCGGGATTACCCCTTGCAGCGCCATCGGTATAAATGAGTAACTGGTGTCCCTGTAGTTGTTGTTCACTCATGACAGCGAATAAGTTCCTTTCATGTACAATATGGCCTGTCCGGCAATGGTAACCCTTTCTCCCAGAAAACCACACCAAAGATGCCCCCGCCTTTTAGACATTTGAACATTAACGTTTCGTCTTAATTAAAAGAATTTCAACTGATTATCTTTTTGCTCTTTGAAATTTTGTTGTATGGGTTCAGCGAATAGTTCGTGTAGA